>NZ_JAQFWQ010000034.1 GCF_027706725.1 Nocardiopsis endophytica
TCTGCCGGGAGTGGCGCCGCTCCGCCAGTCGCAGCGGCGGGGTGGCGGGCATTCCAAGATCGACGGTCACGGTCTCACCTCGCGGGCCGCCGGGGTGGTCCGGCGGCTTCGGTTGAAAGTCGAAGGGCTGGGGGCGCCGCACCGGGCGCCGCGCAGGAGGCGGCCGGGCGCACCGGGACCGGGGGGACCCCCGGTTCTGGGAGAGCGGTGGCGCCGCCGTCCGCATGCGCTGACTAGGCTACCCTCCCCCGCGCGGGTGCGGGGCCACGGCGGCCGGGAGGCCGCGCGCCCGCCGCCCTCCGGTCACCCGCGCGTCACCCGGGGAGGCGCCCCCGGCGGCGTCACCGCGTCACTGCGTCACGCGCAGCGGGTTGACCACGTCGGCGATCAGCAGCATGGCGCTGAACACCAGGAAGCAGGCCACGACGACGTAGGCCACCGGCATCAGCTTGGCGACGTCGAAGGGGCCCGGGTCGGGGCGCTTGAACACCTTGGCGAAGGCGCGGCGCACCGACTCCCACAGGGCGCCGAGGATGTGCCCGCCGTCCAGCGGCAGGATCGGCAGCATGTTGAAGGCGAACAGGAAGAGGTTCACCCCGGCCAGCAGGTTGATCAGGAAGGACGCCCGCTCGACCAGCGGGATGGGCTGGGACAGCACCTCGCCGCCGATGCGGGAGGCCCCGACGATGCCCACCGGCGAGTCCATGGTGCGCTCCTCGCCCAGGAACGCCGCCCGGAAGACGTCGTCGACCTTGGTGGGCAGGGCCACCAGCGCCTCGCCCACGCCGACGATGGTGTCGCCCATGAAGGCGGCGGTCTCGCCCGGGCCCAGCGCCGTGCGCTCGTTCTGGAAGGTGATCCCCAGGAAGGCGGCCTTCTCGGTGTCGGGGATGCGGTAGCCCTGGTCGTCGGTGAGCGGCTCGCCGTCGGGGCCGGTCTTGAACCGGATCTCGCCGTCGGCGTCGCGCGCCACCACCGTGTTCTCGATGAGGTCGGCCTCCAGCTCGACCTCCTCGCCGCCGCGCTCGACGGTGAACGCGGTGGGGCCGGGCGACTCCCGGATGAGCCGGTTGGCGTCGTTCCAGCCGGCCACCCGCTCCCCGCCGACGGCCACGATCACGTCGCCGGGGCGGAACCCGGCCGCGGCGGCGGGCGTGGTCGGCGCGTCCTCGGGGCAGGCCGTGTCGGTGGCGTCGGCGGGGATCACGCACTCGCTCACCGCGTTCACGGTGGTGGAGGGCTGCGGGACGCCGATGCCCATGAGCAGGACGGCGAACAGGCCGACGGCCAGCACGAGGTTCATCGCGGGCCCACCGAACATGACGATGATCCGCTTCCACGGCGCGCGCTGGTAGAACTGGCGGTCCTCGTCGCCCGGCTCCACCTCTACGCTGCTCGCCTCGCGCGCGTCCTCGATCATCGCGCGGATGCGGCCCATCGGGCGCCCGGAGACGTCCGGGGCGGCCGGCGGGATCATGCCGACCATGCGGACGTAGCCGCCCAGCGGCACCCACTTGACGCCGTACTCGGTGTCCCCGATGCGTCTGGACCACACGGTGGGCCCGAAGCCCACCATGTACTGGGTGCAGCGGATGCCGAACATCTTGGCCGTGCCCAGGTGGCCCAGCTCGTGCCAGGCGATGGAGAAGAGGAGTCCCAGGAAGAAAAGGACGATCCCCGCGATCGTGAGCACTGCGGTCATGTACCTCTCCTCAGGCTGCCCGGGCGATCAGCTCCCGGGCGCGGCTCCGTGCCCGTTCGTCGGCCGCGCGGACGTCGTCGGGGGTGAGTTCCTCCGGTTCGTCCGTGCCGTGACGCTCTGAGACTACCTGGGCCACGGTGTCCACGATGGCGGGGAAGGACAGCCGCCCGTTCAGGAAGGCGTCCACGGCCTCCTCGTTGGCGGCGTTGTAGACGGCCGGGGCGGTGCCCCCGGCGGCGCCGACGTCGCAGGCCAGCCGGACGGCGGGAAATGCGTCGTGGTCGAGCGGCTCGAAGGTCCAGCTCTGCGCGCGGGTCCAGTCCACGGGGGGCGCCGCCGCGCCGACCCGGTGCGGCCAGGACATCCCGTAGGCGATCGGGATGCGCATGCTGGGCGGGCTGGCCTGGGCGAGCGTGGAGCCGTCGGTGTACTCGACCATGGAGTGCACGATCGACTGGGGGTGCACGACCACCTCGATGCGCTCCAGCGGGACGTCGAAGAGCAGGTGCGCCTCGATCACCTCCAGGCCCTTGTTGACCAGGGTGGCCGAGTTCACCGTGATCACCGGCCCCATGCTCCAGGTGGGGTGGTTCAGCGCGTCCTGGGGGCCGACCCCGGCCAGCTCGGCGCGGCCGCGGCCGCGGAAGGGGCCGCCGCTGGCGGTGATGACCAGCCGGCGCACGTCCTCGACGCGGGCGTCGACCTGCCCGGTGGCCAGGGCGGTCAGCTCGGCGGCGGGCACCCGCGGGTAGCACTGGGCCAGGGCGAAGTGCTCGGAGTCGACCGGCACGATCTGCCCGGGCTGGGCGGCGGCGCGCACAAGCGGCCCACCGATGATCAGCGACTCCTTGTTGGCCAGCGCCAGCAGGCGCCCGGCGCGCAGCGCGGCCAGGGTGGACTCCAGCCCCAGGGCCCCGGTGATGCCGTTGAGCACCACGTCGCAGTCCCAGGAGGCGGCCTCGGCGACCCCCTCGGGACCGGCGAGCACCTTGGCGCCGCTGCCGCGCTCGGCGAGCAGCCGCGCCACCTCGGCGGCGCGCCCGGCGTCGGCGACGGCGACGGCCTCGGCGCCGGTCTCGGCCGCCTGGTCGGCCAGCAGTGCGGCGCGGCCGCCCCCGGCGGCCAGCGCCCGCACCCGGAAGCGGCCCGGGTTCGCGCGCACGACCTCCATGGCCTGCGTTCCGATGGAGCCGGTGGAGCCGAGGAGGACGACCTCGCGGGTATCGGCGGGCCGGGAGCTCTGCAGGAGTCGTTCAGCGATTCGCACCCGGCCATTGTCGCGCATCGGGCGGGTGTCCACGGGGTACACGGCGCGACTGATCAGGTCCGGGCGGCGGCCCCCTTTACATCCACCCCCGTCGCGTCTAAGTTACCGGCCATGTAAGTTACCTCACAGTAGACTCCCGGTCCGCCGCCCCCGGCGGACCCGGCCCCGACGGGGGTCCGGCCGCCTCTGCGGCCGGGCACGGCGCGACCCCGGACGGGCCCCGCGGCACCGCCGCCGCATCCCCCCGCACCCCCGCACGCGGCCCGCCGAGGGCCGGAAACGAGGACGCCATGCGCCGACTCCGCACACTGTGCACCGCCGTGCTCGCATCGCTACTCATGGTGACCCTGGCCGTACCCCCCGCCCACGCCGAGACGGGCGTCCGGGTCACCGACGAGACGATCCCCGGCCACGGCGGCATCGACCTCCCCGCGAAGGTGATCACCCCCACCGGCCACGACGGGCCCCGTCCGCTGCTGGTCATGCCGACCGCCTGGGCCACCAACAACCTCCTGTACGTGGGTGCCGCCAAGAGGCTCGCCTACGAGTCCGGGTACCAGGTCGTCACCTACACCTCCCGCGGCTTCTGGGACTCCGGCGGCGCGATCGAGGTCGCCGGCCCCGAGGACGTGGGCGACGCCCGCGCCGTCATCGACTGGGCCCTGGAGAACACCGACGCCGACCCCGACCGCATCGGCATGGCCGGGATCTCCTACGGAGCCGGGATCAGCCTGCTCACCGCCGCCGAGGACGACCGGGTCAGGGCCGTGGGGGCGATGAGCGGCTGGGCCGACCTCGCCGAGTCGATCTACTCCCACGAGACGATCAGCTACCAGGCGGTGGAGCTGCTGCTGAACTCCGCCCACCTGACCGGCACGCCCGGCGAGAAACTGCTGGAGATGGAGCGCGAGTACCGCAGGGGCAACGTCCAGCCCGCCCTGGACCTGGCCCCCGAGCGGTCGGTCTCCACCAAGGTGGACGCGATCAACGCCAACGGCACCGCGGTGATGATCGGCCACGCCTGGAACGACGGCATCTTCCCGCCCGGCCAGCTCACCGACTTCTACGGGGAGCTGACCGGGCCCAAGCGCCTGATGCTCTCGGCCGGCGACCACGCCACCCCCGAGGCCTTCGGCGCCGTCGGCCTGCCCAACGAGACCTGGTCGGAGCTGGCCCGCTGGTTCGACCACCACCTCAAGGGCGCCGACAACGGCGTGGACGCCGAGGACCCGGTGCGGGTCAAGCCCAACAACGGCCGCGGCGGCTGGGCGTCCTTCCCCGACTGGGAGTCGGTCTCCGACGGCTCGCTCGACTACGGGCTGGGCGAGCCGGTTCGCTCCTGGGACAACTGGCAGTCCACCGGCGGGCTCGGCGAGGGGCCCGAGACCGGCTGGAGCTACGGCGTGGGCGCCGGGCGCGGGACCGTCGCCGAGAGCGGGACGCTGCTGCTCAGCGGCGCGCTCCAGCAGTTCGCCGACATCCCCACCGGGGTGTCCCTGCCGCTGGTGAACCGGTCCTACGCCGGGGTGTGGACCGGGCCGCGGCTGCCCGACGGCGCCCGGGTGAGCGGGTCGCCGGAGGTGGACCTGGTGGTCACCCCCACCGCCGCCGACCAGTCGCTGTACTTCTACCTGTACGCGGTGGACCGCTACGGCTCCGGTTCGCTGATCACCCACGAGCCCTACACGCTGCGCGGCGCCGAGCCCGGCGAGCCGGTCGAGGTGGGCCTGCGGATGGAGCCGGTGGTCTGGGACGTCGCCCCCGGGCAGCGACTGGCCCTGGTGGTGGACACCGAGGACTCCCGCTACACCGACTCGGGCGACCGCGGCGAGCGGGTGGAGTTCGGCTCCACCGAGGAGGCTCCGGCCGCGCTGTCGGTGCCCACCGGCCCGGCCCCCGGCGGCCGGGCCTGACGGCCGCGTCCTCGGCCTGAGGAACGGGGCCCAGTCGGCGCGCGCCGACCGGGCCCCGATTTTCGGCCCGACACTCCGCGACACGTCGTCCAACCGAAAGTGGGCACACGATCACCCTCCGTGTGGCATGATCGCGTCCCATGACACCGTCCCTCCTGCACGCTCTCGTCGCGCCCCTGGTCGCGGCCGCCGTGGCCGCGGGCGCCACGGGTGCCTCCGCCGCAACCGATCCGGTCGGCCCCGCACCCGCCCCGGGCGGCCCCGGCGCCGTCCGCCACACCTCCTCCGAGGAGCCCTCCTCGGTGCTGGACTACTGGACCGATGAGCGGATGGCCGCCGCCCGCCCGATCGGGCGGCTGCTCGGCGGCGCCGCCGGCGGGCTGCTCGACGCGCCGCCCGGATACGGCGCGACCGGCCGGGAGCACCAGGCCGACGACGGCACCGCGCCCGAGTGGACCGGCGGAGGCGCCGTCACCCGCACCACCGGGCGGGTCTTCCTGAGCATGGACGGGCGCGACTTCACGTGCACCGCGTCGGTCGTGCGCTCCCGCAACGCCTCCACGGTGGTCACCGCGGGCCACTGCATCAAGGACGGCACCGGGGCGTGGGCGTCCAAGTGGGTGTTCGTTCCGGGCTACGACGACGGCGAGGAGCCCTACGGGCGCTACACCGCCCGGGAGATGCTGGTGACGCCCGAGTGGGCGCGGCGCACCGACGACAGCCGCGACTTCGGGGCCGCCGTGCTGCGCGAAGGCGACGGCGGGCCGGTGCAGGAGGCCACCGGTGCCCAGCGCATCTCCTTCTCGGGCGACCACACCGGGCCGGTGCGGTCCTTCGGCTACCCGGCCCGCTCGCCCTACGACGGCCGGACGCTGCGCACCTGCAGCGGCCCCACCCACCCGGACCGGGGCGGCACCAGCGCGCGCGGCATGTCCTGCGACATGACCGAGGGCTCCAGCGGCGGGCCGTGGTTCGCCGGGTTCGACTCCGGGTCCGGCCGCGGCACCGTGGTGTCCGTGGTCAGCTTCAAGTACGCCTCGGACGCGGACACCCAGTACGGCCCGGTCCTGGGCTCCTCCGAGCGCCGCGTCTTCGACGAGGCCCAGAACGCCTGACTCCTGCGCCCCGCGGGACGGCGGGAACGCGTCGAGGGGGGAGGGGCGCCGTCGCCCCTCCCCCCTCGCGCCGTGCGGCCGGTCGTGACGGCCGGCCGGTCGGCCCCGGCTAGGACTCGACCGAAGCGCTCTCCTGGGCCGGGGCGGCGGCCCCGGCCCTGCGCTTGCGTCCGAACACGAACAGGCCCATGTACAGGCTGATCGCCAGGCCCACCGCCATGATGATCAGGAACGGCACCGCGCCCACGTGCGGGCTGATGATCAGCGGAATGGCCGCCGCGGTCACCAGGCCTCCGCCGAAGAACGGCTCGAACACCAGCTGCTTGTAGCCGAAGGCCGGGTAGGCGGGGGTCTTCAGCTCCGGGTCGACGATGCGCATGAGCACCAGGCCGGTGGCGGTGACGCCGAGGGACTGGCCGAAGTCGCCGATGCCGCGCTCGAACCAGTGCGAGGGCATCATCCGCGGGGCCAGGAACAGGAAGGCGCCGACCACCCACAGGATGCCGGCCGCCGCCAGCAGCAGGAACGGCAGCAGGTTCTCGGCGAGCACCTGCAGGGACAGGGTGGCCATGGCCGAGATGATGAGCATGTCCAGGGAGAAGCCCTGCACGCGCTCGATCATCATGGAGTCGACGATCGCGTTCTTGTCGAAGCGGTCGATGAGGATCTGCAGCAGGATGCCGCCGATCATGGCCAGCGGGAACAGCGGCACGTACTCGAAGATCTCGATGGTGTCGGCCCACAGCGCCTGCTCCACGGCCTGCATCCCGGACAGGATCAGCTGGCCGATGAGCACCGCGATGGCGATCAGGCCGAAGTGCAGCGCCAGCGGGTCCAGCGAGGAGGGGTGCACGGTCAGCATCGCGCCGGGGCCCCGCTTCTCGCCGACCAGGAGCCCGGCCTGCTCGGCGTCGGAGATCTCGGCCTTGGAGTCGAGCACGACGGTCTTGCGGCGCCGCACGCCCCAGTTGATCAGGGCGATGCCCAGCAGGATCCCGGCGAGCAGGCCGACGGTGGCCATGCCCACGGCCAGGTCCTGGCCCTCGGGGAACCCGGCCTTGTCGAAGGTGTCGCCGAGCCCGGCCGCGGTGCCGTGGCCGCCGACGAACCCGATCTCGATGAGCGCGCCGGTCAGCGCGGGCAGGTTGAAGACCGGGACCAGCACCAGCAGGGCGAGCAGCAGTCCGATGACGTACTGGCCGGTGCTCAGGGTCAGGCCGAAGGCCAGCTGCGGCCCGGCCAGCCGGGCGGCGTCCTTGAACCTCGGCAGCGGCTTGCCCAGGAACAGCCCGGCGAAGACCACCGAGATGAGCAGGCCCGGGAGCGCGGACCACACCTCGTACACGCCGGCCCCGAAGAGCCCTCCCTCGGTGAAGGAGTCGACGTCGACCAGGGTCATGGCGCGGCCGAAGATGTCCGGTCCCAGGAGCAGCGCGATGCCGCCCCCGATGATCGAGCTCGGCAGGAACAGCTTCTGCGTGAGCTTCCACTTGACCCGGACGAGCTTGGCGACCAGCAGCAACACCCCCAGGAGGAGGAGCGCGAGGCCAATGGTGTCGGGGGACATCTCTTACCTCTCCGTTGAAGCATGAGCGCACCCTCGGGGCGGGAGCGCACCGCGGAGCGGGCCTCGGTCGGGAGGCGGTACTCCGGGGCGCGCCCCCGTCGTCGGGCGCCGTGGCCGTACGGGCGCCGGGCCGCACCGGGCCCGCGCCGGGGCGCTCCGCACCGCGACGCGGCCGGGAATGCACCCAAAAAGCACTCAGACCGGTATAAACCCGGCCTAAGTGATCGTCAACGGAAAGTGTGCCATCGTCCCGATACCGCTAGGTAACCCCCGGGACACCGGACGGGGCGGCGCGCGGCGCCCCGGGGGACCGTCCAGGGGCCCCGTTCAGAAGCGGGTCCCCTGGTGTGCGGCGCTTCTCACGAGAGCCGCACCACTCCGTATGGCCCTGCTCACAGCTGCACGCCGGTGAGAACCATCACCCGCTCGTAGGTCAGGTCGTCCATCGCGGCGCGCACGCCCTCCTTGCCCACGCCGGACCTCTTGACCCCGCCGTAGGGCATCTGGTCGGCGCGGAAGGTCGGCACGTCGCCCACGACCACGCCGCCCACCTCCAGCTCCCGGTGGGCCCGGAAGGCGGTGGCGATGTCGGAGGTGAACACCCCGGCCTGCAGGCCGAAGTCGCTGTCGTTGACCGCGGCGAACGCCTCGTCGGTGCCCTCGACCCGCTGCAGCACCAGCACCGGGCCGAAGACCTCCTCGCGCACCACCTTGGCGTCGGCGGGGACCTCGGCGAGCACGGTCGGCTCCACCGTCACCCCGTCGCGGCCGCCCCCGGTGAGCACCTCGGCCCCGGCCCGCTCGGCCTCGGCGATCCAGCCGTGCACCCGCTCGGCCGCGGCCTCGTCGATCATCGGGCCGACCTGGGTGGCCGGGTCGGCGGGGTCGCCGGTGCCCAGCTCGCCGACGCGCTCGACCAGGCGGGAGGCGAAGTCGTCGTAGACCCGCGCGTCCACCACCACGCGCTGCACCCCGATGCACACCTGCCCGGCCTGGTTGTTGCCGAACAGGGCGATGCGGCGCGCGGCGTGGTCCAGGTCGGCGTCGGCCAGCACCACGGCCGCGGCGTTGCCGCCCAGCTCCAGGGTGACGTGCTTGTGCGGGGCCCGGCGCTGCAGCTCCCAGCCGAACTGGCCGCCGGTGAAGGAGATGACCGGCAGCCGCGGGTCGGTGATCAGGCCCGACGCGCGCTCGTTGGGCATGGGCAGCACGGAGAACGCCCCGCGCGGCAGGTCGGTCTCGGCCAGCACCTCGCCGAGCAGCAGCGCGGTGAGCGGGGTGCCCGGGGCGGGCTTGAGGATGATCGGCGCGCCGACCGCCAGCGCCGGGGCCACCTTGTGGGCGACCAGGTTGAGCGGGAAGTTGAACGGGGCGATGCCCAGGACCGGGCCCTTGGGGACGCGGCGCACCAGGGCGACGCGCCCGGTGCCGCCGGGGTCGGTGTCCAGGCGCTGCAGCTCGCCGCTGTCGCGCCGGGCCTCCTCGGCGGCCAGCCGGAAGACGGACACGGCCCGCCCGGCCTCGGCGCGCGACCAGGCGATGGGCTTGGCGCTCTCGGCGGTGATCAGCGCGGCGAACTCCTCGGCGCGCTCCTCGATGCGCCGCGAGACGTGCATGAGCGCCTCGGCGCGCGCGTGCGCCGGGAGCGCGGCGAGTCCGGCCGCGGCGGCGTCGGCCGCCGCGACCGCCTGCTCGATCTGCTCGGGCGAGGGCACGGCGGCGGACCCCGCGCTCCCACCGGTGTAGGGGTTGGTCACCTGGATCTCGGAGTCGCCGGTCGCGGCTTCCCCGGCCAGCCAGAACGGACGCGTAGACATGCCCGAGACGCTAGTGCCCCGGGCGGTGTGCGGCGTTGTCCGCATTGGCCAGACGGCCGGGGCCCGTTTGGCCATTCCGGCGCGGATGTCCGGTCCTGCGGTCGCGCGTGGGCCCTTTGGACCCTTCAGCCCCTCCGGCGCGCGCGTCGGCCGCTCCCCTGCCACCAGCGCAGCACCCGCACCAGCAGCGGGTCGGAGCCCTCCTCCCGCTCCGGGCCCGAGGACGGCGCGGTGGCCGCGGGCGCGGGCTCGGGATCGGGCAGCGGCTCGGCGGGCTCGAACTCCACCGGAAGCGCGGCCGGGCCCCGGTAGAACAGCGACGGCGCCCACCACAGCTCCTCGGGGGGCAGCGCCAGGCGCAGCCCGCCCAGCCGGGCGCGCAGCCGCTCCACCCCGATCTCCACGATCCGCTCGGCCACCGCCCGCGCCGGGCAGCGGTGCTCCCCGGCGCCCCAGATCAGGTGCGCCCGGTTGTGCCCGGAGGGGACGGCGCCCTCGTCCTGGTGCCCGCGCCGCAGCCGCGGGTCGGCGTGCGCGGCGGCCAGCCCGAACGCCAGCGGCTCGCCCTCGGCCACCCGGGTGCCGCCGACCACCGCCGGGCGGGTGGCGTAGCGGGCGGGCAGCACCTGCACCGGCGGCACCGTCCAGACCACGTGGTCGACGACCTCGTCGAGCAGCAGCCCGCCTCCAGCGAAGTCGCGGGCCAGGTCCTCGTCGGAGAGCAGCTCGCGCAGCACGTTGCCGAGCAGGTTGGCGGTGGGCAGGTGGGCGGCGGCCGCCATGGTCACCAGCTGGTCGGCGGTCTCCTGGCCGGTCGGGCCCGAGGCGTGGCCCAGCATCCAGCTGGTGATGTCCTCCCCCGGCTCGGCGCGCTTGTGCTGGACCAGCCCGGCGAAGTAGTCGCGCAGGCGCGCGCCGGCCTCGGCCGACCGGTCGCCGTCGTGCCCCCACATGGCGGTGGTCAGGTCGCCCAGGGCGTAGCCGAAGGCGTCGTCCAGGCCGAAGAGGCGGTTGAGCACCATGGACGGCAGCAGAGTGCAGTAGTCGGCCATCAGGTCGGCGCCGCCCTGGGCGCAGAAGTCGTCGATGAGGCGGTCGGCGGCCCGGGTGATGTCGGCGCGCACCCGGGTGTCGCTCAGCCGGGCCAGCGCGTCGGTGAGCGGGGCGATGAGGCGGGCGTGCTCGGCGCCGTCGGCGTACAGGGCGCTGCCGCTGTAGCCCATGCCGATGGGCAGGTCGTCGCCGGGCGAGCGCTTGCCGTCGCGCACGTCGCACCAGCGGCGGGTGTCCCGGGAGAAGCCGCCCCAGTCCCGCATGACCTCCAGGTTCTCCTCGTACCCCAGGAGCAGCCACACCGGCAGGCCGGGCTGCAGCTCGACCGGGGCCACCTGGCCGTAGCGTTCGCGCAGCGTCTCCCACACGCGCGCGACCTCGCCGTGCTCGGCGTACTTGTACAGCGGCACGGCGGCATCGTGCAGGGGGCATCCGGGTGCGGTGTCGGGGCGCTCGGTCACGGGTCCACTCGCAGACTGTCAGGGGGCGGTGACTGCGGTTCCACGAGGGTAGCGCCGCGCCCCGCGGGCCACCACCACCGTTCCCGCACCTTGTCGCGCCCGGGCACGGCGGCGGCGCCCGGCGGCGGCGCCCGGTTCCGGCCGCGCCTCTCGAACTCCGGGGGTGTGCCGGGGTAGCCTGCCTACGCACCGTCGCCCGGCCATCACCCGCGATCCCTGATCGCGCGTCGCCCTCCCGACCGACCTCTCCCCCACCCATCCCCCGTCGACCTGGAAGGGGCCCCGACCCGATGGCGATACTCCGACCCCGCGCGCTGCCGCGCGCCCGCCCCCTCGCGTACGCCTGCGCCGCGCCCCTCCTGGCCGCGGGCCTCGTCGCCGCGGCGGCCTCCCCCGCCGCCGCCGACGGCCCCGTGGACGACCTGCGCCGCGACATCGACGCCCTGCTGGAGGACCCTGCCCTGGAGGGGGCGGTGTCCGGGGTGGTGGTGCGCAGCGCCGACACCGGCGAGGAGCTGTACGGCCGCGAAGCGGACACCGCGCTGCTGCCCGCCTCCAACATGAAGCTGCTGACCTCGGCCGCGGCCCTGGAGGTGTTCGGCCCCGGCCACCGCTTCACCACGGGGGTGCGGGCCGACACCGCGCCGAACCGGGGCGGCGTGGTCCGCGGCGACCTGTACCTCGTCGGCGGGGCCGACCCCACGCTGACCGCGGACGCCTACGACGACCTGGCCGAAGAGGTGGCCGACGCCGGGGTCCGCAAGGTCACCGGGGACCTGGTCGCCGACGACACCCTCTTCGACGACGAGCGGCTGCACCCGGACTGGGAGGCCGACGACGAGCCGTACTACTACGCGGCGCAGATCTCCGCCCTGACCGTGGCCGCCAACGAGGACTACGACACCGGCGTCGTCACGGCCTCCGCCGAGCCCGGCGGCGCCGAAGGCGACCCCGTCGAGGTGGGCCTGGAGCCGATGGCCGACAACCTGGAGGTGCGCAACGAGGCCGCCACCGGCGCGCCGGACTCGGCGCCCTCGCTCACGGTCACGCGCGAGCCGGGCACCAACACCTTCACCTTCTCCGGCACACTCCCGGCCGGAGGCGAGGACTACGAGGCGCTGCGCACGGTCGACGACCCCACCGCGCACGCGGCGCACCTGTTCGCCGACGCCCTGGAGGACAACGGGGTCAAGGTGGTCGGCGGCGTCGGGCGCGGGGCCGCCCCCGAGGGCGCCGACGAGGTGGCCCACCGCTCCTCCGACGAGCTGGGCGACCTCCTGGTGCCCTTCATGAAGCTGTCCAACAACGGGCACGCCGAGATGCTGGTCAAGGCGATGGGGGCGGAGCGCGCGGGCTCCGGCTCCTGGAAGGCGGGCACCGCTGTGGTCGAGGAGGCCGCCGGGGACCTGGGGCTCGACACCTCCCTCTACGAGCAGGCGGACGGGTCGGGGCTGGCCCGCACCAACACGATGACCGCGAACGGGGTGGCCGACCTCCTGGAGGCTGCGCGCGGCGCGTCGTGGTGGCCCGAGTACGAGAACGCCCTGCCGCTGGCCGGGGCCGAGGACCGGATGGTCGGCGGGACGCTGCGGAACCGGATGCGCGACACGGCGGCCGAGGAGAACGTGCGGGCCAAGACCGGCACCCTGACCGGAGTGAGCGCGCTGTCGGGCTACGTGACCGGGGCGGACGGCGAGGAGCTGGTGTTCGTGGTGCTGAACAACGAGTACTCGGGGTCGGCGCCGCGCCACGTCCAGGATGCGATCGGCGTACGGCTGGCGGAGTTCTCCCGTGAGGGAACCCAGCGGATGGCGGACGGCGGCGCCCCGGAGGCCGCGCCCGCGGCGCTGGACGCCCCGGCGGCGGCGCTGGACGCCCCGGCGGCGGCGCTGGACGCCCCGGCGGCGGCCGGCGCACCGGCGGTGGGCCCCTCCGACCTGGAGTGCACCTGGGCCGGAACCTGCTGACACCGGACGCGCACGGCGGTGATCCCGACGAAAGTGCTGCCGTTCCGGCGGTTCTGCCGGCATGACCGTCGAGATCACCGCCGGCCTATCGGCCCTGTCCCGCGGCGTCCCGGATCGGGAGGGACGACTGGTGTGCGCGCTCCGGTTGGGCCAGAGTGGGGGACAGAGGCCCGAACACCGGCGCTTCGCAGGCCAGCGTCCGGCCCCCCGCGGGTCCGGCCCGACCGACCGGGAGAGAAGCAAGGGTGTCGCTCGTCTACCGCAGCATCGCCACCGTGGACCTGGACCGCGACATCACCGGCGAGGCCGCCGCCGCTCTCGCGGCCTGGCTGAGCCGCCGCGGTCCGGCCGGCGCGCGGGTGGACTTCTCCCGGTCGGGCTCCTATGAGCTCAGCAAGCGCTCCAGAGCCATGGTGGTGCGCCACGACAACCGCGAGGACCGGATCACCTTCCTCCGGCTCACCACCGAGTCGGACAAGGCCGACGGCCGCTGGCGCACCACCGCCACCATCGTCTCCGACCCCCAGCGCCTCCCCCACGGCTACAGCTGGGTGGACATGACCGCCGACCCCCGGCACGAGCTGTCCGGCACCGACCGGCTGGACATCGTGCCGCCCGACGCGGTGCGGCTGCTGCTGGAGCGGCTGCCCTGCCGGGACGGCGGGCAGCGGCTGGCCTCCGAGCCGGCCATCGTGCGCGGCCGCGACGCCGCCGCGGTCCAGGCGCTGGCCGACGCGATCGCCGACCCCGCCCGCCGCCTGGCCGTCGTCGTGTTCGGGCCCCCGGCCGACATGACCGTCGCGGCCTGGCGGGACGCCATGGCCGCGGTGCTGTCCCGCTCGGCCGGGATGTGCGCCGGGTACGTGCTCGACGCCGCCGCCCACGAGCGGCTGTCGGCGCTGCTCCCCCCGTCCGCGGACGTGCCCGCGGGCGGCGTGCGCACCTTCCTGCCCTGCGTCGACCCCGACGACTGGACCGACGCCCAGCGCCACCCCCGCATGTCGGCGCACACCCTGGACGCGGCCCGCGAGGGGGCGCGGGTGCGGCCGTGGGTGAGCAGGGCGCTGGCGCGGTCGGTGCGCGACACCGCGGTCGACTCGCCGCTGCCCGCCGAGCTGCGCGCCATCGATACCCTCCTCAACGAGGAGGAGCTCGACGCCTACCTGCGCGAGCAGGAGAACGGGGCGGCCGCCGCGCCGGTCGCCCCCGCCACCACCGGGCCGCACGGGACCGACCTCGTCCCGCTGCTCAAATCCCGGCTGGCCGACCAGGCCCGCGACGCCGAGCGGCTGCGCTCGGAGGCCAAGCGGCTCAGCGTGCGCAGCACCGAGCAGGCCAAGGAGCGCGAGCGGCTGGCGGCCGAGCTGGCCGACGCCACCGAGGAGCTGCACGACGCGCGGGCCGCCCTGCACGCGGTCACCGGGGAGCTGAAGTGGCTGCGCGAGCGGCTGCACGAGGAGGGGCTGCACCGGCTGGCCGTGGAGGAGCCCCCGCCGGACCGCCCTCTGGGGCCGCCGCGCACCGTGGAGGAGCTGCTGGAGCGGATCACCGACCGCAGCAACTTCCCGCACCTGTACTTCACCATCGAGGACCGCGACACCGTGCGGGAGCTGACCGGCAGCCGCAAGGAGAAGCTGTGGGTCACGCGCGCGTGGGAGGCGCTGCTGGCCCTGGACGACTACGCGCGCTACCAGCTGGCCAATCCGGGCTCGGGGCTGGGCTTCCACGACTACCTGAGGGAGCCGCCCAACGGCTACCGGGCGGTGCCGGTGAAGCGCCTGGCGTCCCGGGAGAGCGACACGGTGCGCAACCGGGACAAGCTCAGCGACAAGCGGGTGTTCAAGGTGCCCGAGGAGGTCTCCCCCACCCGCGAGGTGCCGATGTACGCGCACATCAAGCTGGACAGCGAGTACGGGATCTGCCCCCGCCTGTACTTCTACAGCGACCTCGGGCCGGGCACCACCAACCGCATCTACATCGGATACCTGGGGCGCCACCTGCCGGTTCAGGGCACCAACTGAGCGCTCGTACCCTCGGAGGCATGCAGACCCCGACGGAAGCGGGCACCCGCGCGCTCCCCGAGCAGGCGCCGCGCGTGCTGCCCGAGGAGGAGTGGCGCAGGCGCGAGGCCCGCCACCACGCGCGCGTGGACGCGCTCGTCTCCGCCCACCTGGAGCGCAGGGCGGCCGGTGTGAAGCACCCCGTCGAGGACTTCCTGTTCACCTACTACAGCCACAAGCCCGCGCAGCTCCGGCGCTGGCACCCGGGGGCAGGGGTGGCGCTCGCCGGAATGGACCCCGGAGGAGAGCGGTGGTACCGCGCCTCAGGGGAGGGCGGCGCCGCCGAGCTGGACGTCCCGGCGTTCCTGGAGAAGAAGGGCGCGACGGTCGCGTTCGTGCTACGGCTGCTGCGCGCCGTGCAGGGCCGCCCGGCCCACCTGGGGTGCTTCGGCCTGCACGAGTGGGCCATGGTGTACCGGCTGGGGCAGGAGCAGGTGCGGCACTCCGCGGTGCCGCTGCGCCTGGGGCGCGAGGGCACGGACGCGGTGGTGGAGTCGCACAGGATCACGTGCTCGCACTATGACGCGTTCCGGTTCTTCACCGACGAGGCGCGGCCCCTGAACCGGCTGCGGCCCACCCGGGAGGGCCAGGCCGACCTGGACCAGCCGGGGTGCCTGCACGCCAACATGGACCTGTACAAGTGGTCGTACAAGCTGTCCCCGCTGGTGCCGTCGGAGTTGGTCGCTGACTGCTTCGTGTTCGCCAAGGACATCCGGGTCCTGGACATGCGGGCGTCCCCGTACGACCTGGAGGCGCACGGGTACACCCCGGTCCGGATCGAGACGGCGGAGGGCAAGGCGGAGTACCTGGAGGCGCAGCGCTCCTTCGCCGAACGCGGCGCCGGGCTGCGGTCCCGCCTGCTGGAGGTGCTCGGAGCGGTCGAGCACCTGCTCCCGGAGGAGCCCCCCGGCGCGCCCCCTCGACGATGAACCCGACGGAGGTGCCCCATGGGGTCCTTCGACTTCGACACGGTAGGCCAGGAGCACTCGGACGGGGTGGCCTTCGGGTTGAACACCCGGCCCCGGCAGACGCCGGGGTGGGACACCCCGGCCCAGCGCCTGGCCGAGCCGGTCGTCCCGGGCCCCGCGCCCGGCCCGTGGTTGCACTCACCGGTCGACACCGCCGGCCGGAATGACGGCACCCTGTCGGGATCATCGCCGGGCCGCCCGTCCGGGCGGGCTCTCAGCCCTGCCCGGCGCGGACCAGGCCCGAGTCGTAGGCGGCGATCACCGCCTGCGTCCGGTCCCGCACGCCCAGCTTGGCCAGGATGTTGGAGACGTGGGTCTTCACCGTCTCCACGCCCACGAACGCCTCGGCCGCGATCTCGGCGTTCGACAGCCCCCGCGCCATCCGCTTCAACGTGTCGGCCTCGCGCTCGGTCAGCCCCGCGACCGCCCGCGCGGCCGGCCCCGCGCCGTCGGCGTGGACGGCCGCGAGGGACCGGATCGCCTCCGGGAACAGCAGCGAGTCGCCGGTGTGCACCACCCGCACCGCCGCCAGGATGTCCTCGGGCCTGCTGCGCTTGAGCAGGAAGCCCGCCGCGCCGGCCCGCAGGGCCCCGTAGACGTAGTCGTCGTTCTCGAAGGTGGTGACCACCAGGACCTTCGGCGGCCGGTCCCGGCGCACCAGCTCCGAGGTCGCCTGGATGCCGTCCAGGCGCGGCATGCGCACGTCCATGAGCACCACGTCCGGGCGGGTGCGCCGCACCAGGTCGAGGGCGGCGTCGCCGTCGTCCGCCTCGCCCGCCACCTCCATGTCGGGCTCGGCCCGTATGAGCGCGCTCAGCCCCGCCCGGACCAGCGCCTCGTCGTCGACCAGCGCAACCGAGATCATCGCCGTCCCGTCCCCCGTCCGTCCTCCGCCGCCCGGCCCTGCCCCGGCCGTCACCGGCCACTCTTCCACGGGATGTCCGCGACCAGCCGCCACACCCCGTCCTCGGCGCCCGCCCGCAGCTCGCCGCCCAGCAGGCGGACCCGCTCCCGGGCGCCCTCCAGCCCCCTGCCGCCTCCGCGGCGGCGCGGCCGGCGCGCGGTGCAGGGGTTGGCGACCTCCACGCGCACCGCGTCGTCGGAGGCGTCCACGCGCACCCGGACCGGGCCGCCCGTCCCGTGGCGCAGCGCGTTGGTGACCCCCTCCTGGCATATCCGGTAGAGCTCGCGCGCGACCACCGGCGGCACCTCCCCCACCGGGCCGCCGGCGGTGTACTCGGCCTCGGTCCCCGCCGCGCGGGCCGCCTCCACCAGGTGCGGGACGTCGGCCAGGGCGCGTTGCGGCGCCCGGTCGCCCGGGTTCTCGCGCAGCAGGCCGAGGACGTGGTCCAGCTCGGCCGTGGCGGTGCGCGCCTGCTCGGCGATGGCCTCCAGGGCGTCGCGGGCGAAGCCGGGGTCGCGGTCGATCACCCGGGAGGCCGCACCGGCCTGCAGCGCGACCACGGACAGGGCGTGGCCGATCGAGTCGTGCAGTTCGGCGGCCAGGCGGTTGCGCTCGCCGAGGTCGGCGGCGCGCGCCCGCACCGCGGCGAGCCGGTCGGCCGCCGAGGCGCCGAGGAGGGGGCGCGCCAGGCGGGCGGCGCCCGCGCCGATCAGCGCCACCGCGTAGATGAACAGCACCAGCAGCCCCGCGCCCGCGAAGGGGGCCGCCCACCGCTCGGCACCCGACGGGTTCCAGTCCACCAGGATGATGCGCTGGCCGAGGTCCGGCGCCTCGCCCAGGAGGGGGATCAGCGCGAGCGACGCCGCGTCGGTGAGCACCACCATGGTCGCGATGGACACGGCCAGCCCGGCCGCGAACAGCAGCGCCAGCCAGCAGGAGCCGCGGGCCCGGGTGCGCCAGTCGGCGCCCGCGAGCCGGGGCTCGTCGGCCAGCGGCCCGCCCAGCAGGCTGCGCGCGATCTGCGCCTGCACCGCGTGCACCCCGGGGACGAAGCCCGTCAGCCCGCCGAGGACCGCGGCCACGGCCGTCCCGATGAACCCCTCGGGGCCGAGGCCGCCCTGGTCCGCGGGCGTCGGCCCCCACGGCGTCACCAGGCTCATCAGGACCAGGACCGCGACGAAGAAGGGCATGAACAGCGCGCCGCCGAGCACCAGGTACACCCAGCGGGTGTAGGTGCGGGCGGAGGCGAGCGGCGCGGCGGCGGCGCGGAGTATCCCCACACCGTGATCGTTGCACGCGGCGGGGGACGGGCGCTTCCCTCGCCAGGGGGACGCGGTTCACCGCGCTGCGGGAGGCCCCGTGCGTGTTCTCCCGGGAGTGTCGGAGGTGGTCGGGGCACGGTGCGCCGGCCGGTGGACCACGGGACGGGGAGACGGCCATGGCGGTGGAGGCGCAGACGAGGAAGAGGGGCGCGGGGAGGTGGGCGTTCCCGGCGGCGCTGGCATGGTCGGCAGGGGTGGCGCTCCTGGCCCTGGCATGGGCGGCGGAGGTGCTCCCGCACCCGTTCTCCCGGGCGGGCGCGGTGAACATCGGGGCGGTGCTCAACGCGTTCGACCCGGTGGTGGGGTCGGCCTTCATGCTTGCGCTGGGGGCGCTCGGCACCGCCTGCGGGGCGGTGCTGGTCCGGGCCCCGGCCGGGGTGGCGGGGCGGGCGGCGTCCGTGACGGCGCTGCTCATCGCGGGGATGATCGTGCTGGTGCCGATGCAGGGCGCACTGCTGACCCTGCTGGGGTACACGCCGGTCGTCATCGTCGCGGGGTGGGCGATCCCCGGGCTCCCCTCGTCGTACGTGGAGTACGTGACGTCGGCGGAGAACCTGTTCCTGGTGTACTGCGCCCTGGGCGCGGTGTTGTGGGGCGTCAGCGGCCTGGTCGGGCTGCGGCTGCAGCGCGACGCCTGCACTTCGTGCGGACGGGCCGAGGGCCGCACCCGGGAGCACGAGGAGCGCGTCCGGGCGGCGGCGCTGCGCACCGGAAGGATCGCGGTGGCGGTGGCCGTGGCGTCGTCGCTGGTCTACCCGTCGATCCGCATCCCGTGGCTGTTCGGGTACTACCCCGGCCTGGGGGGCGAGGAGGGGTTCGCCCCCGACACCGGCACGCTGATCATCGGCATGGGGCTGGCCTCGGGCGCGATGGGCGGCGCGGTCCTGATGCTCGGTCTGGTGCAGCGGTGGGGCGTGCGCTTCCCCCGGTGGATGGTCGGCCTGGCGGGGCGGCGCGTGCCGGTGTCGCTGGCGGTGGTGCCCGCGACCCTGGTGGCACTGGCGCTGGTCTCGCTGGGCAAGGTGGTCCTGGCCGCGTGGCTGACGGGGCGGTTCTACACCGCGAGCGCGCCGGGCGGCGTGGACGCCGTGCACGAGGCGGCGTTCGGGTCGATGCTGGTCTGGGGCGCGGCCCTCGCGGTGGCGACCGGCGCCTACTGGATCCGCCGCCGCGCCGAGTGCACCACCTGCGGAGAGGGGTTCCCCGAGTCGTTCCGGTGAGCACGACCGGAACGCGGACGGGGGTGCGGCGACGCGAAAGGGCCTCGGGGCGGCGGATGGGCCGCTGCCCCGAGGCCCTGCCCGTGCGTGCGGTCAGCCTCTGCGGCCGGGCCCGCCGTTCGCGGTGCGGCGGAGCGTCAGGACCATGATCGCGGCCCCGGCGCACACCAGGGCGATCCCCGCGGCCGTCAGGTCCACACCCGTACCCGTCACCGGGAGGCTGCCGTTCCCGCCTGCGGCTCCGTCGCGTGGGCCGTCGCCGTCGCCATCACCGTTGCCGTTTCCGCCGTTGTCCCCGTTGCCATTGCCGTTGCCGTTGTCCCCGTTGTCTCCATTGTCTCCGTTGCCGTCATCGCCGTTCTCGCAGTCGACCCAGAAGACCTTCTGCTTGGCGTTGCCGTGCTCGCCCTCGAAGTTCCAGAACAGCTTGTAGTGGCCGTCCGGGAGCTCGTACACCTGGGTCTCACCGTTGCCGTCGTCCCCGATCGTCAGCCCGCCGGAGAGGACCTGCGTCCCCTTCTGCCCGCCCGGTGCCCACTCGTCGATCTCCCAGCTCACTTCCTGGGCCCTGTCGAACCCGGACCCGACGAGCTTGAAGGTGCACACATGCGGCTCGTTGGCGTTGCCCGTGGACGGGTCCTCCGGGTCGACCACCTTCACCGTGCCGTTGTCCCCTGGCGGATCGCCGGGGGTGTCCGCCGCGGCAGGGTGCACCGCCGTCCCCAGTGCGGCGATGATGGCCCCCGCCGCGAGCAGGGCGCCGAGGGCGGTACGGGCGGGCTTCGGGTGCGGCTCCGTCGTCAGGGAGATATCCACTGTGACTCCTTGTGATCAAATGTGCACAACAAGTCAAGGGTCCGGGGGACGCCCCTCCGTCACCGTGCTCGGACACGCCGCATGACGAACCCTTGACGGAACACCCCCGTGAAGGAGCACCCGGCGCACGAAGGAGGGGCGGTGCGGACCCCGCTCGGGTCCGCACCGCCCCCCGGCCGACGGATTCGGGCCGGTTACCCCTGGGCGCCTTCCCCGGGCGCGGCGGCCTTGCGCTTGCGCGCCAGGACCATCGCCGCCGCACCGCCGCCCACGGCCACGGCACCGGCGGCGACGATGCCGCCCAGCGCCGCGCCGGTCACCGGCAGACCGCCGGACGAACCGTCGTCACCGCCGGCGGAGGGAGCCGGGCCCTCCTCCTCGGGGGACGGGCTCGGGGCGTCGCCTTCCTCGGCGGGCGGGTTCTGCCGCTCGCCGTCCTCCTCCCCGGGAGCCCCGTCACCGGGCTCCTCGGCGCCGGGGGACTCCTCCGGCGCGGGCTCACCGGGCGTCTCGCCCTCCTCACCGGGGGTCTCCGGCTCCTCTGGGGCCTCCTCGCCCGGCTGCCCGGGCTCCTCGTCCCCGCAGTCGACCCAGAACACCTTCTGCTTGGCCCGGCCGTTCTCGCCGTCGAAGTTCCAGAACAGCTTGTAGTGGCCGTCGGGGAGCTCGTACTCCTCGGTCTCGCCGTGGCCCTCGCCGTCCAGGGCGAGGTCGCCCTCCAGGACGACGGGACGCTCCTTGGAGCCGTCCCCCGGGGGCCAGGTGCGGATCTTCCACCACACCTGCTGCTCGCCGTCGAAGTTGGAGCCGACCAGCGTGAAGGTGCACACGTGCGGCTCGTTGCGCATGTCCTCGGGCGGCGTCTGCGGGTCGTGGACCTTGACCGTGCCGTTGTCCCCGGGCGGGCCCGCGGTCTTCTCCGCCTCCTCGGGGAGGTCCGCCGGGTCAGCCGGGGCCGCGGACGCGGTTCCGGTCAGGGCCAGGGCCGCTCCGGCGAAGAGCAGCGCCCCGGCCGCGAAGCCGCCGACGCGCGTACGCAGAGCATGGTTCATCAGGAGACTCCTGAGAATCGGGGGATGTGGGAGAACGACGAATATAGCGGTTTCCCTGTGATCTGGGCCCTCTTTCGGGGGGCCGGAACGATAACGAATGGGGGACCCAGCGCCCGAAGGGGCCATCGCTACACTTGCCCCGATGGACTCCCTCTTCCCGATGCGCCCCGTTCCCCGGACAGGAGCGGAGCGCCCGATTATCATCGGGGATGAGGGCAGCGCCCCAGCGCCCCAGCGCCCCAGCGCCCCAGCGCCCCAGCGCCCCAGCGCCCCAGGCCGACGGCCGTCCGCTTCTGTGGGACCGGTCCGTTGACGAGATCGAGCGGTGGACCACCTGGAAGGGCCCCGTCCTCCTCGCCGTCGCGCGGACCCTGACCTCCACGGTCCGCCTGCTCGACGCCCTCACCCTGCTGCGCGGCGACCCCCGGGTACTGACCGTCTTCACCTGCGACGAAGGATCCGCCTTCAGCTCCCGCACCGAGCGGCTGCTGGCCGAATCGGGCGCCGCGTACGTCCCCTGGGAACGGGCCCACGGCGTGCCCGCCTCGCTCATCCTGACGGCCAGCGAGAACGTCGACCTCACCCGTCTCGGGGCCCCGGTGGTCGTCCTCCCGCACGGGATCGGCTTCCAGAAGTACGTGCCGGACTCCGAGAGCGGGGAGCGGCGCCTCTCCGGTGTCGTCCGCGAGGAGTTCGCCCACCGCCCGGACATCGTCACCGTGCTCTCCCACCCCTCCCAGCGCGAGCAGCTCCGCAAGGAGAGCGCCGTTCTCGCCGACTCGGCCGAGGCCGTCGGCGACCACGTGCACGACCGTGTGCGGGCGGGAACGCGCCGGCGCCCCCTCTACCGCGCGCGGCTGGGCACCGGCGCAGGCGACCGGCTCGTCGTCCTCACCTCGACCTGGGGCGACCAGGGCCTCCTTGGCAGCGAGCCGGACCTCCCCCGGCGCCTGCTCGCCGAACTCCCCCTGGACCGCTACCGGGTCGCCGCCGTCCTGCACCCCAACATCTGGACCGCACACGGCACCTGGGGCGTGCGGCAGGCGCTCGCCCCCGCGCTCGACGCCGGGTTGCTCCTCCTCCCGCCCGAGCAGGGATGGGAGGCGGCCCTCAGCGCCGCCGACTGCGTGATCGGGGACCACGGGTCCGTCACGCTCTACGCGGCGGCAGCCGACGTGCCCGTAGCGCTCGGCGCCTTCGGCGAGGAGTCCGTGCCGGAGACGGCGATCGGCACGCTGGCCCAGGGCGCGGCGAGGCTCGACCTGTCCAGCGCGCTGCGGCCGCAGGTGGAGGCCGTCATCGACGGTCACACTCCCGGGCTCCATTCCGATGCCGTGGAGCAGGCCTTCGCCTACCGGGGGGCGGCGGCGGACCGGCTCCGCGCGCTCCTGTACCGGGAGATCGGGCTGAGCGTTCCCGATACCCGGCGCGGCGCGCTGCGGGGGCCGGCCGAACCGGAGCCCGAGGCGCGGGAGGTCACGGCGTTCGAGGTGATGACGCATATCGAAGGCGTCGACGCTGCGCGGCCCGAACAGGGCGGGCGTGTCTCGGTGGAGCGCTTCCCTGCGGCGGTGCGCGACCCGGCGGAGCCCCCGGACGGATGGACGCGCCACCTCGCCGTCTCCGAGACCGAGCCCGACGAGGCGCTCGCGCGCTCGGCGTCGGTCATCCTTCGCGCGGACGGTACGCGCGGCACCGGAGACGCCGACGTCCCCGGCGGCCCCGGCGGAGCCGCCCGCTCCCAGACAGCAGATGTCATGTCTCCCGAAGGGTGGGCGACGGACGCGCTCAAGCGCTATCCCGGCGCGCTGATGGCCGTGGCCGACGCCGAGCCGACGGGCGGGTCCGGCGTCGTGGCCTTCCTCCGGGACGGCGGCACCGTGTCCGTCCGCGGCGACCGCCCGATCCCTCTGGAGATCACCGCGGCGCTCGCCTATGCGGTCGTTCGGAGCGCGTCCAAGGGCGGCGCCGCGGAGGACTGCATACCGAACGGCCCGGTCCGTGTGGCCTGCGAGGCCCAGGAGTGGTCGGCACGCGTCGATCGGCGGCGGCAGGCCCTGCCCTAGCGCTCGTGCCCCGCCGCCCCAGGGTCACGTGTCATCAGAAAGCCTCTGCTCCAGGTCCCGGGCTCGCGGAGAGCCTCCCTTCCGGTAGATCTCCAGGGCTCGCCGCAGGTGGCGTTCGGTTTCCGCGTCCAGGTTCAGCGCCGTCGAGGCCGCGGCGAGATCCTCCCTGACCTCGGCCTCGTGATACTCGCTCTGGCATTCCTCCAATGCGTCGGCGGCCTTGGCGAGCGTTCGGAGCGCCTCGGCGTGCCGTTCCGCCTTCAGGTGCAGCCGCCCCAGCGCCGCCTCCGCGCGGGCCGCCATACGCACGTCGGGATTCACCAGCCCGAGGAGCCGGGAATGCGCGTCCTCCAGATCCTTGCGGGCCGTCTCCATCCGCCCCGCATCCAGCCGCGCACGACCGCGGTAGAACGCGGCCAGCGCCGCCCCCCGACGCGCGTTGGCGTCGTCGCCGAGCGAGGCGCACAGATCCTCCGACCGGTTGAAAGCGGTGATCGCGGCGTCGATGTCGGTCTGCTGCAGCAAGCGGCCGTAGAACTCGTAAGCGGAGGCTTCCAGCATCACGTCGCCGACCTCGCGGGCGATCTCGAAGACGCGGTCCAGCTGGCGCAGTGCCTCGTCTCGGCGTCCGAGGTCGGCGAGGGGGCGGGAGACGGCGGTCCGCAGTCGCATCTCCGCGTCGGAACGACCGGCTCGCCCGGCCGCTGCGGCGCCCGCCAGGCCGGTCTCCACCCAGTCCTGGACGAATCGGACGTTCATGTAGAGCGCTGTGGCCATCTCCGCCACCTGCCAGGACACGTCGTCCAGCCCCAGGTCGGAGGACCGCATCACGAGTCCGGTGAGCGTCCGCCGCTCCCCTTCCAACCATTCCAGGGCGCGTGTCCTCGTCCGGCCGCCGTCCTGGAACGGGTCGTTCATCCCCTCGGTCAGCGCCCCGACGTCGGTGACCCGGGTGCGCGTTCCCATCACGGCCACGTCCGCGAAGGCCAGCCTCCCGAGGAAGCCGGCCGCCATCCGTCCCAGAGCGGCGCGGCGCACGTCGGCGGCGTCGGTCTCCGCTCCCCGCTTCCGCGCGTCGGCGACGAGGAGCGGGTGCCGGAAGCGGTACACGCCCTCCGAGGCGGGTTCCAGGACCCCGGCGTCGGCCAATTCCGCGAGCAGGGAATCGGCGCCGCCGTCGGGCACGAGCGCCTCGGCGACGTACCGGTCGAAGTGCTCGCCCGGCCACTCCCCCAGCGCCCGGTAGAGCGCGGCGGCCGGTCCGGACAGCCTCTTGTAGGTGGTGCCGAAGGTCGCGGACAAGGTGTGCCCCCTGTAGCCGATCGCCGCCAGTCTGCGCTTCTCACTCCCCAAGTCGGCCAGCAGCGCCGCGGTGTCGTCCTGTGCCCGGATCCGTGCCGCGACCATGACCAGGGCCAGCGGCAGGCCGTCACACGCCTCGATCAGTCGGGGGATCCCCGGGTCGCCGGGGTCGAGCCGGGGGCACTTCCGCTGCAAGAGCTCCCGCGCCTCCTCCTCGCCGAGCGGCTCGAGAACATGGTGTACGGCTCCTTGCGGGTCGAACACCAGCTCCGCGAGCGATGGCCCGTCCCCTGCGGCCAGCAGGGCGCCCCTGCCACCGGGGATCAGGGGGCGGACCTGCGCAGGCTCTTGTGCCCCGTCGACGACCACGAGGACCGGCGACCGCGCCGTGCGGGTCAGGAACTCGTCCACCCGCCCCCGGAAGGTCTCCGGCAGAAAGGCGTCCTTGACGCCCAGGGAGCGCAGGAAGTCGGTGACGGCCTGGTCGGGGTCGGGCCGCCTCCTCCCCTCCACGGGTGTGTAGTCGTAGTGGAGGACACCGCCCGGGAAACGTTCCTGGAGGCGCTCGGCGGCCTTCCGGAGCAACGAGGACTTTCCGACTCCCAGGGGCCCCTCGAAGACGAACACGCCCGTCCCGGTCGACTCGTGCAGGGTTCGGGCGATGCCGTCGAACACGTCGTTCCTATTGACGAAGACCAAGGGCGCCGCCGGTACGGTACTCGGCCGACCGCCGTCGCCGTCCGGCCCGCTCCCGAGTCCGCCATTGATCGTGAACCCCCCGTTCACGTTGCCGATCTGGAACACCGTGTTCGCCGCCCCAGAGAAGTCGTTGCTCACGCCGCCGCGGGTCTTCCCGTCCTCGGGCTCCTGCTCCTCGGGCTCTCGGTCCTCGCCGCCGAAGGGCTCGTCAGCTCCGTCCTCAGGCATGTCGTCCTCCTGGGGGGTGGGGCCTGGCACGGTAGGCGCAGGCGGGCTTGGGGAGGGCGCCCACCTTTGCGGCCCGGTCGGGCACATCGGCCGACGCCGGGGCGACCTTACCCCTCGGGGACACCTTGGTCGCGGCGCGTGACCACATCGCGCCAAGCTGCCGCCTGCCGCGCGCGCTGCGGGCATCACGACACCGACCGCTCCGCACACTCGGCGACCGACCCCGTGTGACGCCCCCACCCTCGCGCTCGCGAGGAGGCCGAGATGTCCCTGCTGCCCTCCGGCGCCCCCGCCTCCGCAACCGTGCCGCCCGCGCTGGACGGGCATGTCCTGCTCCAGGTCAAGACGCCTGGGCCCGCTCCGCTCGCCGACGTCTCCCCGGTCGACGGAGGACTCGTCTTCTGCGGGCAGAAGGCCGCCGACAACGCGGCCGAGGCCCTGCGCGGACGGGAGTTCACCGGCCCCGTCCTCATCGACCCGTCCGCCTACGAGAAGCACGTCGCCACCCCTGAGCGCCCCTTCATCACCGGGCAGGCGTCCCTCCTGGTCGAGGACGAGCTCGAAGAGGAACTGCAACGCCAGCGTGAGCGGAAGGCCACCATGGCCCTCACCCCCACGGCCTACCTGAGGGCCGGGGACCGCGCGTCGCTGGAGGCGGTCGCCGAACGCGCCGCGGACCTCCGAGGCGGCGACGTCCTGCTCACCCTGCCCCTCGACATGGGCTGGCTGCGGGGTTCGCGGCACGACGACCTGATCGCGCTGCTCCTTCAGATCCCGGTGCCCAAGGCACTCATCCTGTGCGCGCCGCGCGACCCGCTCGCGACCATGGGGGCGGCGCGCAGCCTCAGGGAGATCGTCTCCTCCGTCCCCGGGATCGGCCTGCTCCGCTCCGACATGGCGGCACTGGACGCGATGGTGCACGGTGCCGGGTTCGCCGCCGTCGGGGACTCCGCGTCCGCGCGCCACGGGCCGGTACCGGGAGGCGGGGGCGCCCCGCGCCCCAGACGCGACCCGGCCGTCCTCTTCCCGCGCGCGCTGAGCTACCACTACGGCGTAACGCTCGCCACCGCCTTCGAGGGCGCCGCCGAGGTCCCCCGCTGCCACTGCGGCCCGTGCCGGGAGTGGGGCGCCGAGAACGACACCGCCGACGGCCTGCGCCCGCTCACCGGGTTCACCGACTCCGCCGACAGGGCAGCCGCGCACCGGCACAACCACGCCGCCTGGTCGATGATCTGGGGCTACGTCATGGCGGCCCCGGACGAGACCGAGGCCCGAAGGCGCTGGAGCGGATGCTGCGCGCGCGCCCTGCCCACGCTCTCGGCGGCGAACGCGGTCGCTCGGCGCCCGGACAACCCCCTCAAGGCACCTCCGGCGCTACGGGTCTGGGCGCGGGGCGGGGCCCGCCCCCGGCGCCGCTGACGCCAGGACCCCCGCCTCCTCTGCCCCTGCCAGGACGAGTTCCGCGAACCTCCACGTCACCGCGGTGTGGCGGCGGAGTCCGGGCGAGGGGGCCACGAGAGGGCGCACGCTGCGCGCGCCGCCGTCCCCACCGCCGTCCCCAGCGGCGCCGTCATCGCACCGCGCCCCCAGGCCGATGCCGTAGAAGTCGGCCTCACAGGCGGCCACGGTGCCGTCCTTGGGCGGCCGACCGGCCACCGCGACGCGCGCGCTGGTCGGCGGGAAGCGACCGACACGGCGCAGGGCGGTGCGCCACGTGGGCGCCTCGACCACGACCATCTCCACCCGCAAGGGGACCGCGGCCAGGCGCACGACGTCAGGGCCGTCCCTGCGCAGGGCGGCATGGGGGGCCGCGCGCAGGAGGCACCGCTCCCGTTCGGTCAGGGTCCTCTCGGGGACGGGCTCCCCGAGGGGCAGGCCCATCAGGGCCTCCAGCGCGCCCATGCGCAGGATCGGGGGCTGCCCCGTCTCGGCACGCCTGCGCACCTCGGCCGGATCGGGCCGGAAGAGCAGCAGCGCGGGCACGCCGAGCACGCGGAGCCGGGCGTGGTGCACCCGGCCGTGCAGCTCGGTCCCGCCACCGCGGCCATCCTCCTGTGCGCCCACGAGCCGGCGGGCGAAAGCGAGGAGCGGGTCGGCGGGCACCTCACGGGTATCGACGTCACCATCTGTCCGCACCGGCCCCAGTCTGCCGGATCGGTTCCCCCGCGCGCGGGGATTCCGGCGAGCGCTCCGCACCCTCCGGTCGATCGCTGGTCGATCGCGGGGGCTGACGCCCCCACCGGGACGGCCCCAGGGGCCGTTCTCCCCGAGGTCGACGCGGTGTCGGGGTGGCCCCTGGGGCGGGGGCCGCCTAGCATTGCCGAAGGTACGGCCGGAACCGGCCGGGGAGCCGCCGATCGGCAGGCGGCCGCACCGCCCGTTCCGACCGTGACCGGCATCCGTTCCACCGCGCCGTCGCCCCGCCCGTGTCCCCACGGACGCGGACGGGTTCTACGGCCGCGGTCCCGTGCCGCATCCGGCACCGCGATCCCTGAGGCCCCGAGAACCCGTGACGCCCGCTCCCCAGTCCCACCCCGGCACCGGCTGGGACATCGCCGACGGCACCGGCCCCCCCGACGGCACCCCGGAGAACCCCGGCTCCGCCGTCCGGATCGGGTTCTTCCAGTTCGCCCCCGGGGCGCGCGCCGCCCGGGAGAACATCGCCGCGATCCTGGCCGGCCTGGAGGGGGTCCGGGACGCCGTCATCGTCCTGCCCGAGTTCTTCCTCGGCGCCTACCGGAGCCCCGGGGAGCACTTGCCCGAGGGCGGGCTGGCCGACCTGCTCCGCCCGCTCACCGCGGCCGCCGCCGACCGGCGCCTGCGCCTGGTCGGCAGCCTGCCCGTGCGGTGCTCCCGGGGTCGGGTCAACCGGGCGGTCGCCATCGGCCCGGACGGGCCGCGCGCCGTCCACGACAAGGTGCGGCTGTTCGGGACCGAGTGGGCCGCCCTCACCCCCGGGACCGCCGGGCACCGGGTCGTCGACGTCGCCGGCCTGCCCTGCACGGTGCAGATCTGCATGGACATCGCCGACCCGGGGCCGACGCGGGCGGCCGCGGCCGAGGGGGCCGCGGCCGTCCTGAGCCCGTCGGCGGTCTCCGTGGACCTGCTGCGCATCCTCCACCGGGCGCGCGCCGTGGAGAACCAGGTGGTCAGCGTCTTCTGCAACCGGCACGGGACCGACCCCGACGGCACCGTCTACCTGGGCCGCAGCGCGGTCTTCCTCCCCGACGGCACGGACGTCTCGGCCCCGGCCGGCGCCGACGCCCTGGTCCTGCACACCCTGCGGCCCGACCGGCTGCGCGCCTGGTCCCGGGCGCGCCGCTCCCTCATCGGCGCCCCGCCTATCCCGTCCGGCCGCGCCTGACCACCAGGCGGTCGGCCAGGACCAGGGCGTCCAGGTCCATCGCGAGGAAGGCCCGGCAGGCATCGTCCGGCGTCTCGACGAGCGGCTCGTGCCTGCGGTTGAAGGAGGTGTTGAGCAGCACCGGCACCCCGGTGTGCGCGGCGAAGCGCCGGAGCAGCAGGTGGCAGCGCTCGTCCTGGTCGCGGCGGACGGTCTGGACCCGGGCGCTGCCGTCGACGTGGGTGACCGCCGGGATCAGGGCGCGCCGCTCGGGCAGCACCGGGACCGCCAGCTCCATGAACGGGGTGGGCCGGTCCAGGTCGAAGAAGTCCGCGGCCCGCTCCTGGAGCACCATCGGCGCCGGCGGGCGGAACCATTCGCGCCGCTTCACCGACCCGTTGATGCGGTCGCGCATCCCCGGGCGGCGGGGGTCGGCCAGGATGCTGCGGTGCCCCAGCGCCCGGGGGCCCAGCTCCGACCGGCCCTGCCACCACCCGAGCACCTGGCCCTCCGCCAGCCGCTCGGCCGCCTCCTCGACCAGGGCGGCCTCGGAGAGCCGGGTGTGCCGCACGCGGTCGGCGAAGCGGACCAGCGCCTCCCCGACCGCCTCCGGCCCGTAGCGCGGCCCCAGGTAGGCGGTGCGCAGGGCGGTGTCGACCGGCAGGCGCCGCCGGTGCACCTCCAGCATGAGCTTGCCCAGGGCTTGGCCGTCGTCGCCCGGCGCGGGGCCCACGAACACCTCCGGGAACGGGCCCTCCCGGACGATCCGGGCGTTGGCCACGCAGTTGAGCGCGACCCCGCCGGCCAGGCAGAGCCGGTCGCCTCCGACCAGCCGGTGCGCCCGGCGCACCAGGCCGAGCAGGATCTCCTCCAGCACCGCCTGTCCGGCGTGCGCGATGCGCATCTCGTCCCTGCCGAACCGCCCGACCCCCGCGGGCCGCTCGCGCGCCGCGGCGAAGGCGTCCCACACCGCCTGCTCGCGCGGGGCGGGCGGGGCCCAGCCGAAGTACCACCGCCCCATCGTGTTGGCGAGCACCGCCCGGGTGAAGCGCGGGTCCACCCGGTAGGTGCCGTCCGGGGCGGTCCCGGCCCACTCGCGCACCAGCGCCGTGAAGCGGGACGGCCGCCCGTGGGCGGCCAGCGCCATGATGGTGCCCTCCTCGTGCAGCCGGCCCGCCCCCGCCAGCGCGCCGACGGCCGTGTAGAAGTGGCCGAGCGAGTCGGCGACGAACTCCCCGCCGGTGGTGGAGAGCCGCTCCACCGCCTCCAGGCCGTCTGGGCCCGCCCTCCACAGGGAGGTCCCGGTGAGCAGGCCGCCGCAGTCGCCCTGGCCGTCCACCACGAGGACCGCCGCATCCGGGAAGCCGGAGCCGTAGAAGCCGCTCGCGGCGTGGTAGAGGTGGTGCCCCTCGCGGACCAGTCCGCCGGAGTTGTCCACCGAACGGTCGCCCGGCCCCCCGAAGAGGCCCCGGTAGGCCGGGAGTGAGCGCAAGTGCCGGTAGGCCACGCGGGAGTCCCAGCAGTGCTTGCGCCGGTCGCCGACGCGCTCGGAGGCCAGCGCGGTGATCCCCCCGCCGGGCTCCAGCAGGGCCGCTCCCCCGTCGTGCCAGGAGCTGGCGTGGGTGTGCACCAGGACGGGCAGGGCCCGGCCCACGGCCGCCCCCTTCCCACCGCCGCTCAGGCGGTGAACCCCAGCGAGGCGACGAAGGTGAATTGCGGCGACTTGTTCTCCAGGCGGACGACGACGAAATCGTCGTACAGGCCCGGAGGGACCTCGGTGTCGACGCGCACGCGGACGCTCACCCGTGCCGGGAGCGCGGCACCGGAGAGGTCGACCGGGATATCGACCTTATTGTTGTCGGCACTCGTCAGCAGAGCGCTCGAAAGAATGGTCTCGGTGAAATGGTTGGGCTGGTCCTCCTCATAGAGGATCACGGTGATCGCGTGCCCCGGATATCCGCCGAAGGTGGCCACGTCCTGGGTCCTCAGGCGCAGCGTGGTGGTGTCGGGGCCGTTCGGGTCGGTCTTGGCCAGCGTGAGCGGAAGCTCCATTGCGAGACCGGAGTAGGCCGCGTCCCCGTAAACGCCCGGTTCATCGCCGAGATGAATCCTCCCCTGCCACACGAGTTCCGCTTGAGAGCTGTGCATGGACCCTCCTCGCCGATTCGCGGAGCCGTATCGTAGCACCGCGTATCCGAAGCGATTCCAGTGCCGTTCTTCCCGGTCGGTTCCTCCTTTTCCGGTCAGAAGGCGGCTCCGGCACCTTTCGTCGCGTCCCCCTCCGGCGGCGTGCCCCGCACCGGCCCCGGTGGCCGGCCCGCTGACCGGCCCGGTGGCCGGTTCGTGCCACGGGGGCGTGCGGGAAAGGTCGTCGGGCTGGGGCACCATGGTCGGTGACGTCCCCCATTCCGGTCCCCCCTTCTGGAAGGACGAGCCGTGCACGTCTCCGCCCTCCTCGAGTTCGACGCCGTCCCGCTGGACACCGGCGACGAGGTCGCGGTCCTGCTCGACATCACCGCCCCGGAGCGGAGCGGGGACGAGGAGCGCCCGCCGTCGACGCTGCAGGTGGTGCTGGACCGCAGCGGGTCGATGCACTCCGGCGGCCGGCTCGCCGGGGCGGTGCGGGCCCTGACCTCCCTGGTGGACCGGCTCGACCCGGCGGACCGGTTCGGGGTGGTGGTCTTCTCCGACCAGGCGCAGGCGCTGGTCCCGGCCGGCCCGCTCACCGACAAGGACGCCGTCAAGGAGCGCATCCGCGCGCTGCGCGCCGGCGGCTCCACCGACCTGTCCAGCGGGCTGATGCGCGGCGTCCAGGAGGCCCGGCGCGCCTCGGGCGACCAGGGGGCGACGCTGCTGCTCATCTCCGACGGGCACGCCAACCAGGGCGTGACCGACCCGGCCCGGCTGGCCGAGATCGCGCGGACGGCCTACGGGGCCGGGGTCGCCACCACCACCGTCGGGTACGGGCTGGGCTACGACGAGGCGCTGCTGGGCGCGGTGTCCGACGGCGGGGCGGGCGACGCCCTGTTCGCCGAGGACCCGGACACCGCCGTCGGGCTGCTGCAGGGCGAGGTCGAGCACCTGCTGGCCAAGACGGCGCAGGCGGCGTCGCTGCGGGTGCGCGTCGGCGCCCACGTGCGGTCGGTCGACCTGCTGGGCGGGCTCCCGGCGGACCGGCTGCCCGACGGGGACATCGTCGTGGAGCTGGGCGACTTCTACTCGGGCGAGCGCCGCCGCCTGATGCTGCGGCTGGACGTGGCGGGCATCTCCGATCTGGGCCCCGCGACCGTGGCCACCCTGGAGGTGACCTACGTCGACCCGGCCGAGCTGGACACCTACACGGTGACGATGCCGGTCCCGGTGAACGTCGTGCCCGGCGGCGAGGCGGCGCAGCGGATCGCCGACCCCGCCGTCAGCACCGAGAAGGCCTACCAGAAGGCGCAGGAGGCCAAGCGGCGCGCGAGCGAGGCCCTGCGGCGCGGCGACAGGGGCGCGGCCGCCGCCGAACTGGAGAACGCGCGGCAGGAGCTGAACACCCGCATCGGGGACGCCCCCGAGGACATGGCCCGGCAGGTGGCCGACCAGGTCGCCGAGCTGGACCTGCTGGCCCGGAGCGCGCGCACGGACGACGCGGCGCGCGCCGCCAAGGCGACGTACATGAGCGGGTACAGCCAGAGCAGGAAGCGCGGCTCCCGCCAGCAGGCGTACGGGACCGTCCTCCCGTCCCCGCCGGACGTCGCCGCACCCGGCGGAAGGACCTCGCGCGGGCGCCTGCGGGCGTCCCTCCTCGGGCTCTCGGTGGGCGACGGTTTCGGGGACTGGCACTTCTCCCCCGCCGTCGCGCGGAACGCCGGGCGGGAGCTGCCTCCGGCGCCCTGGCGGTGGACCGACGACACCCTTATGGCGTGCTCCGTCGCGGACGTGCTGCTGCGTTCGGGGCGCGTGGACTCCGACGCCCTGGCGCGGTCGTTCGCCGAGCACTTCGACTCCGGGCGCAAGTACGGGGCGGCCACGCTCGAACTGCTGGAGCGGGTCCGGCAGGGCGAGCACTGGAAGGAGCTGGCCGAGGCGCAGTTCGGCGGCGGGGGCTCCTGGGGCAACGGGGCGGCGATGCGGGTCGCGCCGCTGGGGGCCTACTTCGCCGGGGACCTCGCGCGCGCCCGGGACGAGGCGGCGCTGTCGGCCCGGGTGACGCACACCCACGAGGAGGGCGTCGCCGGGGCGGTCGCCGTGGCGGTCGCGGCGTCGGCGGCGGCCGGCATCCCGGACGCCACCGGGGAGCAGATGTTGGAGGCCTCGATCGAGCAGACGCCGGGGGGCCAGGTGCGCGAGGGGCTGATCCAGGCCAGGAACCTGATGCAGGCACCGTCGGACACCGCGGCCCGGACGCTCGGCACGGGGTCCAGGGTGAGCGCGCCGGACACGGTGCCGTTCGCGCTGTGGGCGGCGGCGACCCGGCTGGACGACTTCGCCGCGACGGTGCGCACCTGTGCGGAGGCCGGGGGCGACCGGGACACGACCTCGGCCATCGCCGGAGGCGTCGCGGCGGCGCGCACGGGCGCCGAGGGGATCCCCACCGAATGGCGCGCCCGCGTCGAGCCGCTCCCCGAGTGGGTCGGGCGCTGACCGGCCCGCCCCCTTCATCTACCCCCCACCACGGAAACGGAGCCCGCCATCCCCGTGACCGAGTCCTCCATCGCCATCATCGTCGCCGTCCTGGGGATCGCGGGCACGCTCGGGTCGGCCGTGTTCACCCAGCTGCTCGCGTCCCGGGCGCGCCAGGCGGAGATCGACCGGGAGGAGCGCGCCCGCGCGGCCGAGCACGCGCGCGTGCAGGCCGACGAGGCCCTGGCCACGCGCCGCGCGTGTTACATCGCCTTCAACGCGGCCGCCCGGCGCTTCCATGCCCAGGTCCGCCACTGCACGCACGCCCTGCGCGGCCAGGAGCGCCCGGACGACCCGTGGGCGGCGCTCGACGAGACGCGGACCGCGTTCGCGAACGACTACGCGGAGCTGCAGCTCACGGCGCCCGACCGGGTACTGACGGCCGCCCACGGGGTCAATTCCCGGCTGAACTGGCTGTACGGGATGGTCCGCCGGTTGAACGACGGCCGCGGGCACGAGGAGGAGTCCGTCGACCGCGCCCAGCGCGAGCTGGAGGCCCTGTGGGGCGACCTGGACGTCCTCCGCTCCCTGATGCGCCTGGACCTGGGGGTCGCGGCCGACCCGTCCGCAGAGGCCCCTCTGGAATTGCCCCGCCGCCGCGCATCGGTCACCGCGTCAACGCGATCGCCCGACGGGGAGCTCCCGACCGGCCCCTGAAGGGGGCGCCGCATCGGGAAGGGCCCAGACACCTCACTCCGATCATTCCGGGGCGGAAGGGCCGACACGAGGAGGGAACCGCTTCTCGTTGATGGCGGTCTTCTCCTTGAGGGCCGCCTCCAGGTCGACGTCGAGGACCGTGGCCATGCGCAGGAGGTAGCTCAGGACGTCGGCCATCTCCATCCGGACGGCGTGCGCCTTGTCCGGGTCGTCCATGACGCGGCGGGCCTCGTCCTGTTCGAGCCATTGGAACTCGGCCGCGAGCTCACCGGCCTCCCCGGCGAGGGCCATGGCGAGGTTCTTGGGCGTATGGAAGCGCCCCCAGTCCCGCCGCTCGGCGAAGTCGGCGAGGAGGTCCTGCATGGATGAGATGCTCACGCAGCCTTCTCTACCACCTCCGACACTCACCGAAGCCCACCGGGGACGGCCGTCGAATGACCGGCGACCGTCAGCCCTCGCGGACTCCTGCCAGGAAGGCGCTCCACTCAGAGGGCGGGAAGGCCAGGACAGCGGCCTCGGGAGACTTGGAGTCACGGGCCGCCATCGCCTCAGGAAGGCTGACCACCTCTACGCAGTTCTCCCGCCCACCGCTGTAGCTGCTCTTGCGCCACCCGCGCTGCTCAATCACTCGGCCCACTCTTCTAGGGATTCGATCACCCTGTCGATCAGGCTGAGTCCCCTCCGCCGATCCCGGCGTGGAACCGCCGCCCTTCGCATTAGCCTCGTGTCGTGGCCCGATTCCGCGGACACGTCCAACGCCTCCGCCCGGCCCCGGCCAGGTGACCGCGCACGCCGAGCTCGACGAGGCCAGCAGGGCATTCCCCCAGGGCGGGGGCGGGACCGAGGAATCGGGAACCCCCCGCCTCCGGCGGGCTGTCGACACGCTGGACGTGCTCGCCGGGCACGGCTACGAAAGAGGAGGGCGTCCAGCTCGCCGCTGACGCTCGGACGCTACGACGACGTCCTTCACCGCTATGAGGACGCGTTGAACGACCGGCGGTTCGCTGGTACCGACCGACCCAGGTCCAGCGGACACGGCCTGATGGTCCGCAGGACCGCGCCCCGCTGTAGGACCATTGGCTCCACCGCCACGGTGAAAGGACCACATTGGACACCGCCAAACACGCGGAGGTGACATGACCTCGGGCCCGACACCCTCCGCCACAGGGTTCGTCTCGCGCCTCCGCATCGACAACTACAAGTCGATCGCGCACTGCGACGTCTCGCTCGGCAGCCTCACCGTCCTCGCCGGGTACAACGCCGCAGGTAAAACGAACCTCCTCGATGCGCTCCGCTTCGTTCGGGATGCTCTTCTCCTCGGCCCGGGGCGCGCCATCTCCGAGCGTGGAGGGCTGGATTCCATCCTTTGGCGGGGAGCGCCTTCGCTGAAAGTCGGAGAAACACGCCCCGACTCCTTCACCATCTCGCTCGACCTCTCACTCCCCGGAGTCCCGTCGGGCAGCGCTCAATACACTCTCGAAATCGGACGGCCCTCCTCGGACGAGGCGTCTTTCGCCGTACTTCATGAGTCCTGTCGCCTCGATCTCGGCGAGGAGGCATCCTCATTGCGGACTGAAAGGGTGGAACCCGATGGGGAGCACCTGACCGTCCGCGGTGGGCCCCCCGGAATCGCCATCGCGGCCCACGAGCTCTTCCTTCCGATCATCGGCCGCCTGGAGCCGTTCCCGCTGCTTCTCAGCGCTCTGACCTCACCGCACTTCTATGACCCGGACACCGACGTCCTACGCGCTGTCGACGAGTCCTCGTCATGGAACCGGCGGCTCGGGGAACGCGGCGAACACCTCGGACGGCTCCTCGGACTCCTCGACGAGCACCACCCTGCCGAAAAGGAACGGCTGGACTCCTACCTTCGCGCGCTCATCCCCGCGTCTCTCGGGATGGACGAACGCCGGCAGGGCGATTTCTCCACCATCCAGGCGCGCTTCTGGGACGGCCCATACCCGGTCGCCTACTGGGACGCGGTGAACGCGGGCGCCACCGCCGCCGGCGACCCGCACGTCGCCCGATTCGAGCGCAAGCAGCTCTCCGAGGGAACGGTCCGCGCCGCCGCGGTTCTTGCCGCCCTGTTCCAGCCTGCCGCGCTGGACGCTTCGATTCCCCTCCTCGCCATCGAAGAGCCCGAGCTCGCCATCCACCCCGCGAGGGTCGGCGCGATGTACGAGGCGCTCCATGACGCCTCGCTCAACACCCAGATCCTGGTGACCACCCAGAGTTCGGAGCTGCTGGACGACGCATTCGTCCGCCCCGAGAACCTGCTCCTGGTCGAGATGGTGGACGGAGCCACCCGGGTCGGAGGCGTCGACGAGCACACCCGCCGGTATCTCGAGGAGAACCCCTCCCAGCTCGGTGACATGCACCGCCAAGGTCAGCTCCGGCCGTCCCCGTCGCCCCAGGAGGACTCGCGGTGAGCCCCTCCACCGGTCCCCGTCGCATCGCGACGATCGTCGAGGGCCATGGCGGGGTTGAGGCCGTGCCCGTCCTCCTGTGGCGTCTCGCCGCCGAGCTCGCTCCCGGAGCCTGGGTGGATTTCCCTTCTCCCCACAGGATCGGCCGGGACTCCCTGGTGAAGCCGGGCGGAATCGAGGCCGCCGTAGATCAGGCCGCCCGTCGGACCGCCGGAGTCTCCGGTGTGCTGGCCCTGTTCGACGCGGACGACGACTGCCCCGCCTCCCTCGGCCCGGAGTTGACCGCCCGGGGCGAATCCGCACTCTCGGGCATCCCCTGCGCGGTGGTGCTCGCCAAGCGCGAGTTCGAAGCATGGTTTCTCGCTTCCGCTTCGTCCCTACGCGGGCGCCAGGGCCTCCCCGACGACCTGGAGCCACCGGCCGCCCCGGAAGAACCACGGGACTGCAAGGGCTGGATCAGCGAGCACCGGACCGACGGACGCCCCTACAAGCCCAAGATCCACCAGCCCGGCCTGGCCGCCGCCATGAACCTGGCCGAAGCACGCGCCCATTCCCCGTCGTTCGACAAGTTCTGCCGCGACGTCGCCGCCCTGATCTCCCCGGAGTCCTGACCCCGGGGTACGAGGGCTCGCCCATCCCCCTCCACCACGAATCCGCTCTCGGCGACGCGATCGGCTCCCCTCTCCGACTCCTCGCACGGACTTCACGAAACTGTGAAGTACTACCCTCTCCACTTCCCGTCTCTGCGTCTCACCCCACGCCGCCAACACGAACCCTATTGGCGCTGACCTCGACAAACACAAACAGAGAGCGCTGCGCCCCCCTCGAGGTACCTGAGACCAACGCCGCAATCGCACCCGAACGCAGGGATGGACATTTTGTCGCAGTGAAGTGCGCACTTGGCCGGTAGACACTCGTGCCTCTACGGTGAGGCTCATCGCGCAACGGCGATGGCAGCAGACCGGCCGCGATCGACCCGCGTCGGCCGTGCCCCTTGCCGCACGAGACGGAGAGGATCCACGATGCCCCCCGCTGATGCGGAGATCTTCCTGACCAAGAGCCAGATCGCCCAGCTCTCGGAGGTCGCCCCCTCCGCCGTGGCGAACTGGAGAAACCGCCATTCGGACTTCCCCGAGCCGGTGCACCGCTCCGGAACCGCCCGCTTCCGTCTGCCGGACGTGCTCGACTGGCTGACGACCCGCACCATCCCGGCGAACCGCCGCCGTGGAGACGAGGATGGCCGCAGCACCTATGCCGACCGCGCACGGAGCAACCTGCACAGGTTCGGCATCCGCCAACAGGATGTCGAAGGGACTCCGCCGACCTCCGCCTCCGATGCCGAGGCCCCCGATGGGGACGATGTGGAAGCTGTGGTCGATCGGCTCCTCGACCACTACGGCCGCCGCGCCGCGGACCAGCTCCCGTTGCCGGACTACGTCTTGGTCGTGGGGTGCCTCCTGGCCTCCCGCCATCAGCCGAGAGCGTGGTCGGCGATCCGTGGCCGGTCCCGGAGCGCCTTCCCTCCACCCGGCCCGGAGACGATACAGGCGATCGACCAGGCCGCACTGGCCCTGATCACGAACGGTCATCAGGCTCCGCAATCGATCCTCGGCGGACGCGAGCTCGACGGCCGCCTCCTGAGCGAGCTCATCGGCATCGTCGACCGTCTCACCGTCGACTCCGTCAGTGACGTCTTCGACCTTCTTCTCGTCGGCTTCGCGAAACGCACGGGGCAGAGGAGCGGCGAGCAGGTCACCCCAAAGAGCATCACCACCCTCGCAGCCGCCCTCATCCTGGCGACCGGCGTGCCCGCCACCGTCTACGACCCCTATTGCCGGACCGGGGAGTTCCTCTCCGCCGTGACTGAAGACGCCGTCTCCTGGCGCGGCGGTGAGGGGCCAGTGGTCACCGCTCGGCACCCCCAAGGGGCGCTGGTACAGCTCGCCCGCCTCACCATGGCCTTTCGCGCGATGAGAGGACGCCTCGGGCAGGGACTCGATGCCCCGTGGACATCAGGGGAGCAGAGCAGGTTCGATGCCGTACTGACCAACCCGCCGTTCAACAACAGGACGACTGCCGGGCCACAGCGCCAGGATCCCGGGGTGTTCCCCTTCGGGCCACCCCCCGTCGGCGACGACAACATGGCATGGGTGCAGTACGCGGCTACGCGTCTCAAGCCGGAGGGCAGGGCGGTCGTCGTCATGCCGAACGCCGCCGCGTCCTCGTCCCATCCACAGAACCGCGCCACCCGAGAGAGGCTGATCGACTCCGGTGTCGTCGAGGCCGTCATCGCGCTCCCGGACCGGCTCTTCTTCGGCACAAACATCCCGGTGTGCCTGTGGGTCCTGCGTTCGGCGTACGGCCGGCCGCACCCCGGCGGGGTCGTGTTCATCGACGCGGGGGCGTTTGGCCGGATGGTCGACCGGACGCGCCGGGAGCTCACCCCCACGGACGTAGAGGAAGTGATCCGCCACTTCTGCATTCGGAGGTCGGCCGCCGAAAGCAGACAGGCCGCCTCCGCCCTCTCTTCCAACGTGAGTGTCGTGGCGACTTCGGAGCAGATCCGGGCGGAGAACTTCTCGCTCGTCCCGGCGACCTACGTCGTTCCTGAGCGGAGGAACCGTCCCGAGTCCGGCCGCCCCGACCCCGTCGAACTGGCCCACACCGTCGAGCGCGCCGCTTCGGACGCCGTTCCCGCAGACTTGGCGGCCGAGGCCGCGCTCTTCCAGAGAGCGGAGCCACTCGACATCGGTGACGTCGCGGGACCGTGGGAGAACGCCCCCCTCAACGAGCTGTGCGAGGTCCAATCGGGACCCTCGGGAAGCACTCTCAAGCAGTACAGGTCCGAATCCGGGACAGCCAACGCCGACTCTCCCGTTCGCCTCGTCCTCCCGAAGGCCGTCCGTGGACTGCGCATCGCCCCCGGGGCGACCGAGGGCCTGCCTGATGACCTGCCCGCCTCATTGCGCAGGTACCGGACCCAGCCCGGCGATCTGCTGATGGTGCGGATCGGAACCATCGGCCGCGTCGCCCTCGTCGAGTTCGACCAGGAGGACTGGCTGATCAGCACCAACCTCATCCGGATTCGCACGAAGGCCAACATCGACATCGACCCCGAGTTCCTCCTCGGCTACCTGTCCCACCCTGATGTCCAGGCGTGGATCGACAGGCACACGACGGGCAGTGCGATCCGGGGCATCTCAGGGCAGGCGCTCGGCAACCTGCGGATTCCGGTCCCGCCACCCGGTGTCCAGCGCCGCATCGGCGCTCTGATGAGGCGCTTCGAAGAGCAGATCCGGGTACAGCGGCGCGCCCTCCAGGTCGCTGAGCATGCGCGGAACGCGCTCGCGGAGTCCATCTTCGACCTGCGCTGACCCGCCGGCCACTCTCAACGGCAACGACCGCAGCACAACACGGAAAGGCAGCGATGACCACCTCTCAGACCACTGCTTCCGCATCCAAGGCCGTATGGATCGCGTTCGTCGTCTTGGTAGCGCTGAACATCGGTCAGGCCACGGGGACGTTCACTCACCTGCTGGACATCCCGATGCACCCGGCGATCGCGGGCGCGAGCATGGCCGGGGCCCTGGCCACACTCGGGTTGATCATGGTCCAGATCCTGTCCTCGTCCGGGCCGGGCGACCGCTGAACGTACCCGACCACTCGGCCCCCGCCTCGGCGGGGGCCTTCGCTGTGTGGAAGGCCGTCCTCGGTCAGCTCTCGCGGAGTCCGGCGAGGAAGACGCTCCACTCTGCGGGAGCGAAGGCCAGGACGGCGGCCCCGGGGGACTTGGAGTCGCGGACTACCGCGGCCCCAGGGAGATCGGCCAGTTCAACGCAGTTCTCACGGCCGCCGCTGTAGCTGCTCTTGCGCCAGGCCGCCATGGAGACCTCGACGCAGTTCTCGTTGGCGCCGCTGAAGCTGCTCTTGCGCCAAGTCTGCTTTTCGTTCACTCGTTTCACGCTTCCAAGGACTCTATGACGTCGCCGATGAACGTCAGTGACCGTCCCGGGCTCAGCGCGGCCCCCTGCGCTCCGGCGAAGAGGCTGTTGAGTTCAGAGACCTCAGCGGGGTCTTCGACGTACAGACTGGAGGTCGGCGTCTCGACGTAACCGATACCGGCGTCCATCGGGTCTATGTACTCCATGATGACAAAGCTCCCCATGGTCGCCGGATGGGCACCCTCATCGAACGGTAGTACCGAGATGTTGACGTTGTGGCGTGCGGCCATGTGCGTCAGGTGCCTCAACTGCTGGGCCATCACCTGGCGGGAGCCGACGGTCCGGCGGAGCACCGCCTCGTCGACGATGACCCAGTACTCCGGAGGGTCGACTCTGTTCAAGACCTCCTGTCGCTTCATGCGGCCTTCGAGACGCTTGGCGATCTCCTGATCACTCCGAACGAGGTTCGCCCGGAAGACGGCCTCGGCGTAGTCCGGGGTCTGCAGCAACCCCGGCACCACCTGGCACTCGTACGTCTTGATCACCGACGCCTCGACTTCGAAGTCGGGAAGCCCGCTCGGCAGCAGCTCGCGGTACCGCGCCCACCACCCCCGCTGATTACCGAGCCGGGCGCACTCGTGGAGCGCCTCTCGGACCTCAGGGCTGTGTTCCCCGTAGTAGTCGAGGAGGCCATCGAGTTCTTCGGGCGTGACCTTCTTGCGTTCCCCGGTCTCGATCTTGGACACCTTGGTCTGCTGCCACCCCAGGGCACGGGCCACCTGCCCGGTGGTCTCCCCCCTCTGCTCCCTGTACTTCCGGAGCCGCACGTTCAGGCGGCGTCGACGGACGCTCGGACCATAGGCGCGTTGCATGCGGGGCAGTCTAACCACTTCCTCAAATTCAGGTTAACCCTGATTTTTATCTTGACTTTGGGGATGCATAGGAACACTATGAGTGCAGCCTACTGATCCCAGCGTTACATGTCAGTGCTGGTCACATAGGAGGTTTGCCATGTCCGCTGAAACCCGCTCCCACCTGCTCACCCGCCTGCTCACCGCCGTTCGCGCACGCGGTGGCCGGGCGCTGCTCGCGCTCGGCTCCACCGACCACCCCGTCCTCTACGTACTGCACCGCGGGCGCACCGTCCCCGTGGTCGTCGTGGACGCTCCCTCCGGTGGCCGGTGGCTCATCTGGGGGCGCTCCTCGTTCATCGACGCCGGACTGGTGGACATCGCCGCCGACCACCTCACGGACGCCCCTGAGGCCCATGGCCGCCCCACGGCCGCCGCACCACGCCACCCCGCGCTGAAGGCGGTGGCATGACGTGTCCACCGCACCCGGGGAGCGGATCGCCACCGTCTCCGCCTTCTGGACACTGCCCGGCCAGATCTCCTACTGCCCGTGCGCACGCGCCCTGACCCGCGCCGCCCTCGGCGTCAACCCGCGCATCATCGACGACGCCGAACTCGTCGTCTCCGAGCTCTTCGCCAACGGCTGCCGCCACACCCGCAGCGGCTCGGCGAACGGCACGCTCGACATCGGCGTCAGCACCCTGTCCACCGGGCTCACACTCGTGTCCGTGGCCGACGAAGGGGCCGCGCCCCGGCCCGGTCTCATCGGCGGCCCTCAGGTCCCCCATCGGAAGAGTCGCGACCTGCTGAACGGCCGTACCGGGCGGGGCCTCCACCTCGTCGCCTCGGTCACCGATGACTGGGGATACGACCCGAACGACCGCGGCGGCACCACCGTCTGGGCCGTCTTCGAATCCCCGCTCTTTCCCAGGTCCACCTCTGACTGAGTGGGCCCCGCCTTCACCATCCCCTTCTTCCGGCCCCGCGGGCTTCTCCTCCGACCTCGCCCGAGAGCGCCCGCCCCCGCGCTACCCTCGCGCCGTGGCCCGATTCCGTCTCTCCCCCGAAGACCTCCGCTCGGCGGCCGACCCCGCGTGGTTCTCGCGCGGGCTGCGCTACTTCGAGTCCGGCCGCGTCCAGCGCCTCCGTCCTGGTCCCGGCCAGGTCACCGCGGTCGTTTCCGGTACCCGCCCGTACCGCGTCACCCTTCGGCCGACGGCCACAGGCCTGCCGCAAGAGGACTGCACGTGCCCGTTGGGCCGCGACGGCGCCCCCTGGTGCAAGCACGCCATCGCCACGGCCCTGGCATGGATCGATGCCGGACAACCCGAGCTTCCCGATTCTCCCGACGGAGGCACGGCGGGCACCGAATCGGCCCTCAAGGAGTTCCTGGCCGATCAAGAACACGACTGGCTCGTGGACCAGCTCCTCGACTTCGCCGATGACGATCCGACCGTGCTGGCACGCCTCCAGGCGGCAGGAGGCATGGCCGAGGCCCCGGAGACCGCGTACGCCGAGCTCGAAGCAGCCATCGTGGAATTCACCCCGGGCGGGGGCTGGGACACGGAAGAATCGGGAACCGAGCGCCTCCGACGGGCGATCGACACACTGGACGTGCTCGCCGACTACGGCTACGAGGAGGATGTCGTCCGGCTCGCCACTGAGGCCCTCGGACTCTACGACGACGTCCTCCACGGCTATGAGGACGCGTTGAGCGACCGGCTGCGGGAATTGTCCGACCCCGACGCGCTTTGACCGGGGAGGGCTCGGTCCTTCTCCACGGGAACGGCCGCCGGGGTTCGTCCTTGCAGGTGTGGCAGGGACTATGGATCCGCCCGGCGGCCGCAGGGAAACAGTAACGAATCTGCGGTGCGGGCGCTGGGGGATCGATGAGATCGGTCACCGTTTCCGGAAACCGGTGCCCCCGCGGGCGGGGATGGGCGGCCCGGGCCGCGTCGCGCGGCGGGTGGCAGTGGCGGGGCGTTCACGGTAGACCGGGGGCATGGCCGAGACGTCTTTGGACGGGGGCGACCGCGCCCCCGTGGTGATGGGCGGGGAGCCCGGCTCCTACGCCCGGAGCGTGCTCACCGAGCGGCACCCCGCGCTCATCTCCCGGGTCCGTGATGCCCACCCCTACACGCCGGCGCAGCGGGGCCGGCTCGACCTGCTGCTCGAGGAGATCACCTCCGGAAAGGTCCAGCCCCTGCGGCCCGAGGCGCACGACCGCGCGGTGTGGGAGTCCTGGGGGATGGACGAGCGGACCGGGGTCCCCTGGACCGCGCTGCCCTTCCTGTGGGCCGAGAGCTACTTCTACCGCCGCCTCCTCGGCGCCGTCGGGTACTTCGCCCCCGGGCCCTGGCAGGGGGTCGACCCGTTCGAGCCCTCCAAGACCTCCGAGCTGCGCTCCTCCGACGCCGATGAGGAGATGCAGGCCCTCGACACCGTCGCCCTCCTGCCCTCCGAGGAGCGGGACCGGGCCCTGCTGCTGTCCGCGCTGTGGGGCAACCGCGCGGACCTGGGGTTCGCCCTGTCGGAGCGGGGAGGGGCCCCGGAGAGCGCCCACGGCGCACCCGGACAACGCGGTGCGCCCGGCGGCGCGGGGGAAGGGCTGGTCGCCGACGAGAGCGGACGGCTGTGGGAGCTGCTCGGCGACGCCGAGCGGGTCTGCTTCGTCGCCGACAACGCCGCCCGCGAGCTGCTGCCCGACCTCGCCCTCATCGACCTGCTGCTCACCTCGCGGCGCGTCGGGTCGGTCGTGCTCCACGTCAAGCCGCACCCCTACTTCGTCTCCGACGCCACCATGGCCGACGTCCTGGCCGCCCTCCGCCGCCTGCGCGAGGCAGGAGGGGAGGCCGCCGCGTGCGGCGGACGCCTCCGCGAGGCGATGCGGGACGGCTCCCTCGCCGTCCGCGCCCACCCCTTCTCCTGCGCTCCCCTCCCCTATTCGGCCATGCCCGAGGACCTGGAGGCCGACTTCGCCGCCTCCTCCCTCACCGTCCTCAAGGGCGACCTGAACTACCGGCGCCTGGTCGGCGACCGCTGGTGGGACCCGGCCACGCCCTTCGCCGAGGCCGTCGGCGGCTTCCCCTCCCCCGTGGCCGCCCTGCGGACGGTCAAGTCCGACACCGTCACGGGCCTGGACCCGGTCGTCGCCGCCGAGCTGGAGGCGGGCGGCATCGGCTGGCGGACGAGCGGGCGCTGCGCGGTGGTCCAGGTCGCGGGGTGAGCGCGCCCCGCCGATGGGGTGGGCCCCGGCGCCGGTGCGACCGCGGGGTGCGGCCGCCCGTCACGGGCCCGCCCCCGCGGCGACCACCGCCGCCACCGCCTCGGTCAGGGCGCCGGGCCGCGCCAGGTCGTCCCAGGTGGGCCTGAGCACGGTCATCGGCCGCCGCGCCGCCTCCAGCTCCTCCTGCAGGCGCGGCGGGACGGCACCGACGGGGTCGACGATCAGCGCCCCCTTCCTCCACCACAGCGGTGCCCACACCGGCCGCCCCGGGAGCGGTCCCTTGCCGTCCACGAGCTCCTGCGGGTACAGGTCGTCGGGCGGGAGCCCCGCGTCGGTGCACAGCAGGCGGATCCGGGTCTCCAGCGGAGTGGAGGCCCGCGGATCGGCCAGCCCCCACCACGGCTCGGACGCCTCGGCGCCCGGGCGGCAGGCGTTGAGCGAGGGCTGGGCCAGCAGCTCGCGCCAGGTGAGCAGCCCCCGGTACAGCGCGGAGTCCATGAGGGCGACGGCGGTGGCCCGGTCCACGGTGGGCACCGTGTCCCGCAGGGTCCGCCCCGGGGATGTGAGCCGCAGCCGGTCCTTGCGGTCGGCCTCGTGCCGGCCGACGATCAGGGTGCTGGTGCGCACCCCGGGCAGGTCGGCACCGCGGCCGCAGGGGGCGGGCAGGGCGATGTGCACCTCCCGCCCGTCCCACCGGGGCAGCCCCTGGACGCCCCACAGCCGCGCGGCGGTCGGCCCGGAGGCCACGGCCGCGGGCCCCAGGGCGAGCTGGGCGGCCTTGACCGCGCGCCGCAGCCGGACCCCGTCCGCGCTCCGCGAGGAGTCGGTCCCGGCCGCGAGCGGCCGCACCGCGTAGACGTCGGGCAGGGCGCACACCCACTCCCGGCGGCGGAGCAGCCGGTGGATGCGGGTGTCGTCGAGCCCGCAGCACAGCGCCTGACGGTGGCTGATCAGGCCGTACTGGGAGGCGGCGGTACTCATGACTTGGCTGATCTCGCTGGGTCGCATTCGCATGCCACGACTGTGCGGCGGCCCCGGCCCCCGTGGCGGGACGATCCGGCGCCTGTGGACAACGCGGGCGGATCGGGGGCGAGGACGGGCACGGCATGACGTGGGCACCGTTCCCCCTCGGTCCCGCCCGTTCCCCGCCGACCCTGTCGTCGGCCCCGCCGCCGGCCGCGTCCCTTGTCCGCATCAGGCCGCTCCGCCCCGTCGCAGCGGGAGAACGCGGTGGAAACACCGGTGCACACGGGCGATAGCATCGCCGGGTCGCCCTTTTCCCTCCGACCGCGCCTCCGGGCGCCGGGGTCCGCCGTGCCCGGGACCGTGAGGGAGGGGACGGGGCCGGTGGGTACCACGAGAACCTCGGGATCACGGGAACGGACGTCACGACGCAGATGGAATCCGAAACGACCCAAATCATGAGCAGGACCGGCGAGTTCTCGACCGTCCTGAACTGGGAGGCCTCCACCCGGAACCGGCTCGCGGCCGCCATCGACCGCTTCTCCGGTCCCCTGGCCGACCTGGTGGAGCGCGACGCCAACGAGGGCGACACGCGGATGCTGGTCACCGACTTCCTCAGCTACGGGCTCAACTTCAGCAAGTACGAGGAGATGACCACCGAGTACCGCAACAGCGGCGACTCCATCGACTACGCCCTCAAGCTCGACGGCGCGCTCTTCGCCCCCATCGAGGTCAAGCGCTGCGGCCAGGACCTCGACGCGCGCAACATCCAGCAGGCGCGGCGCGTGGCCGCCGAAGAGGGCGCCGAGTGGATCATCCTCACCAACGGCCGCGTGTGGCAGGTCTACCACCTGCGCACGAACGGGGACGACGGGTCGACCTCCACCGTCCGCATCCTCGACGTCGACCTGATGGACGACTCCGAGGGCGCGCACGAGCGCAGCGTCGACGCGCTCTTCCACATCACCCATGAGGCGATCGAGCACGGCCGCCTGGAGGAGCTGCGCAAGTGGCGCGAGGCCGTGGAGCCCGCGCCGCTGGCGGAGGTCCTGGTCAGCGAGCCCGTGGTCGCGGCGATCCGGTCCCGCCTGCGGGAGCGCACCGGCCACGCGGGCCACATCGGCGACCTCGACGAGGTGCGCCGCGCCCTCGCCGAGGACGTCATCGCCCGGGCGCTGGCCGCGGTCGAACTCGACGAGCCGGACGAGGACGCCTAAAGGGGCGCCCGACGGGGCGGGCTCCGGCACACCACGGGGCCCGCCGGCGGGCGGTGGCCGACTCCGGCCCGGCGGCGAAGCCGGGCCGCGCCCGCCGGAGGGGCGCCGCGCCCGCGCCGATCGCCGAGTGGCCGGCCCTCAGCTGCCACGGCGGTTCCCGGGACCGGACACAGAGGGCTCCGGAACGGACGGGCCGGACCGCACCCCTGGACGGCGTCCGGACCCTTGGTCCCGTGCCCCGAAGGGCCCCACGGGTACGTTGGACCCCGGACCGATTCCCGGTGAGAGGACGACCATGCTCGACTCCGTTTCGCGCCGCAACGCGGCCGCAGAGGCCCAGAGCCGGGCCACCCCGACCCTGCACGTGCTCGGTCGGCTGATCGAGCAGACCGGGCGGCAGAGCGGCTCCTCGGCGGTCTTCGGCACCCCGATCGAGCACGACGGGGCGGTCGTCGTCCCGGTCGCCCGCACCCGCTTCTTCTCCGCCTTCGGCGCCGGGACCAGCCGCGCCTTCCGCATGGTCGGCGACGGCGGGGGCGGCCAGGGCTTCACGAGGTCCGACCCCGCCGGCTACCTCGTCCTCCGCGACGGGGACGCCGTGTTCCGCCCGATCCGCCAGCCCGCGAAGGCGCTCGTGGTGCCGCTGACGTTCATCGCCGCGGCGGCCGCCGTGCGGATCGTGCGCACGACCATGCGCCGCAAGCGCCGCGCCGAGACCGCCCGGGCCATGGCCGACGCCGCCCAGGCCCAGCTCGGCCGGGCCGGTGCCGGCTGCCGCTGCGGCAGCGCCCCGGAGGAGGACGGCGGCGGGTCCTGACACGGCGACGACGGATCGGCCCGGCCCCGTGTCGGTCTTCTCGGGGCCGTCGGCCTTGAGCGGACCGCCATAGGGCCGACGCCCCCGGGATCGGCGGCCGGGCGGCGCGGGTGCCGCCGCCCTACACCCACCTGGCGGCCCTGCGCTGGGCCGCCAGGACCTTCTGGTAGACGTCGACCAGCTCGTCCGAGCGGGTCGCGCAGCGCGCCCGCCAGGTCCATACCCGGTGCTCCTCCAGCAGGTCCGCGTGGGCGTGCAGGTCGCCCGGCGTCCACGGACGGCCGCGTTCGAGGAGGGTTCCCAGGCGGCGCAGCGCCACGTCCAGCCTGCCGCGCATGACCTCGCAGCGGTGGCGCTCCTCGGCCTCGGCCCTCCGGTGCGCCCACGCGGCGCCGCGTGCTCCCGCCGCCCGGATCCTGCCCCGGATGCGCGGTCCCAGCCGTTCCATACGCCGATTCTGCCCCCTGCGCGAACCCCGTAGCCGGAGCATGGCGCCGCCGGTCGGATGGTGTCCCGCAAAGGGGGCATTTCCGCCGGCCGCAACCGGCGGGCCGGCCCGGGCGGATGGCAGTGACACCGCTCCAGACACCGCTCCGAGGAACAGGACCGCCGGTCGCGCCGCCGACTCAGCCGAGCCAGGGGCCTCCGCCGTCGCCCAGGGCCGTCTCCACGAGGTCGGACGACCAGGACGCGGTCTCCGCCTCCGCCGCTGGCCGGGCCAGCGCCTCGGGCAGGTGCGCCCCGCCCTCCAGCGCCCCCGCCAACCCCAGCAGCCCCACCAGGCGCACGTCCCGAACCGCGTCAGGGACGCCGGACTCGTCGGCCTCCGCCAGCGCTTCGGCCCCCGCCCGTGTCACCGGTGCCAGCCGCTCGGGGCCTGCGACGCGGTCGGCGAGCAGGGCCGCCCCGAGGACGAAGAACAGCACCGCCATGCCGCCCGCGGGACCCTGCCACCAGGACGCCGCGCCCCCGGTCGCCGCCCCTGCGAACAGCAGCAGCACGGCCAGCGCACCCGCGACCGCCATACCGAGCCAGCCGACCCTCAGCGCCGACCGCCTCCGCGCCAGGGCCCACAACACCTGGTCCTCACCGAGGAAGAGCCCTCGTCCGGTCACCGCCGTGCGCGCGGGGAGGGCGATGCCTCCGGCCGCCAGGCGCCGCACGAGCGGTCCGAGCCGGGTCGGCCCCTCGCGCGCCAGCAGGGCCGCCACCGCGGACGCCTCTGCCGACTCCGGGGCCGCTGCGGCCGTACCCGCCTCCGCGGGCCGAACGGCGCCGTCCGGGTCGACGACCGCATGCCCCCCGAGCACGGCCTCGGCGACAGCCGTCTCGGCCACGCGCCGCCCTCCCCCCGCGAGGAACGCCGCCTCGTACGTCCCGAGAGGCTCGCGGGTCGCGGTTTCCGGGGCCCGGTCGCGCTCGCGCACCACGGTGTGCGCGCGTCGGACCAGTGCCAGCGCATAGCCCGCGTACACCAGCCCTGCCACGAGCATGAGACCGGGGTAGACGGCCGGTCCGAGCACGCCCCCACTCCCCTCCTGCCGGGTGCGCGGTCCGCACAGGGGCCGCACGGGTCCGCCAGGCTATCCGGTCGGGGCCGCCGGGGCCCACGTCACCGGGGGCCGACGACGCCCTTCGGCGTGATCTCTCCGGCCGCGATCTCCTCGGCGTAGTGGCACGCGACCCGGTGCCCCTCCCCCACCGTCCGCAGCTCCGGGCGCTCGGTGGCGCAGCGCTCCTCCTGCCGCCACGGGCACCGGGTGTGGAACCGGCACCCGGGCGGGGGGTCGGCGGGCGACGGCAGGTCCCCCGGGAGCAGGATCCGCTCCCGGGTGTCCTCCACGACGGGGTCGGGGACCGGGACCGCCGACACCAGCGCGCGCGTGTAGGGGTGCCGGGGGTCGGTATAGAGGGCGTCGCTACCCGCCTCCTCCACCAGCGCGCCGAGGTACATCACCCCCACCGTGTCACTGACGTGCCGCACCACGGCCAGGTCGTGGGCGATCATCAGGTAGGTCAGGCCGCGCTCCCGCTGCAGCTCCTCCAGCAGGTTGAGCACCTGCGCCTGGATCGACACGTCCAGCGCCGACACCGGTTCGTCGCAGATGATCAGGTCCGGTGCCAGGACGAGGGCCCGGGCGATGCCGATGCGCTGCCGCTGCCCGCCGGAGAACTCGTGCGGGTACCGGTTCAGCGCGCGCTCGGGCAGGCCGACCGCGTCCAGGGCGTCGAGCACCTGTCGGCGCCGCTCGCTCCTGCCTGCTCCGACACCGTGCACCTCCAGCCCTTCCATGAGCAGTGACTCGATGTTCTGCCTCGGGTCGAGGCTGCCGAGCGGGTCCTGGAAGACCATCTGCGCCTGCCTGCGGCTGCGCCGCATCTCCTCCTCGGGCAGGTGCGCGAGATCCACACCGTTGATCCACACCTCGCCGCCGGTCACCGGCACCAGGCGCAGCACCGCGCGCCCCAGTGTGGTCTTCCCGCACCCAGACTCCCCTACCAGCCCATAGGTGGTCCCCGCCTCGACCTCCAGGGAGACCCCGTCCACGGCGTACACGTGCCCGACCGTCCGGTCCACCAGGACACCGCTCTTGATCGGGAAGTGGACCTTGAGGTCCTTGATCTCCAGAAGGCTCATGCGTCCTCTCCCTGGGGCAGCGTCGGTTCGGGGGCGCGGCCGCGCACCGGGTGGACGCAGCGGAACCGGTGCCCCGTGCGCTCGGCGCGCATGTCGGGCGGACCGCCGAGGCAGTCCTCGGCGTAGTTGTCGCACCGGGGCGCGAACGCGCACCCGTCGTCCCACTCGATGGCGTCGTTGACGGTCCCCCGGATCGGGGTGAGCGGCTCCTCACGCGGGGCGTCCAGGCGCGGGATCGACTCCAGGAGCCCGGAGGTGTAGGGGTGGGTGGGCGCCCTGAAGAGCTCGTGGCGCGGCGCCCCCTCCACCACACGGCCCGCGTAGAGCACGTTGATCTCGTCGCACAGCCCGGCGACCACCCCCAGGTCGTGGGTGATCATCAGCAGGGCGGTCCCCTCCTCGGTGACCAGCTCCTTGAGGAGTTCGAGGATCTGCGCCTGGATGGTGACGTCGAGCGCGGTCGTGGGCTCGTCGGCGATCATCAGGCGGGGGCGGCAGGCCACCGCCATGGCGATGAGCGCGCGCTGGCGCATGCCGCCCGACAGCTCATGGGGGTACTCGCTGAGCCGCCGCCGGGGGTCGGGGATGCCGACGCGCTCCAGCAGCTCGGCGGCGGCCGACCGGGCGGCGGCGCCCTTGAGCCCGCGGTGGCGGACCAGGATCTCGGTGACCTGCCGCCCGATCGGCACGACCGGGTTGAGCGAGGACAGCGGGTCCTGGAAGACCATCGCCAGCTCCCTGCCGCGCAGGTCGCGCATCCGCCGGTTGGGCAGGGCCAACAGGTCCACCTCGGTGTTCCCGCCGTTCGGCCGGAACAGGGCCCGGCCCGACACCCGCACCCCGCGCGTGGGCAGCAGGCCCATCAGGGCCAGGGAGGTGACGCTCTTGCCGCACCCGGACTCGCCGACCAGGCCGACCACGCTCCCCTCGTCGAGCGAGAAGGAGATGCCGTCCACGGCCCGCACGTCCCGGCGCCGGCGCTGAGTGAAGGTGACCGCCAGGTCGTGCACGGCCAGAAGGGGTCCTGCGAGCATCTCACTTCCTCAGTCTCGGGTCGAGTGATTCGCGGAGCGCCTCGCCCATGAGGGTGAAGCCCAGGGCGGTCACGATGATCGCCAGTGCCGGGTAGACGGCGAGCTGAGGTGCGCCGCTCAGGAAGCGCTGGGCGTCGGCGAGCATGGTCCCCCACTCGGGCACCGAGGGGTCGGGGTTGCCCAGCCCCAGGTACGACAGGGCGGCCGCGTCGATGATGGCGGTCGCCAGGCTGAGGGTGAGCTGCACCAGGATCGGCCCCATGGAGTTGGGGAGGATGTGCGCCAGGGCGATGCGGCGGCGCCGTGCCCCCAGGGCGCGCGCGGCCAGCACGTAGTCGCGGCCGCCTTGGGCGATCATCGCTCCGCGCAGCAGGCGGGCGAAGATGGGCACCTGCGCGGTCCCCACGGCGACCATGACGGTGACCAGCCCCTGCCCCAGCAGGGCGGCGATGCTGACGGCCAGCAGCAGCGCGGGCAGGGCCAGCATCATGTCGACGAAGCGCATGAGCACGGCGTCGACGCGCCGCCCGGTCGCGCCGCCGAGCGTGTGCGCGGCGCCGGAGAGCCCGCCCAGCAGCGCCCCGGCGGTGAAGCCGAGCCCTGCGGCGACCACGCCCACCATGAGCGTCTGGCGGGCCCCGATCACCATCCGGGAGAACTGGTCGCGCCCGAGGTTGTCCAGGCCCAGCCAGTTCTCCGCGCGCGGCCCCACGAACACGTTGCGGTTGGGGAAGACCTCGTCGCCCCAGTTCTGCTCGGTCGGCCCGTAGGGCGCGATGAGGTCGCCGAGCACGGCCACCACGATGAAGACGGCCACCACGGCGGCGCCGGTGATCGCCATCGGGTTGCGGCTCATCCGGGCGAAGGCCTCGCGCCAGACGCCGCGGCCCTCGGCCTCCTCGCGCCGGGCCGCGGTCAGCTCGGCGAGCCGGTCGATGCGTTCGGTCCTGGCCGCCATCAGCTCACCCGCACTCTCGGGTCGAGGAGGCTGTAGGAGATGTCCACCAGCAGGTTGATGGCCACGTAGATCGCCGCGATGATCAGGATGAACCCGAGCAGCACGGGGTAGTCGCGGGTCTGGGTGGCCGAGTAGATGAACTGGCCGATGCCGCCGAAGGCGAACACGCTCTCGGTGAGCACCGCGCCCGCCAGCAGGCTGCCGCTGAGCAGCCCGATCGCGGTGACGACCGGCAGCATGGCGTTGCGCAGCACGTGGCGCCCGCGCACGGTGCGCCGGTGCAGCCCCTTGGCCTCGGCGGTGCGCACGTAGTCCTCGCCCAGCACCTCGATGACCCCGGCACGGGTCATCCGGACGATGACCGCCAGCGGGATGCTGGACAGCGCCAGCCCGGGGAGCACCAGGTGCATGAGGGCGTCCCAGGCGGCGTCCCACTCCCGGGTGGCGATGCCGTCCACGACGAACAGCCCGGTGATGCGGGTGGCGTCGATGCCGGGGGTCTGGCGGAACGCCGAGGGGAAGATCCCCATCTGCTCGGCGAGGAGGAGTTTGAGGACGAAGGCGAGGAAGAAGACGGGGGTGCAGATGCCCACCAGGGAGCCGCCGACGACCAGCGCGTCCAGCGGGCCGCCGCGGCGGCGGGCGGCCACGTAGCCCAGGGGCACGCCGACGGCCACCGCGATCAGCATCGCCATGACGGCCAGCTCGACGGTGGCGGGGAACTTCATGGCGAACTCGGTCAGCACCGGGCGGCCGGTCTGCAGCGACTCGCCCAGGTCGCCCTGGGCCAGCCGCCCCAGGAACGCCCCGTACTGGACGATGACCGGGTCGTCCAGGCCCATGGCCCGGCGCAGCGCGTCGCGCTGCTCGGCGGTGGCGTTCTCGGGGAGCAGCGCGTAGGCGGGCCCGCCGGGGAGGCTGCGGACCCAGATGAACAGCAGGATGGAGAGGCCGAAGAGGGTCGGAACGGCCTGCAGGACGCGTCTGACGATGAAGCGGAGCACCTCGGTAACCGCCTGGCTGTCCGGGCCCGGCCGGGCGGGGTCGCCGCCCCGGCCGGGCGCTTTCGGCTGAGGATCGCTGGGTGTCCTAGGGGTGCGTCACTTGAAGGACGCCTCCTGGAAGCGTTCCTGCGTCAGCGGGCTGGCGTTCGGGGGGTTGACGTCCGGGGAGAAGACGATCGACGGGGGCGAGTGCGAGATGGGCAGGCCCGGCAGGTAGTCCATGATGGTCTCGTTGGCGTCCTCGTAGAGGGCGACGCGCGCCTCGGGGTCGGGCTCGGAGGCCACGGCCTCCATCGCCTCGAACACCTCGTCGTCGCGGAAGCCCCAGGCGCTGTCGTAGGAGGCGAACCAGGTGCCGAGGAAGTTGTAGGCCTCGTTGAAGTCGCCGGTCCAGCCCAGCAGGTAGAGGCTGCAGTTGCCCGAGTCGGTGTGCGGGATGTACTCGTCCCAGGGCTTGGAGTCGGCCTCGACGGTGACCCCGGCCTCCTTCAGGTCGGCCTGGATGATGTCGAAGATGTCCTTGGGCGCGGGCATGTAGGGCCGGGTGACCTCGGTCGGGTAGCAGAAGTCGATGGTCAGGTCCTCCTGCCCGGCCTCCTCCAGCAGCTCCTTGGCGCGGTCGGGGTCGTGGTCGTAGGTGGCCACGTCGGACGACCACCCCTCGACGGTGTCGGGGATGAACTGCGTGGCGACCTGCCCGCCCTCGGGGAGGATGGTGTCGACGATGCGCTGGCGGTCCACCGCGTGCGCGAGCGCCTTGCGCACGTCGGGGTCCTCCAGCTCCTCGGAGGCCTCCTGGTTGTAGGCCATGTACAGGACGTTGAACACGTCGCGCTGGGGGACCTGGAAGCCCGCCTCCTTGAGCGGTTCGACGTCGGCCGGCGCGACGAGGTCGTAGCCGTGCACGTCCCCGGCCTCCAGGGCCTGGCGGCGGGCGCTCTCCTCGGAGATGGTCTTGATGATCACCGTCTTGACGCTGGCCGGCTCGCCCCAGTAGTCGTCGTTGCGCTCCAGGGTGACCTCCTGGGCGTCGTGGTCCCACTCGCCGTAGGTGTAGGGGCCCGTCCCGGCGATGTCCCCGGCCTGCTGGCTGTACTCGGGCAGGACCGGCGCGCCCTCCTCGCCGCCGACCTCCTGGTCGGCGACGGCCTCGATGGAGGCGGGGCTCATGATGCCGAAGGAGGACAGGGTGAAGCCGCCGGGGAAGGAGGCGGAGGACTCGGTGAGCGTGATGACCGGGGTCAGCTCGTCCTCGGCGGTGCAGGACTCGTAGATCGACTCGGGCAGGTCCTCGTCCTCGTTCTCGGCGAACCCGCCGAAGACGTTCTGCCAGTAGTAGGTCTGGTTGCTCGACTGGTAGTCGCCGGTGAAGTTGAACCAGCGGTCGAAGTTGGCGCAGACCGCCTCGGCGTTCAGGGGCTCGCCGTCGTGGAAGGTCACCCCCTCGCGCAGGTGGAAGGTCCACTCGGTGCCGTCCTCGGACTGCTCCCAGCTCTCGGCCAGCCCGCCCTGGATCTCGCTGCCGCCGGACTCGTGGACCAGCAGGGTCTCCATCACCTGCCGGGTGACGCGGAAGGTCTCCCCGTCGTTGGCGAGGGCGGGGTCGAGGGAGCGGGGGTCGCCCGTCCCTGCGAAGATCAGCGGCTGGGTCTCGTTGGGGTCGCCTCCGGTGTCCCGGTCGCTCTGGGCGCACCCGGCGGCCACGAGGGCGAGGGCCGCCGCGGCCGCCGCCGGAGCGATGAGCCGCCCGTTTCTCCTTTTGAACACTGTCCACCTCGTCTGGGGGGTCGGTGGCACTGCGCTTGCTGGCACGAACTTTATTGCTTTCGCCCCATATTTCAGATCCCGTAATGGATCGTCAACGGAACCGTGGCCGTTCCGCGCCCGCCGACGCCCTGCTCAGCGAAGTTCCCCACGTTTGCGGACCGGGAGTCGGAATTGCTTCCCCAGGGGCACGGGGGGCCATTGTTGCAGATGTTCGAATTCTTCCTGATTCTTCGCCGATAGGCCCGATCGCCCGATTGGCAGGGGCATGTGGGCCCCCGTCCGCCCCGGAGGGGGCCCACTCGGGGGCGCCCTCGGGCCGGAGGTGACGCCCGCGCGTACGGCCGTCGGATTTCCGCCGTCAGCAGGTAAAGGGATGGCAAAGTCCCCGGGCCGGTAAAGCGCGCGGGGCGCGCGGGAAAGCAGAATCTCTGTGTCAGGCGGCCGCATCCGGGCCGCCTCCCCGCTGACCGAGAGGACACAGATGGCAGTCCCCCGCGCATTCACCCTGCGTGCCGTCACCGCGGCCTGCGCCGCGGCCGTCACCCTCCCCCTGGCCGCCGCCCCCGCACAGGCCGACACCCTCCCGCCCGACGAGCTCCGGCGCGTCACCGACGCCTACGTCTTCGACTACGCCCTGGACGACTTCATCGCCGTCAGCGCGCAGCGGCCCCACGAGCCCCAGCTCGACTGGTCCAACGACGGCTGCAGCATGTCCCCCGACCAGCCCATCGGCTACGACTTCAAGCCCGGGTGCGTGCGCCACGACTTCGGCTACCGCAACTTCAAGCTCCAGCAGCGGTTCGACGAGGCCAACCGGCTGCGCATCGACAACGTCTTCCGCGACGACCTGTACGGGATCTGCGACGGCGACTGGGTGTGCCGCGGCGTCGCCGACATCTACTACGCGGCGGTGCGCGGCTTCGGCGGCTTCGCCTCCGACCTCGACGACGCCCTGGAGCGGGGCGACGTGGAGGAGAAGACCGAGCGGTTCCTCGCCACCGCGGAGAAGGTGGAGGACGCCGGCTCCGCCGAGGAGGCCGAGCGCCTCATGGCCGACTTCGAGCAGGAGACCGGCGTGGACCTGGACATCGAGTCGGTTCCGGCGGGCTGACCCGCCGCCTCACTTGGCCTGGCAGCCCGGGCACCAGTACAGGGTCCGGGCCGCCAGGTCCGCCGACCGGACCGGAGTGCCGCACACCCGGCAGGGCTCGCCGGTCCGGTAGCAGACGTAGAGCGTGTCGGGCCGGGGCACCGGCCGGGCCTGCGGGTCGGGCCGGTGCTCGGGGCGCGTGGTGATGATGAGGCCGTCGCGCACGCCGTCCCGCAGCAGGCCGCACAGGTCGGCCCAGAGGTCCTCCCATTCGCCGGGCGTGATGTCGCGGCCGGGGCGGTAGGGGTCGATCCCGGCCCGGAAGAGGGACTCGGCGCGGTAGATGTTGCCGATCCCGGCGACCACGTCCTGGCGCATCAGCAGGGTGGCGATGGGCGACCGGGAGCGCGCGACGATCCGCAGGGCCCGCTCGGGGTCGGCGTCGGCGCGCAGCGGGTCGGGCCCGAGCCGGGCCTGGACGGCGCGCTTGTCCCCCTCGGTGATCACCTCGCAGGCCGAGGCGCCGCGCAGGTCGGCCCAGCCGTGCGCGGTGACCAGGCGGGCGCGTACCGCACCGACGGGCGGCGGCGGGACGGCGAAGCCGTCGGCGTCGCGCTCCAGCGGGCGGCCGCCGGCCCCGGCGGCGCGCGGGGCGCCCAGGTGGCGTTCGCCGTCGGCGTCGCCGAAGGTCCAGGCGCCGTACAGGCCGAGGTGGACGCGGAGCCACTCGTCGCCGTCGAAGCCGAGGAAGAGCTGCTTGCCATGGGCCTCGGCGGTCTCCAGGGTGCGGCCGTCGATGCGGCGGGCCCCGTCGGCGAAGCGCCCCTGCGGGCTGGACGCCCGCACGGGCTCACCGCCGTAGTGCTCGCTGAAGTGCGCCGCCAGCCGGTGCAGCGTGTGGCCCTCGGGCACCCCGCCCCCTCGTGTCGCGTTCCGGGATTCCCGCGCGCGGCACGGCCGGGCGAGCCGGGGTGCGGGGCGCGAGAGGGCCGCACGGACGCGGCGGCCACCGGTCTCGCACTCTATCGCCGACCGCACCCGCTTCGGCGTGCGGCCGGAGGCCGCCCGCCGGGGGCCGGGACTCGGAGGCGGGCAGGACCCGGTGCGGTGAGTGTCGGGCCGCCCCGGCCGGACGGTGGCCAGACCGAGCCGCGGGACGTCGCACCTTCATCAAGGGCCTTTCCTGACGACCGCAGGCGGGTTCATCCGGAGGGCTTCCGCCCCCGCCGCTACACCGAGTGCAACGCGCGCTCCTGGGCAAGGGGAGTGATCTCCTCAGCCCCCGACAGGGGCACCCCCAGGCGGACACCCATCCGCCGAGCACAGGCAGGACCCATCCACACGGCATCCCCCGCCCCTACACCGAGTGCAACGAGCGATCCGGACCCTCCTCCCCCTGAGCAAGGGAAATGATCTCCTCAGCCACCCCGGCAGGATTCTGCAGGCACCTCCAAGCGGGCACGCACACCACCGGGCCCTCGTAGAGGCCCTCCAGCATCCGCCCGCGGCGCAGCAGGCGTCGCAGTTCCGCGCCGTTGCGTGCCTGGTCGACCAGGACCAGCGCCGACCCGCCCCGGGTGCGCACGCACAGGTCGGCGCGGTGGCCCCGCACGGGCGGCGCGGCCGAGGCGTCGGACGCGCGCTGGCGGAGCGCGCGCTGCAGCACCCGGACCGCCGGGGTCGCGGGTTCCTCCCCCGCCTCATCGTCGCCTCCGGCCTCCGCCCAGCGGCACAGCTCGCCGCCGACCCCGCCCTGGCGCACCCAGAACGCCCGGTCCCCCACGGCGATCAGCCGCAGGCGCGTCCGGGTCAGCGCGGTGGTCCACAGCCGGTCGGGCCCACCCGGACCGCCCACGGCGCCGGACGCGCCCGTCGCCGACACCACCATCACGTCGACGCCCCGGTGCTCGGCGCGGAAGTACTCCGGCCCTCCCACGCGCACCTCCCGGGTGAACTCCTGCCGCTCGGCCAGGCGGCGCAGCAGCGACCACTGGGCCTGGTGCGGCGCGACCACGCCGAGGCTCAGGCCGCTCGGCAGCCCGCCGTCGAGCTGGCGCAGCAGCACCGCCACGCGATAGGCCTCGTCCCGGTTGACCGCCGACGCGCCGGGCACGACGTCGAACCGGCCCGGCGCATGCCGCCACTCGACCGCCGGACCGGTGACCGCGGGCAGGGTGCGCGGGTCGGTCAGCACGTGCACACGGCCGCCGTAGCAGTGCCGGGAGGCCAGCCGGGCGATCTCGGGGCGGGCCCGGTCGTGCTCGTCGAGGCGGAGCCGCGCGCCGTGCCCCGCCTCGGCGGACGCGGCGCAGGCGGCGTAGGCCGAGGCGCCGTGCCCCAGGCTCCACCGGCGCAGCCACTGCCCGCCGAGGCCCGACGCCGACCGGGCGCGCTCGTCGTCCGCGGGGTCCATCAGGCGGGGCGGCGGCGCCTGCGCCGGGTCGCCCAGCACCAGCACCCGGCGGGCCCGGTACAGCAGCGGCAGGAGGTGCGTCACCGGGATGCGGTCGGCCTCGGCCACCACGACCAGGTCGAACAGGCCGGGGGTGCACGGCAGCGCGTGCACGGCCCCGGCGCGGACCGCCCAGGCGGGAACGGCGGTCAGCAGGTGGGCCAGGCCGGACTTCCGGGCGGCGTCGTGCCAGTTCAGCGCCTCGATGCGGGAGGTGATGGCAGGGCGTGCGCGGGCGGCGCGGCGCACTGCGGAGCTCTCCAGGTAGGCGGCGCCGGAGAGCAGGTGGCAGGCGAGGGCGGCGTCCAGGTCGGCGGTCAGGTCCGCGAGCGGTGCGAGGCGGCGGCGCCGGTCCAGGCAGGAGCGCCACTCGCTCTCCAGGGCGGCGGCGCGCGCCAGCCGGTCCAGGTTCTCCGGGGCCGGGTTCACGCCCAGCTCGCGGCGGATCGCCGCGCGGTGGGCGCGCGCGGCCATGCCCGAGCCCTGGGCCCGCTCGGCGCGGCGCTGCCAGGCTTCGGGCTCGCCGGTGTCGACGGTGAACAGCGCCTCGGGGTCCCAGCCAGCCTCGGCCAGGCGCCGCCGCTCGGCGCCGAGCAGGGCCAGCGTGTGCCCGCCCGCGGCGACCGCGTCCACCGCGCGCCAGGCCTCCTCGGCGCGCGCCCAGTCGTCGCGCAGGCTCTGCCGGTCGGCCACCGTGTCGGGCGGGTCGGAGCGCAGGACCGCGTCGGCGATCTCGGCCAGGGACCGGGCCTCCTCCTCGGCGGGGCCGCCGACCGGCAGGATGCGGTGGGCCCGGTCGGCGCCGGTCGCCGCGGAGAGTCGGGACGGGAGGCGGCCGTCGGGGCCGACGAGCAGCACGCTCTGCCCGGCGGCGCAGGCGGTGCGCACGGCGGTGTCGGCGACCTGGTCGGCACCGGTGCCGGGCGGGGCGGCGGCGACGGTGAGGGGGCGGCGCATGGCGGAGGCGACGACGGCGTGGTGGGCCTCGGACAGGCGGTGGGGCGAGACGGGCAGCACGGGCTCGTCGCGCGCGGTGCCGCCTTCCAGGAGTGCGGCCAGGGCCGTGGAGTCGGCCTTCTCCGGCCGGATGCCGTCGCCGCCCAGGTCGGAGGCGGTGGTGGAGCCGGGAGGTTCGGGGTCGGTCCCGGCGCGGAAGAGGAGCGCGATGTTGTGGGCGCCCGTGCGGAGGTCGGCCAGGGGCATGACGCCGCGCAGGCGTGCCGGGACGACGTCGTCGACGCGGTCGATCTCCAGGCGGGCCAGGATCATGCGCGCCTTGGCCTCGAGGTCGCCGATCTTGGCCGTGGGCGCCTTGTCCGCGCCCTTGCCCCGGTCCGCCTTGTCCGCTCCCCCGGATCGGACGAGGCGGCGGAACTCGGCCAGCTCCTCCTGGGTGTCGATCCCGAGATGGCGCAGGAGCGCGGGGTTGACCTCGGGGCGCGAGGCGATGCGCACCCGGGGGCGTGCGGGGTCCTGGTCGGGCAGGGGTTCGGCGTCGGCCACGAAGAGCGGCGCGGCACGCCGGGCTCCGGAGGCGCGGCCGTGGCCGGTGCCGCTGTCGTCGTGGCAGGGCTCGTGGCCGTGGCCCGGCTCGTGGTCGTGGCAGGGCTCCGCAGGAAGGATGACCAGCGGGTACCCGTAGCGGAGGCGCCCGCCGCCCGAGCCGTCGCCGACCAGGGCCGCGGCGCCGACGGGGACGTCCACGGTGGTGCGTTCGCCGGTGAAGACCGACTCGGCGCCTCCGGGCAGGGCGGCCCAGGTGTCGAGGCGGGAGGTGTCCAGGTCGACGAGGTGCCCGAGGACGCGTTCCCGCTCGGCGCAGGCCCGGTGGTAGCCGATGAGGGCGGAGAGCCGTTCGGTCGGTGACTCGGGCGCGGGGCGCACCTGGGCGGGGCCGACGGGACGCACGGGGGCGGCACCGAAGGGACGCGCTGACGCCGGTGCCGAGCCCACGAGGGGTCCGGCGCCCTTCCGCAACCCCGGCAGGCCGGGTCCGGCCCCGGCGACGTCGGCGCCTCCACCGGCCGGAGGCGTCTCCGTCCGGCCCTCGGCGGGCGGCGCGATGTCGGCGACGACTCGGACGGGCTCGGCGGACGCCTCCCCGGCACGGTCGTGCAGGGACGGGTCGGATCGGGGGACCGCCACGTCACACCTCACGTATTCGATGGCATTTCGGGCGATGCCGGACAGCGACCGTCAGGTCACTCAGGGCTATCACCTTCATTGTGCGACATCCCCCGCAGATCCGCAGGAAGACCGGGGAATTGCCGACCTCCGAAGCGCCAGGCGGAAGAGGGCGACGCGAGGTCAGCGGCCCCACCTGCAGCGTCGTCTGCCGCGCCGCGTGTGCGTGGTCACCGTGTTCGGCGGCAACGGCGACAGCGGGGCGGTTCCCCGACCCTGCTTGCCGCCACCCCGGCCCCTTTCAGTCCGGGGCGGCTGGGCAGGTACCCCCACTCCAACCCCCAGCCGGGCAGCAGGCCACCGGGGTGCAGCGTGGAGGGCAGCAACGACGAAGGCCAGCACCCCGCCCCGCAGCGTTGTCGGGCGCGGCGCGTGTGCGTGGTCGCCGCAGATGGCGGCGACGGTCAGAGCGGGGCGGTTCCCCGACCCTGCTTGCCGCCTCCCCGCCCCCTTGCAGTCCGGGGCGGCTGAGCAGGTCCCCCGCTCAAGGGCCCCGGCCGGGCGGCGGGCCACCGGGGTGTGAGGTGGAGGGGCAGCAACGACGGAAGTGGGCGGCCCTCTCCGCAGCGCCGTCGAGTACGGCGCGTGTGCGTGGTCGCCGTGCTCGGCGGCAACGGCGACAGCGGGGCGGTTCCCGGGCGTCGCCTGCCGGGCGGCGGGCCCCTCGCGGTCCGGGTGAGCGGCGACGAGGAAGGCGGGTACTCGCCCGCACTCGTGGCGTCCGCACCTCCGGTGCCCCTCCTCGTTGATCTCGGGAAAATCGCCCCTACCGGGCCGGTTTTAGCGTCGCTTTGCCCGAGATCAACGAGGGAGCGGCGGCACGGGGGCGCACTGGTGTTGATCTCGGGGAAGTCGGGCTTATCGTGTCCGGTTTAA
>NZ_JAQFWQ010000035.1 GCF_027706725.1 Nocardiopsis endophytica
AACTCGGGGTTAAACCGGACACGATAAGCCCGACTTCCCCGAGATCAACAACAGCACGCCCCCTCATCGCCGCTTCCTCGATGAGCTCGGGGGAAACGGCGTCTTCAAGGGACACGACACCGGGGTGGCGTCAATGGCGGCCGCCGGATCGGTGAGGTGTGCAGTGGCCGCCTCGCCGAAGGGTGGGTCGGCGGCCATCGCTTCGGTGGCGGCTGGGCCCGCCCGGATGCGTCGCCGACGGGCGACCTGGGCGGACGGGGACAGGCCGCTCCAGCGGGCGTCGCCGGGGGAGACGGGGGTTGCCGGGCCGATGCGCGGTGCCCCCCGATCGCCCCGAGGCACCGCGTCGGCGGGTGCGGCCTGTCGCCGGCGTTCAAACTTCTCCTCCCGAAGTTTGTGCACATGCGCGAACGCCTACCGGCCCAAACCCTGGCTACGGTGCCACCACCGGCACCAACGCCCCGAGGGAGTCCCGTGAAACTGCTCATCACCGGCATCACCACCCAGTCCTCCATCGCCTACGCCGTCGCGGAGGAGGCGATGAAGCAGGGCCACGAGGTCATCCTCTCCAACCCGCCGGGCCGCCAGCTCTCCATCCTGGAGCGCATCGCCAAGCGCCTCCCCGCCGAACCGGTCGACATCCTGGGCCTCGACGTCACCGACCCGGACCAGATCACCGCCGCGGCGAAGGCCGTCGCCGGGCACTGGGACCACCTCGACGGCCTCCTGCACTCCATCGCCTACGCCCCGGCCGAGGCCCTGGGCGGCAACTTCCTGGACACCGGCTGGGAGGACGTCGCCAAGGCCGTCCACGTCTCGGGCTACTCGCTCAAGGCCCTCGCAGTCGGCTTCCGCGACCTCATGGCCGAGGCGCCCGAGGGCGCCGGGGTGGTCTCGCTGACCTTCGACGCGAGCCGCGCCTGGCCCGTCTACGACTGGATGGGCAGCGCCAAGGCCGTCCTGGAGAACAGCACCAAGTACCTCGCCCGCGACCTCGGGCCGCAGAACATCCGCGTCAACGCCCTGGCGGCCGGGCCGATCAAGTCCCTGGCGGGCGGGTCGATCCCCGGCTTCGACCGGATCGCCGACCGGTGGGGCGAGTCGGCCCCCGTCGGGTGGGACACCTCCGACGCCACGGTCGTCGCCGGGCCCGCCCTCTTCCTGATGTCGCCCGCCGCGCGGGGCATCACCGGGACCACCCTGCACGTCGACGGAGGCCACCACGCCATGGGCGCCCCGGTCGAGGGCCTGTGACGCCGTCCGCGTCGTGACGGGCCGCCCCGTCAGCGGGGCAGGGCGTCCCCGGACGCCCGCTCCCGGTCCCCCTCCGCCGGGGTGCGCAGCGCGCCGGCCGCGAGGGCGGCCAGGCCGGCCGTGGTCACCAGGCCCGCCGCGGCCATGGCCGCCGTGCCCGGTCCCACCGCGGTGACCCCGGTCGCGGCGAGGGCGGTCACGGCCGCCGCGACGGCCGCGTACACCGCGATGCCCGCGCGGACGACGCGCAGGCGGGCGCGCTCGTCGGGCAGGGTGCGCGCCGCCAGCCACGCCAGGGCGGGCAGCAGGAGCACGGCGTGCATGGTCACCGCGTGCGCCGGGCGCAGGGACCCGGCCAGGGCGTAGGCGAGGTCGGGCTCGCCCGCGTTCACCCGCGCCATCCCGGTCGCGATCATGACCCCGCCGATCGCCATCGAGGCGGACAGCGCCAGCAGCCCCGCCCGGAGCGCCTCGCGCATGCTCGGCGCGACGCCCGGGCGGGCGCGCAGCGACGCGGCGGTCAGGGTGAGCACCGTCAGGATGAGCACCATGCCGCCGAACGCGAGCATCCGGGTCACCAGGGTGTCGAACCCGGTCTCCTCGTTGAAGTGCGAGGGGACGCCCCGCCACGCCTGCAGGGAGGTCAGGGCGACCTCCAGGACGGACGCCGAGGTGAACGCGCCGACCAGGACGGCGCGGAGCCGGCCCCGGAGGTGCAGGAGGTCGACGATCCAGGCGATGGTGAGCACGCTCAGCCCGAAGGACACCCCGAAGGTGACGGGCTTGCGCCAGGACACCGGGCCCTCCCAGGGGCCTCCCAGAACGAGGAAGACGGCGAAGTGGAACCCCGCTGAGGCGAGGAGCAGGAGCCCGGTGGCGCGGACGGTTCTCATAGGGGATTCCTTTCGCCCGGGGCGTGTCGGCGGCCACGGGGAGCCGGTGCGCGGCGGTTCTCTGGACCCTTGGATCGTCGCGCCGGCACCCGTACTCCGTCGTCGGCCGCACCTCGGCTTCCGGGCTGCGCTCACCGACGTAGGCGGACGCGACACCGGAGGGGCCGCCGTCGGCGGTCGGTCGCGCCCTGTGGAGTGGTGGAACGTCCGTCGGGCGCCACTGCCCCGGGGGCGGCCGGAGCGCGGTCAGACCGGGCCGCCCCGGCGGGCGGAGGCCACACCTTTCCAACGGACGCGACCGGTGTCCTCCGTGCGATCGGGTGGCGGTAGGGGAGGATCACCCATGGGCGGACGTTCGGGGCTCTCGCCGCTGTCCCGCCCGCCTCGGGGAGTCTCGCCTAAGGAGTACCGTGACCGCGCCGCTGCTCTTCCTGGACGTGGATGGGCCCCTCAACCCCTATGCCGCCTCTCGGGACGACCTCCACCGGGCCGGGTACCGCTCCCTCGGCCTGTCCGGTGTCCTGCTCCACCCCGGCCACGGCCGGGCTCTGCTCGACCTGCCCTACACCCTCGTTTGGGCCACCACCTGGGAGCACGACGCGAACGACGTGCTCGCCCCGCTGCTCGGGCTGCCCCGGCTGCCGGTCGTCGAGTGGCCCGAGAGCGCGCCCGCCTACGGGGCGCTCTCCTTCAAGACGCCCGTGCTGCTGGACCGCGCCCGCGGGCGCCCCTTCGCCTGGGTCGACGACGACATCGACGACGCCGACCGCGCCTTCGTCGCCGACCACCACGACGGGCCCGCCCTGCTGCACCGCGTCGACCCCGCCGTCGGCCTGACCTCCGACGACTTCGCGGCGCTGGCCGCCTGGGCGCCCGCGTCACTTCAGTAGCAGTGCGACGAGCTCGGCCCGCGTCCCGTCCCCGCCCTCCTCGGCCAGGGCCTCGCCGAGCGCCTGCGCGTAGCTCTCCCGCGCCTCCTCGACCTTCCGCCGCCCCAGCTCCGTGATCTGGGTGTACACGCCGCGCCGGTCGTTCGAGCAGTGGTAGCGCTCGGTCAGCCCCGCCCGCTCCAGGCGGCCGACCATCCTGCTGAGCGAACTCTGGCTGATGGGGATGGCCTCGGCCAGGAACTGCTGGCGCAGGTGCCCGTCGTCGTCGGAGTAGTGCAGCGCCGACAGCGCCGAGTACTCCGAGCACGTCAGCCCGTGCGGCTCCAGCGCGCGCTCCAGGCGCTCCCGGACGCGCGCCTCGAACAGGCGCAGGCTGCGCCAGCGCGCCTCGATCGGGGTCGGTTCGTCGATCCGGGGATCGGCCGAGGAGGGGGAGGGCGCGGCCATGCCGGGACTCCTTGCTGTGGCGGACTCTGCGCCAGCATACCCAGCCCGTGCACCTACCTTCCATGCAAAGGACGTCACTGCAATGATTTGATATGCAAAATACGTCTGTGCAACTATTGCGGCGACGCGGACCCCGTCCGGGGGTCCCCACCCGCCGTCCTCCGGTCTCCGCTGACCCCGGGGGACCGGCCCCAAGGAGTACGGATGCCCCTCGCCGTGTTCGCGCTGATGCTCGCCGCCTTCGGCATCGGCACCACCGAGTTCGTGATCATGGGCCTGCTGCCCGAGGTGGCCGGCGACATGTCGGTCACCCTCACCACCGCCGGCCTGCTCATCTCCGGCTACGCCCTCGGCGTCGTGGTCGGCGGCCCCCTCTTCACCGCCGCCGCCACCCGCATGCCCCGCAAGACGATGCTGCTCGTCCTGCTCGGCTTCTTCATCGCCGGGAACGCCCTGTCCGCGCTGGCGCCCGGCTACGCGGCCCTCATGGCCGGGCGTGTCCTGGCCGCCGTCTGCCACGGCGCCTTCCTCGGCATCGGCTCGGTCGTCGCCGCCGACACCGTCGCCCCCGAGCGCCGCTCCCAGGCGATCGCGATGGTCTTCACCGGCCTGACCGTCGCCAACGTCTTCGGCGCCCCCCTGGGCACCTGGATCGGCCAGGCCGTCGACTGGCGCGCCACCTTCTGGGCCATCGCCGCCCTGGGCGTGCTCAGCCTGATCGGCCTGGTCCTGCTGGTCCCGGCCGGGCACGACGCCGCACCCACCCGGCTCCGCGACGAGCTGGCGGTCTTCGCCCGCGGCCAGGTGTGGCTGGCGCTGGCCACCGCCGGGCTGAGCATCGGGGCCCTGTTCGCGGCCTTCAGCTACGTGTCGCCGCTGATGACCGACGTCGCCGGGTTCTCCTCGGGCATGCTGACGCCGCTGCTCATGCTGTTCGGCGCCGGCCTGGTGGCCGGGAACCTCGTCGGCGGGCGCTTCGCCGACCGGGCCCAGGTGCCCACCCTGCTCACCGCCCAGGCCGCGCTCGCCGCCGTCCTGGCGGCCTTCGCCCTCACCGCGCAGTACCCCGTGGCCGCCGCCGCGATGCTCGCCCTGGTGGGCGGCGCCGGGTTCGCCACCGTCCCCGGCTTCATGGCCCGGGTGATCGACAAGGCCTCGGGTGCCCCGGTGCTCGCCGCGGCCGTGGCCTCCTCGGCGGCCAACGCCGGGATCGCCGTCGGCTCCTCCCTCGCCGGCCGCACCATCGACGCCGGACTCGGCCTCACCTCGCCGCTGCTCGTCGGCGCGGCCATGGCGGTGCTCGCCTTCGGCGTGACCGCGGCCTCGGGGGCCCTCGACCGGCGCCGCGCACCGGCGGAGGCGGCGGAGGAGGGGGACGCGGGTACGGCGCCGGTGCTCCCCCGACAGGAGTAGGCTGCCCGCCCGTGAACGCATCCTCCCCACCGACCGACCACCTGCGGGCGACCGCCGACGCCTACGACGGCCTCGCCGACCGCTACGCCGAGTTCGCCCGCGGCTCGCTCGCCTCCATGCACCTGGACCGGGCGCTGATCGGCGCCTTCGCCGACCTGGTCCGGGGCGCAGGGCCCGTCCTGGACCTCGGCAGCGGCTCGGGCGAGATCACCGGCCACTTGCACGGCCTGGGCCTGGACGTGTCCGGCGTGGACCTGTCCCCGGCCCTGGTCGCCATCGCCCGCAGGGACCTGCCCGACATGGAGTTCCAGGTGGGCTCCATGGGCGACCTGGACACGGCCGACGGCGCGCTGGCCGGCGCCCTCTCCTGGTACTCGCTCATCCACCTGCCGCCGGAGGAGGTGCCCGCCTACCTCGCCGAGTTCCGCCGCGTGCTCGCGCCCGGCGGGTACCTCCTGCTCGCCTTCTTCGAGGCCGAGGGCGGACCGGTCACCCCCTTCGACCATGCGGTCGCCACCGCCTACCGGTGGCCGATCGATGAGATGGCAGCGGCGGCGGCCGGGGCCGGGTTCACCGAGGTCGGCCGGGTGCTGCGGGAGCCCGTCACCGATGAGCGCTTCCAGGAGCGGTTCCGGCGCGGCCACCTCCTGATGCGCGCGGACGGGCGGGCCGAGTCCTAGGGTGCGCCGCCGCCGGCCCGGACCGGCGGGTCCGGGTCGGCGGCGGGGTGCGGTCGCCCGGAGCCCGGGCGCGAGGGCGTCAGTGCGCCACGGCGGCCGCGCTCCTCCTGCCGATCACGAACCAGCACAGGGCGCCCAGGAACGGCGCGCAGATGATGAAGAGGGCCCACACCACCTTCATCCCCGCGTCGAGCCGTGAGGTGAGGCTGCCGATGAACGCGCCGACGATGAACGCGGCGTAGGCCAGCAGGCCCACTGCGACGAGCGCGAGAAGGGCCACACCGCCGACCTGGCCGAGGTCGGCGACGAGAGCGGTGGCGGCGGTGTGCACGAGCATGGCGCGAGTCCAATCCCTGGGGCGTTCCGGTCGTGATGACGGTTTCAACGCTAGGAGGCGCCCACCGTCCGGCGCGTCGCTCCGCAGGACCAACCCGGGGTACGACCGAGGTCGGGGGCGGCCACCGGCGCCGCCTCCCTAAGTCGGTGGTCCGGCGACGGCGGGCCACCAAAGGTCGGTGTGCCACCCTTGCCCCTGCCCTGAGCAGGGCCGCCGGGGGCGGAGCAGCACGATCCGCCCGAACCGCCGCTGGGTGGCCCGGCGCCCGGTCCCGCGAATGTCGTACCTGCCCGCTAGGTTGGCGGCCGTGGAAGAGCAGGCGACGACGGGGGAAGGTGCCGGTCATGCCCGATACACCTACCGTCTGCGCCTGTCGAACACCGCGCGGCGCTCCCTGCTCAGGGAGTGGGGGCGGTGCCGGTGGGTGTGGAACGCGTGCGTGGCCGCCTCCAAGGCCGCGCACAAGGCTCGCGAGAAGTGCGGTCCCGCGCGGCTGTGCAGGATGCTGACCGGGTGGCGCTCGACCAGGCGGTGGTTGCGCAGGGGCGCCTCGATGCCGCAGCAGCAGACCGTCCGGGACTTCGCCAAGTCGCGGGCCAAGGCACTCAAGGACATCAAGGCCCGGCTGCCCGTGCACCGGCGTGCGAGCATGCCCCGGTTCAAGAAGCGCGACCGCGCCGATCCGAGCCTGAACTACACGCGGAACGGCTTCCGGCTCAAGGACGGCCGGTTGCACCTGGCCGGGGGCATCGTGGTCCGGGTGGTGTGGTCGCGGGACCTGCCCGCCGACCCGTCGTCGGTCCGGGTCTTCCGCGACGCGTTGGGGCACTGGTACGCCTCCTTCGTCGTGCCCGCGGCCGTGGAGCCGCTCCCGGAGACTGGGCGTGTGGTCGGCGTCGACTGGGGCGTGAGAGAGGTCGCGACCACCACCTCCGACGACCACGACCTGCCCCACCCCCAGCACGGCCGGAAAGCAGCGGCCAAACTCGCCAGGTACCAGCGGATGATGGCCCGACGGCGCAGCCCCAAAGGCAAAGCCCAGTCCAGGGGGTACCGCAAGGCCGTCCGTCTGGCCGCGAAGCTGCACAGGAAGGTCGCGCGGCAGCGCCAGGACACCGGACGCAAGTGGGCCAAGCGCGTCGCGGCCGACCACGACCGGATCGCGGTGGAGGACTTCAAGCCCCGGTTCCTGGCCAGGTCGACCATGGCCCGTAAGGCGGCCGACGCCGCGATCAGTGCCACCAAGGCGGCGCTGGTGGAGATGGGCCGCAAACACGCGCGAGACGTCCGTCTCGTGCATCCGGCGCATACCACGATGGACTGTGCGGAGTGCGGAGCGAGAACCAAGCACGCACTGCCGCTTTCCGAGAGGACCTATGCCTGCACCGCGTGCGGGGCGGTGTCCCCCAGGGACAAGAACTCCGCGCGTGTGATGCTGGTCCGGGCGGGTTGGACCCCGGACGGTGTCGAGGGCTTAAGTCCGTCCGGGCCGCCGGCCCGGGCGGCTGCCTGAGCCGTGAATCCCCGTAAACGCCATGGAGGCTGGGCTCCCCCGCCTTCAGGCGGGGGAGCCTCCAAATGGACGAGGTTCTGGAGAACCGCGCCGCCTATGACGCCCGCACGGACTGAACGGACCGGACAGGCCGGACCGACCGGTCCGGGGTGCCCCGAAGATTCCCAAGAGGCCTTTACCTTCGCGTGAAAGGGGTTCGTCTAGCATTTCTCCATGACGTCCGAGTTGCGCACCCAACGGCTCCGCATCCGGGAATGGGCGCCTGACGACGCGCCCGCCGCGCTGCGGATTTACGGGGTCGAGAAAGTGGCGGCCCGCCTCACCCCCGAGATGAGCACGGTCGGCGACGAAGAGGCCATGCGCTCGGTCCTGCAGGCATGGATCGAGGCCCAGCCCAACCTGGTCACCCCGGCCGGGCGCTGGGCGGTCGTCCGCGAATCCGACGGGGAGGTCATCGGCGGCCTGGCCCTGCGCCAGCTGCCGCCCTACGAGGAGGACTTCGAGCTGAGCTGGCACCTGCGCCCCGACGCCTGGGGGAGCGGTTACGCCAGCGAGGCGGCCCGCGCCCTGGCCGGGTGGGCGTTCGAGCAGGGGCTCGAGGAGCTGTTCGCCGTCGCCCGCCCCGACAACGAGCGGGCGGCGGCCACCGCCCGCCGCATCGGCATGGAATGGGTGGGCGAGACCGACAAGTACTACGGCGCCACGCTGCAGGTCTTCCGGATGCGTCCGTCCGACCTGGAGGGGGCGGTCCCCGCGGGTTTCACGGAGAATTGACGGGGCGCGCGTGAGCGCGCGCGTCCGGGGGCGTAGGATCCCGCGGTCCGGAACGACCGGATCGACCGGGACGCCCACAGCCGAGGAGCCGCATGGAACCGCGCGTGCGCCCGGCGGAGAAGGCCGACATGGAGGCCGTCGCCGCCGTCTATGCCCATTACGTCACCCAGACCGGCATCACCTTCGACGAGCAGGCCCCCGACGCCGCCGCCTGGCGCGTCCGCCTCCTCGACCTCAGGGAGCGCGGCCTGCCGTTCCTGGTGGCCGAGACCGGGGGAGAGGTCGCCGGGTACGCCCTGGCGGCCCCTTGGAAGCCCAAGTCCGCCTACCGGTACACGGTGGAGGACTCGGTCTACCTGGCCCCTGGGCGCACCGGCGCGGGGCTGGGCACCCTCCTGGTCGGCTCTCTGCTCGGGGCGTGCGCCGAGGCCGGGATCCGGAGCGTCATCGCGGTCATCGCCGACACCCCCGACGGGGCGCAGGCCGCCGCGTCCGTCGCGCTCCATGAACGCCACGGCTTCTCCCACACCGGCCGGCTGGAGGGTGTGGGCTACAAGCACGGCGCCTGGCTCGACACCGTCTTGATGCAGCGCGCGCTCGTCTGACCGCGCCCCCGCCCGAACGGCGGCCCTGCCTGGAACCGGCCGCCCCGCCCTTCGGCGCGCGGGGGCGATGGGCGTGCGCCCGGACGGGGGCCGCGGGCATCCTAGGGCCATAGGGGACCCCAGGGTCCGAAGCGAAGAGGAGGAACGAGGGAGGCCCGATGAGCACTGCCACGGGAGAGCGCGACCTGACCCGCCTCATCTCCGGGATGCGTCCGGAGCTGCGGGAGGGCGAGTACGTCTTCACCCACGCCCCGGAGGTGCCGCCGGGCGTGCGCCCGGTCGCCACGGTCGCCGAGGACGAGGCCATCACCATCGTCTGCACGCGTGCGGACGCCGACGCCGCGGGCCTGCCCTACGACTACGTGGCGGCCTGGATCGAGCTGAAGGTGCACTCGGCCCTGGAGGCCGTCGGGCTGACCGCCGCCGTCGCGGGGGCGCTGGGGCGGGAGGGGCTCTCCTGCAACGTCGTCGCGGGGTTCTTCCACGACCACCTCTTCGTCCCCTACGACGAGCGCGAACGGGCGGTGTCGGCGCTCGAAGACCTGGCGGCGGGCGGCTGATCCGGAGCCGGGCGGCGCGTCCCGTCGGAGGGGACGGGGCGGAGATATAGCAGATCTACGTCATAAAGGCCGGGGGTAGGGACCCTCCAAGAACAGCTAAGCATGAAGGAGCGGCTGCGCCGCACTCACCACCCCGGCCCTCCCGCATGTGGGGAAGCAGGTGTCAGGGCGGGTGGCTCCCTCAGCCTTCGGGGGACTCCTCGGTCATCCGGGCGTACAGCGGCTCCAGCGCGTCGAGCAGCGCGGTGCCGCCCCCGTCGCCCGTTCCGTACCCCGCCTCCGGGCCCTCCGGCTCCTCCGGTTCGGCCGCGTACAGCGCGGGCTGCGGGCGCATCGGTGTCGGCGGCTCCGGCACCGGCGTCTGCGCCCAGAACCGCTCGGGGTCGTCGGGCAGGGGCGGCAGCGGCTCCGACCCGGGCCGCGGCGCGTCCGCGAACGGGTCGCCGCCCCGGGCGCCCTCGGCGCCGTCGATTCCCGTGCCGTCGCTCCCGGTGTCCGCGCCGACCACCCCGCCCGGATCCTGCCGGGCGTGCCTGCGCAGGCCCGCCAGGAAGTCGCCGCGCGGCAGCCCCAGCCACGCCGTCAGCAGGAACGGGTCCTTCGCCACCGCGTCCGACAGGGCCACCAGCGTGGCCGCCGCGTGCTTGCACGGGTCGCCCCAGTCCGGGCACGAGCAGGTGAGGACCAGCTCGTCCAGCCCTCGCGGGAACAGCGACAGCCCCAGCACGTCGAAGACACGCTCCACCTCGACCGGCAGCTCTCCGCCGAGCAGCCGCGCGCGGAACATCGGTTGCCCCGCCAGCGCGCCCAGGACCCGCTCCTGGTCGCCGTCGTCCAGGACCATGCGGATGACGCTCACCCGGTACGGGCGGGCCCTGCCGCCCTGCACCTGCGCGCGGACCTCGCCCGGCACCACCTTCAGCCCGTCCACCGCGCCGCGCGCCGCGTACGCCTGCCCGCGCGCGAGGCGGCCGGGCTCGGTCCCGCTCTCCAGCGCGCCCATGAACCTGCGCGACCACCACGACGGCCCCGAGGGCCCTGCCCCGGCCCCGCGCGCGCCGTCCATGCCGTTCGTGCCGTCCATGCCGTTCCCACCGCCCGCGGCGCTCATCGGGCCACCGCCTCGGGCGCCAGCCGCACCACCTCGCGCAGCTCGTCGGTGGACAGCTCGGTGAGCCAGTCCTCCCCGGTGCCCACCACCCGCTCGGCCAGTGCCTTCTTGCGCTCGATCATCGCGTCGACCCGCTCCTCCAGGGTGCCCGTGCACACCAGCTTGCGCACCTGCACGTCGCGCCGCTGTCCGATGCGGAAGGCGCGGTCGGTCGCCTGGTCCTCCACCGCGGGGTTCCACCACCGGTCGATGTGCACGACGTGGTTGGCGGCGGTCAGCGTCAGCCCGGTGCCCGCCGCCTTGAGCGACAGCAGGAACACCATCGGCTCGCGCGCCTCCTGGAAGCGCCGCACCATCTCCTCGCGCCGGGGCCGCGGCGTGCCGCCGTGCAGCCACAGCACCGGCGCCCCCAGACGCGCCGACAGGTAAGGGGCGAGCCGGTCGCCCAGGGCCGCGTACTGGGTGAAGCACAGCGCGCTGTCCCCCTCGGCGAGGGCCTCCTGCAGTACCGCCTCCAGCCGCTCCAGCTTGCCCGAGCGCCCCGCCAGTGCGGAGCCGTCCCCGAGGAACTGGGCGGGGTGGTTGCAGATCTGCTTGAGCCGGGCCATCGTCGACAGCACCAGCCCTTTGCGCTGGATGCCGTCGGTCTCGTCCAGGCGGCGCGTCATCTCCTCCACCGCCGCCTTGTACAGCGACGCCTGCTCCGGGGTGAGCGTGCACCAGGTGCGGAACTCGTTCTTGTCGGGGAGGTCCTGGATGATCGACCGGTCGGTCTTCAGGCGGCGCAGGATGAACGGGCCGGTCGCACGCTTGAGGGCGCCCGCGGCGCGCTCGGCCTCCTCGCCCTCGCCGCGCTCGATCCGCGCCGCCCCCCGCAGGAAGGACGCGCGCGGCCCCAGCAGGCCCGGGTTGGCGAACTCCATGATGGACCACAGCTCGCCCAGGTTGTTCTCGACCGGGGTGCCGGTCAGGGCGATGCGGCAGTCGGCCTCCAGCCCGCGCACCGCCCGCGCCTGGTCGGTCGAGGGGTTCTTGATCGCCTGCGCCTCGTCGCACACCACCCGGTGCCAGGGCAGGGCCGCCAGCTCGTCGGCGTCCCGGGTGACCACCCCGTAGGTGGTCACCACCAGGTCGCACGCGCCCGCGGTGCGCGCCAGCGCGTTGCCGTGCGGGCGGCTGGGCCCGTGGTGGGCGTGCACCCGCAGTCCCGGCGCGAAGCGGGCGGCCTCGCGCACCCAGTTGCCGACCAGCGACACCGGGCACACCAGCAGGGTGGGGCCGGGGGCGGCGCCGTCCGCCCGCTCCTCGGTGAGCACCGCCAGCAGCTGCACGGTCTTGCCCAGCCCCATGTCGTCGGCGAGCACCGCGCCCAGGCCGAGCCGCCCCAGGAACCGCAGCCATGCGGCGCCGCGCCGCTGGTAGGGCCGCAGTGCCCCGTCGAAGTCGGCGGGGGTGTCCATGGGCTCCAGGCGGGCCTCGGCGGCACCGGCGAGCAGGTCGCCCAGGGGGCCGTCGGCCTCGACGCCGACCAGCGGCAGGGGCGCGCCGCCGCCGGCGGGGGCGGCGGCCGCGCGCAGCGCCTCGTCCCGGCGCATCCGCCCGGAGCCGCGGCGGCGCAGGAAGTCCAGGGCCGAGCGCAGGTGGGCCGGGTCGACCTCGACCCAGCGGCCGCGCAGCCGCACCAGGGGCTGTTTGAGGCGGGCCAGCTCCTCCAGCTCCGCCATGTCGACCGGGGCTCCGCCGAGCACCGCCTCGAAGGAGAAGTCGACCAGGTCGGAGGGGCCGATGCCGCCGCCGCTGCCGGTCTGCTCGCCCTCGCGCACGGTCAGCCTCAGGCCCAGGCGGGAGCCGTCCATGCCCTCGGGGAGGACGACGGCGAACCCGGCGGCGTCCAGGCGGGGCGCGGCGTCGCGGATGAAGGCGTAGGCGCCGCCGGTGCCGGTCTCCACGGCCGAGGGCGCCAGCTCCTCGAGGGCGCCGCGGATGGGCGGGAAGTGGCGGGAGGCGCGCCGCAGCTCCCGCAGGAGGCGGGTCTCCACGTCGTGGGGGAGCCAGGCGCCGCCCGCGCCCAGCCACACGTCCGACAGGGGGAGCTGGAGGCTGGGGTCGGCCGCGGAGCGGACCCAGAACTCCACCCGCCACCGCTCGGGCGCGCCGGGTTCGCGGTGTTCGGGGTCGGGCTCGACCAGGCGCAGGACCAGGCGGGCGCCGGAGGGGCGCTCGGCGGCCGTGTGCCGGTCGCGCAGGCGGGCGGCGAGGCCGGGCAGGTCGGTGCCGGCGGGGGCGCGCAGCGGTGCGGGGGAGGGGCGGGTGAGTGCGGCGGCCAGGTGGCGGCCGGCGCGGTCGCCGCCGGGGCGGGCGCCCCGGCTCCGGGAGCGCGCGGCGGAGTCGGTCAGGGCGCACAGGGCCGCGTAGACCGGGTCGGTGCCGTTCGCGTGCTCCGCCCCCGGGGCGCCGGTGTCCAGTGCTCGGGCCGACGGGGGCAGGGCGGTGCGCAGCGCGCGCAGGTGTTCGGCGTCGGCCCCCTGGAGGACGGGGCGCCACACGGCCTGCGGTGGGTCGCCCACCAGGCGGGGCAGGACGCGGCCCGTGGCGGCCAGGCGCAGGGCGAAGGCGCGTACCGACAGCAGGTGGCGCAGCGCGGGGCCGAGGGCGAGGTCTCCCGGAGGGCCGTCGTCCAGGAGGGCCAGCGCGCGGTCGGCGCGGTCGCCGCGCAGCGCCGTGCAGGGGACGCGCCATTCGTGCAGGCGGGGGTGGTCCACCTCCGGCGCGCCCGGAAGCGTGCCCAGGGCGGGCGAGGGCAGCGGGTGCGCGCCGGATCCGGGCAGGAGGACGCGGCGCTCCGCCGGGTCGCCCCGCTGGGCGCCGAGCCCGGTGAGCAGTGCGCCGAGGGCGTCGGCCGACAGGGCGTAGGGGTGCTGCGGCGGGGCCTGGCGGGTCGGCCCGTCGGCCCTGTCCGCGCGCTCCGTCCCGCGCCCGTCGGCGCACGGTGGCAGCGCGGCGTCCTCCGCCCAGACGACCAGGCCGTCGGCCCCGTCCCAGGCCCCGTGCAGCACCCGCACGCTCCGCCCCCATCGGTCGCGCCCTTCACGATGACGCCCCCAGTATCGCGACCGCCGGAGACGTTCTCGTACAGGCGGCGCCGACGGGGCGCCCCCTCGTCGATGATCTCGCCGAAAGTGCTGCCGACTCCGCCGCAATGACCGCACTTTCGTCGAGATCAACGACTGAGATGCCGGGGGAGGGGGGACTCCGGGCAGGACCTAGGAGCCGATGTGGGCGCCGTGCTCGGTGGCGAACTCGTCGCCGTTGTGGCGGTCCCAGTTGATGGACCAGGACATCAGCCCGCGCAGGCCCGGGTAGGTGCCGCGCGGGGCGTAGTCGGGGCAGCGGGCGCCGGTGGTCAGGCAGTCCCAGGCGGCCTGGACCTCGGGGGCGGCGGTGTGGCCGTTGCCCGCCAGCGGGCTCGCGGGCAGGCCGATGGCGACCTGTTCGGGGGCCAGGGGCGGGAAGACGGCGGAGGCGTCGCCGGCCACGGGGAACCCCTGCAGGACCATGTCGGCCATGGCCACGTGGAAGTCGGCCGAGCCCATGGTGTGGTAGCGGTCGTCCAGGCCGACGATGGGGCCGGAGTTGTAGTGCTGGACGTGCAGCAGCGTCAGCCGGTCGCGCAGGGCGTGGATGACGGGGAGGTAGGCCCCGGCGCGGGGGTCCGCGCCGCCCCAGGGGCCGCTGCCGTAGTGGGTGTAGCCGAGCTGGACGAAGAACGTCTCGGGCGCCATGGTCAGGACGAAGTCGGGGCCGTAGCTCTCGGAGAGCGCGCGCAGCGCGTCGATGAGGTTGACGATGACGGGGGTGGTGGGGGAGCGGAAGTCGGTGTCGCCGTCGTCCAGGTAGAGCGAGTGGCCCTCGAAGTCGACGTCGAGGCCGTCCAGGCCGTACTCGTCGATGATGGCCGAGGCCGATTCCACGAAGGCGTCGCGGGCGGCGGCGGTCTCCAGGGAGACCTGGCCGCGGGCGCCGCCGACCGACAGCACGACCTTCTTGCCGCGCGCCTGGGCGTCGCGGATCTGGGAGATGAACTCGGCCTTGTCCGGGACGCCGGGGCACTCCTGCCGCGGGCACAGGGAGAACTCCAGCCGCCCGGAGGTGGGGGTGGTGGGCTCGGCGAAGGCGAGGTGGATGATGTCCCACTGGTCGGGGACGTCGGCCAGGTCCACCCATCCGGAACCGTTGGCGAAGCTGGTGTGCAGGTAGCCGGCCATGACGCGGTCGGGCAGGGTGGACGAGGCGGCGGGGGCGGCCGCGGCGGGGTCGGGCGCCGGCCCGGCGGCGGTGCCGGCCGCGGCGCAGACGAGGGCGGCGGTGGCGGCGACGGTGCGGGTCAGGGGGGTCACGGGTGGGCTCCTCGCGGGGGTGGGAGCGGGCGGGGGCCAGAATCTAAAGGAAACTTTCCTAATAGATGTGGTGAAGGTAACCCCCGCCCCCGGGGCCGTCAACACCCCCGCACGCCACCGGATCCCCGCAGGGGCGGTCGCCGCGGCCCGTTAGGGTGTCGCGGATGGATCCCAGACAACGCTCGATCACCCTCCGTTGGGCGGTTTCCGCGGCGGTCCTCGTCACCGCCGCCGGGCTCCTCACCGCCCCCGCCTTCTCCACCGGCCTGCTGCCGCTCGGTGCCGGGGCGCTGGCCACCGGGGCCGCCGCGACCGCGCTGCTGTGGTGGACGCTGCCCTCGGTGCGCGGCGCGCGCGGCGGCCCCGCGGTCTTCCTCCTGATCTGGGGCGCGTGCGTGCTCGCCGGGACCGTCGGCGACGGGACCTCGCGGCTCGTGGAGGGCGAGGTGGCCGATCCCGCCGGCCTTCCGGGCAGCGCGAGCGGGGAGTCGTTCGGCTGGTACGCCTACGAGCCGATGGCGCCCTCGGGCGGCTCCGCCGACGGCCACCAGCGGCTCACCACGTACGAGCAGTCGCTCACGGCGGTCGGCACAGGGGTGTCCGTCGCACCCGACTGGGGCGGGACCGCGGCGGGCGTGGTGCTGGGATGGGCCGCCGGGGCGGTCGGCGCCGTCGCCTACCGCAGGAGCTCCCGGACCGCCGCCGCAGGCCACCCCGCGGGCGCGGACGGCCCAGAAGGCGACGACACGGAAGGCCCACAAGGAAAGGCTTGAGGCCCCGCGCAGCGGATCCGGCGGGGAGGCCGGGCGCAGGGGCCGCCGTCCTCGGCCCGCGCGCCCGGCCCGTGGTCACCGGGCTTCCCCGGCGATCCGGTCCCCTTCTATCCCGAGCAGGTGACAGGACAGGGCCACCCACTGCCGAGGCGTGACGAAGGCCACCACCGTTCCGCGCTCCACCCCGGCCGCGCGCAGCGCCGCGTCCACCCGCCGCGCGCGGTGCAGGCGCCGCAGTGACGCGTCGAGGGAGCCCCCGACTCCGGAGAACCCCGCCTCGACCAGCGCGCGGTAGTCGGCCAGGGCCGCCGCGGGCAGCAGCGGTTCGGGGCGCCGGACGATGCGCAGCACCCCCGAATCCACGCGCGGGACGGGGTGGAACCGGCCGCGGTGCACACGCTCCCCCAAGGTCCACTCGAACTGCGGCCACGTCAGCACGGTCAGCCTGCTCCAGCGCCCGGAGGCGCCGGTGCGCTTGCGCGCGTACTCCCACTGGGTCAGCAGGGTCGCCGACCGCAGCGCGCGGGCGCGCAGGCACCAGTCGACGATCGCGGACGTGCGCGAGTAGGGGATGTTGCCGACGACCGAGAACGGCTCGCGCGGCGCCGGGGCCGCCGTGAAGTCGGCGGTGCGCACCCGCACGCGCGGCGCTGCGGCGAAGCGCTCGGACAGGCGCCGTGCGAAGTGCGGGTCGACCTCGAAGGCGGTCACCCGCCGGTCCCCGCGCGCCAGGAGCGAGGTGATCATGCCGTCGCCCGCGCCGGGTTCGAGTACCAGCGCGTCGTCGGGCAGGTCGGCGGCGCGCACCATGCGGCGGGCCACCGAGGGGTCGGTGAGGAAGTTCTGGGACAGCGTGCGCCGCCGCGCCCCCGCCCCTTTACGGTTCTTCGCCGCGTGCTCTCGGGAGCGGCCGGGGGTCCTCTCGGCAGGGCGGCCGTTGCGGCCGGATCCGTGGATGTGCGCCATCGGGCGTCCGTTCCTGCCGCCGCGCGGTGCGGCGGCCGACAGGGACGGGCGGCACGGCGCCTCCTGCGCGGCCCGCGCCGCCCGCCCTCGTGTACGTCGGGCAAGGCGGAACAGAGCCCCGGACCGGGGCGCGGCGGTGTACAGGGGGCCGCGGGGGAGGGGCGGCGCAGGGCGCGCCGACCCGGGGGATCGGCGGCGGGCGGGTCGGCGGTGGATCGCTCAGGCCCGCAGGGCGGCGCGGAGCAGGGCCGTAGACCGCCGGGCCGCGGGGGCCGGGCGGTTCAGCGCAGGCTCAGGTGGAGGCGCCGCGTGTCAGCGGCCGACGCCCGGAACCCGGTCCGGGGCGGCGGCGCGGTCGCGGATGTAGACGAATCCGGACCGTGCCGCGGTCCGGCCGTCGATGATCGCTTGGAAGGCACCCATGATGCCCCGACCCTAGACACGGCATCTGGGCCCGGGCAAAGGGTTTTCGGCCAGGACGAGGCGTGTCCGCCGACACGCCTCCCGTGTCCGTGCGACCACCTCGGGGTGCGGATCCCGTGGTCCCCGGACGATCGGAGAACACCATGGGCGGAAGGCGCGACCGGCATCGATTCCGCTGTGGCGGGCCGGTCGCGCGAAGCGTTGCGGACCGTTTGCGTCGGCGTCGAAACGGTCGTCGGCGATGGCGCGGAGGGCTTCCCGCAGGCGGCTCGGTCCGAGTCGGGGGACCGCTGTGCCGCCGGTACCTCAGTCCTTGCGGGCGACGGCGCCGACCTGGGGGACCCAGGCGGGGCCGGTGCCGTCCGCGCTGACGTCGGGCCGCCACTGCGAGCACGAGACGACTCCGGGCGGCAGGAGGGTCAGGCCCTCCAGGAGCGCGGCGACCTGTTCGGGGGAGCGGCCCTTGATCGGCGGCGTGGCGTTGGCGTTCCAGAACTCCATCGCCTCGGTGTTGCCGCCCTCGCCGGAGTGCACGATCGGGTGGCTCACGGCGACGTGGCTGCCCGGGGCGAGCGCGTCCACGAGCCGCCGCACCAGGGCCGTGACCTCGCCGTCGTCCTCGATGAAGTTGAGCACGCCCAGCAGCATGAGCGCGACCGGCCGGTCGAAGTCCAGCGTGCGCGCGGCCTCGGCGAGGATGGGCCCGGTGTCGCGCGCGTCGGCCTCGATGTAGTCCGTCGCTCCGGCCGGGGCCGAGGCGAGCAGCGCCTCGGCGTGCACCAGCACGAGCGGGTCGTTGTCCACGTAGACGACCCGGCTGTCGGGGGCGGCCGCCTGGGCCACCTCGTGGGTGTTGTCGCTGGTGGGCAGTCCGGTGCCGATGTCCAGGAACTGGCGCATGCCCGCCTCGCCCGCCAGGTGGCGCACGGCGCGGCGCAGGAACCCGCGGTCGGCGCGCGCCACGTCCACGATGCCCGGGAACATGGACGCGACGTGGTCGCCGACGGCGCGGTCGGAGGCGTAGGAGTCCTTGCCGCCGAGCCAGTGGTTCCATACGCGGGCGTTGTGCGCGACGGACGGGTCGATGCGCGGGCGCCCGCCGTCGGCTCCGTCCTCGGCGGGCTCCGGGCGGTCGTGCGGGGAGTGGGGGGTGGCGTTCACGGCGCACACCCTAATGCGGCGCGGGCGCGCCCGCCCGCCGCCGCGGTGAGGCGGGCGCGGCCGGAACCGGCCGGGGCGCCCAGGCCCCGGCCGCGCTCCCCGGCCGCTACGGCGTCACGATCGGGAAGTCCGGATCGGGCCGGTCCATCACCTGCTGCAGGCGCGCCAGGACCGACGTGTCCCCCGCGAACTCCACCCCTTCGGTGTCCTTGCCGGTCAGCAGCGCGAACAGCCGCGGCTGGGCCAGGGTGACCGTCAGGTCCGCGTGCGGCGCGCCCTCGGGCTCGGGGCGGTGGGTCAGCACGCCGTTCGACAGCGTCATCCGGAACCGCCGCCCGGTGTCGGTGAGCACCCAGGAGACGCTCAGCTCCTCGTCCCAGGCCTTGGGGCCGTTGACCCGGATGGCCATGGAGTCGAAGACCTGCTCGGGGCTCAGGCCGGCCGCCATGCCGCCCGAGATGCCGAAGGGGTTGGGCGTGACCCCCTCGCGCAGCTCCTTGGCCCCGGTCAGGTAGAAGTTGCGCCAGGTGCCGCTCTCGGCGCTCTCCCCGAGGCTCTGGTAGACGCCGGCCAGGGCGCCTTTGGCCCCCTCGTCCTCCGGGTCGGCGAAGACGGCGTGGTTGAGCAGGGTGGCGGCGAACCTGAGGTCGCCCCGGGAGGTGTAGTCCGCGGCCAGCGCGACGACGCGGGCCGTGCCGCCCATGCACTCCACGTAGCGCTGGGCCTGCTCCACCGGCGGGTGCTCCCACAGGTGGGCGGGGTTGCCGTCGAACCAGCCCATGTAGCGCTGGTAGACCGCCTTCACGTTGTGCGACAGGGAGCCGTAGTAGCCGCGCGCGTGCCAGGCGGAGGCCAGCGCCGGGGGCAGCTCCATCCGTTCGGCGATCTCCGGGCCCGTCAGGCCCTGGTTGAGCATGCGCAGCGTCTGGTCGTGCATGTAGGCGTACAGGTCCCGCTGCTCGGACAGGTAGCGGGTGATGGCGTCCGCGCCCCAGGTGGGCCAGTGGTGCGAGGCGAAGGCGACGTCGGAGGCGCCGGCGAACAGGGTGATGGCCTCGTCCAGGTAGCGCGACCACACGCGGGCGTCGCGGACCAGGGCGCCCCGAAGGGTGAGGATGTTGTGCATGGTGTGCGAGGCGTTCTCGGCCATGCACAGCGCCCGGCGGTCGGGGAAGTGGAAGTTCATCTCCGCCGGGGCCTCGGTGCCCGGGGTGACCTGGAAGACGATCCGCACGCCGTCGACGGTCTCCTCCTGCCCGGTGCGGGTGATGTCGATGGTCGGCGGGACCAGGGACACCGTCCCGGTGGAGGCGGTCTGCCCCAGGCCGGTGCCGATCATGCCCTCGGGGCCGCGCTCCAGCGTCGCACCGGTGTGGTACATGCCGCGCCGGGCCATGGCGGTGCCCGCGTAGACGTTCTCGGCGATCGCGTGCTCGGCGAAGCCCTCCGGGGCCAGGATCGGCACGCCGTCGGGGTTGCCGGGCGGGACGACGCCCTCGGCGCCGCCGAAGTGGTCCACGTGCGAGTGCGTGTAGACCATGCCGGTGACGGGCCGCTCGCCGCGGTGCGCGCGGTAGAGGGCCAGCGCCGCGGCGGCGGTCTCGTTCGAGACGAGGGGGTCGATGACGATGACGCCGGTGTCGCCCTCGACCAGGGTCATGTTGGACAGGTCGAGCCCGCGGACCTGGTAGACGCCGTCGGTCACCTCGTAGAGGCCCTGTCTGGCGCACAGCTGCGACTGCCGCCACAGCGACGGGTTCGCGCTCGGCGGGCACTCCCGGTCCAGAAAGGAGGAGAAGACGTCGTTGTCCCAGACGACGTTCCCTTGCCCGTCCTTGACGATTCCGGGGTCGAGGGCGGCGATGAACCCGCGGTCGGCGTTCTCGAAGTCGACGCGGTCTCCATAGTCGAGGTGAGTCATGGAGGACAGATTCGCCCATTCCTTCCCGGAAGTGAATAGGCGCAGGGTAAAAACCCGCGGTGGCCCTTGGCGCGCCGGGTCGCGGAACCACTCCGAATATCCGAGAGGGCCGGTAGGAATCGTGGGAATGCGTCGGCCGGACAGGTATCCACCGCCGGGAAGGGGGCGTGTCGCCCGCGATGAGAAAAAGGGGAGGTCATCCGTTCTTCAATAAAAGGGAAGGGGGAGGTGCTGTCGCGCCCCCTTCCGGGGGCCGTGCCGCCCGGGGGCCGCCTCAAGGCGCGTCGTCGGGGAACAGGAGCCGTGCGATGGCCCGCGCCTGCGCCTGCGGGTCGTCGGTGCGGACCGCTCCGGCGAGCACGAGTGTCGCGTACCCGTGGACCAGGGACCAGGCGGCCACGCCTGCGGTCCCCGCGTCGCCGCCGCCCGCGCCCGGGCGGGCCGTGACCCCTGCGGCCAGGGCGTCGGCGGCCCGCGCCCGGGCGGCCGACAGCTCCTCGTCGTCGGCGCGGTACAGGGCGGGGTGGAACATCACCTCGAAATGCCCCGGATGGTCGAGGGCGAACCGGACGTAGGCCACCCCCATCCCGACGATCCCGCCGCCGGAGAGCCGTTCCCGGGTGACGGTGTCGGCGAGCAGGCCGTAGCCCTCGGCCGCGAGCGCGGTGAGCAGGCCGGCCTTGTCGCCGAAGTGGTGGGTCGGGGCGGCGTTGGACACCCCTGCCCGGCGGGCGAGCTCGCGCAGGCTGACCGCGGCCGCCCCGGACTCGGCGACGGCGTCGGCGGCCGCCGCCAGCAGGGTCCGGCGCAGGTCGCCGTGGTGGTAGGGCATGGCGGCCAGCCTAGCGCCGGTCTTGTCAGTGACAAGATATGCGGCGGAGAGGAGAGCGCCATGGCGCCGTTGATCTTCCTGCTCGTGGGCACGGCGGCGGCGCTGGCGGCGGGCCGGGCCGGGGTGCGGGCGCTGCGCCCCTGGCCGGTGGCCGTGCGCTGCGGCCTGGCCCTGATGTTCACGGCGACCGGGCTGGCGCACTTCGTCGGCATGCGCGAGGAGCTGGTGGCCATGGTGCCGCCCGCGCTGCCCGCCCCGGAGCTGCTGGTGGCCCTCACCGGCGTGCTGGAGCTGGTCGGCGCGGCCGCGCTGCTGTGGCCGCGGACGGCGCCGTGGTCGGCGGCGGGGCTCGCCGCGATGCTGGTCGCGATGTTCCCGGCCAACGTGTACAAGGCGGTCACGGAGGCCGGGCTCCCCTGGGACGACCGGCTGGTGCCGCGGACCCTGCTCCAAGCGGTCTTCCTCGCCGCGGTGCTCAGCGTGGTGGTGCACCACGTCCGGACCCGCCGCGCGGCCGGTCCGGATGCGGCCCCTTCCGCCGGCCCCTCAGCGGACGCGGCCCCCAGGTGATGCGTGACGTGTCTCCTCACGATTCCCGCGGCGCGACCGAGCGGAACGGCTGCCGCACCCTGGACGGCGGGGGCATGGCGGTGTTCCAGGCCGCCGACGCCTTCGAGCCGTTCACCGGCCTGCCCTCGACCGCGGCCGGATGCTCGACCACTTCCACGCCCTCCTCACGGCGGAGCCGACCGGGAGCGACGGCGAGTGACGGCCTTCGGAACCGGACATAAGAAAAAGATCTACGACATAAAGGCCGGATTGGTGGAGCGTCACTCCTGAATACAGGCCAGGCATAGGTGCGGCTACGCCGCACGCATCTTCGAACGCGCGCTCCCCGCGGCCCCTGTCCTCGGCCGATGTGGTCGGGGTGGCCGCCTCCGCCGTGGGTCGTCGAGCGACGATGTTCTCACATCTCGCTCTTAAGGAAGGGGCCGTTCAGGCCTTGGAGGAGCTGGGTGCCAGCCCCCACATCAGTGTGGCCGCACAAAGGATCGTCCCGTTGTCCGAAGAGCGTGCGGACGCGGCCGTCGTCGTACGGGGCATTGCCGATGAGGTCCGGGCGCAGACGGCTGCGCTCGATGGCTGCCTCATGGACGTCGACGGCATCGCGGCCGCATGGCGCACGGTCGAGGAGCCGCTCATCGTCGGAGAGTTCTGCATCCCGCATCTGCACCGAAGCGTCACGGAGGATGTCTTTCCTCCGGACGACGACACGCTCGGGGGCGGGGATTGCGAGAAGCTGAGCGACCTCTATGTGATCGACAGCGAGCCGCGGTTCTACGATGCGGGGCTGCACCGTCTCGAATTGCTCGACCTGGACTACGCGGAGTACGTGAACACCGTGCTGGTGACCAAGGGTGCGTGCGGATGGCAGTACCTCTTCGCGGATGTCGCCTTCGATTCGACCGAACTCCGCAGTACCGGTGCCGACCTTCAAGCGATGCTCGATTCGTTCCCCGCGTGGTTCCCGCGGCACGACTACGCGCCGCTGCGTGCCCGCCTGGAGGCCCGTCGGTAGCCCGCTGTGCGGATCCGGGCCACCGCGGCGCCGGGGAGCGAGAGGCGCACTGAGGGGTGCTGAGGGGCGCCTGTCCGCCGGGTGTCCGTACATGATGGACAACGGACAATATGTACGTATAGTCTGCGGTACGTGTTTATCGTTTCCACGTCGGGCGACCGATCGCCCGAGGACCTGACCGCGCGGGCGCGCATCCGCGACGCCGCGCTCGCCCGCTTCGCCGCGCGCGGGTACAGCGGCACGACCCTCAAGGGCGTCGCCGAGGACGCGGGCGTCTCCGTCGGACTGGTCCAGCACCACTTCGGCACCAAGGACGGCCTGCGGCGGGCCTGCGACGACTTCGCCGCCCAGACCCTGGCCAGCCTGGACGGCCTGGGCGTCACCGGGGGCGAGATCACCGACGCCGACTTCCTGGCCGGCATGTTCCGCGCCAGCCCGCCGGTCCTGCGCTACGTCGCCCGCACCATGGTCGAGGGGACCCCCTCGGCGGCGTCGTTCTTCGACTCCGGCGCCCGGGTCGCCGAGGAGTTCCTCAGCCGCACCTGGCCCGAGCGCTTCCCGCCCGGCGCCGACCGGACACGGGACGCCGCCGCGGTGATGGCCGCGATGCACCAGGCCACGGTCGTGCTCCACGAGCACCTGTCGCGCCGCATGGGCGCCGACGTGCTCGCCGCGGAGAACGCGGCGCGCATCGGCCTGGCGATGTTCGACGTCTACGGCGCCATGGCCGAGTTCACCGCCTCCGAGACCGGGAGCGCGGTGCGCAGGGCGGCCGAGGACTACCAGCACGGCACCACGCACCCACGGAAGGACGGGACCTCCGATGACCGCGACGGTTGAGACCCGGGGGCTGGCGAAGTCCTTCGGGCCGGTACGGGCCCTGGACGGACTGGACCTGGCCGTGGAGCCGGGGGAGGTGCACGGCTTCCTCGGCCCCAACGGGGCGGGCAAGTCCACCGCACTGAGGATCCTGCTGGGGCTGATGCGCCAGGACGGGGGGACGGCGCGGCTGTTCGGGCAGGACCCCTGGCACCGCGCGGTGGAGCTGCACCGCCGCCTGGCCTACGTCCCCGGCGACGTCGCGCTGTGGCCCGGCCTGACCGGCGGGGAGGTCATCGACCTGCTGGCCGGGCTGCGCGGCGCGCAGGACCGGCGGCGCCGCGACGAGCTGGTGCGCCGCTTCGACCTGGACCCGTCCAAGAAGTGCCGCACCTACTCCACCGGCAACCGGCAGAAGGTGGCGCTCGTGGCGGCCCTGTCCGGCGGTGCCGAGCTGCTCGTCCTCGACGAGCCGACGTCGGGGCTGGACCCGCTCATGGAGGAGGTCTTCCGCGAGTGCGTCGCCGAGGAGCGGGACCGGGGCCGCACCGTCCTGCTCTCCAGCCACATCCTCTCCGAGGTCGAGGCGGTGTGCGACCGGGTCACCATCGTCCGCGCCGGGCGCACGGTCGAGGCGGGCACTCTGGCCGAGCTGCGGCACCTGACCCGCTCCTCGGTCGTGGCCGAGCTGGCCGCGGACCCCGAGGGGCTGGACGGCCTGGGCGAGGCGGAGGGGGTGCACGGCCTGGAGGTCGACGGGCGCCGCGTGCGCTGCCAGGTCGACACCGCGGGCATCGGCGACGTGCTGGTCCGCCTGCACCGGGTGGGGCTGGCCGACGTCACCGTTCAGCCGCCCACGCTCGAAGAGCTGTTCCTGCGGCACTATCGGCGGGAGCCGGCCGGGGCGTCCCAGGTGCCCGGGGAGGCGGTCCGATGAGTGCGGCGGTGGTGGCGCCGCGGGCCGGCGCCGGGACCGGCGGCCCCCTGACCGGCACGCTCCTGCTCGCCCGGACGCTCTTGCGGCGCGACCGCATCGGGCTCGCGGTGTGGCTGCTGGCGGGCTGGGCCGTCGCCGCGGCCCGGGCGGGCGGCACCTATGAGGTGCTGTACCCGACCGCCGCGGCCCGGCAGGACCGGTACGACCAGGTCATGACCGATGTCCCGATGTACCTGCTGTTCCAGGGGCCCGCCTACGGCACCGGGCTCGATGCCCTGCTGGTGCAGGAGTCGTTCGGCGCCGCGACGCTGCTGGCGGCCCTGGGCGCGGTGGTCCTCGTCGTCCGGTACACGCGCACCGACGAGCAGGAGGGCCGCCGCGAGCTGGTGGGAGCGACGGCGGTGGGGCGCCACGCGCCGCTGGCGGCGGCCCTGGCCGTGGTGGGGGCGGGCGGCGTGCTGATGGGCGCGCTCACCGCGGCGACGATGGCCGCCTCCGGTATGCCCGCCGCCGGGTCGGTCCTGTTCGGGGCGGTCGTGGCCGGGGCGGTCGGGGTGGCGGCGGCGATGGCGGCGGTGGCGGCGCAGGTGTCCGCGAGCCCGCGCGCGGCCGCCTCCGGAGCGTTCGCCCTGTTCGTCGCGCTGCACTTCGTGCGCGGAGTGTCCGACCTGGGCGGTCCGGGGCTGGGGTGGCTCGGGTGGCTGACCCCCAACGGGTGGATGCAGCGCACCCGGCCCTTCGCCGGTGACCTCTGGTGGCCGCTGCTGTTGGTCGCGGCTCTGGCCGCCGTACTGGTGTGGGCCGCCTTCACCCTGTCGGACCGCCGCGACCCGGGCAGCGGGCTGCTGGCGGCACGTCCCGGGCGGGCACGGGCCCCGCGCACCCTGAGCGGGCCCGTCGGGCTGGCCTGGCGGCTGCACCGGTCGTCGCTGGCGGCGTGGACGGCGGCCACGGCCGCGGTCTGCCTGCCCGCCGCGCTGGCCGGGTCGGCCGCCATGGGGCAGTACGCCGTCGGCGAGCGCATGCGGTCGTGGGCGGCGGCGGGCTCGGTCGCGCCCTCGGACGTGCTGTTCGTCTACATCGCCTTCACCACCGTCTTCCCGATCTCGCTGTACGCGGTCCGGGCGGTGCTGCGGATCCGCTCGGAGGAGGCCGACGGACACGCCGCCCTGCTCCTGGCCGGGCCGGTGGGTCGGGTGCGCTGGGCCGCCGGCCACCTCGCGGTCGCGCTGGCCGCGCCCGTCGTGCTGCTGACCGTGGTCGGCCTGTGCTTCGGCGCGGGGGCCGCGGACGCGGGCGCGCTGCTGGCGACCGTCCTGCGCCTGGTCCCGGCCGTGTGGGTGATCGTCGGGGTCGCCGCGGCCGCCTGCGGTCTGGCCGGTCGCGCCGCGCCCGCCGTCGCCTACGGGGCGCTGGCCGTCGCGCTCACCGTGGAGTTCGGCCAGCACCTCGGGTGGCCGGAGTGGCTGTTCCTGGCCCTGTCGCCGTTCGCCCACGTGCTGCCCTTCCTCGGCACGCCGGGGGCGCCCGTCCTGGCGGCCCTGGCCGCCCTGGGGCTCGGGCTGTGCGCGGTGGGCCTGTTCGGGCTGGGCCGCCGGGACCTGGGCGCCTAGCGGATCGGGGCCCCTGTCCGCGCACTATCCTGGCACGCGTGCTCAGGGAAGTCGCGGGGACGCGGTACGTCCTCCCGCTGAGGGAGGGCGGCTCGCTCCCAGGGTTGGTCGAGGCCGATGACTTCGGCATGTACGTGGCCAAGTTCATCGGGGCCGGGCAGGGGCGCAAGGCGCTGGTGGCCGAGGTCGTCGCCGGGGAGCTGGGCCGCCGTCTGGGCCTTCCGGTGCCCGAGCTGGTGCGCCTGCGGTTCGACGCGGTCATCGGCCGGGGCGAGCCGGACGAGGAGGTGCAGGAGCTGCTGAAGGCCAGCGGGGGCCTGAACCTCGGGATGGACTTCCTGCCCGGGGCGCTGGGGTTCGACCCGCTCGTCTATGAGACCGGGCCGGAGTTCGCCGGGCGCGTGCTGTGGTTCGACGCCTTCATCGGCAACGTCGACCGCTCCTGGCGCAACCCCAACATGCTCGTCTGGCACGGCGAGCCCTACCTGATCGACCATGGAGCGACCCTGATCTTCCACCACAACTGGAAGGGTGCGGCCTCGGCCGTCAAGAGGCCCTACGACGCCTCGGACCACGTGCTCATCGGCGCCTCGCCGGACCTGGGGGCCGCCGACGCCGAGCTGGCGCCGCGCGTCACCGAGGGCCTGCTGCGCGAGGTGGTGGGGCTGGTCCCCGAGGAGTGGCTGGTGGACGAGGCCGGGTTCGGGTCGGTCGGCGAGGTGCGCGAGGCCTACGTGGAGCACCTGCTGGCGCGGGCCTCCGAGCGTGTGTGGCTGCCGGAGGTGGGCCGGTGAGCGGCGGGCCGATGGTCTTCGAGTACGCGCTGGTGCGGGTGGTCCCGCGGCTGGAGCGCGGTGAGCAGGTCAACGCGGGCGTGATCGTCTACTGCAAGTCGGCCGGGTTCCTGGAGGCGCGCTGCGGCCTGGACGCCGACCGGCTGCGGGCGATCGACCCGGGGGTGGACGTCGAGGGCGTGCACCGGGCGCTGGAGGCCGTGCGGCGGGTGTGCCGGGGCGGGGCGGAGGCCGGTCCGGCGCGCACCGAGGCGCAGGGGGCGCGGTTCCGGTGGCTGACCGCGCCGCGCAGCACGATCGTGCAGCCGGGGCCGATCCATTCGGGTCTGACGAGCGACCCGGCGGCGGAGCTGGACCGGCTGGCAGGGGCGCTGGTGGGCTGAGGGGCGCGTGCCCCGGGGCGGTGCCGTTCCCGACCGGCCGGGGCGGTGCGGCCCTCAGGTCGGTGAACAGGCCACGGCCGCTTTGGGCCCTCGGCCTGTGCCACGGGCGGGGCCGAAGGAGCGGGGAGGGTGCAGACGCGGAATGCGTCCGCGCCCTCCCCTTCGCCGTGTGCGGCGCCCGGGGCGAGCCGGCCCGGCACGGCCATTTGCTTAGTTAGGCTATCTAAGTTTATGCTGGCCGGGTGCGACGGCGACACCCCGAACTGGCCCAGCGGCTCGCCACGGCCCTGCGCGAGCTGGTCCTGCTCACCCGGCAGGCCACGGCCGACCAGAAGGTCTCCGCCCAGCAGCTCGGCGTGCTCGGATCGCTGTCGGCGGGCCCGCGGCGGATGACCGCGCTCGCCCAGGAGCACGGCGTGCGCACTCCGACCATGACCGCGCACGTGTCCCGGCTGGAGAAGCTCGGGGCGGTGGAGCGCGGGGCCGACGCCGAGGACGCCCGGGCGGTCGCGGTGGGGCTCACCGAGCACGGGCGCGACCTGCTGCGGGAGGGGCGCGCGGCGCGCGCGGACTTCCTGGGCGCCCGCCTGGCCGAGCTCAGCGATGAGGAGCGCGCGGCCGTGGAGGCGGCGCTCCCGGCGCTGCGCAAGATCGCCGCCCCCAGGGACGGGGCGTAGGCCCGCCCGGGGCCGTGCCGTCCGCACCCACCGGTTCCCCTGTCCGCATCCGGCGGACGCATGATCGAGGAGGTCGAAGGACGTCTATGTCCACGACGGATTTACCGCCCGCAGGCCAGGCCACCCCCGCGACCCGTGAGGGTGCGGGGGCGGGCCCGTGGCGCCAGCCGCTCTCCGTCTGGGCGACGGCGGGCGCCGCGGTCGTGGCGTTCATGGGCATAGGCCTGGTCGACCCGATCCTGCCGTCGATCGCCGAGGGGCTGGAGGCCTCGCCCAGCCAGGTGTCGCTGCTGTTCACGAGCTATTTCCTGGTGACGGCCGTGGCGATGCTGGTGACCGGGTTCATCTCCAGCCGCATCGGCGGCAAGGCGACGCTGCTGCTCGGGCTGGCCCTGGTGGTGGTGTTCGCCGCGCTGTCGGGCTCCTCGGGGTCGGTCGGCGAGCTGATCGGGTTCCGCGCGGGCTGGGGCCTGGGCAACGCGCTGTTCGTCGCCACCGCGCTGTCGGTGATCGTCGGAGCCGCGGTGGGCGGCATGGAGTCGGCGATCGTGCTGTACGAGGCGGCGCTGGGCGTGGGCATCGCGTCGGGCCCGCTGGTGGGCGCACTGCTGGGCGACTGGCACTGGAGGGCCCCGTTCTTCGGCACGGCGGTGCTGATGGCGGTGGGCTTCATCCTCATCACCACACTGCTCAAGGCGCCGCCCAAGCCCGCTCAGAAGACGCGGCTGGGCGACCCGCTGCGCGCGCTGGCGCACGGCGGGCTGTCCACGACCGCTGTCACGGCCTTGTTCTACAACTTCGCCTTCTTCACGGTGCTGGCGTTCACCCCGTTCGTGCTGGGGATGTCGCCGTACGGGATCGGGGCGGTGTTCTTCTCCTGGGGCGTGCTGGTGGCGGTGTCCTCGGTCGTGGTGGCGCCGCGCCTGCAGCACCGGCTGGGGCCGGTACGCACCCTGCACGTGGCGCTGGGGGTGCTGCTGGTGCTGCAGGCCGCGATCGCGGTGTCGGCCGGGCTGGACGCGCACGCGGGCGTGGTGGCGGCCGTGGTGCTCACCGGCGTGCCGATCGGGATGAACAACACGGTGTTCACGGAGGCGGCGATGGAGGTCTCCGACGCGCCGCGGCCGGTGGCCTCGGCCGGGTACAACTTCGTGCGCTGGATGGGCGGTGCGCTGGCGCCGTTCGTGGCGACGAAGCTGGGCGAGGAGGTCAGCCCCGTGCTGCCGTACGCGGTGGGCGCGGCGTGCTGCCTGGTGGCCATGGGGGTCCTGGTGGCGCGCAGGCACCACCTCGGGGCGCTGGCGGCCTGACCCCGGCGAAAATGTTTCTCTCGTGCTCCCGTGGAGGGGGTGCGGCGCGGGGGAGCCCTGGTCGGGAGGCCTGCCGGGGCTCCCCCGCGGCGTCGGCGGGGCCCGGTTGGGGCCGAAATCACGTCGTCGGGGGATGGGATCTATGCGTGAATGTGTTGGAGAGGGACGGCGCCCCGTGCCAGGGCGCCGCCTTCTTTGCGCCCCGCCCGCCCCGCCGCCGAAAGGAGCCCCCGGCGTGTCCTCCGTGTCCTCGCCCTCCGTCCCGACGCCCCTAGCAGGCCCGGAGCCGGCTCCCGGCAAGGGGCGCCGCCGCACGGCGGTGCTGGTCCTGGTCCTGGCCACCCTCACCGCGACCGGGCCGCTGGCCACCGACCTCTACCTCCCGGCGTTCCCGGTGATCGCCGAGGACCTGGGCTCCACCGAGGCGCAGATCCAGCTCACGCTGACCGCCATCATGCTCGGCATGGCGGTGGGGCAGCTCGTGATCGGCCCGCTCAGCGACTCCCTGGGGCGGCGGCGCCCGCTGCTGGTGGGCGTGGCCGTGTTCGCCCTGGCGTCGCTGGCGTGCATGGTGGTGCCCTCGGCGGGGGTGTTCGCCGGGCTCCGGTTCGTGCAGGGCGTGGCGGGCGCCGCGGGCGCGGTGATCTCCCGCGCGGTGGTCCGCGACATGTTCGAGGGCGACGACGCGGCCCGGTTCTTCTCCCGGCTGATGCTGGTGACCGGGCTGGCCCCGCTGCTGGGCCCGGTGCTGGGCGGGCAGCTGCTGCGGGTGGGGCCCTGGCAGCTCAGCTTCGCGGTGCTGGCGGTGGTGGCGGCGACCAGCTGGGTGGTGGTGTTCTTCGGGCTGCCGGAGAGCCTGCCGGCCCGGATGCGGCGGCCGCTGCGGGCCGGGTCGCTGGCGCGGACGGTGGCCTCCCTGGTGCGCGACGTGCGGTTCATGGGCCCGGCGCTGACGCTCGGACTGGCCTTCGGGGCGATGTTCACCTACATCAGCTCCTTCTCCTTCGTGTCCCAGAACGAGCTGGGGGCCACGGCGCAGCAGTTCAGCCTGGTGTTCGCGGTGAACACACTGGGGCTGCTGATCGGCACGCAGGTCAACGCCTACCTGATCGGGAAGGTGGGCACGCCGCGGCGCCTGGCCGGGGGCCTGGCGGGGATGCTGGTCGCGGTGGCGGCGCTGGGCGTGCTGGCGGCCGTCGGGGTGTCCGGCGGCTGGGCGCTGCCGGTGCTGACGGCGGTGTTCTGGTCGCTGATGTTCAGCGTCGGGTTCGTCTTCCCGAACGCCACGACGATGGCGATCTCCAGCCAGGAGCCGTCGGTGGCCGGGACGGCCTCGGCGCTGATGGGGTCGATGCAGTTCGCCCTGGGCGGGGGCCTGTCCTCGCTGGCGGGGCTGACCGCGACGGGGCAGGCGAGCCTGGTGAGCATGGCGGTGGTGATGGGCGCGATCGCGACCGCGGCCGCCGCGGTGTTCGCCGTGACCGCCCGCCGCACCGCCCGCGCGGCGGCCTGACCGCACGGCCCCGGCGGGCCGCCCGGTCGGGTGGAGGCGGGGGCGCCCGGGACGACGGCGCGTGGGCCCGGACGGATCGCATCCGTCCGGGCCCACTCTTTTCGTGTGACGGGCCGACCGCCGGGTCCGCCCGGTCAGTCCAGGTCGTCGCCCTCGACCTGGAAGGGCTGGGCCTGGCCCTGCTGGCCGGCGGGCAGCGGGTCGCCGCGCTCGGGGATGTCGTCGGCGCTGTCCGGGTCGACCTCGAACAGGGAGCCGTCCGCCGCGCTCCGGGCCAGGCCGTCCATGGAGTCGTAGGCCGAGGCGATCTGGGCCTGCTCCATGTCCGGGCCGGTGGCGCTCAGCTCCACCAGCACGCTCCCGCTGCCCATCAGCCCGTAGGCGTTGCGGGCGATGCCCTCGTAGTCGCCGCCCGGGTAGAGGCTCACGTTGGCGCCGTCGTAGGAGTCCTCCATCGCCTCGGCCGAGACCGCGACCGCCTGGCGGGACAGGTCCCGGGCGCCGTCGTCGACGCCGGGGGCGGTGGGCCACATGAGCGAGGCGGTGATCTCCTCGCCGTCGTCGTCGATGTAGCGGCCCTGCATGTGGTAGTCGACCACCAGGTGCGGGTCGAACGCGTCGTACTGGCGCCGCACCGCCGCCGCCTCGGGCACCGGGTTGTCCTCGGGGGCCAGGCTCGGCGAGTGGTAGCGGTTGGGGTCGTAGCCCACGCCCGGCTCGCCGTACTCGGGGTCGGCGTCCGGGTCGTGGTTGTAGCGCTGGTCGAGCTCGTGGCCGTCGGGGTTGGCGCGCACCACGACGGACAGGGTGACGCGGTCGAGTACGGCGCGCTCGTCCTTGCCGGGCCGGATGCCCAGGTCCTCCAGGAGTTCGAGGGCGGCGGGCGTGCCCAGCGGCTCGTTGCCGTGCTGCTGGGTGACGTACATCAGCCGCAGCGGGCCCGTGCCGACGGTGGCGTTGAAGATCGGGCGGCCCTGGTTGGTGGTGCCGATCGTGGTGACGTCGACGGCGCCCCGGCTCCGCTTCTCGATCCAGTCGAGGTGGCGGCGGAGCTCCTCGGTGCTGGGGCGGGGGTCGATGGGCCCGCCGGCCGCCTCGGGGGCGTCGGCGAGGGCGGGGGAGGCGAGGGCGGGGGAGAGGAGGGCGAAGGCGGTCACGGCCGTAACGATGCGCCAATTTCGCTTCATGGTGGGGAATTGTGCACTCTGTGCTCAACGGGGCACAAGGTGCGCACGGCACGCGCGCGGGCGCGCGCGGAGGGAAGAGGGCAAGGGGAGGGAATCGGAAGGGAACCGCGCACGCGCCCCCCGCATCGGATCGGGCGGCCGCCCCGACCCTCTAAGGTTCGGAGGGGACCCCGATGCGCGAGCGAGAAGGAGTTGCCGACGATGGAGTTCAAGCGGCTGCTGGCCGGCCTGGGATTCGGCGGGGCCGCGGTGCAGACGGTCCTGCGCGAGGGCGAGGTGCGCCCCGGCGGGGTGCTCGCCGGCACGGTGCACGTCAAGGGCGGCGAGGTCGACCTGCACATCGACGAGGTCACGGTGGGGCTGCAGGCCCGCGCGGAGATGGACAAGGGCGAAGTCGAATGGGACATCGAGCTGCAGCTCAAGCATGAGCGCGTCAAGGACGCCCTGGAACTGGCCGAGGGCGCCGAGGTGGAGGTGCCCTTCGAGCTGGAGCTGCCCTGGGAGACCCCGCTGACCCGCTACCGCGGCAAGCCGATCCGGGGCATGGGCGTGGGCCTGTACACCCAGCTGCACGTGTCGGCCGCCGTGGACCCCGAGGACCTGGACCCGGTGTCGGTGGCCCCGCTGGCCTCGCACACCGCCGTACTGGACGCCGCCGAGGCGGTCGGCCTGCCGCTGCGCCGGGCGCGCCTGGAGCGCGGCACGGTGCCCGGCGTGCAGCAGCGGCTGCCGTTCTACCAGCAGCTGTGCTTCGGCTCCCCCGAGCGCGGGGTGGACGTGGACGTCGTCTTCGTCACCGATGAGCGCGCCTGCCGGGTGCTGGCCGAGCGCCGCGACGGGCACGGGTCCCCCTGGCAGGGGTCGGTGGACCACGCCGACCCGGCCCCCGGGGCGGCCGAGCTGTCCACGTGGCTGGAATCGGCCGCGCGGTCCTGACACGCGGTGATCATCCCTGGTCACGCCCTGTACGCGGGCCTTTACCCGGGTTGACTGGGGGTGCGCACCCGGGCACAGTGGGCGGGATTCGACGCGCGCGCCCCGGCGGCATCGGCCGTACCGGGGCCACCGCGCGGACCCTGAGCGAGCGGGAAGGCGGACGCATGCGGGAGAGCGGCGCGTGGCAGGGGGCCGTTCCGGCCGGGACGCTGAACGGGCTGGCCGGGGTGCTCTACCGCAACGCGGAGGACCTGCCCGCCGCCGAGGTGGTCTCCCGGCGCGGCCCCGACGGCACCTGGGAGCGGGTGACCTCCGCCCGGCTGCTCAGCGAGGTCACCGCGGTGGCCAAGGGGCTCATCGGCGCCGGGGTGGGCGTGGGCGACCGGGTCGTCCTGGTCGGCGACGCCCGCTACGAGCAGGTGCTGCTGCAGTTCGCCGTGTGGGCGGTGCGGGCGGTGGCGGTGCCGCTGCCGGCGTCGTGCTCGCCCAAGCGGCTGCTGGCCGTGGTGCGCGACTGCCGCCCGGCCGCCGTGGTGCTGCAGGACGGCCGCCAGGCCGACGCCGCCGCGGCGGCCTCCCGCGAGGTCCCCGACCTGGGCCGGGTGTGGCGCCTGGACGGCCCCGAGGGGCTGGAGGCCGTCACCCGCCCCGGCGCCTACATGGACTCCTCCTCGGTGCGCTTCCGCATGGAGGAGGTGGTGCGCGAGGACCCGGCCGTCATCGACTACCCGGCGTCGGTGGCCGGCCCCGGGCGCGGGGCCGTGCTCACCCACGGCAACCGCCTGGACGCCGCCGACGCGCTGGTCCGGCGGCTGTCCCCGGCGCTGGCCGGGACGGAGCCGGGGGAGGCCAGCGCGCTGATGCGGCTGCCGCTGGCCGACCACTTCGGGCAGGCGGCGCTGGCCGCGTGCATGCTGGCGCGGGTGCGGCTGGGGGTGCTGGAGCCCAGGGCCGACCTGCCGGCCGAGCTGCGCACGTTCAAGCCGACGGTGCTGGTGACCGGGCCCGAGCTGCTGGAGCGGCTGTACCGGGCCGAGTCGGACAAGGCGCGCCAGACCGGCTGGGACAACCACAACGCCTTCGGCGCCGCCACCGAGCTGGCCGTGGACTTCGACAAGGCCGGGCGCAAGGGCGCCTGGCGGCGGGTGTCCAAGGCCATGTACGAGTGGATGTACACGCGCATCCGCGAGGCGCTGGGCGGCCGGGTGAAGCTGCTGGTGGTCGCGGGCGCGCCGATGAGCGCGCGGATGGACCACTTCTTCAACGGCGCCGGCGTGCCCCTGGTGCAGGTCTCGGGCACCGCCGAGTCGGGCGGGGCGTTCTGCGCCAACGGGACCGACGACCGGCGCGCCGGCACCCACGGGCGGGCCCTGGAGGGCACCGAGGTGCGGCCCGGACCCGGCGGCGAGCTGTTCGTGCGCGGACCGGGGGTGTTCCCGGGCTACTGGAACGACCCGGACGCGAGCCGGGAGGCGCTGCGCGACGGGTGGCTGGCCACCGGGGTCGCCGGGGAGGTCGACGGCGACGGGTACGTGACGGTGCGCGAGCGGCTGCGGGTGCAGGCCTGCTCGGCCCCGGCGCGGCCGCGCGGCGCCGACGCGGCGCCCGGGGCCGCGGGGCGGGGCGAGGGGGCCGAGGCGGCCCCGGCGGCGCACGAGGCGCCGCACGCCCGGACCGGCGGCGGGGGCGAGGCCGGTCCCTCCGGGGCCGAGCGGCCCGCGGCGGCCGTCCCCCAGCCGTCCCCGGAGGAGCTGGTGGCCGACCTGGAGCGGCGGCTGCGCTCGCACTCGCTGGTCAGCCAGGCGATGGTGATCGGGCGCGGGCGCCCCTACTGCACGGCGCTGGTGACGCTGGCCTCGGACCAGCTGGAGTACTGGCGCCTGGTGAACAACCGGCCGCTGAACACGCCGCCGGAGGAGATCGCCTCGGACCCGGAGCTGCTGCGCGAGATCAGCGTGGCGGTGGGCGAGGCCAACCAGGCGGTGCCGCCGCAGCTGGCCGTGCGGGCCTTCCACGTGCTGGCCGAGGAGTTCACGGTGCAGAGCGGGCTGGTGCTGCCCGGGGGCGAGCTGCGGCGCGACGCGGTGCTGCGCGCCTTCGCCGACGAGATCGAGGGCCTGTACCGCTCCCCGGAGTCCCACTCCCGTTGATCTCGGGAGAAGGCCCCTTCGCGGACGGTCTTAGAGCCCGCGCGGATAGGCGGGTGCGCTCCGCGTTGATCTCGGGAGAAACGACGCTACCGGGCCGTTTTTAGGGGCGCTTTTCCCGAGATCAACGACGTGGGGGCGGCGTTCGGCGGCGGAGTCGGCGGGGCCGGACCCCTGCGGTCCGCCCGCCCATCCGCGCCAGCTCTTAGGGGCGATTCTCCCGAGATCGGCATCGGAGGCGGTTCATTCCGGTCGTCCGGATGCGCCACCGGTTGCGGAAATGCGTCTGAAGGATCTCCGGGATCTTCTTCGGGGTCATGGAGAAACGGAATATGCGCGAGGGCCGCTGCGAGCGGGGAATCCGGATATGGAGCACGGAGGGCGCCGGAACGGGGTGCGCTCCTCAGAGCCCGCGGGCGTACGTCCACGTCCTGACCTGCGGACCTTCGGAGTGACAAGGCGTGCCCCACGGCCTCCTTCAAGGGGCACGCCCGCGCCCGCCACCTCAGTTGTTGTTCAGCCACGCCAGGACCGCCCGCACGCGGCGGCTGTCATCGCCCGACGGCGGCAGGTCCAGCTTCGTGAAGATGTTGTTGATGTGCTTGCTCACCGCCTTCTCGGTGATGAACAGGCGCCCGGCGATCGCCGAGTTCGACCGGCCCTCGGCCATCTCCCCCAGCACCTCCTGCTCGCGCGGGGTCAACGACGCCATCGGGCCCTCGTCGCCGTGCTTGGCCAGCAGCTGGGAGATCACCGCCGGGTCCATCGCGGTGCCGCCCTCGGCCACCCGGCGCACCGCGTCGAGGAACTGCCCCACGTCGAACACACGGTCCTTGAGCAGGTAGCCCACCGCGCCCCGGTCGTCGGACAGCAGCTCGCGCGCGTACAGCTGCTCCACGTGCTGCGAGAGCACCAGGATCGGCAGCCCGGGCACCTGCCCGCGCGCCTCGATCGCCGCCTGCAGGCCCTCGTCGGTGAAGGTCGGCGGGAGCCGCACGTCCACCACGGCCACGTCCGGGCGGTGCTCGACCAGGGCGTCCCGCAGCTGCGGCCCGCTCTCCACGGCGGCCACCACGGTGAACTCGTGGGCCTCCAACAGGCGGATCAGCCCGTCGCGGAGGAGGGCCAGGTCTTCGGCGATGACAACGCGCACGGCAGCTCCATGGTCACGATCGTCGGCCCGCCCGCCGGGCTGACGATGTTCATGGTGCCATCGAACGAATCCAGTCGGCGCCGGATGCCCCGCAGCCCCGAGCCCCCCGACTCCTCGGCGCCGCCCCGCCCGTCGTCCCCGACCAGGATCATCAGCCGCCCGGCCACATGGGTGATGCGCACCCACGCCCGGCCGGCGCCGGAGTGCTTGACCGCGTTCGTCAGGACCTCGGCCACCGCGAAGTAGGCGGCCGACTCCACGGGGTCGGGGGCGCGCCCGGGCAGGTCGATGTCGACGTCGATGGGCAGCTGCTGGGACACCGCGAGCGCGCGCACCGCCCCGTCCAGGCCGCGCTCGACCAGTACCGGCGGGTGGATGCCGCGCACCAGGTCGCGCAGCTCGTCGAGGGCCTGGCGGGTGGCCTCGCGCGCCTCGGTGAGCAGCCGCCGGGCGGTGTCGGGGTCCTGGGACAGCAGCTCCTCGGCCATGCCCAGGCTCATGCCCAGAGCCACCAGCCGCGCCTGCGCGCCGTCGTGCAGGTCGCGCTCGATCCGGCGCACCTCCGAGGCCTGGGCGTCGATGGTGTCGGCGCGGGAGGTGGCCAGGTGCTCGACGCGGGCGTGCAGGCGGGCCTTCTCGGTGGGGGCCAGCAGCCAGCGGCTCATCCGGGCGTACAGCCGCAGCAGGGCGGGGGTGGCGCGCCAGAACAGCGCCAGTTCGATGACCGCGGGGACGAGCGCGACGAAGGCCTCGGTCTGGTTCTCCACCGGCAGGCCGTACAGGTCGGGCACGACCCGCCACAGGACGGTGGCGTAGAGGGTCTGGTAGACGGCGTGCCCGACCAGCACCGCGGGCATGAGCGCGACCACGGCGCCGACGGTGCCGTTGAACAGCAGCCAGGCCATGTCGCGCCAGGTGCCGGGGTCGGTGAACACGGCGCGGATGCGCGCGGGGAACGTGCCCTGGGGCAGCGGGCTGTAGGGGGAGGGGATGGGGCCCTCGTCGAGGAACTGGCCGAGCACGCGGCGGCAGGTGTCGGCCAGGCTGCGGATGAGGGGGGTGAGCATGACGGCGATGGGCAGGCCGATCCAGATCGCCGTGAGGACCATGGCCACGGAGAACAGGGCGAGCAGCACCACTCCGGTGGCGGCCAGCGCGACCAGCAGCAGCGACCACGCCAGCAGGTACAGGCGTCCGGTGGCGGCGGGTCGGTCGGCGCGGATCATGGGCGGCGTCCTCGGCGGTGTCGGCGGCGCGGCGGGCGGCCGGTCGGTGCTGGGCACCGGGCCGCTCGCTCCATTGTGGGGGTGCGTGCGGACCGCACGCAGTGGTGCGGGGTCCCCTGTCGGGGGTTCCCCTAGGGGGCGGTGGCGAGGTGGCCGGGAGCGCGCGGGGCGCCGCCTGCCCCGCCCCCGGTGGGGGCGGCGTGCCTTCTGGGCACCGTCCCGACGGCAGCGACGCCGTCTGCCTGACTGCCTGTCCGCCCGTGCGCTCGTGCGCCGCTGTCCGCTTGACGGGTCGGGCGCGGATCGCACATACCCCGTGCCCTGCGAGGTGTCGCTCATGGCCCATGGGAGGATGCCCGGCAGCGCGCGGCCCTGCGACGACGGGGCGCGGGCCCGGATCGGCCCGGCCCGAATCGGATCGGAGCGGAACGGGTCGGGCCGGAAACGGATCGGAGAAGGGGAGCGGAGGGCCATGGGCGCAGCGGCACCGGAGCGGAGCGAGGGCGAAGGGCGTGTGGCGGTCGTCACGGGCGCCGGGAGCGGGATCGGGCGCGCGGTGGCGTTGGAGTTGCTCGGGCGCGGCTACTCGGTGGCCCTGGCAGGGCGCCGGCGGGAGCGGTTGGAGGAGACGGCCGAGCTGGCGGGGGCACCGCAGCGCGAGCGCGCTGCTGCGGTGGCCTGCGACGTGTCCGACCCGGACGCGGTGCGGGCGCTGTTCGGGGCCGTCGACGAGCGCTGGGGCCGCGTCGACGTGCTGTTCAACAACGCGGGCGCGATGCCCGCCCCGACCGCGGTGGACGAGGTCGGCGACGACGAGTGGCGGCATGTGGTGGACGTCAACCTCACGGGGGCGTTCTGGTGCGCGCGCGAGGCCTTCGCGCGGATGCGCCGCCAGGAGCCGCGGGGCGGGCGGATCATCAACAACGGGTCGGTGTCGGCGCAGGTGCCGCGCCCGATGTCGGTGGGGTACACGGCGACCAAGCATGCGCTGACGGGGCTGACGAAGTCGCTGGCGCTGGAGGGGCGCCCGCTGGGGATCGCGTGCGGGCAGATCGACATCGGCAACGCGGCGACCGAACTGACGGAGGGCATCGCGGCGGGAACGCTCCAGGCCGACGGCGGCCGCGCGCCGGAGCCGGTGTTCGACGCGCGGTATGTGGCCAGGGCTGTGGCGGACATGGCGGCCCTGCCGCTGGAGGCCAACGTGCAGTGGATGACCTTGATGGCGACGGGGATGCCGTACGTCGGCAGGGGGTAGCGCTGGTCGGCGGTCCTTACGGTTCCGCTGTCGGGCGCGGCGCGTGTGCGTGGTCACCGTGGAGGGCGGCGACGGCGACAGCGGGGCGGTTCCCGGGCTCTGCCTGCCGGGCGGCGGGCCGCTCCCGGCCCGGGCGGGCGGGCGGCTGAGCTGGTACCCCGCTTGAGGGGCCCGGCCGGGCGGTGGGCCGACAGGGCGCACCGTTGAGGGCGGCGACGAGGAGAGGCCAGCGGCCCACACCGCAGCGCTGTCGGGCGCGGCGCGTGTGCATGGTCACCGTGGAGGGCGGCGACGGCGACAGCGGGGCGGTTCCCCGGCCCTGCCTGCCGGGTGGTGGGCCGCTGGTGCTCCAGGCGGCGGCGCGACCGGGCGGGCGCGTGGTTGAGCGCGTTCGTGGCGGCCGCCGCCCCGGTGCGCCCCTACTCCGCGATGATCTCGACGGGAGTGCTGTCAAAACGGCCGGAATGACAGCACCTTCGTCGAGATCATCGCCAAGGGGGGCGGGCGAGGGGGTGTGGGGGCAACTTGAGTGGTGATATCGACGCCCGATCTGCCCAAAAGCGTCGATTCCACGACGCAGGATGCCCGACCCCCTCTCATGCTGTCCGGTATGCCCGGTATGCGCCGCCCGTTCGGCCCCCCGCCGCCCAAAGGCCGCACCTGTCCCGCGCACACCACCCGAAACGCACACCGCCCCTCGCGCACTGCGCCGGATCGGCCGGGCCGAAAGGGCTTCGGGCAGCGGTAGCATGCCTTATCAGCGCCAGGCGGGCCCACGCACCCGCCACCGTCCGCCCCCTCGCCCGCCGCACCGCCTGAAAGGCACCCGCGACACCGTGCGTCCCACAGACAACGGCGACCGCCCCCGCCGCCTGCCCGCCGGCACCAACACCCGCCACCCCGCCGGAATCCGCATCGTCGCCGCCGTCCTGGCCGTGGCCGCCCTGGTTCTGGGCCCCCTCGGCTACGTCAACGGCACCTCGGCCGACACCGGCTCGGCCTCGGAGTGGTACACCCTGGGCTTCGCCGCCTCGGCCGGACTGCCCCTGCTGGCCGCCGCCATCACCACCGTCGCAGGCGACCGACGCGCCGCCCTGTGGTGCCTGGCCCTGCTGGCCTGGCCGCCCGTCTTCATCGCCGCCGTCCACCTGGCCCCCGGCGCCTGAAGGCCCGGCGACCGCCTACCCTGGGCGCCGACCCGCACACACTCAGGGACACCGGGGGAGGGCACGTGTCACCCAAGAAGAAGAACAAGAACAAGCGCAGGACGGCCGCCGCGCGCACCCCGGCCGCCGGGGCCTCCGCACCCGGCCCCGCCGCCGACGGCACCGGCGGCGCCCTGAAGGCCCCCTCGCGCCGCCGCACCCCCGTCCCGCTCGACGAGCCCCGGCCCCGCTGGCCCCTGGCGCTGTGGACCCTGCTCGCCCTGGTCTGGCTCGGCGGCACCGCCCTGTTCTTCATCCTCGTCCTCGCCGAGGGCCTGGCCATGATGGACCACCAGAGCCCCCAAGAGCTCGCCCCCTCCCTGCGCGCCACCGCCTGGTACCTCATCGGCATGCTCACCTGCGCCCTGGCCGTGCCCGCCGCGGGCGCCGCCACCGCCGCCCTGCTGCGCCGCAAGATCGCCGCGGGCCTGTTCGCCCTGGCCACCGCCGCCTCGGCCATCGCCGTGTTCACCCTCGCCGGACCCACCGAGATCATCGACGCCCTGCGCGGCGGCCTGTCCGGCTGACCCGCCGACCCGCCCCGCCCCACGGCGCGCCCGTACCCGACGGCGCCCCGGATAGGCCATCATGGACCACCGTGGGCGCAACGACACCAGACCACCACGGCACCGACCCCGACGACCCGGCCGGCCACGACGAGCACACCGCCGACGCGCTGCCCGTCCCCGCCGAGGTCCGCGCCCGCCTCCCGCACGTCGACCACAGCGTCCTGGTCGACGAGCGCGCCCTGGAGGAGGTCCGCCGCCGCTTCGACACCGACCAGGCCGGCGCCCTGGCCCGCTACCTCACCTCCGCCCAGTCGCCCAACACCCTGCGCGCCTACCGCACCGACTGGGTCGCCTTCACCGCCTGGTGCCTGGCCGAACACCGCACCAGCCTGCCCGCCGACCCCGTCGACGTCGCCGTCTACCTCGCCGCCGCCGCCGACACCGTCCGCACCGACGACCCGACCCGCTGGGCGCTGTCCCCCTCCACCCTGGAGCGCAAGGCCGCCGCCATCGCCGCCGTCCACGGCGCCCACGGCCTGGCCTCGCCCACCCGCGCCGAAGTCGTCCGCCTCACCCTGCGCGGCATCCGCCGGCGGCGCCGCACCGCCCCCCGCCGCAAACGCCCCGTCCTCCTGCACACCCTGACCACCCTGCTCGACCACCGCCCCGACCCCGGCCACCCCACCGGCGCCGCCCGCGCCCGCGACACCCTGCTGCTGCTCACCGGCTTCGCCGGCGCCCTGCGCCGCAGCGAACTGGCCGCCCTCACCTTCGACGACACCGCCGTGGGCACCGACCCCCGCACCGGCGACCCCCTGCTCGTGCTGCGCCTGCACGCCACCAAGACCGACCAGGAGGCCCGCCACGACCACCGGGTCGCCCTGCCCCGCGGACGCCACCGCCCCACCTGCCCGGTGTGCGCCTTCGCCGACTGGGCCGACCTGCTCACCACCCTGCGCGACGGCGGCCCCGCGGCCCTGCGCACCGCCCTGGCCGAATCCGCCGAGCGCGAACACGACACCCGCACCCCCCACCGCTGCCACACCTGGGCCGGCACCGACCTGGCCGACGGCACCGCCCGCCCCCTCTTCCCGCCCGTCGACCGGCACGGCCGCATCGGCGAGCGCCCCGTCTCCGGGCGCGCCGTCGCCGAACTCGTCAAGCGCTACGCCCAGCGCGCCGGACTCGACCCCGACGCCTTCGGCGGCCACTCCCTGCGCGCCGGATTCGCCACCCAGGCCGCCCTGTCCGGCGCCGCCGACCGCGAGATCATGCGCCAGGGGCGCTGGACCAACCCCCGCACCGTCCACACCTACATCCGCACCGCGAACCCGCTGGAAGACAACGCCGTCACCCGCCTCGGGCTGTGATCCGACCGTGTCCGATATGTGCGACCATTTGCGGGTGATCGATGAGTTTCGCGCGGCATTCCAGGAGCTGATCGACGCCTCCGTCGCCTCGGACACCGAACGCTTCCCCGAAGCGGTGCACCGCGTCTACAACCTGGCCCACCACGTCCCCGCCGAAGAACGGGAACTGGCGCTGGAGGCCCTGGGCACCCTGCTGTCCGGCGGCCACACCGGACCCGGCATCACCGCCGACCTGTGCGTGGTGGCCGGAGCGCTGGTGGAGTCGGGCGCCATACCCGGGGAGACCGGGACCACCGTCGTGCGCCTGCTGCGCACCATGGGCCAGGGCGCCGCCGTCTTCCTGCACGCCTGGAACGCCGCGGGCGCCGGAGAGGTCCCCGACCCCGACGAGGTCACCGCCCAGGCCGAGCAGACCGTCGCCGAGGAACTGGGCGAGACCGCCGCCACCGCCACCATCTGCTGGTGGACCATCCGCCGCCACGCCCTGGCCGCGGCCACCATGCTCGCCGACCACCGCGTGCGCGCCGCCGTGCGCGGCGACACCGCCCTGGGCGCCGAGCTGATCGCCATCTCCAACCAGCTCTCCGCACGCCTGGAGGAGTTCGCCGAGATGCGCGCCCTGCTGCGCATGACCGGCGCCACCTCCGCCCTGGTCCTGGACCGGGCCACCGGGCGCGGCTTCCGCGTGTTCTTCGAGGGCATCGGCGACAACTTCCAGCTGCACACCCTGCTCGCCGACGCCCTGGTGGGCGAGGAGGGCCAGGGGCTGCCCGGCCACCGGCCCGACGAGCGCTGGACCGCCGCCTTCCGCGACACCGAGCCCGACCCGGCCGCGGGCCCGGTCAAGGGCTGGTGGAACCTGGTGGCCCTGGACGGCTCGTGGGTGTGGAACGAGGGCGTGCCCGCCGACATCCCCACCCACGACGGCGAGCACGTGCTCGTGCTGGACGCCCAGCCCTACCCGCGCTCGTGGAACGCCCGCAGGCGCCACCCCCAGGTGACCGGGTGGCTGGAGGTCGACACCGAGCTCGGCCCCGAGGAGACCGAGCAGTGGTGGGCCCGCGCCGCCCCGCCCACCGACACCGCCTCGGGCACCTTCTCGGCCTTCGAACGCCCCGCTGCGGCCGCCGCGGCGGCCGCGCCGGCGCCGCAGCAGCCCGGGCCCGACGCGGACCAGGAGGAGCCCGGCCCGCCCGCCGCCGGGACGGCGACCGGGCCCGCCCCGGGTGAGGCCCACGAGCCCGCCGGGGAAGCCGACGAGGGCACCGGCCTGCCCACGCCCTCCGCCCCCGCCTTCGACGCCGAGCCGGCCGCACCCGGGCAGGACGGCGCCGGGGAGGACGCCGAGCACGCCGGCGAACCCGCGTTCTCTGCCGCCGCCGGCGAGGGCCCCGACGCCGACCCCGGCCCCTGGCCCTCCGCTGAGGCGACCCTGCCGGGGACCGGCCCCATCGAGTCGGGGCTGGGACCCTGGCCCGGGTACGGCCAGGACGCGCAGGAGCCCCCGGCCGCCCCCGAGTGGGACCGCGCGCCCGCCCCGGTGCCGGTGCCCTCCCTGTCCGGCCCCGCCCCCGTCCACGAGGACGGCGGCGAGGAATCCTCCGAGGTCTCGGCGGCACCGGACGGCCCCGGGGACGCCGACGCGGCCCAGGACGGGTCCGGACCGGAGGGCGAGGCCGCCGAGGCCCCCGCCCCCGAGCCGGCGGACGCCCCCGAGCCCCAGGTCGCGGCGACCGAGCAGATCCCCGTGCTGACCGAGGAGATGCTGCGCGCCTACGACGAGGAGCGCGCCGCCCAGGCCGAGGAGGAGCCCGAACAGGGCCCACCCGGCAAGCGCATCCTGCCGCCGCTGCCGCCGGGGGTGTCCAAGAGGTCCGGCTGGGGCCCCACCTGGCGCTGAGCCGCCCCGAGGGGCCCGGGCCGACCGCAGGGGAGAGCCGACCGCTGCTCCGCCCGCCGGCCTCGGCCGAGAGCGGCGAGCCTCCAGAGGGGGCACCGAAGGGGCGGCGGTCCTGTATCGCCGTCTCCGCCACCGGTCCTCAGGCGGGTGCGTGGCGGGTGTGTTCGTCGGCGGCGGCAAAGCGGGCGCCCCGGCGCACTTATCGCCGCTTGTCGCGATGAGTGCGCGTCATCGGGGCGGACGCCCGCACCGGGGACGCCGCTGGCGGGCTCGTCCGTCGTGGACCTGCCGGGTACGGGCCGCGCCCTTGCTCAGGCCATGTTGCGGCGCCTGGAGCGGGAGCCGTCCCCGTCCTCGTAGTCCTCGTCGTAGAGGCCGTCGAAGTACTCGTCCGGGCTCACGCTGCCCTGGTCCTCGCGCACCCAGCGCGAGGGCACCAGCATGGGCGCCACCATCAGCACCGCCAGCGGCAGGAACACCCCCAGCCCCAGCAGCTGCACCGCCCCCTCCTGGCCCGGCACCCACGAGGGCACCCGGTCGGCCAGCCCCGGCCGCAGCACCGCCACGGCGCTGGCGGCCATCAGGGTCAGCCCGGCGATCCCGGGCAGCATGGGCGTCAGCCGGGGCCCGACCAGCGTCACCGCGACGACCAGGGCCAGGGCCCCCAGCCCCGCGACGGTGATCGCGCCAGCGGTGTCGGCGAAGGTCCCCCCGGCCCCGTTGAGCGCGGCCAGGCGGGGCTGTGCCCACCCGACGCCGAGCGCGACCACGGGGGCGAGGAGGAGACCGACGAAGAATCCGACGACGTGTCGCACCGAACAGCTCCTCTCGAAGTCGAGCCTGCACCATAGCGACATTTGCCGCCACCTGGGCATCTCGGACACCCGGAGTGACCGGCGCGCCCGCCCCCGGCCGCACCGCCCGCGCCCCCGAACGCCCGCTGAGCCGCCGCTGACGGCCCCGGCCCCGCCCCGAGGAAAAACACGCACAGTAGCCGCCGCCCGGTGGCCGGCCCCCGGGCCGACCGACCGCCCGCCGGCCGCCCCGACACCCCCGCAACCAGCCCGCACCCAGAAGAACCCCAGCTCACGACAGGGAGCGGAAGGCGAACGGCGCCGCGCGCACCACCCGGCCCAGCACAGGGCCGCGGATCCGGGCCACAAGTCCCCACTTGGGTCGCCGAAGGTCCCGACCCGGACGAAGGCGCCCCCGGACCCACCCGGACCCGCCCCCTGGCGGAACCACCGCAGGCCCCGGCGCGGCGCGCCTTCGGAGCTCTGACCGGGGGCCCACCAACCGCAAGCGGTCATGGTCGCCGAGGGGGTCCGGCACCGCCCCTCCAGGGGCGGTGGTGATCCGGCGCGGTGAAGGGGTCGCTCCGGGCACGGGAGTGCGGCGGGACCGCGGAGCGGTGTGATCCGCCGTGGCGGGATGCCCGGTGCGCACACGGGAAGCGGCCCCGACCCGCCGACAAGGGCCCGCCGGACGTTCCCGCCACAACACGCGCCCGCCGCCCCGGCCCTCCGCCGCCGGCGCATCTAGGGTGGTGGGCGTGAGCGACGACCAGCAGCGGCCCGGCCCCGCCGAGGACCCCGACGTGATCGAACTGGCCACCCGCGTGTTCAACTTCGCGCGCACCGGCGACAGCGGAGCCCTGTGCGCCTACCTGGACGCGGGCGTGCCGGTGGACCTGACCAACGACAGCGGCGACACCCTGGTCATGCTGGCCGCCTACCACGGCCACCCCGACGCCGTACAGGCGCTGTGCGACAGGGGCGCCGACCTCGACCGCCTCAACGACCGCGGCCAGTCGCCCCTGGCCGGAGCGGTCTTCAAGGGCGAGGAACGGATCGTGCGGATCCTGGTCCGCCACGGCGCCGACCCCGCCGCGGGCACCCCCTCGGCCGTCGAGGCGGCGCGCATGTTCGACAAGCAGGAGTTCCTGGACCTCTTCGACAAGGGCGCCCAGGCCTGAGGGCCCACCGCCCGGCGGGGGAGCGGGCGGCCCCGGCACACGGGCGGGGGGCGGCGCCGCGCGCCGCCCCCGCCGCTTCGTCCGCACCGCCGACCGGCCCCCTTACCCGGAGGACCGCCCGCCGTCCCCTCCACGGCCGCCGTCCCCGCCTGTGGGCCCCTCACCGCCGCCGGAGGCCAGGTCGCGCCCGTCGGCCCGGGTGTACAGCGGCTCAGAGCTCACCGGCACCGCACCCCACCGGCGCCGCGCCTCATAGGCCACCAGCACCACCGCCACCGATACCAGTGTCGCCGCCAGGGGAGTGCGCTGGTCCGGCAGCACCGCCATCGCCCCCAGCACCGCCAGCAGCGCCACCAGCACCGCCCACGACAGGTACGGGAACCCCCACATGCGGAACCGCAGCCGCTCGGGCTCCTCGCGCCGCAGCCGAGCCCCCATCACCAGCTGGGAGGCCACGATCACCAGGAACAGCACCAGCAGGATCGCGCCGATCGAGGCCACCAGGAACCCGAACACCGCATCGCCCCACAGGTAGTTGCCCACCACCGAGGCGTACCCCACGCACGTGCCCAGCAGGATCGCCCGCGCGGGGACCCCGCGCCGCGTCACCGACGCCAGCGCCCGCGGGGCGTCCCCCTGCCGGGTCAGCACGTGCAGCATCCGCGAGGAGGTGTACAGCGCCGCGTTCAGCACGCTCAGCACCGCGATGAACACCACCACCTCCATCACCAGCGGCGCCGCGGGCACCCCCACCGTCTCCATCACCGACACGAAGGGGCTCTTGAGCAGCTCGGCGGTGTCCCAGGGCACCACCGCCACCACCACCAGGATCGAGGCGATGTAGAACAGCGCGATCCGCCACAGCACGTTGGTCGTGGCCCGCGCCACCCCCTGCTCGGGCTCGTCGCTCTCCCCGGCGGCGATCGTCACGATCTCCACGCCCCCGAAGGAGAACAGCACCACCACCACGGCGGCCAGCACCGCCGCCCACCCGTTGGGCACGAACCCGCCGTTCGCCCACAGGTTGGACAGCGTCATGCCCTCGCCGCCGGGCCACAGCCCCAGCGCGTACAGCCCGCCCAGCACCAGGAAGCCCACGATCGTGGCCACCTTCACCAGCGAGAACAGCGACTCGGTCTCACCGAACACCCGCACCGAGATCAGGTTGGCCCCGGTCATCACCACCAGCAGCAGCAGCGACAGCAGCCACCCCGGCAGCGGGATCCACCCCGAAAGCATCGCCGCACCGGCCACCGCCTCGGCCGCCACCAGCACCGAGTACATCCACCAGTACAGCCACCCGATGGCGAACCCGGCGCGCGGCCCCAGGGCCAGGCGCGCGTAGTCGGAGAAGGAGCCCGAGGCCGGCCGCGCCACCACCATCTCGCCCAGCGCGCGCAGCGTCAGCAGCACCAGCGCGCCGGCGATGGCATAGGAGACCACGGCCGCCGGCCCGGCGGCGTGGATCACCGCGCCCGAGCCGATGAACAGGCCCGCGCCCACCGAACCGCCGATGGCGATCATCGCCATGTGGCGGCGGCGCAGCGTGTGCGCCAGGCCCGGCCTGCCCTTGCCGTCAGCGGAAGAGGTCGTCGTCGCCCCCCGGTCGGGGGATTCATCGTGCGAGGTCACAGCCCACGAGGCTACGCGGTGCACCCGCGCGGGCACCGCACCGGGGCCCAGCAGCGGCCCCGCCCGGCCCCGGAAGTGACCAAGATCATCCCCATGCGCCGCCCGCGGGCGGGCCGCGCCTCACCCCGCCGCGCCCCCGGCGCCCTCGCCGTCCGGCCGCAGCGGCCGCATCGCGTGCTCGGCCTCCTCCTCGGTCAGCAGCCCGCTGCGCGCCGCCGTGCGCAGCGTCTCCTTGGCCAGCAGGATGTGCTGGCGCGACCTGCCCCCGGGACGCGTGATGCGCCCGTCCCGCCACAGCGGCTTGAGCGCCAGATAGGCGTGGGCATCGCTCAACCGCCCCTGGTCCAAAGCCGACAGAAGATCCTCGCGTGCGCTCAAGGCCTCATCACCGCCCCGTCGTCACCGACAGCGTCCCGGCGGAGCGCGGACGCACCGTGCCCCCGCCAGAACCGAAAGTAGCGACACCCCGCCCCTCCCCGGGGCCGTTTCGGCCAATCCCAGCGACTTTTCCACCCCCGGGACCACAGGGTTCACCCGCCTGACGCCCGCGAGCCCCCGCACCGACGCCCCGCAAAGGAGCCCGCAAGCCCCCCCGGGGGCGCAGAAGAACAGTCTCCCGCGCCCCCGGGGGAACACACTCAGGGCATCTCATCCAGCGGGGTATCGGGCAGCCACGTCCGCCACCGCTTGACCGACCCGGCCTCCACGATCACCGGACAGCCCGCATACACCCCGTCAGCGGCCAGCACCGTGTGCGCCTCCGCAGGCGTCATCCCCATCCCCTCCCACCGCGCAGTGAGCCCTTTCACCACCAGGGCGGTACTCAGGTCCAGGACACCGCAGACGAACACCGGATCGTCCAGGCGCGCACGGATCTGCTCCACCCGCCTCGTGGGCAGATCCTCCAGCGCCTCCATCACGGCCAGCGCCGGCACGTGCAGGGACGTCACACGGTCGACGGCGACCTCGACCACCGTGGACATGAAGTCCGACCCCCGCATCCACGCCCTCACCGCCGACGGCGACAGGATCTTCCCGGCGATCACCCCGCCCCGCCTTCACCCTCCGCAGACCCGCCGTCCGGACCGCCCATGATGCTCTCGGCCCACGCCCGCGCCCGCGCGTACTCCTCAGGATCGCGCTGCCGGGCCTCGGCGGCGTCCTGGCGGATGAGCGTCCGGGCGTTCTGCTGGGCACGCCACTTCTGGTCCATGGCGTCGTTCACCCAGGCCGACACCGAGCGCACCTCCCCCGTCTCGACGGCCCTGTCGGCCACATCGAGCAGATCGGGATCCAATGTCACCGTCACGCGCCTCTTCACCTCACTCATACTTTGATCATATGTTCTGCCTCCACTCCCGCACCAGGGACCCGGCAGGGGAGCGGAACCACAGGGAAACCTACGCCCGCCCCACGGCCCTCCGCCGGAAAACCCACGAAACCCAAAGAAAAGGGCGGCCCGAAGGCCGCCACCTCACCGCCCCCGAACCCCGGTCACCCCGACGCCGGCCCCTCCAGCACCCGCGCCGCCCCCTCACCGCCCTCCGCCGCACGCCGCGCCTCCCGCACCGCCACCACATCGGCCGCATCACCCACCAACCGCGAGAAGTTCACCGGCTGGTCCAGGCTCACCATGTGCCCCGCCCGCGGCACGTTCACCAGACGCCCCTGCGCACACGCGTCCATGAACCGCTTCTCATGGATCCGGAAATGGTCCCGCGCACCGTTCACCAACCACACCGGACCCGGATACGACCCCAGCGCCCCCAACACGTCCATATCCGCGATCTCATCGATCACCGACCGCGCCGCCTCCATCGCCAGACCGCCGTCCAGCACCGCATCGGCCCCCTCATCGGGCAGCGTCAACCGGTGGAACCGCTCGTTCACCGACAACCCCTTGTCCGGCAGCACCTCCAACAACGCCGCCGGAATCCGGTACACCTGCGCCAACGACTGCGCCGGACGCGCCGTACAGCTCGCCGCCACCAGCCCGGCCACCCGCCCCGGACTCGCCGCCGCAGCCGCGATCGACACGAAACCCCCCAGGCTCAACCCCACCAGCAGCACACGCCCGCCGACCCCGTCGACCGCCTCCAGCACCGCATCCACCGCACGCCCCAGCGAGAACTCCTCACCCCGCCGCTCACCGTGCCCCGGCAGATCCGGCGCCACCACCCGCCGCCCCTGCCCCCTCAGGAACTCCACCTGCGGACGCCACATGCTCCCCGACACCCGCAACCCGTGCACCAGCACCACCGGAACACCCATGACCGACAACCCGCCCCTTCACACGGCCCGCTCAAGCACCACTCAGGAATAGGACACCGTCACCGGCGCATGGTCCGACCACCGCGCACCGTGCGAGGCCGCCCGCTCCACACGCGCCGACGCCGCCCGCGCCGCCAGCCCCGGGGTGGCCACCTGGTAGTCGATCCGCCACCCCGCATCGTTGTCGAAGGCCCGCCCCCGGTAGGACCACCACGAATACGGACCCGCCTGATCCGGATGCAAAGCCCTCACCACATCCACATACCCCGCCTCGCCGAACACCCGCGACAACCACGCCCGCTCCTCGGGAAGGAACCCCGATGAGCGCCGGTTGCCCCGCCAGTTCCTGAGGTCCTCCTCCCGGTGCGCGATGTTCCAGTCCCCGCACACCACCAGGTCCCGCCCGGCCGCCTCCACCTCCGAGCGCCGCCGCACCAGGTAGGGCAGGAACGCCTCCATGAACCGCTCCTTCTCCTCCTGCCGCGCCGTGCCCACCTCCCCCGAGGGCAGGTACAGGCTCGCCACCGTCACCGCCCCCAGGTCCACCTCCACATACCGGCCCGACCCCGCGAACTCCTCGGCGCCGAACCCCACCCGGACCCCGTCCGGATCCGCCCGCGAGTACACCGCCACCCCCGCACGGCCCTTCACCTCCCCCGGAACCACCACCACATGCCACCCCGGCGGCGCGGCCGCCTCACGCGGCAGCTGCTCGGGCACCGCCCGCACCTCCTGCAGGCACACCACATCGGCCCCCGTGGCCCCCAGCCACCCCAGGAACCCCTTGCGCGCCGCCGCCCGCAACCCGTTCACGTTCACCGTCGAGATCTCCATAGGCACAGGCCCACACACTAGTGCGCCCCCGCCCCGCCACCGCCGACCCCGGCCTGACCGGCCGCCCGCCCGGCCGGGGACGCACCCGCCCCGCCGGGCCCCTCCGGGCCCGACCCCTCCGACAGCCTGCGCAGCACCCCGTAGGTCCGGTTCGACCGCGCCGCCTCACGCTGCGCCGACGCCGTCACATCGATATAGGACTGCGACGACGTCAGCGACGTATGCCCCAGCAGCCGCATGATCTCGGTGACCGACGCACCGTCCTCGGCCAGCCGCGTCGCGAAGGTGTGCCGCAGCGCGTGCACCAGCGTCCCCCGCGCCACCCGGTCGTGCACCCCCGCGTGCTTGTAGCACTGCCGCACCAGGTACTGCAGACCGCCCCGCCGCAGCCCCTCGCCCCGGTTGTCCACCAGCAGCGGATCGGCCCCCCGCACCCGCACCCCGAACCGCGCCTCCCGCGACGACAGGTACGCCTCCACCAGCGCCTCCAACGGCGGCTCGATCGGCAGCGACCGCGTCCGGCCCCCCTTGCCCACCACCCGCACCCGCCGCTCACCCGGCCGCCCGCTCACCGAGTCCACCCGCAGCCCCAGCATCTCCGCCGACCGCAGCCCCGTCAGCAGCGCCAGCGCCATCACCGCCAGATCCCGCTCGGGCCAGGGGTCCCGCGCCCGCCGGCACCCCGCCGCCAACGCCTCCAACAACCGCTCGGGGGTGTCCTCGCCCATCAACGGCTTGGGCTCGCCCTGGCGCAGCCGCGGACGCCCCACCGCCTGCATCGGATTGCCCGCCAGCACCCCCTCGGCCACCCAGAACCCGAAGAACCCGTTCCACGTCGACCAGGCCCGCAGCACACTCGAAGGCGCCCGCTCGGCCGCGAAGTCCGCGAACGCCCTGCGCATCACCTGCGCGTCCAGCTCGGCCAGACCCGCCGACCCCGGCCCACGGCCCAGCGCCCGCGCCGCGCACTCCAGCACCCCGCGCAGGTCCCGCCGGTAGGCCGCCACCGTGTGCGGCGACGGCTTGGCCGCCATCCGCGCCACCAGGTAGTCCTCCACCGCATCGACCGCCCGGCGCCCCGACGCGCCCCCGGCGCCGTCCCCCTCCTGCTCCTGCACGGCCGCCCCGCCGCCGGGGGAGGGGACGGGGCCCGACCCCGGGCCCGCCCCGGCCGCCCGCACAGGGACTCCATCGAACTCCGCAGTGCTCATGCCCCCAACCATCCCCGATCCCGCCCCCTTGCCACCACACCGGCCCCGGGCGTTTTCGAACACCCCGCCCGCCGCTGTTCGACCGCGCGGGCACGGCCCCGGACCGGGGCAGGGGAGCGGCCGCCCCGCGGGAACAGAGAGAAGGGGGCGCAGGCGCCCCGCGCCCCGCCCCCGAAACACCGCCCGGCCCGCACCGCCGGGCCCACACACCTCACGGAATGCGCTTGGCCGCCCACATCGACACCGCGTGCAGCGGCCACTCCAGCGGGCCCCGCCGCACCAGCAGCCGCCACACCGTCGCGAACACCAGCGCCCCCAGCAGCACCGTCAGGTCCAGCCGGTCCGAGACGAACCCCAGCGGCGTCCCGTCCACCAGCCCCGACTCGGCCAGCCAGATCACCAGCACATGCCCCACATAGGTGGTCAGCGCCAGCGCCCCCACCGCCGCCAGCGGGTACACCGCCCACCGCAGGTAGGGCGCCACGATCAGGCACAGCCCCAGCACCGCGATCGCGATTCCCCCGGCACCGAAAACCTCGAACGGCGTCCCGCTGTGCCCCGAGGGCACCAGCAGCCACGCCCAGTCGTTCACCGGCACCGTCCCCGGGAACCCCTCCCGCAGCGCCTCGGCCACGCTGGAGGCCCCGCCGTAGCGCTCCATCACCCCCGCGTCGAAGGACGCCTCCAGCCGCGCGCGCCCGCCCAGCGCCAGCGCCGCCCACGAGGCCGTGTAGGCCGCCGCCGCCAGGCCCGCGCCCACGCCCACCAGCGACCACTGCACCGCCCGGCGGCGCAGCCGCAGCCGCCCGATCGCCATCCCGGCGAACACGAACGGCATCCAGGTGATGGCCGGGTAGGCGCCGGTGAGCAGGAAGTTCACCACCCCGTCGTCGGCCAGCGCCACCAGCGGGTCATAGGAGTTCACCGCCGCCACCGGGCCCCGCAGCGGCCCTCCCTCGGCCATCAGCCCCCGGACGTAGAACGAGGCCACCGGGCCCAGCACGCCCAGCACCGCCGCCGTCCCGGCCACGATCTTCCACCGCTCGCTCATCAGCGGAGCCGCCAGCACGAAGAACACCGCGTAGTAGGCCAGGATCACCGACACCGGGGTGCCCGTCATCGTCAGCAGGGTGCCCACCGGCAGCATGATCAGCCCGCGGATGACCACCCGCCACAGCGCCACCCCCATGTCGTGGCCGGACCTGGGGGAGGACCCGCCCGACAGCAGCGCGATCGACACCCCGGCCAGCAGGGCGAACAGCGCGGCCGAGCGGCCCGAGACCAGCCCGTACAGGGCGTTGCTGCCGTCGGCCAGCGTCCACCCCAGCCCCACGTGCACCACGAACATGCCCAGCACGGCCAGGCCGCGGGCCACGTCGATGCCCACCAGGCGGTCGGCCGCCCTCTTCGCGGCGCCCGGGCCCGCGCCCTCGGGGCGGTCCCCGGGGACCTGGCCGGCGGAGCGCTCGCCGCGGGCGGGGGAGCGGGGCCCATCCGCCCGCGCGGAGGACGCGGAGGGGCCGCCGGGCGCGGCCGGGGCCGTCCCGGCGGCCGCGGGGGCCCCGGGGGCGCTGTCGGTGGGGTCGGCGGTGGTCTCGGCCGCACCGTCGCGAGGGGAGGGGCTGATGCTGTTCGACACCCTTCGAGCATCGCGCGCCCGGGGGCGGATTGCAGGGGGATGGGCGAGTTGTGACCGGTTGTGGCCGGGAGACGCCGCAGCGGCGCCGCGAGGACAACGCGGGGGCGGGGCGGGGCGTCCTATCGCTGGCGGTGCCCGCGGAGGCGGGGGCAGCATGCCCGCTATGCGGCGTAGGTCAAGAATGCCCCAGTTTCATGCATAACGCACTTTATGCATGAAACACCGATCCCTCCCCGGCGGCACGGAACCGGGGCACCGGAGGCGCTTCCAGGCCTTGGCGACCCGTTCACCCGCCCGGACGCCACCCCGAAAACGCTCTTCCGCGCCCCGTGGGGTGTTCGCCCGCCCCTGGAGCCCGCAGGGCCGGACGGGGACGGCGGCCGGGGAGTGCGCAGGAGGCGGAACACCCTGCGCGCAATCGCTTTGACCTGCAAAAACACCGTTCCGCCACGGACTCCGGAGCGGCGACGGTACCGATCCGGCGGCACTCGGCCGCCCCAGGACGCCGCTGAGTGCGAGGTCGGGCCGCCGAACGAGGCACCTCGGAGGCCGAACCCTCGGAGCGGCATCGCCGCGGCTCATCGTCGCCCGAGTCGGCCCGGACCGATGGCGGCCGCACCGGGTTCCGACCACAGCGGCTCCAGGCGGGACCCGTCCAGGCCCTGGAGCCCTCAGCAGACACCATCCGCACGATCCGCAAGATCCACCCGAGGCCCGGCCGGCGCACGGCACATCCTCAGCCGCCCTGTACACCCGGCTCCGGACGCGGCCGGGCCCGGCCGCGCCGCACCAGAAGGCGGCGCGCACGGGCCGACGGCACACACCGCGGAACGCCCCGGGAACCCCTCTCGGGACCCGCCCCCCAAAACGCCGATAATCAGCATTATGTCAAGTAGAGTTCTGAAGGCCCCTCCCCGCACCGATCCCCGCACCGATGATGTCGCGGCCCCAGTCAGCGACGGGCGGTCGGACGGAACCACACCACTCCTGCCCCGCCCCAGACCGACGAACGCCCTGCCCTCGCTGCTCACCCGCGACGGCGACACGACCGACGGACACCGAATCGACCGCCCTGGCGCCCTGTCCACCGGATAAGCCGGCGCCCTGTCGGTCCGCGCCCCGTCCGACCCTCCACCGGACATTTCTCGCAGCCCACCGGCTCGCCCTCCTCCCTCCAGCGCCCCGACGCCCCCGCGCTGATGCGCGAGGCCGCCGCCAGCCTGTGGATGCACGGGCCCGACTGGGACGACATCTACGCCTCCAGCACGAAGAACAGGAATCCGATCCGGGCCACCAGGCCGTGGGCGTCGTCGGGGAACAGTTCGCGGGCGGCCGGGTCGGGCGGCGGCTCGCCGATCGCGGCGATGGAGAAGCCGGCGGCGGTGAAGGCGTCGGTCATCGCGTGCAGCGGCCTGCGCCAGAACCTCATCGGTACGGTTCGACCGCCCAGCGTGAACTCGTCGTCGTAGCTGGTCGTCGCCGAGTATTCGGGCCGTGGCTCTTGGAGCATGTAGTCCACGAACGGGTGGTGCACCGAGGCGATCAGTCGGCCGCCGGACCTGAGCACGCGCCGCATCTCGGCCAGCGTCGGCCCCCAGTCCCGCAGGTAGTGCAGCACCAGGGACGCGACGATGTCGTCGAACGCCCCGTCGGTGAACGGGAGCGGGTCGGTCAGGTCGGCCTGGCGCAGGTCCGCGTCGCCGCCCAGGCGCCGCCGGGCCAGGGCCAGCATCGCGGCGCTGGCGTCGATGCCGGTGACGTCGGCGCCGCGGTCGCGCAGGGCGGCGGCCAGGGGGCCCGCGCCGCAGCCGGCGTCCAGGATCCGGCGTCCGGCCACGTCCCCGACGAGCGTGAGCATCGCGGGCCGTTCATAGCGGGCGTTCATCAGGTTGCTATCGTTCTCGGCCGCGTAGGCCTCGGCGAAGGCGTCGTAGTCGTTCGCCCGGGCCGGGGGTTCGGGGGTGTCGGTTCGGCGTTCCATCGCCCGAGCCTAAAAGGCCGGGCAGTCAGGCGTGCGGACCACGGTGGGCCCGGCTCGGCGGCGCTGTCGTCGGTCGCGGCGCCCTGGCGTCGTTCTCAGGGGGCGCCGCTACGAGCGCACTTTCAGCGGCGGGTGCGAACCGGGCCTCCCCCGGCTCAGTCGACGATCCGGTGGTGGCGGGCGGCCTGTCCTGTGGCCTCTCCGAGCTGCCGGGCCATCTCGGACACGATCGACTCGGCCGTCCCGGGCTCCGCGGCGCCCTCGATGTGCACGGACCAGACTCCGGCGAGCTCCCAGGACGCCGAGACGACAGCGCCGCCCGTGCGGAACACGTGGTCGCCCTCCGCACCGTCCCCGTCCTCGTGCTCATTCTCGCCCGGCTCGACCACCGTACACTCCCGCGAACGGGGCTGGAGGACGGCTTCGAAGTCCCTTCGGTGCACGACCGGCCAGTCGGAGCCGTCGGCCGTGGTGATCATGTATCCGGGCATGACGGCATCCTCGCAGCGCTGCGACACCCCGTGCACACGGCTGGGAAGGCGGCGGCACCGGTGGAGGCCGGCACCATGTGGGCCCGCCCCTCGGATGCGGGGCCGTGCCGAGGAGGGCCGGCGGTCGGCAGCACGACCCCGCCGTACCGGTGCCAGGCCGGCGACGGGCGGGCTCCTGGAACGAATCCGCAGGTCATCGGCGGGGTGATTCCCCTCACTCCTCCCCTGCCGGGTGCGGGTCGCCGCACAGCGGGAACCGCGCCGTGGCGCCGCGTCAGGCCGCCGCTCCCCCTCGGCCCCGCCCTGTTCGACGCCTTCCGCTCCCCCGGGGGCGCCACCTACCCTTGGCGGCGGCATGACGTGCCCTTTGCCGTTCCCGTGCCGCTTCGTCCCGCACCCCACGGCCCCTCTGCCCCGCCGGCAGCCCCGCTCGCACACCCCGGCCCTGCCCCCGCACGGCCAGGAAGGCCCCGCGCTTGACCACCGCCGTCACCTCCCCCTCGCCTGCCCCGGCCGCGCCCTCCCCCGCGTCCGCGCGCCGCGCCCCCGCCAGGCTCGGCGGGCTCGACCTGGCACGGGCCCTGGCCGTGCTGGCGATGTTCACCGTGCACCTGGGCGCGCCCTTCACCCCCGAGCCGCTCGAAGAGGCCGTGCGCACCGCCTCCCACGGCCGCTCCTCGGCCCTGTTCGCGCTGCTGGCCGGGGTCGCGCTGGCGATGATGAGCGGCCGCGCGCAGATCCCCTCGGGCGCCCCGCTGGCGGCGGCCCGGGGCCGCATCGCCGTCCGCGCCGGGTGCCTGGCCGCCATCGGCCTGGTCCTGATCCGGCTGGACACCCCGGTGGCGATCATCATCGCCCACTACGGCGGGTTCCTGCTGCTGGCGCTGCCCTTCCTCGGCACCGCCCCGCGCCGCCTGTTCGTCGTGGCCGCGGCGGGGGCGCTGGCCGGGCCGCAGGTGTCCTACCTGGCCCGTTCGGGGCTGGAGGGGCTCGCCCCCGGGGGGTGGGCCCACACCGCGCTGGTCTCCACCGGCGCCGCCCCCTTCCTGCTGACGGGCATGTTCCCGGCGGTGTCGTTCCTGCCCTACGTGCTCGCCGGGATGGCGCTGGGCCGCCTGGACCTGGCCGACGGGCGGGTGCGGGCGCGCATGGCCGCCTGGGGCGCCGTGCTGGCGGCCGCGGGGTACGGCGGGTCCCGGCTCGCGCTGTGGGCGCTGGCCTCCCCGGGCGAGGCGGCGCGGGTGGGGGCGCACACCTACTTCCACGGCGCGGTGCCGCTGGAGGGCCCCGCCTGGCTGCTGACGGGCGTCCCGCACAGCGGGACCACCTTCGAGGTGGCCGGGTCGGCCGGGGTGGGCATGGCCGTGGTGGCGGCGTGCCTGTGGGCGGCCGACCGGGCGCCGGGGCTCACGGCGGCGCCGGCGGCCGTGGGGGCGATGTCGCTGACGGTGTACGTGGCGCACGTGCTGGGCATCTGGGGTGTGCGCGCGGCCGGGTGGGGCCAGGCGCCGCTGCTGGCCGAGGCGTTCGCCGTCGCGGCGGTGGCCGGGGCCTGGGCGTGGCGGCGCCGGTTCGGCAAGGGGCCGCTGGAGCGGCTGGTGGCAGCGGCCGCCCGGCGCTGGGGCGGTGCGGCGGGGCGGGTCCTGCCCGCGGGGCGCGGCCCAGGGCACCGGGCCGGTTGACGGCGGCGGCTGGCCGCTGCCGGTCTCGGGCCGATCGCGGCGGATCCGGTGCGGGCGCGGGCCCGCGGCCCTAGGGTGGGTCCATGGTCTGGCAGCGCGACGTCGATCTGGTGGTGCCGCTGTGGCAGGGCGGCGATGACGTGCGGGTGGCGCCGGGTTCGGCGGCACTGGCGCGCCAGGTGCCCTCGGGCGGCAGCCGGCTGCACATCTCGGTGACCGACGGCCCCCGGCAGGTGGTCGGCGGTGTGCTGAACCTGGAGACGGTGGCCCAGACGCAGCGCCGGATCCGGGACCGGCTGGCCAGGCGGGACCCGGCGCGGACGCTGACGCTGGGCGGCGACTGCGCCTCGGACCTGGCGGCGGTGCAGCACCTGGCGGCGCGCCATCCGGGGATGTCGTGCTACTGGGTGGACGCGCACCCGGACCTGAACACCCCGGAGTCCTCGCCGTCGGGGCGGGCGCACGGGATGGTGCTGCGGGCGCTGCTGGGCGAGGGGCACGGGCTGCTGACCGGCGGCGGTGCGGCGCTGGCGGCGCGGGACGTGACGCTGGTGGGGACGCGGTCGTTCGACCCGGCCGAGGCCGAGTTCGTGCGGGCGCGGGGCCTGGCGGTGGCCGGTCCCGAGGAGGTGGCGGCCGACCCGGAGGGGGTGGCCTTCCGGCGCACGGCCGGGAGCCCGGCGTATGTGCACCTGGACGTGGACGTGTGCGATCCGGCGGAGGTGCCCGCGGTGGCGGTGCCCGAGCCGGGCGGGCCGCAGGTGGAGGCGGTGGCGCGGGTGCTGGCGGCGGTGGCGCGGCACCACACGGTGGTGGGCATCGGGGTGTGCGAGTACGCCCCGGTGATCGAGCACGACCCCAAGCGGTTGAACGTGCTGCTGTCGGCGCTGGGGTTGTGCGATCCGGCGGTGTAGAGCGCGCCCGGGGTCCGGGGCGCGGGTGGGCCCCTTCGCGGGCGTCGGCGTCGGCTGACGGTGTCGGCTGAGGCGGCTGTGCTGGGGCGGCGGAGCCCTGCGTGGCGGGCCGGGCCGACGCGGGCGGTCGCACGCTCGCAATAACGCTCGCGGACGTCCCTCGGATGCAGACTCACCGAGCGGGAGGACACGAGGGCTCACCGGCGGCGCGCGCCGCCAGCGCCCCACCCCGCGCACCGGCCCCGGGCCGCTCCTGCGCGGCCTGTCCCCCGCCGCCGCTGCGGCCACTCACCCCGGCAGGTCCAGCCAGCCCGTGCGCACGTACCAGTGGCCCCCCGCCGCCACATGGTCGGCGGTCGCGCGCTCCAGGCGGGTGGCGCGGCGCGCGCCCCCCGGGTCGGTGTCAGGGCGGTTGTGCACGAAGCGGAACACGTCCGCATCCCCCGGCGCCGCCTCCTCCACCAGCGTGAACAGCTCCTGGAACCCGGCGATGTTGCTCCCCGCGCCCAACATGTCGGGCACCTGGGGGTCCAGCAGCCACGACGAGCACGTGGCCACCGGGTAGTCGGCCCCCAGGGCGTCACGGAAGAAGGGGCGGGCGCGCTTGAGCGAGTCGCGCACCGCCTCGGCCTCCAGCCGGGCCCCCGTCGGGATGTGGATGCGCAGGCACGGCTCCCCCGGGTACAGGTCGCCGCGCCCCAGCGCGCGGGCGCGGTCGGCGTCGAACCAGCGCACCGAGGCCTGGGTGCCCAGCAGGTTCGGCTCGAACTGCAACCGGCCCAGCTCGTACAGGCCCGACCGGAACTGCAGCGCCACCCACCCCGCGGTCTCCAAACCGGCGCCGCCGAACATGCGGCGGTTGGCCGCGACCTGGCGGCCCACGTCGCGCAGCGTGGCGAAGGTGACCTCGTCCGGTGCCCCCAGGGACCGCTGGTGCTCCACGTACCAGGGCAGCGACACCGCGAACGCGACGATGGGCGCGCACCGGGCCCGCGCGTCCCCGGCGCACTGCAGGGCGGGCCAGTCCTGCCAGACCGGGTGGGTCCCGGCGTCGGCGGCGGCGCGCGCCGCCATGCGCTCGACCAGGTACAGCAGCCCCGGCGGCCAGGAGGCGTCCGGCCAGGCGGCCAGGACCTCGTCCAGGTCGGCGGCGTCGAGCGCGAAGGGCTCCAGCAGGGCCCCGGGGTCGGCGGCGAGCGGGTCGGCCGCGCCCTTGTCCGACGGGTGGGGCAGGCGGGCCGCGGCGTCCAGCCACCGGGCGGCATCGACCCCCAGCCCGTGGCGTTCGCACAGGTCACCGGTGTCGGGCGTCGGGTGGTCGTGCATCGGGCCTCTCCCCTCCCCGGGTGCGGGGCGTGGGCCCCCGTGGATGAGGGCACCATCACACACCAAGGCATACTCTTATACCGAACGCCACCAACATCCCAATACCGTAGAAATCGAGGACGCCCACCGATGCCCACCCCGGCGCAGCAGGTACACGACTGGCTGGCCACGTACGACGCCCCGACCGCATCGGTGGCCCACCTGCTCTGCGACCGGCATCCCGGCTCGGCCGCCGCCATCACCGAGATCGGCGAGGACCTGGAGCCCGAGGTGCACACCTTCGCCGACCTGGCCCGCCGCTCGGGCCGCCTGGCCGCGGGCATGGCGCGCCTGGGCATCGGCCCCGGCGACCGGGTGGCCACCCTGCTGGACCGCGGCTTCGACCTGGCCGCCACCGCCGTGGCCGCATGGAGGCTGGGCGCCGTGCACGTCCCGCTGCTCACCGCGCTGGCCCCCGCCGCGATCGGCACCCGCCTGGCCGGGGCGCGCGCCCGCCTGGTCGTCTGCGAGGAACGCGTCCGCCACAAGCTGCAGGACGCAGGCCCCTGGCGGGTGGCGGTGGCCGGCAGCGGAGGCCTGGCCGGGGACCTCACCCTGGACGGGCTGGCCGCCGGCACCGGCCCCGTCCCCCGCGCCGAGGCCGTCGGCGGCTCGGCCCCCTTCCTGCACCTGTACTCCCCCGGCCCCGGCGGCGTCCCCCGCGGATTCGAGGTGCCCGTGCGGGCCCTGGCCGCCTTCCACTCCCACTTCCGGTACGGGCTGGACGTCGCCCAGGACGACGTGTACTGGAACACCCACGACCCCAACTGGCACTACGGGCTGTACTTCGGGCTGGTGGCGCCCCTGCTGGCCGGCCACGCCGCCCTCCAGCTGCGCGCCGTCCCCGACCCCGAGCTCGTCCTGGACGTCCTCGCCGAACAGCAGGTCACCAACCTGGTGGCCGCGCCAACCCTGTACCGGACGCTGCGCTCGACCGTGAAGACGCTGCCGCCCGAGGTGGCGGTGCGGCGCCTGTCCAGCGCGGGCGAGCCGCTGCCCGAAGGGGTCGTGGAGTGGGCCGGCGACGTGTTCGGCGCGCCGGTGCGCGACCACTACGGGCAGGCCGAGCTGGGCGTGTGCGTGGGCCAGCACCAGCACCCGGACGCGGCCGCGGAGGTGCCGCCGGGCTCCCAGGGCACGGGCCTGCCCGGATGGTCGGTGGCGGTGCTCGACCCCTTCGACGACGTGGAGGCCGCCCCCGGGGTCCTGGGGCGGGTGGCCGTCGACGCCCGGGACAGCGCCGTGTACTGGTTCAGGGGCTACACCGGCGACCCCGGGGCCCGGCTGACCCCCGACGGGCGCTGGTTCGTCACCGCCGACACCGCGGTGCGCGACCGCCAGGGGTGCTTCTTCTTCTCCTCGCGCGACGAGGAGGCGATCCTGGCCTCGGGCTACCGGATCGTGCCGGGAGACGTGGAGACGGCGCTGCTGGAGCACCCCGACGTCGTCGAGGCGGCGGTCTACGGCGCCCCGGACGGGACGGGCGGCCAGACGGTGGCCGCGACCGTGGTGCTGGCCGACGGCGCCCAAGCCGGCCCCGAGCTCGCCGAGAAGCTGCGGGAGCTGGTGCGGGGCCGGTTCGCCGAGCACGCCTACCCGCGCACGATCGACTTCGTGGAGGAGCTGCCCAAGTCCCCCTCCGGCAAGATCCGCCGCTCCCGCCTGGGCCCGCGCACCCGGGGGTAGGTCGGCCGGGCCGGGGGTTGTGGGCCCCTCCGTGATGGTCTCGGGGAAGACGATGCTGGAACCGCCCCCTCAAGCTTCGGGTCTCGCGGCGCGGGTGGGCGGGGCGGAACAGCGGGTACCCCGCTTCAGGGCCCCGGCCGGGCGCCGGGCCGCCGGGGTGTGGGGTGGACGGCGGCGACGAGGACGGGTGGGCGGCCCGTGGCGCAGCGCTGTCGGGCGCGGCGCGTGCGCGTGGTCGCCGTTGAAGGGCGGCGACGG
>NZ_JAQFWQ010000036.1 GCF_027706725.1 Nocardiopsis endophytica
GCGTCGTGGAATCGACGCTTTTTGGCTGATCAGGCGTCGGTTTCACGACCCAAGTTGCCCCCTCGCCCCCTCGCCCGCCCCCTTCGGCGATGATCTCGACGAAGGTGCTGCCATGCCGGCGGTTTTGACAGCACTCCTGTCGAGATCATCGCCGAGTAGGGGCACTCTGGGGCGGCGGCCGCCACGAACGCGGGTGACCGCGCACCCCGCCCAGTGCGCCGCCCGCCCGGACCGAGAGCAGCCCGCCGGACGGCAGGCAGGGCCGGGGAACCGCCCCGCTGTCTCCGTCGCCGCCATCCACGGTGACCACGCACACGCCGCACGCCCGACAGCGCTGCGGTGCGGGCCGCCTTCGACGCCGCCCCCGCCCCGGTCGTCGTGAACGTCGCCGGTGCGGGGCTCACCGCGGGATCCGTCCGCTTCGACGACCTGAACCTGGAGCGCGGGTACGGGCCGATCCGCGCCCAGCTCCAGGCGGGTCGGGCGAACGACCTGCTGGGCCGGTCGATGGCCGACGACCCGAGCAGCAGGGCCCACCAGCTGCTCTACCACCCGGGGTTCACCCGGACGGAGGGCGGCCTCGCGGCGCTCCCGCGTCCGGTGCGGGCCGGGATCGCCGCACTCGGGAGGGTCGCCGCCAGGCCCGTGGAGAAGGCGGTGGCGCCCGTGGTCGCCGCGGTCGACCAACCGCCCGCGCGGCGCCTGACGGCGGTCGACCGGGGGAGGCCGGTCGACCTGTCGCTGCCGACCTTCGACCCGGTCAGCGCACGCAGACTCGCCGCTGCCACACGGGATCTGGTCCTGGCCCACTACGGCCCGACACCGCTGCTCCCCGAACCCCTCGCTCCCGGTTCCGGCTGACACCATCGGCACCGCCCGGGCCGCCTGGGGAAAGGGGGCGGTTCCTTCGACCGACCGTCCGTCCGGCGGTCATTCCCGCACGTTCGTCGATTGCCGCCCCATTCCCGCCGTCCGTTGCCTGGGGGCGGTGGCGCTCGGCAGCCCCGACCGAGTGGTGCGGCGCCGGGCTCCCGACGGGGCCGCCGTGCCCTCGGCGCCGCTCCGCGTGCCGGGGCCGCTGGACGACGGGCAGGGCCGGGAAGCCCGTCCCCCCGATCCGTCGTCGAGCTCCGTGGCGGCCGCGTCCGTGCCCGGCGGGCGGTGGCGGCGCAGGCCACGGACAAATCTCTAAGGCAAGGCTTGCCTAAATCTGCGATGTGCGGGAAGGTGGCCCGTGGGCGGGCGCGCCCCCGTGCACTGTGGACACCGAACCATCGAGGACCGGACCATGACCAACCCCTTCGACGACCCCGAGGGCACCTTCCTGGTGCTCGTCAACGACGAGGACCAGTACTCCCTCTGGCCCGAGTTCGCCGAAGTCCCCGCCGGCTGGACCACCGTCTATGGGCCCGCCGACCGCACCTCCGCCCTTGAGCACATCGAGGCGAACTGGACCGACCTGCGGCCCCGCAGCCTGCGCGAGGCGATGGAAGGCGCCGGGGCCACCGGCGCGGCGTGAGCGCGCGCGGCCCCCGGCTGCGCCGGGCAGTGGGCCGCGCGGCCATCGACCTCACCCCCCTCAAGGTCAGCCGCCCCTTCCGGAACGTCTTCGCCGCGCGCACCCTGTCCGTCTTCGGGCTGGGGTTCGCGCTCGTCGCGCTCCCCCTCCAGGTCTACGGCCTGACCGGGTCGTCGGCCATGGTGGCGCTGGTCAACGCCGTCAACGGGGCGTCGGTGCTCGGCGGCACGCTGGTCGCCGGCGTGCTGGCCGACCGCCGCCCCCGCCGCGGTCTGATCGTCACCGGCCGCCTCGCCGCCACGGCCGCCTTCACCGGCCTGGCGCTGGGCGCCCTGTGGCTCGACGGCACCGCCGCCCTGGCCGCGATCGTGCTGTGCGCGGCCGTCAACGGCTTCCTGGGCACCTTCAGCCAGGTCGCGCTGCAGGCGGCGGTCCCCGGACTGCTCCCGCGCGACCGGCTCCCGGCCGCCGGGGCGCTGCTGGCGCTCACCGGCAAGCTCGGCAGCGTGGTCGCCCCCGCAGCCGGGGGCGCGCTCATCGCGCTGCTGGGCTACCCCCTGGTCTACGGCATCACGGCCGCCGCGTCCGCCGTGACGACCCTGATGGTCGCCCGCCTGCCCGCCATGGCGCCCGAGCCCGCCCCCGCCACCGGCGTCGGGGCCGGGACCGGGGGCGCCCCGGGCGGAGGGGCCGAGGCCGTCTCCGGCACCGCGCCTTCGCCGCTGGGCGCCATCGCCGAGGGGCTGCGCTTCGCGGTCCGCGACCGCGTCGTCGGCCCCATCCTGCTGCTCGGCTTCGTGCAGCTGCTGTTCGCCACCCCGTACGTGCTCATCCCCGAGCTGACCGACCGGGTGCTGGGCGGCGGAGAGCAGACCGCCGGGCTCCTCTACTCGGCCTCGGCGGCCGGCGCCGTCGCCGCCTCGCTGACCAGCGGCTGGACCGCGCACCTGCGCCGCGCGGGCGCGGTCCTGGCGGCCGCGGTCGCCCTGTGCGGAGCGGCGGCCGCCGGGCTCGGCGCCTCCACCGCCCTGGCGGCGGCCGTCGCGGCCCTGGTCGCGCTCGGCTTCGCCGAGATCATCGAGGAGATCCTGCGCTTCGCCCTGCTGCAGTCGCACACCCCGGACAGGCTGCGCGGGCGGGTCAATAGTGTCTGGACCGCGCAGAACACCGTCGGCGGGTCGCTGGGCGGGGTCGTGCTCGGCGCGCTCGCCGCCGCCGTCGGCCCCGGCGCCGCCGTGCTCGCGGGCGGTGCCGCCACCGCGGTGCTGACCGCCGCCATCGCCGGGATCTTTCCCGGGCTGCGCCGGGCCCACCCGGCCGGAGCCGGGGCACCGCCGCCCGGCACCCCACCCGAGCCAGAGAAGGAGAAGGCCGCATGACCGCCGCACTCACCGAGCCGAGGCTGGAGTGGTACCCGCTGCAGCCGCGCACCCTGCGGGTCAGCGAGGTCGAGCGGGTCACCCCGCGCATGATCCGGGTCGTGCTGACCGGCGAGGAGCTGGACGGGTTCCGCACCGAGAACTTCGACGACCACGTGAAGGTGTTCCTGCCCGGGGAGGGCGAGCGGACGCCGCGCCTTCCCGACATGGACGAGCAGGGGCGGTGGAACATGCGCGCCCCCGGCCTGACCTACCGGGACTACACGGTGCGGCGCTACGATCCGTCGGCGGCCGAGCTGGTGCTCGACTTCGTCGCCCACGACCATGGGCCCGCCGGGCGCTGGGCCATGGCCGCCCGCCCCGGTGACGAGCTCGGGGTCCTCGGGCCGCGCGGCACGCTGCACATCGACCACGGCTACGACTACCACCTGTTGGGCGCCGACGAGACGGCCCTCCCGGCGGTGGCCCGCCGCCTTGAGGACCTGCGCCGGGACGCCCGCGTGTTCGCGTTCCTGGAGGTCGCCGACGCGCGGGAGGAGCGCTACATCGACGCGCCGGAGGGGGCGCGGATCACCTGGCTCCACCGGGACGGCGCGGCGCCGGGCACCACCGGGCTGCTCGACCGGGCCCTGGCGGGGTTCACCCTGCCCGAGGGGACCGGCTTCGCGTGGTTCGGCGGTGAGGCGGACTCGCTCAAGCCGGTGCGGCGCCGACTGAAGGAGATGGGGTTCGTGCGCAATTCGACGTCGGTGGTGGACGGCTACTGGCGGAAGGGCACCGCCAACCACGACCACCACGACGACGACTGAGCGCGGCGCCGAGCAAGGGCCGGGAGGGGGAGGCCGCCTGTCCGTCTCCCGCTGTCGGCCTGGGCGGCGACGGGATGGTGTCCCGCCGAGTGCGACAGCATTGGGTGGAGCGGTGTCGTCTCCATCCGGCCCATCCGGCGGGGGCGATTGGGTCGGCGCGGCCCCGGGGTGTTCTTGCGCGAGCGCCGCACCGGCGTCCCGCCCGTCGTCACCCCTCGTCGGACGGCCGAGGGCGGTCCGCTGAGGCGGCCTCGGCTGCCGGAAGCGGCACGACTCCGGCGGACACCGCCCGCCCCGGGAACACCCGGGTGGGCCCCCGCGTTCTCGGTGGTCGAGCGGGCACGCCATCATGGGAGCCGCACGGGACCTCTCCGAGGCCTGTAGACGGCGAGAACGCGAAACGAGGACCGAGAACGTGCAGCGCACTCTCATCAACGGGAAGATCCACCGCGCCACGGTGACCCAGGCCGACCTGCACTATGTGGGGTCGATCACCATCGACGCCGACCTCATGGAGGCGGCCGACCTCGTCGACGGCGAGCAGGTGCACGTGGTCGACATCGACAACGGCGAGCGGCTGGTGACCTACGCGATCACCGGTGAGCGCGGCAGCGGTGTGATCGGCATCAACGGCGCCGCGGCGCACCTGGTCAAGCCGGGGCACCTGGTGATCATCATGGGCTACGCCCAGGTGGACGAGGCCGAGCGCGGGCGGCACACGCCCAGCATCGTGCACGTCGACCGGGAGAACCGCATCATCGAACTCGGGGAGGACCCGGCCGAGCCGGTGCCCGGGTCCGAGCAGATCTCCGGCAGGCAGGCCGCGGGCGTCCGCTGACGCTCGGCCCATCCGTCGCTGGTCTCGGCGGTCGGGTTTGTGACGACCCTCGAGCTCCGGGTTCGCACGGCGCATGACCATTAGAGCCCACGCGGATAGGCGGGTGCGCTCAGCGTTGATCTCGGGAGAAACGACGCTACCGGGCCGCTTTTAGGGGCGCTTTTCCCGAGATCAACGACGTGGGGGCGGCGTTCGGCGGCGGAGTCGGCGGGGCCGGGCCCCTGCGGCGCGCCCGCCTATCCGCGCGACCTCTTGGCCCCTCTCATCGGCCGCTCGACACTGGGACATTGACATGGACACGAAAGCGTCGATGGGGAACCGGCCGAACAGGGTCGACGGAGGTTCCACCACTCCAGCGGACGCGGCCCGGCGCGGGACGACGGTACCGGGGCCGTGCCCGGTGAGAGTCGGGGCGCGGCTCCCGCCTGGGGTCGGGGTGCTCCGACCCGTCGGCGGCTCGGTGGCGCCCGTACCGGCACCGGCTCCAAGACCGTGTCACGCCCGGTGTCCAGGGGTGTGGACCGTCCACTTTCGGCCCTTTCGCCCGTCATGCGTGCGGGTATGGCGTCCTCTGCGATGGAGGATGAGGACGAGGACCGCAGGCGCGTTGCCGCTCACATCGAGTGGCAGAAACAGGGCGCGTGGGTGGTGGTGTGGGGTGCTTACACCCGACGCTACTGGGCGTTCGCGCGCTGGCCCGTCCCGCCCGGGGGAGCGGTCGTGCACGCGACCGACCCCGAGGCCCTCTACGCGGAGATGCGCAAGACCGAGCGCCAGTACGACTTCCTGAGGTGGCGGTACGGCGGGAGGTAGGGCCCGCTCCGGCCCTCGGGTCATCCGGCGGTTCGGGCGTCGCGTACCAGGGCATCGCAGGGCCGACGAGGGTGGTGGTTCCACCACTCCCTCTCCTCGCTCTCCTCCGAAGCGGCTTTTTCGCCACGCCGGATCTCCGAACGCCCGTTCCTGCGGGGCGCGTCTCCGGGAATGGTCCGGTGTCCATCCGCACAGGCCGACCCGGTCGATTCGGTCCTGGGGCCTGACCATCCGCCCTCCGCCGATCCAGACCGATGACCGCCCGCGCCCAGGCGGGGCACGAGCCCACCGGCCTCGGCGCCGCCTTCCGCGTACACCCCCTCCGCCTGGCGACGCAGCCGCTAGGGACGCCGCCCCACGTCGTCCCTCCGTGGCCGGGTCCGGCTACGGAACTCCGTAGACGCCGCGTGGTCACCGGGCGCCATCCGCCCCCACTCCGTCCGCCCGTGCCTGCTCGTATGGGCGTCCCGCCTCGCACCCCCCCGGGGTCGCCTCCCTGTACCGTCACCCGCCCCGCATACCATTGCCCGGGTCATCCGACGAGGAGCGCGCCGGCCGATGGAGGCGGGCGCGCCGGGGCGAGGGGAGCGGCGGTGGACGCGCGATGACGATGGCCGAGGAAGCGCCCGGCGGCGGGCGGCCCCTGACCCGGAGCGGACACGACCCCGCGCGGGTCCAGCGGTGGGCCGTCGGTGTCCTGGTGACGATCCAGGTCATCGGCGGACTCGGTGTCGGCGCCGCGCTGTCCGTCGGCGGTCTCATCGCCGACGACCTGACCGGGTCGCAGAGGTGGGCGGGCATGGCCACCACCACCATCACCCTCGGGGCGGCGGTCTTCGCCCTCCCGCTCGCGGGACTGGCCGCACGTCGCGGGCGGCGCCCCGGCCTCGGCACGGGGTGGCTGATCGCGGCCGTGGGCGGCGCGGTCGCCATCGGCGGCACCCAGGCCGGGCTGTTCCCGGTCTTCCTGGCGGGCATGGCCCTGTACGGCGCCGGGACCGCCACCAACCTGCAGGCCCGGCACGCGGCCGCCGACCTCGCCGCCGACGCGACGCGCGGCCGCGACCTGTCGCTCGTCGTCTGGGCCACGACGGTGGGCGCGGTCGCGGGCCCCAACCTGACCGGCCCCGGAGCGGCGGTGGCGCGTCCGCTCGGCCTGGAGCCGCTGCTCGGGCCGCTGCTCTTCTCCAGCACGGCGTTCCTCCTCGCCGGTGTGCTGACGTTCGCGCTGCTGCGCCCCGACCCGCTGCTGGTGGCGCGCGAGGTCGGCGGGAACACCGCGGCGAGCGCGGGCAAGGAGCCGCCGCTGGAGTCGTTGCGCCTGATCGCGCGCACGCCGCGCGCGCTGCTGGCCCTCGTCGGAACGGTCGCTTCGCACACCGTGATGGTGGCGGTGATGACGATGACGCCCGTGCACATGTCCCACGGCGGCTCGGCGCTCACCGTGATCGGGATGACGATCAGCGTGCACATCGCCGGGATGTACGCGCTGTCCCCGCTGGTGGGGTGGCTGTCGGACCGGATCGGGCGGATTCCCACGCTGGTCGCGGGGCAGGCGGTCCTGGTCCTGGCCGTGGCGGTGGCGGGCACCTCCGACCACCGTGAGCCGGTGGTGATGGCTGGGCTGGTGCTGCTGGGGCTGGGATGGTCGTTCGGGCTGGTGGCGTCGTCGGCGATGCTCGCCGAGGCGCTGCCCGCCGAGCGCCGTCCGGGAGCACAGGGCGTGACCGACCTGGCGATGAACCTGGGCGGGGCGATGGCCGGAGCGATGTCGGGGGTGCTGCTGTCCCTGGTCGGGTTCGGCGGGCTTAACGCGTTCGCGGGAGTGTTCGTTGTGCCGGTGGTCGCGCTGGCGCTGTGGGTGCGGCGGACGGGGCCGGTGGCCACGTCCTGATGCGGCAGGGGTTCATCGCGCCGCCTGTTTGCCCAATACGCACAGTGAGTGGAGTTTGCCTCTTCCGTCACTCCGGGTAGCACTTCTCGCGTCCGATGCGTTGGCGGCCCCGGGGGAGCCGAGGCCGAGGCCGCCCTGCGAGCGGGGGCGAGGCGATGACGGAGAGGGATCCGGACGCGGGCGGACACCCGCCTGAGGAGGGCGACGAGGCGAGCGGCCGGGGGCCATGGCCCGACGGTGCGCCGCCCCCGCGCGAGGATGCCGGTGCCGGTGGCGGTGCCGGCGCGGGTGCGAGTACGGGGCAGGGCGAGGACTCCGGCGGTCCCGGCGTGCCGGGTGGTGGTGGGTCCGGTCCCTCCGGTCCCGCTGAGGGGGCACCGGGCACCCCGCCCGAGGGGTTCGGCCCTTCGCAGACGCCTCCGCCGCCTCCTACTCCGGAGACCCCTCCGAGTGATGTGCCGGGGCCGGGTGGGCCGGTCGGTGGGCCGCCGTCGAGGGAACAGAGCGGCCCGAGGTTCGCCCCCGCGTACGGCGACCCCGGCCCGCCGGGGCCGGAGGGAGTTCATGCGGGCGGCATGGGTGCTTCCGGTGGCGGTGGCGGCACGGCCGGGCCGAGCGCGCCGGGTTACGGCCCTCCGCCCACCGGTGGTGGGCCTCCGGGGCAAGGGGGTCCAGGGCCCGGCCCTGGTCCGGGACCCTACGGCGGCTACCCGACCGGGGGACAGACGCCGCCTGGCCCGATGAACGCAGGCCCGCCGCCGGGCGGGGCTCCGCCCCCGGGCGGTGCGCCTCCCGGCGGGCCGCCCCAGGGGGGTCCGCCGCCGGGCGGGTGGGGAGGACCTCCGCCTGGAGGGCCGCCTCCGGGACAGGGGCCGCCACCGCCCGGCGGCGTGCCACCGAGCGGCGGTCATCCGTCTCCGGGGGGCGGGTACGCGCCGTATCCGCCTCAGGGGCAGGCGAAGGAGACGCCGTGGGGCAAGATCATCGGCATCGGGTGCGCGGTGCTGGCGGTTCTCGCGATCCTGGTCGTCGTGGGGTGCTCGGTGCTGGTGAACCGGCTCGCCGAGAGCGATGGCGGTGTGTCCGGCGGCGATGAGGACGGGGGGGCCGGTGGGCATCGGCGAGCCCGCGACGTCGGGCGGGTTCGAGTTCACGGTGACGCGGGTCGAGGACGATGTGCAGACGTTCGGGGATCCGCCCTTCTCGTCCGAGCCGCAGGGACGGTACGTGGTGGTGTCGGTGGAGGCGCGCAACACGGGGAACGAGCCCGAGTACTTCGCCGCGACCGATGCCCGGGTGATCGACACCGACGGCAAGGAGTACTCGGCCGACGAGTCGGCCAGTGTCCTGGCGGAGGAGGGCGGCACCCTCTTCGAGGAGGTGAACCCGGGAAGCACGGCCGAGGGGAAGATCCCGTTCGACCTCCCGAGGAACGCCGAGCCGGAGAAGGTGGAACTGAGCGGCTGGACCTCCTTCGAAGACCCGGCGGTCATCCTGATCAGCAATTGATGGGAACGCGGGGGAGAGGAAGCGGAGAAGCCGGTAGGGTGCCAGCGCCGGGAGGCGCCGAAGTGGTCGAAAACAAGCAGCTGCTTGGTGAGTCACCCCAGGTCAACGAGTACGCTCCCCGCGCACGCGGGGATGGACCCTTCACGACCGGCAGGGTCGCCTGGACGGGGAGATGTTCCCCGCGCACGCGGGGATGGACCCGGGTCGGTCAGGGCCACCGGCCGCGCCGGAGCCGTCGAATGCTCCCCGCGCACGCGGGGATGGTCCCACCGGGACGCCCGCGGGCAGCGCCAGGGTGTAATGCTCCCCGCGCACGCGGGGATGGTCCCGACACGTGGATCATCCACCCCGACCGCATCCGATGCTCCCCGCGCACGCGGGGATGGACCCGCGGCCACCGCCGTGCTGGGCCGCCAGGCCGCATGCTCCCCGCGCACGCGGGGATGGACCCTGGGGGCGAGGGGGAAGACGTGCCAGCCGCGGACGCTCCCCGCGCCCGCGGGGATGGCCCCCTGGCTCTGAGCCTGTCGCCGCTGCAGTGGGTATGCTCCCCGCGCGCGCGGGGCTGGACCCAGCGGGGCGCTCACGTCGAAGCGCCGCTCCCCATGCTCCCCGCGTATGCGGGGATGGGCCGCAGGTGGGCAACTGCGGGTGGTGCTGCCGCTGATGCCCCCATCCTCCGGGGCATCCGCCCCCGGGCCCACCTGGGGCCGCCCCTGCCGGCTCCTATAGTCGAGGCTCGACCCTAGTGAGAGGCGGCCTCGTGGAGTCTGAAATCTCGGCGTTCTCGACCGACCGGCGCTATCGCTGGTTCGCCCATCACGAGGCCCGCGCCACGTCTCCCACCTACTCCGTCCTCGCCGATGGCATCGCCGACGACCAGGACCTCCTCGCCCTCATCGAGCGGCTGCCCCTCCCCAAGCGGCAGCCCAACCTCCTTCTCGCCGCGGTGCGCCTCCACGGCGGGCCGATCGACGGCTACCCCGCCTTCCGTGCCTGGCTCCTCGACCACTGGGACCGGGTCGAGGCCACCATGCGCTGCCGCAGTACCCAGACCAACGAACCCGCCCGCTGCGCCGTCCTCCTCCCCCTCCTGGCCGCGCTCCCGCAGCCCCTCGCCCTGATCGAGGTCGGTGCCTCCGCCGGGCTCTGCCTGCACCCCGACCGGTACCGCTACAGCTACGACGCCGCCCCGCCCATCGGCGCCCCCGGCGCCCGGCCGCTCCTGGAGTGCGCGACCAGCGGCCGCGTCCCTGTCCCCGACGAGGTCCCCCGGGTCGCCTGGCGCGCCGGGATCGACCTCAACCCCCTGGACCCCTCCGACCCCGACGATGTGCGCTGGCTGGAGTGCCTCGTCTGGCCCGGCCGTCACGACCGCCTGGAGCGCCTCCGGGCGGCGCTCGAAACCGCCAGCCTCCACCCCGCCCCGGTCATCCAGGGCGACCTGACGCAGGCGCTCGCGTCGCTCCTCCAACAAGTTCCGGACGGCGCCACGCCTGTGGTCTTCCACAGCGCCGTGCTCCCTTACCTCGCCGAGGACAAGCGCCGGGAATTCGTCGCGCTCGTGCAGGACGGGCCCTGCCACTGGATCTCCAACGAGTCCCCCGCGGCCCTCCCCGACGTCCGGCGCGCCCTTCCTTCGACGGCGCCCTTCAGGACCGGTGACTTCGTCGTGGCCCTCGACGGGCGTCCCAAGGCCGTCGCCGCTCCGCACGGGCAGTACCTGAAGTGGTCGGACTGAGGCTCGGCGGCGTCTAGGAGGCCGCGCCCCCCTCCGCGGGGGCGGGCTGCAGGTGGACCGTCATCACCAGCTCGCACGTCCCATCGCCCGCCCCCCTGTACCCGTGGGACACGTCTCCGGCGAAGGTGGCCGTCTGGCCCGCCTCCACTCCGTACTCGTCGCCGTCGACCACCAGCACCATCCGGCCCGCGGTCACGCTCACCGTCTCCACGACCCCCGCCTGGTGCGGGTGGCTGGGGTACTCCTCGCCCGGCTCCAGCCGCCAGCGCCACACCTCCGCCGGCGCCGGGCCCGCCGTCGTGAGCATGAGCCGGGCCTCCCCGCCCCGCTCCCCCTCCCACAACGGGTCCACGGCCCCGGCGTCCACGATCCGCACGCTGCTCTCGGGCGGCCCCTCCAGAAGGTTCGACACCGGGATGCCCAGCGTGTCGGCCAGCCGGACCAGCGTCGCGAGGTTGGGGTTGCCCTGCGCCTTCTCCAGTCCGACCAGGGCCCCCTTGCTCACCTGCGCGCGGCGGCCGAGCTCTTCGAGGGACAGCCCCGCGCGCAGCCGGGCCACCCGGACGTTGCGCGCCACCGTCCTCAGCGCCGCATCCTCGGCCATGCTGCCCCCTTCTGCGGTCGGTCTTCTCCGGTCGGTCATTGGAATGCACTCGGTGGTCGTTCGGTTGACACGTGCGGGTCGATCCAATGTACTTTGAGGTCGTTCCATTGAATCCTATGGGTCCGCACCCATGAGTGCAGGACGGAGAACCGCCCATGACCGCCTTCCGCCTCGCCCCGGGGGTCGCCGAGGCCTTCCCCGACGCCCTCGTCGCCCTGGTCACCGCCGACGGCCTGCGGGGCCGCGAGCCCTGGCCCGCCGCCACCGCCGCCCTCGAGGACCTGGAGCGGCGCGTCGCCGACGGCGCCTGGGCACCCGCGGACGAGGCCGACCCGCGCATCGGGGCCTGGCACACCGCCTACCGCGCCTTCGGCACCAACCCCCGCCGCGTCCGCCCCAGCGTCGACGCGCTCGGCCGCCGCCTGGCCAAGAAGGGTGCCCTGCCGCGCATCAACCCGGCCGTCGACGCCTACAACGCGGTCTCGGTCGCCCACGGCCTGCCCGCCGGCGCCTTCGACCTGGACCGGGTCTCCGGCGACGTCGTCATCCGCCACGCCGAGGGCACCGAGGCCTTCACCCCGCTCGGCGAGCCCGACACGGTGGAGGCCCCGCGCCCCGGGGAGGTCGTCTACGCCGACGACGCGGGCGTCCTGACCCGCCACTGGAACCACCGCGACGCCCACCGCACCCGCGTCACCGAGGAGTCGGTGCGGGCGGTGTTCATCCTGGAGACCGTCCGCGGGCGGGAGGACGGGGCCGAGGTCAAGAGCGCTGTGGCCGACCTGCAGGAGCTCCTCGCCCCGCACTGCGACCGGACCGCCGTGCACCGCCTCGGCGCCGAGGACCCCGAGGCGGTCGTCTGACGGGCGCCGGCGGATCCGGTGGTCAGTCGGCCCCCGCGGTCCCCTCGCCCGGACGGCCGAACCACTCGTCCGACGCGTCGACGTTCGCCAGGACCTCTCTGACGCGGTCCCGCTCCTCCCCGTCGAGGTCGATCCGCCGCAGCTCCTCCTCCCACTCCGCGCGCCTCCCGTGCTCGCCGAGCGCTGCCGCCAGCTCGATCAGAGTCGCGTACACCAGCGCCCGGTCGACGTCGGAGGCGCCCTCGGACCGCCTGCGCAGCGCCGAGACCAGCGACCTCATCGCCGCGCGGTCGTCGTTCTTGAAATCCCGCAGGATCCTCGCGTTGTCCAGGGCGCGCTGCAGCCCCTCCAGCTCCTTCGAGCCGCCGTACTCCAGCTCCTCCGGCTCGTCGCGCCGGATGAAGATCAGCGAGTTACCCGACGGGTCGACGAGGGTGAACCGCGACGCCCCCGGCCGCAGCCGGGTGATGCGCGGGCACCCCTTCGCCAGGACCTTGCCGTAGGCCTCGCGCATCGCCCGGACGAACGCCGCGTGGTAGGGGGCCACCGCGTCCACCATCACCAGGCACCCGCCGGTGTCCTGGTTCTCCGGGGCGAAGACCTTCGGCGGGCCGAAGTAGTGAACGTCGATGCCGCTCCAGGAGAAGGCCAGGTACAGGTAGGGCCTCCGCTGCCGGTAGGCGACCGTGAACCCGAGGGCCGTGTAGAACTCCTCGGTCTCCTCGGGGGCCGCGCACGGCAGTGTCGGGACCAGTTTCTCGTTCGGCCGGATGCCGTCGCTCCGCTCGGCCGCGCCGTCGGTGACCGTCTCCATTGCTCCGCCCCTTCGTCCTATGCCGGAATCGGGAGGCCGATTCTCCCGCCGGGGGAGGGGGAGGCGCCCATGGATTCTTCGGCGGGCCGATCGGGCACACAAGAGCCGGATTCACAACAGAATCGGCGCCGTGTGAACGAATCGCGCACACAGCCGTGCGCTGTGGTTGCGGACGGCCCGTCATCGGCCGTCCGGGCCGGAATCTGCGCGCCACAGCGACCGGCCGGGACCTGGGCCCTTACCCGCCGGGAACCACGGTGCTGCCCGGCGGCGGTGGTGGCCGTGGGCTCGCGCGGCCTCGGCTCGGACCGCTGCGGGGCTCGGTCCGCCAGGGCGTGCTCCACCACGCCGACGTACCGGTCGTGGTGGCAACGGCTAGTCTCCGGACTCTTCATCGACGGGGACGCGCCACTCCAGCCGGGTCCCGCCCTCGGACCGCCGACGGGCCGTGAACGTCCCGCCGCGGCGTTCGGCACGTTCGGCGAGGTTGCCCAGCCCGCTGCGGCGCCCCTCCTCCGGCAGGCCCACACCGTCGTCCCGCACCTCCACGGTGAGGTCCCCGCCGACCACGGCCCTCACCTCCACGTCGACCCGGGACGCACGCGCGTGGCGGGCGGCGTTGGACAACGCCTCGACGAGCACCGCGACGACGTCCTCGCCCAGGGCGTCGGGGACCGCGCCGTCGATGGGGCCTTCCAGGCGGAGGTCCGCCGGGAAGCCGAGAGGCCCGGTGGCGGCGGCGACCGCGTCCAGGATCCTGGTGCGCAGCGACCGCCGCTCCTCGTCCTCGTGCCGGAGGGTGAAGACGGCGGAGCGCGTCTGCCGGATCGTGTCGTCCAGGTCGTCCACGGCCTGCTGCACCCGCCGGGCCGGTGCCGGGTCGGAGATCCGGTCCACGCAGCCCATGAGCGACAGCGCGACGGCGAACATGCGCTGGATGACGAGGTCGTGCAGGTTACGGGCGATGCGGTCGCGGTCCTCCAGGACGCTCAGCCGTTCGGCCCGGCCGCGTGCTTCGGCGAGCTCCAGGGCCAGCGCAGCGTGGCCGAGGAACGTGTGCAGCATGCGGACGGTCGCCGAGGGGAACGCCTGTGCGCCCGCGCGGCGGCCGAGGATCAGTACGCCGTGCGCATGCTCGCCCCCGGTGAGGGGGACCAGGAGCACCGGGCCCAGGCCGAGCCCCTCCAGGAGCGGGGACGAGCCGCTCTCGCCGCGGCTCATGTCGCCGCTGACGGGTGCATCGCCCAGGAAGGCCCGTCCGGCCGGCGTCCCCTGGACGGCGGCGGTACGGCCCCGCACGTCCCCGGCCCCGTGCCCCTCGGCCGACCGGACGGCCAGCACCGTGCCGGAGGCCTCCGGCACGGCGACGGCCACCAGGTCTGCGCCGGTGACGGAGCGGACGCGCCCGGTCAGCAGGCGCAGCACCTCGTCGAAATCGTCCCCGGTCAGCAGCCGGGTGGAGACCTCGTCGGAGGCGCTGAGCCACTGCTCGCGCTCAAGGGACTCCTCGTACAGGCGGGCGTTCTCGATGGCCACACCCGCGGCGGTGGCCAGGGCCACCACGACGGCCTCGTCGTCCTCGTCGAAGTCGGCGCCGCCGGCCTTCTCGGTGAGGTAGAGGTTGCCGAACACCTCGTCGCGGACCCGCACCGGCACCCCCAGGAAACCGCGCATCGGCGGGTGGCCGGGCGGGAAGCCGTGCGAGTCGGGGTGCCCGGCGATGTCCCGCAGCCGCAGTGGTCGCGGGTCCTCCACCAGTGTCCCGAGGATTCCGCGGCCCTCGGGCCAGTGGTCGATGGCGGCGATCTCCTCGTCGTCCAGACCGACCGGGATGAAGCGCTCCAGCTCGCCGGAGCCGCCGACGACGCCGAGCGCTCCATAGCGGGCGTCGACCAGGTCCATGGCGGCCCCGACGATGCGCCTGAGCAGCGTCTCCAGGTCCAGGCCGGTGCCGATCAGCACGACCGCGTCCAACAGCGAGTGGACCCGCTCGCGCGCCGCGATGACACCGCTGAGACGGTTCTGGAGTCCGGACGGGAGCCGGTCGAGCCACATCTGCGGCACCAGCGTCCGCGCGGGTTCGGCTCGGGCGTCGTCGGACACGGCCCACCTCCGGTGCACAGGCGGCCACGGCCGCATGGGCCTGTCGCCGCACACGTCATCGTACCCGCGACGGCCCCGGCGGCCCCGTCCGGCGGCGCCGCCACCTGGTGCGACGATCCGTCCGCGCATGCCGGCCGCCGGTTGTGCGCACCGCGCACCGCCGGCGGCCGCCCGAAGGCCGGTCCGGCCGCTCCGGGCCGGACCGCGCCGCTACACCCGGCCGGGCATCGTGCTGTACGGCGGCAGCAGGTCGTCGACCTCCCACGAGAGCCGGTCGTCGACGGACACGACCCCCTCGATCCGGTTGATCAGCCGGGTCAGGGCGTGCGCCGTGCTGCGGTAGCGGACCGACCCCGTCAGGGTGACGACCCCCTCCGACACCGAGTGCGACAGGTCGGCCCCGCGGACCGCCCGGCTCAGGTGCCCGATCTCCTCTCCGACGGCGTCCGAGACGGACTTGTCGTCCTGGAGGAACACCCGGAGCAGGTCGCGGCGCCCGACGATGCCCACCAGCCGCCCGTCCTCGCCGACCACGGGCAGCCGCTTGACCCCGCGCAGCTCCATGGTGCGGGCGGCCTCCACGACGCCGGTGTCCGGTGAGACCGTGATCGCCGGGCTCGTCATCAGCTCGCCCGCCGTCGTGGCCGCGGCCTTCTCGTCGGCCCGCTCGACCAGCACCCCGGACCCGGTGAGCCGGGACCGCAGCCGGGCCCGGAGCGGCGGCCGGTAGTCCTCGCCCTGCTCGGTCTGCTTGAACTCCGCCTTGTGCAGCAGGTCCTGCTCGGTGACGACTCCGACGACCCTGCCGTCGGCACCGACCACCGGGAGCGCGCTGGTGTTGCGCTCCAGCAGCGTCTCCACGATCTCCCGGTAACCGGTCCCCTCGGTGACCGAGGCGGGCCCGGCCGTCATGACCTCCGCGATGGTGCGTGGCATCGTCCTTCTCCTCTCTGGGTACGGCGGTGGTCAGTGCGTGTCGGCGGGGACGACCGCGACCGGGACGGAGGCGTGGGCCAGGACCGATTGGCTCACCGAGCCGAGCAGCATCCCCGTGAACCCTCCGCGCCCGCGGCTTCCGACCACCAGGAGGTCGCAGCCGGCCGACGCGTCGGCCAGGACCTGGGCCGGGTGGCCCGGGACCGCCGACTCCTCGAGCTCGACCTGCGGGTGGTGCTCGCGCAGGCCCGCCAGCGACTCGGAGAGGAGCCGCCGCGCCTCCCGCGCGGCCTCCTCCGGTTCCGCCTGGTCGGACCCGTCGCGGACCGGGGCCTCACAACGGCCCATGAGCCTGCGGGAGGCCGGTTCGTGCGCGATGACCGCCCGCAGCGCGGCCCCGCGCCGGGCCGCGGCGGCGAACGCCCATTCCGCCGCGGCGCGTGCGGAGGCCGAGCCGTCGAGGCCGACGACGATCCGCCGCACCGGCGGCTTGGGGTCGCGGTCGGGGACCACGACGACCGGGCAGCGTCCGGCGGCGGCCAGCTCCAAGCCGGTCGACCCCAGCAGGAGCGCGCCGATCCGGGACTGGAGGCGGGAGCCGATGACGGCGAGCCCGGCTTCGGCCGACTCCGTCATGAGCACCGGAGCGGCGTCGCCGACCTTGTACACCGCCGCCGTCCTCAGGCCGGGGGTGCGCTCCGCGGCCCGCCGCTCGGCCTCATCGACCACCTTCTGCGCCAGGCGCTCCGCTGAGAAGCCCGGGACGCTCTTGGACACCCGGTGGTACAGCGGCCAGTCGAAGGCGTAGACGATGCGCAGGCTCCGGCCGCGCACGAGCGCCTCGTCGGCCGCCCAGTCCAATGCGCGCAGGCTCGCCTCGGTCCCGTTGACCGCCGCGAGCACCGGCGCGTCCGGTCTCGTCGCCATCTTCCCCCACGCTCCCTCGATCGGACTCCCGCAACCGACGCTACGGCCGGCGCGGACCGACGGGCAGCGTCCAAGGGCAGGGGCGAGGGGGACCTTGGTCGGGCTCAGGGGCGCCGAGGCGCCCCCGGTCTCAGTAGGTGCCGCCGTCCGAACGCTCGGACTTGAGCCGCGCGGCGTACACGGCGGCCTGGGTGCGGCGCTCCATCCCGAGCTTGGCCAGGATGTTGGTGACGTAGTTCTTCACGGTCTTCTCGGCGAGGAAGACCCGCTCGCCGATCTGCCTGTTGGTGAGCCCCTCGCCGATCAGATCGAAGACGCGCCGCTCCTGGCCCGACAGCTCGGCCAGCGGGTCCTTGCGCTCGGCCTCCTCACGCATGCGGCGCATGATCCGCGCCGTGCTGCGCGGGTCGAGGAGCGATTCCCCCGCGGCGACCGTGCGGACGGCCCCGACCAGGTCGCCGCCGTGGATCTGCTTGAGGACGTACCCGGAGGCGCCCGCCATCACGGACGCGTACAGGGCCTCGTCGTCGGCGTAGGAGGTCAGCATGAGGCAGGCGAGGTCGGGCCGCCGGGAGCGCAGTTCGCGGCAGACCTCCACACCGCTGCCGTCCGGCAGCCGCACGTCGAGGAGCGCCACATCGGGCCCGACCGCGGGGATGCGCGCGAGCGCGCCCGCCGCGTCCGCGGCCTCGCCCACGACCTCGATGTCGGGTTCGGACTCGAACAGCGCTCCGACCCCGCGCCGGACGATGTCGTGGTCGTCCACCAGGAACACCCTGATGGTCCGCTGCTCTGCGGCCATGGTGGCTCACCCCGCCGTCCGGTCGTGGCCGCACCGGCCCGGGCGCAGGCCGGCTCCGGCCCGTTCACGATGTGTCCAGGCTATCCCCCGGACGCCCTCGGGCACAGTGGGAGCCCGGCGGACGGGACCTTCCGCCCGCCGGACGGTGCCCTCGGACCGTGATCGTCCCGCCTGAGGCGGAGCGGGAGGGACGTCCGGCACATGGCCCCCCTGGGCCCCCGGGGCGATGATCGCAGCAGGGGCCGGGCCGCCGGGCCCACGGCCCGACCGGTCGCGCCCGCCGCCGCACAGGCGCGCGGCGGGGCGATGGGTGCGGGACCCCGTGAGGAGACAACGATGGCCGTCCGAGTACGCGACATGATGACGACCGACGTGGTGTGCGTCCAGGCCGGTGCGAGCATGAGGACGATCGCCCTCGTGCTGGGCCGCTACGGGATCTCGGCCGTGCCCGTCGTCGACGGTGAAAGGCACGTCCTCGGTCTGGTCTCCGAGGCGGACCTGATGCACAAGCTTGCCGACGGGGACGGAACGTCCGCCACGGCCGACCGCACCAAGCGCTCGGCCGTAACGGCGCAGAGGCTGATGACGGCGCCCGCCGTCACGGTCCGCGCCCGGGCGGAGATCGCCGAGGCGGCGCGTCTGATGCAGGAGCACCGGATCAAGCGCCTTCCGGTCGTCTCGGATCCGGGGGAGCTGGAGGGCATCGTCAGCCGCGGCGACCTCGTGAAGGTCTACGCCCGGCCCGACCCGTGGGTCCTGGAGCGGGTGGAGCGCCTGCTCATGTTGGAGTTCGAGCTGCCCCACGTCCGCGCCGAGGTGCGCGACGGCATCGTCACGCTGACCGGGCGGGTGCGGCTCCGTTCGAGCGCCGTGGCCGTCCGCCGGGCCGTGCGCACCATCGAAGGGGTGCTGCACGTCGACGACCGCATCCGGTTCGACGCCGATGACCTCTCGCCGTTCGCCCTGCACACCGACTGACCGCCGCCCGGTGGGCGGGCGGCGTGTGGGCCCGCGGCCGGATGCGGGCCCACACGCCGGTCGTCAGCCGGCCAGGGCCTGTTCCAGGCCGTAGTAGGCGGGCTTGGGCTGGTACTGGTCGTTGAAGGGGAGCGCGGCACCGTAGCCCGGGAAGACGCCGGGCACCCAGGAGTACTTGTCGACGATGCCCCACACGGTGACGCCGATGCAGCGGTCCACCGCCAGGCAGTTCTCCATCACCTGGCGGTAGTCCTGGCCCTGCTGCCACAGCTCGCCCTCGTCGGCGGGCATCTGGATGCGCACGTCCAGCTCGGTGACGGCCACGTCCAGGCCGAGGTCGGCGAACCGCTGCATGTTCTGCCGCATATCGTGGGGCACCTGGCCGTTGATCAGGTGCGTCTGCATCCCGATCCCGTCGAGCGGGACGCCCTGCTGCAGCAGGGACCGCGCCAGGTTGTAGTAGGCGTCGCTCTTGGGGTTGATCCCCGCGATGTTGTAGTCGTTCAGGTACAGCTTCGCGTTCGGATCGGCCTCGTGGGCCATGCGCAGGGCGTCGGCGACGAAGCCCTCGCCGAGGGTGTCGTAGAAGACCGACCCGCGCCAGCGGCCGTCCTCCAGGAAGATCTCGTTGGCCACGTCCCAGTAGGCGACCTGGCCCGAGTACCTCCCGGCGACCGCGCCGATGTGCTCGCCCATGACGTTGCGCAGCTGGTCGGGGCTGAACCCGCCGTTGGACACCCACGAGGGGAGCTGGCTGTGCCAGATGAGGGTGTGGCCGCGCACCGTCTGGCCGTTGGCGCGGGCGGTGGCCATGAAACTGTCGGCGCCGCCCCAGTTGAACTGCCCCCGCGACGGCTGGAGCGCGTCCCACTTCATGGCGTTCTCGGCGGTGGCGGCGTTGAACTCGGCACCTCCGAGCCGCGCGTACTCGGGGTCGTTCCCGAGGTGGCCGACCGCCAGCGCCGTGCCGATCTCCACGCCCCTGGCCTCGGCCAGGTCCCGGAGCGATCCCTGGGCCTGGGCGGGGGCCTGCGCCGTGACGGCCATGGCCGCCGACAGCGCGATCGCCAGCGCCGTCCCGATACCCGCGCGCCGGCGGCGTCCGGCCGTCCGCGGTGTCCCGCCCGGCCCCGCCGCTCGTCCGTTTCCTCTCGATCTCATGCTCGGCACCTCCGAGTGCGTCGCACCGTTGTGAACAGGGGAAATGGGAGCGCTCCCAACCATGCGTGGCGAAGGTAACACTCCATGAATCCGCATGGAAAGGAGGGGAGGGAACGAAACTAACGAAACTCGCGGGAATTGGGGGAGGCGCGGGAAAATGCGCCTTCCGGCCCTGGGATAAAGGGGGTGGGAGCGCATTTCCGCAGGGCAGGATGCAGGTTCTCCGGCGAGCGCGGTCAGGGGGCGAGCGCCGGGTTCCTGATCCACTCCTGCAGTTCGTCCCGGCGGTCGTCGTCGCACTTGAGCGGGCACGTGGTGCAGAATCCGTGCTCGGGGTCGCCCTTGTAGTCGAAGCAGCACGTCCCCCGGACCGCCCACGTCCCGCGCGGGTGGTCCTCCCGGAACGGGAAGAGCCGGGGCCGGGCCCGCGTCACCGCGCCCGCCTCGATCAGCGCATCCCCCAGCGCGCGTGCCAGCCGCCAGGCCTCACCGGCGTCGCGCCCCAGGAACCGCGCCGGGTTCAGCATGTAGAAGTGCGAGGTGTCCAGCACCCATCCCCACAGCGTGCGCAGGCCCACCCGGGTGTGCGCGTGCAGCGCGTCGATGACGGGCGTGAAGGCGGCCACCATGTGCTCGGCGGCGAGCCGGACCAGCTCGTCCTCGTCGGCGCAGACCACGGCCGAGGGGTGCCCGGCCGCCGGGTCGTCGGCCAGCACGGCGGTGCGTCCGCCGGTGAGGGTGGGGGTGCCGAAGCCGCTCTCCGACCTCCAGGGGAACCACAGGCGGTCGGCGTCCAGCAGTGCGGCGCGGCGGGTCAGGTAGGTTCCGGCCGACACCAGGAAGACCGGTTCGCGCAGGGTGGCGCGGAGGAAGTCGGTGACCGCGGGCAGCCGGTGGCCGCGCCCGCCCAGTGCGGTCAGGCGCTCGAACAGCACCGGGACCTCGCCGTCGGCGACCATCAGGTCGGTGCGGAACCACTGGTCGGCGACCGGGTCGCCCGCCCCCGCGGTGACGCCGGGCGCCCGCAGGGCCGGCAGCGGCGAGAACTTCAGCGGCGCGCAGGCGTCGACCACTGCCTGCAGCGGGACCGGGACCTCGGGCATGCGCCGGACGACCTTCCTCGTGACGCCGGAGTGCGCGACGGGGCGGGCGTGAACGCCGCGGACCGCGGGCGACCCTCCGTCTTTAGCTGAGGCTACCCTAATCATTTCTCCGAGGGCAAAGGTGCGCGCTCTCGGTGTGTCGGCTCGCGCCGCGGGTCGGGCGGTGTGCCGCGGCCGTGAGGCGGCCTCCGGGGTCGGGGGTGGGCCGCCGCGGGCTGCCCGTTATGTCCTGTGAAGAATGCTACAAACCCCAAGTGAGTGGAAAGTCGGGAATGACGCAGGGTGTACATTCCTTGACCAGGACGGACGTCCGCGACCCCGGACGTCCCCGGCGGGGCGGCCCGACGCCCGCCGACCGGACCACCCGATCGCAGCCCAGGCGCCGCCCGGCCCGCCGCACCCCGGCCCCCACGAGGGGTACGGGGACCACCTGTGCCGAAAGCCGGTCCGCCCGGCCGCGCCCGCGCGCCCCCACCGGGTGCGCGCGGGCACACGCGAACGACGGGAACACCGATGCGGAACCACCCCAAAGGGTTGATCACCCTGGCCGGGACGGAGATGAACGAGCGCCTGTCCTTCTACGGGATGCGCGCCATCCTCGTCCTCTTCCTCGCCGCCGCGGTCGGCGAGGGAGGCATGGGCCTGGGTACGGGCACCGCCACCGCGGTCGTCGGCCTCTACCTGGCCATGAGCTACTTCACGGCGCTGCCCGGCGGGTGGATCGCCGACCGCCTGCTCGGCCAGCGCCGCACGGTCCTGGTCGGCGGCGTGGTCATCATGCTCGGCCACATCAGCCTCGCGCTGGAGTTCGGCCCGGCGTTCGTGTGGTTCGGCCTGGCGCTGGTGTGCGTCGGCACCGGGCTGCTCAAGCCCAACATCTCCGCGATGGTCGGCGAGCTGTACTCCGGCGCTCCCGACGCCCGCCGCGACGCCGGGTACTCGCTGTTCTACATGGGCATCAACATCGGCTCGGCCGTCGGCCTGTTCCTGGTGGGCTACCTCGGCGAGCGCTTCGACTGGCACGTCGGGTTCGCCGTCGCCGCCGTCGGCATGGCCCTGGGCCTGCTGCAGTACGTGCTGGGCCAGAAGAACCTCCAGGGCGCCGGGGACCGGCCCGGCAACCCCCTCACCGCACCGGAGCGCGGCCGCCTGCTGCGCAACCTGGCCGTCGCCGCCGCCGCGGTCGTCCTGGCCTTCGCCGCCGCCGCGCTGACCGGCACCCTCAGCGTCGACAACGTCACCTACGTGCTGACGGCCTTCTCGATCGTCGTCCCGGTCCTGTACTTCCTCTACATGTTCGTCGTGCGCCGCGACGACATCACCGATGAGGAGCGGCCCCGGCTCAAGGCGTTCATGTGGCTGTTCATCGCCTCGGCCGTGTTCTGGATGATCTTCGACCAGGCCGCCGGGCCGCTCACCCTGTTCGCCCAGGAGCACGTGGACCTGCACATCGGCTCCTTCGCCGTGCCCGCCGGGTCCACCCAGGCGGTCAACCCCGTGATGGTGATCGTGCTGGCCGGAGTGTTCGCCCTGGTGTGGAACAAGTTGGGCGACCGGGTCAGCACCGGCATGAAGTTCGCCTTCGCCCTGGTGGTGTGCGGCTTCTCGTTCGTCGTGATGAGCTGGGCGACCGCCGCCACCGACGGCGGCACCGTCAAGGTGGGCCTGATGTGGCTGGTCGGCGTCTACCTGCTGCAGACCATCGCCGAGCTGTGCCTGTCCCCGGTGGGCCTGTCGATGACCTCGAAGCTGGCCCCGCAGGCGTTCAAGGCGCAGATGATGGGGCTGTTCTTCCTGTCCATCACCGCCGGGGACGCCGTCGGCGCCCAGGTCAGCCGCCTGCAGCCGGTGCTCGGCGGGAACTACTTCCTGCTGTTGGGCCTGCTGGCGGTGGTGTGCGGCATCACGCTGTTCCTCTTCGTCGGCAGGCTGCGCGGGCTCATGGGCGAGCACCGTCCGGCGCCCGAGGCGGTCACCGCCTGACGACCCCTCGTTGATCTCGGGGAAAACGCCCCTACCAGGCCGGTTTTAGCGTCCGTTCTCCCGAGATCAACGAGGATCGCGCAGCACCACCAGGTGGTGCCGGACGAACGCGCGCAGCACCGCCGACACCGTGTCGAAGCCCGCCCCCGACCGCTCGGCCAGCTCGCCCGCGGTGAGCCGGCGGTCGCGCGCCAGCACGCTCAGCACCGGTTCGGCCGCGGCCGGGAACCGGTACCGGCGCCCCGACACCGTCACCGACGCCTTGCCGCCCTCCACCTCCACCGGCGGCGCGATCAGCGGCACGAACTCCACGAGCGTGCCCTCGTCCGGGGCCCGGCCGTCCTCCACCGCCCACCGCAGCGCGTAGGACTGGCGGCGCGGGAAGCGGGCGTCGCGCTCGGCGAGGAAGGCGTCCACCCCGTTCTCCTCGGCCAGCGCCGAGAGCACCCGGACCAGCTCGTCGTGGCGCTTGCGGCGCTCGTCCGGCGAGGAGAAGCGCGGCAGGTCCCGGCGGAACACCTCCTCGTCGAAGAGGCGCTCGACCAGCGACCGCGCCCAGTCCACCCCGGTGGCGCGGGTGAAGCCGAACGTCAGGTGCATGCTCACCCCGCCCGTCCCGGTGACCGTGTGCCACCACCCGCGCGGGACGTGCAGCACGTGCCCCGGCCGGAGCACGCCCTCCCAGACCGTCCCCTCCGGTGGGGTGTGGGAGTGGTCGGAGTCCACCTTCATCGGGTAGGGGCGGCTCCCGGGGCCGTGCACCTTCCAGTCCTTCTCCCCGGCGACCTGCACGATGAAGGTGTCGTGGTCGTCCCAGTGGGTGGCGAAGCCGTGCGAGTCGCCCCAGATCAGGTACAGGTTCACCTGGGCGCGCTCGTGCACCAGGCGCATGAGGTCGTCGGCCGCCTCCCGGACCGGCGGGTGCAGCCGGTCGATGCTGTCCAGCACCAGGCTGGCGCCTTCGCGCATCTCCCGGTAGAGCGCCTCGGGGCGCACCACGCGGGTGGCCTCGCGCGAGACCTCCCCGGCCTCGGTGTAGCGCTCCACCGGCACCGCGGAGCCGGTGCGGTGCAGGCGCAGCCGGGGCGGGGCCAGCGGGCGGGTGGCCAGGACCTCGTCGAGCGCGTCGAAGTCCAGCAGGCCGCGCACCGCGCCCTCGCCGACGTCGGCGAAGAGCACGTCCTCGGACAGGCGGTCGCGCAGGGCGTCCTCGCCGATCGCCGCGCGCACGGCTCCGGTGAACAGGGTGTGGGGCTGGGACACGGTGGCGGTGACCTCCCGGGGAGAGGGGCGGGGCCGCCGGGGGCCAGTGGCGAACCCCCGGCGGCGCTCTAGAGGGCGGTCACCCCGGCGGGGACGCCGCCGCGCGGTGACCGGTGCATCGGACGGTCGGACTCGGTCGGGATCAGATGAAGTCGGAGCTGCCGTCGGTGCCGTCGTTGTCGCCGCCGCCGGCGGTCAGGTCGCGCGAGGTGACCTCGCCGAGGTCCTCGACCTCGACCTCGAACTCCATGGGGTCCATGTCTCCTCCTGTCCTTCCTCGTCGGGGTTCCCTGCCCGGTGGGGCAGAGCTTCAGCGCCCGCCCGGGCGCGGCCGCAGCCCGGTCCGCTCGGCGGCGAACGCGTGGGCGTCGGCGGCCAGGGCGACGGCCCGGGACACGGCGCGCTGGCCGTGGCCGACGTCGCGCTCGTAGCGCAGCAGGGCGGGCGCGCCGGCCCCCTGCAGGGCGGCGCACATCTTGCGGGGGTGGGCGGCGCCGGTGCGGGTGTCGGAGTGGAACCCGGTGAGCAGCACCGCCGGACGGCGGCCGCCCGCCCCGTCCAGCGCCAGGTGGTACGGGGAGTAGGAGAGCAGCGCGGCGAAGTCGTCCGGGTCGGCGGCGGTGCCGAACTCGCGGGTCCACATCCGGCCCAGGCCCATGCGCTCGAACCGGGCCATGTCGGTCAGCGGCGCCGAGGAGATCACCGCCGCGCACAGGTCGGGCCGGAGCCCGGCGGCGGCGAGCACCAGCATGCCCCCGGCCGACCCGCCGGTCAGGCACAGCCGTGCGCGGTCGGCGTGGCCGCCCTCCACCAGCGCGTCCGCGGCGGCGACCAGGTCCTCCACGGCACGGGGCTTGGCGCGCCCGGCGCCGCGCCGGTGCCAGTCGCGGCCGCCGTCGCCGCCGCCGCGCACGTGCGCCACCGCGTACCGGCCCCCGGCGCGCAGCCAGGCCAGCACGGTGGCGCTGAAGCCGAACTGGCGCGGGCGGCCGAAGCAGCCGTAGGCGTGCAGCAGCAGCGGGCCGCCCTCGTCGGGGTCGGAGCCGGGTGCCGACAGCAGGGTGATGGGCACCCGGGTGCCGTCGGCGGAGCGGCAGCGCAGCACCCGGCGCCGGATGCGCGCGGCGGGTGCCGGAGGGCGCCCGCCGTCGGCGGCGGAGGGCCAGGGGCGCGGGCGCGCGGCGCCGGGGTCGAGCAGCAGCACGCCCTGGGGGGTGGCGACGTCGGCGTAGCAGAAGTGGGCGGTGCCGTCCGGCCCCTGTTCCAGCCGGGTGACCATGCCCTCGCCGGGCAGGTCGACGGCGCGCAGGCGGCGGCCGTCGCGGGCGTCGTGCGCGTCGAGGGAGCTGACGCCCAGGCGGGTGCGGGCGACCAGGAGTTCGGGCCGGTCGGGGGTGCCGGCGGCGGTGAACCCGTCGAGGGGCGCGTCGGGGTCCTCGGGGACGACCTCGCGCCAGTTCCCGGGGGCGGGGGCGGCCGGGTCGGCGGCGCAGATGCGGCGGCGGGGGGCGTCCAGGGTGGTGCGGAGGTAGAGGACGCCGTCGGGGCCCAGGTCGGCGGTGGTCTCGGCCTCCAGGCCCTCCTGGACCGGGACCCAGGCGGGGGCGTCGGGCGGGGAGGCGTGCAGGTCGGCGATCCACACGTCGTTGCGGTGGCCGGTGCCGTGGCTCTCGGTGGCCAGCAGCAAGCGCCCGCCGAGCACCCGCACGCCGGGCACGGTCCGGGGGCCGGTGCAGGCGCGCACCAGGACGTCGGGGGCGCCTGCGGCGGCCGCCCCGTCCACGGGCACGCGGTGCAGCCAGAGCCCGCGGCGGCCGTCGGCGCCGTCGCGGCGGGCGTAGAAGAAGGCGGGTCCGCCCAGGTCCGGGGGGAGCCAGGCGACGTGCGAGTAGCGGACGCCCGTGATGGGCGGCTCGACGGGGGAGCCGTCGCGGGTGCGCAGGATGTGCAGCTCGCCGTGCTCGGTGCCGCCGGTCGAGGTCTGGACCGCGACGAGGGAGCCGTCGGGGGAGGGCTCCCAGGCGTCGAGGGTGGTGCGCCCGCTGGGGTCGGCGGCGACGGGGTCGAACACGGTCCGCTCGCTCCGGGGGGCCGCGCCGCCCTTGGCGTGCCTGCCCTTCCCGCGGCCGCCGGTGCCGCCGTGGTGGGCGCCGCCCCCTTCGAGGGCGTCTTCGAGGGCGACGATGCGGGGGTGCTCGTCGCCGGGGGAGCGGCGGGTGGCGAACGCGGTGCCGCCGCGCAGGAGCGGGGGCGACCACAGGTCGTGGTCGAGCAGACGGGTGATGTCGGCGGCGAGGCGGTCGCGCATGGGCCAGGTGCGGGCGGCCTCGGTGAACTCGCGCTGCCGCGCGTCGAGCCAGCGCCGGGTGGCGGTGGACTCGCCGTCCTCAAGCCACCGGTAGGGGTCGGGGACGGTGCGCCCGTGCACGGTGTCGAGGACCGACGCGGCGGGCCCCTGGGGTGCGGTCCGGGCGAACGGGATGCTCACCGGGCGGCGCGGGGTCGGCGGCGGGGGTTGCTCCGGGCGGGCACGTGGGCGTGTCGGCTGCGCACGATGACATCGTTCAAGCGCGCCGCGACGACGGTCAAGGGAGGAGTGGCTGTCCGGGAAGCAAGCCCGATGTGCCGCCATGGCGAGGTGCGTTCCCCGATCCAGCAGGTGGCAGCGGCACGGAGCGAGAGGGGCGGCCCGGACACGCCTCGGCAGGTGCCGCTTCGGGGCTCCGGCCGGGCGGTGGGCCGTCGGGGTGTGGGGTGGATGGCGGCGACGACGGAGGTCGGTGGCCCTTCCGGCAGCGTCGTCGGCCGTGCGGCGCGTGCGTGGTCACCGGAGAGGGCGGCGACGGAGCGAGCGGGGCGGTTCCCGGGTCTTGCTTGCCGTCCGTCCGGTCGCTCGCGGTCCAGGCGGGAGGGCGGCTGAGCTGGTACCCCACTTCAGGGCCCAGGCCGGGCGGAAGGCCACCGGAGTGTGAGGTCGCAGGGCAGCGACGACAAGGGAGGGCGGCCCTCCTCGCAGCGCTGTCGACTGTCCGGCGCGTGCGTGGTCACCGCGATGGGCGGCGACGGCGACAGCGGGGCGGTTCCCCGGCCCCGTCTTCCGTCCGGCAGGCGCCGAGGGGTCGGCGAGGCGGCGCGGCGGGCGGGGGTCGCGCTCTTCGTCGCCCGGGACGCTCGCCGGGCCCGCCAGGCGAACCCCGGCAGACCCGTGACCTGGGCGAACACTCCGCGTCAAAGGCGGGAAGGGGTGGGATACGCGCTCCGCGACACCCGCGAAGGCCTCAGGGCGACGAACACGGCCGTACCAGAACGGGATTCGGGAACGCGATGCCCGGTTCGTGCCTGTTTGGTTGGCTCGGCTCGCCGCCAGGGATGGTCGCGCGGCCACCCCGACACCACCGCCGCACACCCGGGGTCCGGGGTGGGCCGATATCGGCTACGCGCGGTGACGCTGGGCCTGGTAAACGGGCCAGGTGTGCTGTTTAGGGCCCTCCTGGCACCGAATCCCGTTCTGGTGTCGCGATGACCGCGCACCTGCGGCGCCCACGAGGCCGGTGCGGGCGCCGAACGGGGCGTCGGAGGGGGGCGGCACCCCAAAAGCCGGGCAAACCGGGCGCTGGGGCGGTAGTGGCTCGACCGGAACCCGCCTTCCGGGCGCCTCAGGTGCTCTGGAGGCAACTTGGGTGGTGAAACCGACACCTGATCTGCAGAAAAGCGTCGATTTCACGACGCAGGATGCCCGCCCCCTCCACTCGCCGTCCGGTATGCCCGGTATGTGCCGCCCGGGCGACCCTCCCCGCGATGATCTCGGGGAACCCGGGGTTAAACCGGACACGATAAGCCCGACTTCCCCGAGATCAACAAGGAGCGGCATCGGGGGGCGGGCGCCACGAACGCGAATGACCACGCACCCTGCCCACCGCGCCGGCCACCCGGACCATGAGCGGCCGGACGGGCGGCAAGCAGGATCCGGGAACCGCCCCGCGTCTGCCGTCGCTGCTGACCATGGTGACCACGTACGCGCCCGGCACCCGACAGTGTTGCCGGATGGGCCGCTGACCTTCGTCGTTGCCGCCCTCCACCCCACACCCCGGTGGCCCGCCGCCCGGCCGGTGACTGGGAGCGGGGCGCCAGCTCAGCCGCCTGGCCACCGGTCCGCGAGGGGCCGGACGAACGGCAGACAAGATCGGGGAACCGCCCCGCGTCTGCCGTCGCTGCTGACCATGGTGACCACGTACGCGCCCGGCACCCGACAGTGTTGCCGGATGGGCCGCCGCCCTGTTCTCGTTGCCGCCCTCCACCCCACACCCCGGCGGCCCGCCGCCCGGACGGGGCCCACGAGCGGGGCACCAGCTCAGCCGCCTGGCCACCGGTCCGCGAGCGGCCGGACGGACGGCAAGCAAGATCGGGGAACCGCCCGGCTGTCGCCGTTGCTGCCCTCTCCGGTGACTACGCACACGCCGTACGGCCGACAGTGCTGGTGCAAGGGCCGCCCTCCTTTGTCGTCGCCGCCCTGCGACCTCGCACCCCATCGACCCGCCGCCCGGCCGGTGACCGGGAGCGGGGGACCTGGTCCATCCGTTGCTGCCGCTACTCCGCCCCCGCCCCCGCCTCCGCGTCCGGCGGTAGGAGCGGTCCTCCCTCCCATTCTTGGAAGACCAGCATCGTCTCCACGTTGTGGATCTCCGGGCGGGAGGTCAGTTCGTCGACGATCAGGCGCTGCAGGGTCGCCACGTCCGGGCAGGCCACCAACACCAGGAAGTCCGATGCCCCCGCGATGTTGTACAGCGCCCGCGTCTCCGGCTGGGCCAGGATGTGCTCGGCCAGCGGTGCCAGGACGTCGCGGCTGTGCTGGGTGCGCAGCGTCAGGAACGCCTGGATCGGGCGCCCCAGCGCCTCCGGCGACACCTTCAGGCGGTAGCCCTCGATCACGCCCGACGCCCGCAGCCGGTTCACCCGGTCCAGGCACGTCGACGGCGCCACGCCCGCCTCCGCCGCCAGGTCGCGGTTGGTGATCCGTGCATTGTTCTGCAGGATGCGCAGAATCCGCAGATCGACCGAATCCAGATCGACTCGTCCAGTCATGCGCCGAATATATCACGGTGATTTGCTGCTGTTTTCGCAGATCATCCATAATTAGCGGGACATGGTCGTTGAACGGCCGGGCGATGCCCGGCCGTTCCGCAGTTCGTTCCGCCGTGCCCCCGTTCCTCCGGCGGGGGTGAGGGGCCGAGCGCCGACCGGGGCCGCCCCGGGGCGCGGGCGCGGCGGGTCCCGAAGCAGACGAGGGGGTGCGCTCGTGCCGATCCCGGAGCACATGGGCGGGTTCATCGCGGCGGCGGTGCTGGTCACGGTCCTTCCCGGACCCGATTTCGTGCTCATCACCCGCAACACCGCCCGCGGCGGGCGGCGCGGCGGCCTGGCGACGGCCGCCGGGTCGGTCACCGGTATCGCCGCGTGGGCGCTGCTGGCCACCGCCGGCCTGTCGGTGCTGGTCGCCTCGCACCCGGCGGTCCTGCACGCACTCCGCCTCGCCGGCGCCGCCTACCTCGTCTACCTCGGCGGCAGCACGATCCTGGCGCTGTGGCGCGCGCGCCGCGCCGGGGACGGTGCCGCCGACGCGGCCGCCCGCCACGGCGGGGCGGACCGCTCCGGGACCCCCTACCTGCAGGGCCTGGTGAACAACCTGCTCAACCCCAAGCTCCCGGTCATGTTCGTGACCGTGCTCCCGCAGTTCGTCTCCGCGCCCGAGGCGGCGGTGCAGCAGACGGCCCTGCTCGGCGCCGTGCTGGTGGCGATGGTCGTGGTCTGGTGGCTGGTCTACGTGCTGGGCATCAGCGCACTGTCAGAGATCATGCGGCGCCGCCGCGTCCGGCAGGGCATCGACCTGGCCGGGGGCGTGGCCCTGACCGCTTTCGGAGTGGCCCTCGCCCTCGCCGCCTGAGGCGGCGGCCGCCAGGAGCGGGCCCGCGTCGCGCACGGCGACGTCGGGCTCGTCGGCGCTCAGGACGGCCAGCGCCGCGCGGTAGCGGGGTCCCGCGTCCAGGTCGACCAGGCGCACCTGCCCGGGCGGCGGGGCTCCGGGCGAGGTCCAGGCCAGCACCCGGCCGGGTGCGGCGGGGGAGGACACCTCCACCGAGGTCAGTCCCGCGTAGATGCCTTCGCCGCTCGCCTTGAGCAGCGCCTCCTTGCGGGCCCAGTAGGTGAAGAAGCCCTCGGCCGCGCGGTCGGCGGGCAGCGCGGCGAGCGCCTCCCGCTCGGCGGGGGCGAGCGCCATCTCGGCGAGGGAGGTGGTGTCGCGCCGGGGGGAGACCTCCTCGACGTCGACGCCGACCGGCACGCCCCGCGCGACGGCGAGCGCCACCCGGTCGCCCGAGTGGCTGATGGAGACCTCCAGCCCGGCCGCGGGCCCGGCAGGGACGGGTTTTCCGTGCGGTTCGCGGTCGGTGCCGTCGCAGTTGCGGCAGCGCAGCTCGAACTCGACCGCCTCCGGGGCGCAGCCCGCCTCGCGCGCCACGACCAGGCGGGCGAGGGCGTGGGCGACGGAGTAGCGGTCGCGGTCGGCCTGCCGGCGGAACCGGGCGTGGCGCTCGCGCTCGTGCCCGGAGAGGAGTCGTTCGAGGTCGGGATGGGCCTGGGAGGGCGCGGCCCACCATACGTCGCAGTGCACCCGTGCGTCGCTCACCGTCCCATTGTGGCCGATCGGGGAGCGGTGCCGTCCGATCAATTCTCGTGTTCGTTGGATTGCGTAACGAACATGTCTGGTGTTTGAATGTCGCCATGGACAGTGCGGAGCGGGTGGACCTGGTGATCGCCCGGCTGAAGGACACCGGTGAGGTGGCCGTCGCCGAACTGGCCGAGGCCAGCGGCCACTCGGAGATGACGATCCGCCGCGACCTGGACCGGCTGGAGTCGCAGGGCGTCCTGCGCCGGGTGCGCGGCGGGGCGGTCAGCCTCGTTCCGCGGGGGCAGGAGCCGCCCTACGTGCTGCGCGAGCGCCAGGCGGTGGAGGCCAAGCGGCGCATCGCCGCCCAGGTGGCCGCGCTGGTGCCGACGGGGGCCGCCGTGGCCCTGGACAGCGGGACGACGGCGCTGGAGGTGGCCCGCGAGCTCGCGGGGCGCCCGGTCACCGTCATGCCGCTGTCGCTGCAGGGGGCCGACGTGCTGGCGCGGTCGGCGGAGACGACGGTCCTGGTCGCCGGGGGCGAGGTGCGCCCCGGGGAACTGAACCTGCACGGCCCACTGGCCGAGGCGTCGCTGGCGGCGGTGCGCTTCGACGCGGCGGTGGTGGGGTGCTGCGGCGTGTCGGCGGGGGAGGGCGTCACGGCGCACGACCTGCAGGACGTGGCGGTCAAGCGGGCGATGATGCGCTCGTCACAGCGGACCATCGCCGCGGCGGACTCCACGAAGATCGGCCTGGTGACGATGGGCCACGTGTGCCCGGTCGGGGACATCGACACGCTGGTGACCGACGACGGCGCCCCGGAGGACGCGATCGCCGAGATCCGCGCGGCGGGCGTCGACGTGGTGACGGTGTAGAGGGCGCTGCGGTCGACCCGCCCGGGCCCTCCGGCCGGGACGCGGGCGGCAGGACGGCGCGGAGCGCCGGCGGCGGCACCGATGCGGACATCATGACGGAGATAGAGGAGAGACCGTGCCCGATACCGGTGTCGACAGAGCGGCCGCTCCCGCCGACGCGGCCCCCGACCGGCGGCTGCGGCGGGCCCGCGGCGCCGTCGTCGTCTACTTCTTCGTCGCCGGGGTGATCCTGGCGACCTGGGCGTCGCGGGTGCCCGACATCAAGGCCCAGGTCGGCATCGACGACGGCGCGCTGAGCCTGGGCCTGCTGGGGCTGGCCGTCGGTGCGCTCGCCGCCATGCAGGTCGCCGGGCGCGCCACCGACCGGTTCGGCAGCGCGGCCGTCACACTGCCCGCCGCGGTGTTCGGCTCCCTCGCCCTCGCCGCCCCCGCGCACGCCCACTCCCTGCCCGCGCTGTTCGCCGCCCTCTTCGCCCTCGGCGCCGGGCACGGCCTGATCGACGTCCCCATGAACGTGCACGCCGCCCGGGTCGAGCGCGCCTACGGTCGTCCCATCATGGCCTCATTCCACGCGGCGTTCTCCATCGGGGGCTTCGTCGGCGCCGGGACCGGAGCGCTCAGCGCGCATTTGGGCATGAGCGCCACCGCCGCCTTCTGGACCGTGGCGGCGGTCTGCACGGCCGCCTCCTTCGCCGCCCGCCCGATGCTGCTCCCCGGCCGCGACAGCGGGCCGGGGCGGAGCGGGAACACCGGCGCCACCGCCCCCGCCCGACGCTCCCGGCCCCGGATCGCCCCGCTGGTGCTCCTCTTCGGCATCGTGGCGTTCGCCTCCTTCGTCGCCGAAGGGGCGGCCACCGACTGGACCAGCGTCTACCTCCACGACACCGCCGGGGCCTCCGACGCCGTCGCCGCCGCCGGCTTCGCCGTGTTCTCCGCCGCGATGGCCGCCGGACGCCTCGTCGGCGACCGCCTCGCCGCCCGCTTCGGCCCGGTGGCCCTGGTGCGCTCCTGCGGCCTCCTCGCCGCCGGGGGCCTCGGCCTCGCCCTGGCCGTCCCCGTCCCGCCGGTCGCCCTGGCCGGGTTCGCCCTGATGGGGGCCGGGCTGTCGTGCGTCGTCCCGCAGGCGTTCTCGGCCGCGACCTCCTACGACCCCGCCCGCGCCGGGCGCAACCTGGGCATGGTCGCCGCCTTCGGGTACGTCGGCCTGCTCAGCGGCCCCGTCGCCATCGGCGCCATCGCCCACCTGACCGACCTGCGCCTGGCGCTGGCCGTGCCCGCGCTGCTCGCCCTGGCCGCGGTCGCCGCGGCCGGAGCGCTGCGCCCCCGCCGCCCCGCCGGTGCGGGATCCGCCCCGGCGGACCCCGGCCAGGTGTAACCCGGAGGCGCAGCGGGAATCCGTCAAGTGACCGTCCGGCCCGGGCGCTCGCAGCCCCCGCGGGCCGCAGGCCGGACCAGCGCGCAAGGAGGCCCCCGTGTCCCTCTCGGCCCTCTTCGGTCTCGGGTCCCTCGCCGTCCTGGCCGTGCTGACGATCCTCTTCCTCGCCGCCCTGCTGGCCGCGGCCGGCACCGGCGACGCCACCGCGGACGAGGAGTCCGTCGACGACGCCCTGTCCACGCACGGCGTGCACGGCTGCTGAACCGGGCGCCGCTATCCTCGGGGCCGCGGCCGCAGGGAGCGGCCCGGGGAGCGGAGCACTAGATGACCGACGACGGCAGGACCACGTTCGCGGCGGCGCGCCGCGAGCGGATCATGGAGCTGGTGCGCGCCAACGGCAGCATGGCCCTGCGCGACATCGCCACCCAGGTGCGCGCCTCGGAGGTCACCGTGCGCCGGGACGTGCGCGCCCTGGAGGCCGAGGGGCTGATCGACCGCCGCCGCGGCGGCGCCGCCCTGCCCGGCCAGCTCGGCCACGACCAGAGCTACGCCCAGATGACCGGGCACAACGCCCCGCAGAAGCGCGCCATCGCCGCCGCGGCGGCCCGGCTCGTCGACGACGACGACGCGATCGCCCTCGGTCCGGGCACCACCGCCGAGGCGCTCGCCCGCGAACTGGTCGGGCGGCGCAACCTCACCGTCGTGACGACCTCCCTCCCGGCGGCCGACGTGCTGTCCGGGGCGCCGGGCGTCGAGGTGGTCATGCCCGGCGGCACCCTGCGCTCGTCCATCCGGGCCCTGGTGGGCACCGCCACCGAGCAGGCCCTGGCGGGCCTGCGTGTGCGGCGCGCCTTCGTCACCGGCAACGGGGTCACCGCCGACCGCGGGCTGAGCACGCCCAACCCGGCGGTGGCCGCCACCGACCGGGCGCTGGTCGCCGCCGCGCAGGAGGCGATCGTGCTCGCCGACAGCAGCAAGGTCGGCACCGACACCATGGTGCAGACGGTGCCGCCGGAACAGATCGCCCACCTGGTCACCGACAACCGGGCCGACCCCGAGGTGCTGATGACCCTGGAGGACGCCGGGACCCTGGTCCACGTGGCGGTCCTCGACACCGACCGGGGCGAATGAGGCCCCGCCCCGTCCGCGTGGCGGGCGGCGGCCCCGGTCGGTAAGAATGTGGGGCCGACGGGGGCGCAGTCCGGTCCCCGCGCCCCCGAGAGGCCAGGAGGGCCGATCCATGCCGACCCCCGCACCCCTGCCCGAGCCCTGGGCCGCGTCGAGGGTGACCGTCGTCGTCCCCACCTACAACGAGGCCGACAACCTGCCGGTGCTCGTGGGCGCGCTCCTCGGACTGGGCCTTCCGGGTCTGCGGGTGCTGGTCGTCGACGACGGCTCGCCCGACGGCACGGGCGAAGTGGCCGAAAAGCTCGCCGCCGACGCCGGGGGCAGGGTCGGGGTGCTGCACCGGACCGCCAAGGACGGGCTCGGGCGCGCCTATGTGGCGGGAATGACCCGCGCCCTGGACGAGGGCGCCGAGTACGTGGTGCAGATGGACGCCGACCTGAGCCACCCGCCGCGGTACGTCCCCCAGCTGCTCGGCACCGCCCTGGCGACCGGCGCGGGCGTGGTGATCGGCAGCCGGTACGTGGCCGGGGGGAGCCTGTCGGAGGAGTGGAACCTGCGCCGCAGGGTGCTCAGCGGGTGGGCGAACACCTACGTGAAGGCGATCCTGGCGCTGCCGGTGCGGGACGTGACGGCGGGCTTCAAGATCTGGACCGCCGAGGCCCTGCGCGCGCTGGACCTGGAGACCATCGGGAGCGCGGGGTACAGCTTCCAGGTGGAGATGCACTTCCGGGCCTACCGGAGGGGACAGAAGATGCTGGAGATCCCCATCCACTTCGAGGACCGCCGCGAGGGCGACAGCAAGATGGACCTGGCGGTCCAGGTGGAGTCCGCCCTGCGCCCCTTCCGCCTGCGCCGCGACGAGCGGGGACACCGCAAGGGCCGCCCATGAGCGCCGCCCTCTGACGATGATCTCGACAAGAGTGCTGTCAAAACCGCAGGAATGACAGCACCTTCATCGAGATCATCGCGGGCTTTCCCCGCATCACGGGGTCATCGGCGGCTCTGTGCGCGCAGCACGGTGTCGCTGATCAGTCCGGCCAGGCGTTCCGCGTGGTCGCGTGTGTGCGGAACGGTGTCCCCGCGGGCTCCCCGGCGGACCGGTCCCACCGCGAACAGGCGGCGCTCGGCCCGCCCCTCCGGGCCGAGCAGGGCGCCACGCGGGCAGGTCGCCAGGCCCTCCGCAGGGTCGTGGCCGGACACCAGCGGCGGTGTGCTCACGCGGGGGTCGCCCGTGGCGACCACCAGGGCCCACGCCGCGACGGGGTCCGGACCGCCCGTCTCGACGCGGACCCGGTCGGCCTCGGCGCGGGCGCCCGCCACCCGGACGGGGCGGACCTCCAGCGACGCGTACGGGGCCGCCCACGCCGCCGTCGCCGTCAGCGTGTCCTCAAGGTAGTCCCCGTAGACGCGGCGCGGCAGGAACGTGGCGGGGGTGCACCGCAGCCCGCTCAGCCGGGCCCACTCCAGCAGGTGGGCCGGGCGGTCGGGGAACGCCGACAGCAGGCGCGCGGGCACCGGGAGCCGTTCGGAGGTGTGCAGGTCCGAGCCGCGCCCGCAGCGCCCCTCGTCGTCGAGGACGACCACCCGGTACTCCAGGCGCAGCCAGGTGGTGGCGCGCAGCAGGGCGATGGCGGCCAGCGCGGTGCTCAGGCCGCCCCCGGCGAAGGCGACCAGCGGTTCCGCACCGCCGCCGGGCGCCGCGGATCCGTCCATGCCGGGAGTCTAGACCTCCGGCCGGGCCCATCGAACCCCGCGCGCCGGGCACCGCCCGGTGCGGGCGGGCGGCGCGGCGCACCTGCGATGCCGACCGGTCCCCGGCCAACCCCCGGCGGGCCCCGGCCGGGACGCGCGCCGTGCGCCGCGCACCCGGTCGGCGGTCAGTAGACAGGCCGGAACCCTCCGATGAGGGTGATCCGGTTGCCGTCGGGGTCGGTGACCGCCGACAGGCGCACCCCCTTGTTCACCTCCTGGATCCCCTCCGGCGCCAGCCCTCGCTCGCCGAGGGCCTCCACGTGCGCGGGAAGGTCGTCGACCGCCAGGTTCACCAGCGCCGTGCCCGCCCGGTCCGGGTCCTGCCACACCTGGACCCACCCGGTGTCGGCGGCCCGCCACTCGGCGAGCGCGTCCATGGGGCGGTTGTCGGGCGCCCGCCCGAAGAGCCGCTCGTACCAGGGGAGCGCGGCGCCGAGGTCGGTGACCGGCGCGACGGCGAGGACATGCTCGATGGCCATTGCTGTGGTCCTTCCGGTCGGGTGCGGCCGGGGCCGCCTCTCCGAGAGGGGACTCTCCCGCCACCCGGAACTCATCGCCCGGCCGGGGAGGCAGGGAGTGTCGTGGGCGGTCTATAACGTGCCGGCATGGCCGATGTCTTCGAACTCGCGATCACGGTGGACCTGCGCGACGAGATCTCGGAGGAGGAGGTCGCTGAACTGCGATGGCACCTCGGGCTTGGGCCGGAGCCCGAGCCCCCCGCATCGTGACCGCGTTCTCGTTCGTGACCGAGGGCGACGACGGCGGGCCCGTCGTCGAGGACCGTCCCCAGCCCCTGCTGGGGGAGCACGGTGAGGCGGCCAAGGTGGGCGGGGCGCTCGTCTCGGCCCTGCTGCGCCGGGAGGACACCTGGCCCGGGGCGTGGGCCCTGACCAGTCGACAGGAGATCCACCCGGACGCCTTCGATGAGACGGGCGAACTGCTCGCCTGGCTCGCGGCCAGGGCGGGCCCCAGGCACCGGAACCCCGACGGGTCCATCCGCCTCGGGTGGATCCGCTTCTACGAGTCCGACCGGTTCGAGCCCGTCGTGGTCCGCGACGGCGAGGTCGCCTGGCCCTCATGACCGCCGGCGGCCGCGCGGCGCATTCAGGCGTCGGCGGGCGAGGTGCGCATGGCTTCGGCGATCCAGAGGTAGGGGAGGTCGTCCTCCTCATAGGCGGTCCCGTTGATCACCTCCACCAGGGCGACGTACCGGCCGTGGGTCTCGTCGTACACCGGGTCCTCGGAAGCGGCGTCCTCGTCGGCGATCTCGCGCAGAAGGTCGGGGATGCGCTGGAAGCCGTCCGCCATCCGGTCGCGGAGTTCGGGGGTGAGCGGGTCGCCGGTCACCCCCGCGGCGCCTTCCATGAAGCGCGTCACGGCCTCCTGCGCCCGAGGGGAGCGCGGTGGTTCACCGGCGCGGTACGCGGCCAGGACCTCCTCCACCAGGGGCACCCCGCTCTCGTACATGAACTCCTGGAAGGGCGCACCGGCCACGGTCCTTCCCAGGTCCGCGGAGTAGGTCTCGTGGAGGTAGGTGCGGACCGCGTCGCGGAACGCCCGGTCCTGCACCAGGTCGCCCAGTTCGATCCACGCCTCCAGCTGCTCGGCCGTGGGGTCCTCGGGAAGGACGGGCCGCATCGCCCGCAGCCGGTCGACGAAGCCCTCGGGCACGTCGAGGCCCTCGCAGACGTCGTTCCAGAAGTCGTCGATGACCCGCTCGCGCTCCTCGTCGGTCATCGAGACGAGCCTGTGCATCAGGTCGGCCTGCGCGATCGTGCCGCCCTGCCCGATCAGCGCTCTGAGCACCGCGCGCCTGGCCCGCAGCGTGCGCTCCTGGCGCTCGACGATCTCCAGGTGGGTGCTGAGGAGGGCGTGCAGCGTGGTCCCCCCTTCGAGCAGCCGGCGGATCCCGGCCAGGTCGGTGTCCAGCTCGCGCAGGGTTCGGACGAGTTCGAGGCGGGCGATGGCGTCGATGTCGTACAGCCGGTGACCCGCCTCGTTCAGACGCGTGGGTGCGATGAGTCCCTCGTCGGAGTAGAACCGGACGGCGCTGACGCTCAGTCCGCTGCGGCGCGCGGCGTCTCCGATGGGATACAGCTCTTCGTCGTGCATGGGGGCCACTGTGCTACCTCAAGCCGCTTGAGGCGCAAGCCCTGAGGGCCGACGGGCGGGGAGGGCGCCGCAGCGGAGGCGTCACCCCTCCCCCCGGCCGCTGGGCCCTCCCTCGCCGGTCTCCGTGGCGGGTTCGCGCGGCTCCATCGGGGGGCCGCTCACACCGCAGAACAGGCCCTTGTGCGGCTCCACGCGCTGTGCCCGCTCGCGCAGCAGCACGAACGCCAGCACGCCCCCGCCCACGCTCACCGCCGCCACGATCAGCATCGCCGCCGCGAAACCGCCCTCGATCCCCGCCGCGCCGCTCACGCCCGCCGCCGCCGGGACCGCCGCGACACCGATCAGCTGCGCCGCCCGTGCCACCGTGTTGTTCACCCCTGACGCCACCCCCGCGTGCCGCTCCGGGGCCGACGACAGGGCCGTCGCCGTCAGCGGCGCCACCGCCGCCGACAGGCCCAGCCCCACCACCAGCACCCCCGGCAGTACGCCGGTCACATACCCCGCCTCGGGCGTCAGCCGGGACAACAGCAGCATGCCGACCCCCACCAGCAGCGGGCCCGCCGTCATCTGCGCGCGCGGGCCGATCCGCTCGGCCAGGCGGCCCGACCGGCCCGACAGCAGCAGCATCAGCACCGTGATCGGCAGGGACGCCGCCCCCGCTTCCAACGCCGTGTACCCCGCCGCCTCCTGCAGGTACAGCACCAGCAGGAACAGCAGCGGCCCCAGCGCCCCGTACATCAGCACCGTCACCAGGTTCGCCGCGGTGAACCGCGCCGACCGGAACACCCCCAGCGGCAGCATCGGGGACGCGCTGCGCGCCTCCACGGCCGCGAACGCCGCCAGCGCCGCCGCGCCCACGGCCCCGCTCACCGCCACCGCCACCGGCGGGACCGCCCCCGCCCCGGCTTCGATCAGCGCGTAGGTGATGCCCGCCAGCGCCACCACCGCCAGCAGCGCCCCCGCGTAGTCCATCCGCGCCGGCGCCCCCGCGTCCCGCGACTCGGGCAGGTGGCGCCGGGCGATCAGCAGCACCGCCGCCGCCAGCGGCAGGTTGATGAGGAAGATCAGCCGCCAGGAGCCGATGTCCACCAGCCACCCGCCCAGGAACGGCCCGACCGCCGCCGCCACCCCGGTCAGGCCCGACCAGGCGCCGACCGCCTGGGCCCGGTCCTCCTTGCGGAACCCCGCCTGCAGCACCGCCAGGCTTCCCGGGGTGAGCAGCGCGCCGCCCACCCCCTGCAGCACCCGGCCGGCCACCAGCAGCTCCAGCGTCGGCGCGACCGTGCACAGGGCCGAGGCCAGGGCGAACCACGCCACGCCGAGGGAGAACATCCGCACCCGCCCGAAGCGGTCCGCCAGCGAGCCGCCGAGCAGGATCAGCGCCGACAGGGTGACCATGTAGCCGTTGGCGATCCACTGCAGCCCGGCCACCCCGGTGCCCAGGTCGTCCTGGATGACCGGCAGGGCGACGTTGACGACCGTGGAATCGAGGAAGGCCATCCCCGACCCGAGCACGGTGGCGGCCAGTGTCCACCGTGCCGCGGGCGTCCCCCAGGCGATGCCGCCGCCCCGCTCCTCGCCGCTCCCCGTGTCCACGCGCGCCTCCTCTCCCCGGCGCGCCGCTCCCGACGGGCCGTCACCGCCGACGGCGGATCCCGCGCCGCGCCGGGCGTCACATTACGCGCGCGGGGCCGGGAGCGGCGGGACAGCGCGCCGGAGGGCACACGGAGCGGGGGCGGGACAGGCGCCCTGTCCCGCCCCCGCCGGGGTGCGGTTCCCCCTCACTCGCTCGCGAGCGCCCCCGTGATCGACTGCCCGGCGGCCTTCCGGCCCGGCAGCACCGAGGCCAGCAGGCCCGCGGCCACCGCGACGCCGATGAACACCGAGATCTGGCCGGCCGGAAGGGCGAACACCATGCTCGGCATGGCCGAGACCCCGGCCGCCCAGCCGAACACGATCCCCAGCACGATGCCCACGCCCGCGCCGATCAGGCACAGGACCACGGCCTCGATGCTCAGCATCCGCCGCAGCTGCCCCCGGGCGAGCCCGAGCGCCCGCAGCATCGCCGACTCGCGGGTGCGCTCCAGCACCGACAGCGCCATCGTGTTCGCGATGCCGAACACCGCGATGATGATCGCCAGGCCCAGCATGGCCGCGATGGCCAGGAACGCGATGTTGAGCACGTCGTCGAACTGCGCCTTCATCTCGGCCATCGAGTCCACGCCCACCGTCGGGGCGTCGGCGACCGCGTCGTACACCGCGTCGCGCACCTGCTTGGCCGAGGCGCCGTCGGCCCCGGTCACCATCACGCTGGAGGCCCCGTCGGCGTCCGGGAACGCCTGCTCGAAGTCCCGGGGGGACAGGGTCGCCCCGTACAGGGTCCCTCCCTCCTCCAGGACCGCGGCGATCTCGTACTCCTTCTCGCCGCTCCCGGTGGCGACGGGGAGCGTGTCCCCGGCCTTGAGGTCGCCCGCGTACCCCTGGGACACGGCCACCTTGCCGGGGCCCACGTCGGCCAGCGACCCGGAGACGGCGTCGTTCTTCAGGTCCTCGCCGAGCGTGGCGCCGATGTAGGTGCTCACCGGCATGTCCCCCGTGGCGCCGCCGCTCCCGGCGTAGGCCTGGTGCACCTCGACGACGCTCCCGAGGGCGTCGGAGTCCTCCAGCTCCGCCACCGCCGAGTCGGGGATCACCGCGTCCGGCTCGTCCAGGGGCGCGCTGATCATGTAGTCGGCCGGGAACTGCTCGGAGAGCATCTCGTCCATCGTGGTCTTGAGCGAGGCGTTGACCACCGCGTACCCGGTGATCAGCGTCGCCCCCACGGTCAGGGCGATCATCGCCGTCGCCGCCCGCTTCGGGCTGCGGCGCGAGTTGTCGGCGGCCAGCATGCTCGCCACCCCGACGCGCCGCATCACCGGCGAGACGGCCGCCACGACCGCGCGCACCAGCAGCGGCGACAGGACCACGACGCCGACGAAGCAGATCAGGCCCGCGACCGTGGTCAGCACCAGGCCCGTGGTGCCGATGCCGGTGGAGTTCGTGGCCGCGAACACGATGCCGCCCGAGACGAGGAACAGCACCCCGCCGATCACGATGCGCGCCCAGCCGATGCCCTTCTCCAGGCCCTGCGCGGTGGCGCTGGTGCGCAGCGCCGCCAGCGGCGGAACGCGGGTGGCGCGCCAGGCCGGCAGCAGCGCCGCGCCGAGCGCCATCACGGTGCCCACGGTCATCCCCACCGCGATCGGCAGGACGCCCACGACGAGCGACTGAGAGGTGTCGGCGCCCAGCGCCTCGCCCCCGAAGGCGAACCCGGCCCAGCCGGCCCCCAGGCCCGCGGCGATGCCCAGCGCGGAGGCGATCAGCCCGACCACCAGCGCCTCGGTGAGCACGCTGCGGAACACCTGGCCGCGCGCCGAGCCCACGCACCGCAGCAGCGCCATCTCCCGCTGGCGCTGGGCCACCAGGATCGCGAAGGTGTTATAGATGACGATCGCGGCCACGAAGACCGAGATCAGCGCGAACAGCATGAGGGCGACGGTGAGCATCTGCGAGTCGGCGCCCGAGTTCTTCGCGAGCCGCTCGCCGAAGGCGGTGCCGGTCTCCACGTCGGCGTCCGAACCGGTCACGCCTTCCACCGCGCTGACGGCGGCGGCGTCGGTGACGCCTTCGGCGGCGGTCACGTCGATCTCGGAATACCCCTCGGCCCCGGTCATCTCCCGGGCGGTGTCCTCGTCGAAGGCGACGACGCCGCGGTAGGCCAGCTCGCCGTCGACACCGAAGTCGACCAGGCCGCTGACGGTGAACTCGTGCCGGTCGCCCTCGGAGTCGAGCACGGTGACGGTGTCGCCGACCCCGTACCCGGTCGCCTCGGCGACGGTGGTGGCCAGCGCGGCCTCACCGGAACCCTCCGGCATGCCCCCTTCATCGGGCTGGAACCGGGTTCCGTCCCCCAGCCCCATGCCGATGGTGGGCATGCTCCCCACGGCCCGCCCGTCCTTGTCGAGCAGCGGGGCGTCGCCGCGGGTCATCCCCCCGGCCGAGGCCACCTCGGGCAGGTCGCGGACCTCCTCCAGGGTGTCGGCCGGCAGCACCGGCGCCGGCGCCTCGGGGTCGGCGGGGGCGTCCTCGTCCTCCGCGGGGACGGCGACGGCGGCGAAGTCGCCGGCCGACCCCATCATCTTGGTGCTGAAACCCGCCTGCAGGGTGTCGCCGAACACCAGGGTGCCGGAGACGAACATGACGCCCAGGGCGATCGCCAGGGCGGTGGTGACCAGCCGCGCCTTGTGCATGCGCAGCCCGGCCAGGGTGGTGCGCAGCATCAGGACTCCAGCTTCAGCAGTCGGTCCGAGACGGTCTCGGCGGTGGGCGCGTGCACCTCGTCGACCAGGCGGCCGTCCCGCAGGAAGATCACCCGGTCGGCGTAGGAGGCGGCCACCGGGTCGTGGGTGACCATCACGATGGTCTGGCCCATGTCCCGGGCCGAGTCGCGCAGGAAGGACAGCACCCCGGCGCCCGAGCGCGAGTCGAGGTTGCCGGTGGGCTCGTCGGCGTAGACCACCTCGGGGGCGCCGAGCAGGGCCCGGGCCACCGCCACGCGCTGCTGCTGGCCGCCGGAGAGCTTGGAGGGCAGGTGGTCCAGCCGCTCGCGCAGGCCGACCACGTCGATCAGCCGCTCGAAGCGCCCCCGGTCCACCTTGCGCTTGGCGATCTGCGCCGGGAGCAGGATGTTCTGCTCGGCGGTGAGCATCGGCAGCAGGTTGAACGACTGGAAGATGAAGCCGATGCGGTCCCGGCGCAGCTGGGTGAGCTGCCGGTCGTTGAGGCGGGTGATGTCGGTGCGGCCCAGGTGCACGGTGCCCGAGCTGGCGGTGTCCAGCCCGGCCAGGCAGTGCATCAGGGTGGACTTGCCCGAGCCCGACGGGCCCATGATGGCGGTGAAGTGCCCGCGGGCGAACTCGACGCTGACCCCGTCGAGCGCCCGCACGGCCGAGTCGCCCGCCCCGTACACCTTGGAGAGGCTCCGTGCGATCACCACGGGGGGCGCCTGTGTGCTGTGGTCGGGTGCGGCCACCGCTGCGGTCTGGCTCACGTCTCGTCGCTCCTGCTGTCGAATGCCGTCGATGGGCTGGTGGGCCGGGCCGCGGACGGCCCGGAAGAGTGCGGCGGAGTCCGGCGGGTTCGCGGCCTGGACACCGACCCTGGAAACGCTATGGGCGCGGATGCCCTTCGGACCTCGGTCGCGAAGCCGATATCCGTCATGGCCGAAAGGAGGGGATGTGCCGCGGTCCGGCGCCTTGGGCGGTGTCCAGGTACCGACTTTCGTCGGTACCGCGGGGCGGCCCGGGGGTGTCCGGGCGCCCTCCGGCACCGCGTCGGCCCGCCCTGAGCTGGGCGCGCGCCCGGCACCGACCTTCGTCGCCCCCGCCGGGAACCGCCGCTCACCAGGCAGGATCGGGGCCGCGGCGCCGCCTAGACTCCGGGGTGTGTTCTACGGGGAAGGCGAAGAGGGGCGGCTGCGGGCGGCGTTCGGCAACGGGCCGGTCCAGGTGTGGAAGTGGTGGTGGGAGCGCCGCCACCGGATCGGCGACTGGTTCGTGGCCGTGTGCGCCTTCCCCTGGACCGCGCTGTTCGACATCGCGCCGAGCGGGGGGCTGGCCACCGGGTCCACCGCCGCCATGGCGCTGGCGACGGCCCTGCCCTTCCCCCTGCAGGTCGCCGCGGGGCTCGTGCTCGGACTGGTGATCCCGGCCGGGGTGTCGGTGCTGCTGGTCCTCCGCCGCAGCCGGCCCGAGTGGCTGCTGGCCGTGTCGGCCGCGCTGCTGCTGCTCCTGGGCAACCCGGTGCCGGCCATGCTGGCGCTGTACACCTACGCGTCGTGGTTCAACGACCGGCGCAGGCTGGCCACCTGGACCGCCGTGACCGTGGTCGCGGGCGGGGCCGCCTTCGCCGTGTCGGACGCCCCGAAGACCGCCTCGGTGTTCTTCCTCCTCACCGGGGTGGCGCTGCCGCTCACCCTGGGGCTGTGGGTGGGCACCCGCCGCCAGCTCATCGGCAACCTGCGCGAGCGGGCCGAGCGGCTGGAGCGCGAGCAGTACCTGATGGCCGACCGGGCCATCAACGCCGAGCGCACCCGCATCGCCCGGGAGATGCACGACGTGGTGGCGCACCGGGTCAGCATGATGGTCCTGCAGGCGGGCGGGCTGGAGGTGAACGCCTCCGACGAGCGCACGGCCGAGGTGGCGGGGCTGATCCGCACCACGGGGCGCGAGGCGCTGGGCGAGCTGCGGGAGATCCTCGGGGTGCTGCGCGACTCGGCCGACGGGTCCGGTCCGGCGCCCACGGCGCCGCAGCCGGTCCTGGCCGACCTGGGGCGGCTGGTGGGGGAGTGGCACACCGCCGGGATGAATGTGGTGTGGAGCACCCGCGGGCGGGTGCGCCCGCTGCCCGCCCAAGTGGAGCGCACCGCGTACCGCGTGGTTCAGGAGGCGCTGACCAACGCCGGGCGCCACGCACCGGGCGCGCGGGTGCAGGTCAGGGTCGACTACGGGGAGAGCGACCTGGAGGTGGCGGTGGCCAACGAGCCGCCCCCGCCGCGCACCGGGGGCGCTCCGGAGCCGCCGATGGGGGGAGGCTACGGGCTGGCGGGCCTGCACGAGCGGGTGGCGCTGGCCGACGGCACCCTGACGGCGGGGCCGTACCCGGACGGCGGATGGCAGGTGCGGGCGGTCCTCCCGCTGAGGCAGGACGAGACCCCCTCCGGTGAGGAGGGGGACCGGTGAGCCCGGCCCGTGAAGGTTCGGCGCCGGCGCAGGCGTCCGCCGTTCCCCTCGCGATGCGCTAGCGTCGCGCGTGGCAGGGGGAGCGCGCCGGGGCGCGGTGCCCGGGGGTGCAAGGCGGTGACGGGGAAGGCGGCCGATGATCCGCACGGTTCTGGTCGACGATGAGCAGCTGGTCCGCTCGGGGCTGAAGATGATCCTGGAGGCGGCCGACGACATCGAGGTCGTCGGCGAGGCCTCGGACGGCGCCGAAGCGGTCCAGGTCGCCCGCGAGACCGCCCCCGATGTCATGCTCCTGGACATCCGCATGCCCGGGGTGGACGGGCTCACCGCCGCCGCCGAGCTGGCGGAGCTGCCCACCCCTCCCCGGGTGGTGCTGCTGACCACCTTCGACCTCGACGAATACGTGCACAGGGCGCTGCGCGCCGGGGCCGTGGGGTTCCTGCTCAAGGACACCCCGCCCCGGGACCTCATCGGGGCGGTGCGCACCGTGCACGAGGGCAACGCGATGCTCGCGCCGAGCGTGACCAAGCGGATGCTGGAGCGCTTCGCCGCGCCCGTCGCCCCCGCCTCCAGCGAGGCCGAGCGGCGCCTGTCGGTGCTCAGCGACCGGGAGCGGCAGGTGCTGGTGGCCATCGCCCGGGGCATGTCCAACGCCGAGGCGGGCCGGGAGCTGGGCATGCGCGAGGCGACGGTCAAGGCGCACGTCAGCCGCATCCTGGCGAAGATGGAGATGACCAACCGGGTGCAGGCGGCCATCCTGGCCCACGACGCGGGCTGGGTCTGACCCACCCGGCCGGGGCGCGCCCGCGGCCGCCCCTGGCGCCCGCCCCCGTCACCCCTTCGGACGTGCGTGGGCCCCCGTCCGTGGGCCGGGGGCGGCCGCCTGGGCCAGCGTCGACACGGTGGCTTCCAGCGGCCCCCGCCCGACCAGCCTCCGCCACAGGAACGCGCCGATGAGCGAGGCGATGAAGAACACCTCCGCCATGTGCGCGTCGACCGCCCCGGCCAGACCCACGAAGTGGTCGGGCAACCACGCCTGCCAGGCCATGGCCAGCGCGTGCACGGCGTACACCGAGAGCGCCATCGCGCCCGCCGCGGTGAACGGCTCCAGCAGCCGGGGCAGGCGCTCGGCGGCCCACAGGCAGCCGGCAAGGATGCACGCGGCCACGCCGACGCCCCCGGCGACCTCCACGCTGGTGGAGGTGTGCGGCATGCTGGTGAGCAGCCACCGGGCGTCGTCGGTCGGGATCGAGCCGATGACCTCCTCGCGCGGGCCGAGCGCGTCGTAGAGCCCGTAGTTGTACCAGGCGTGCCAGGACACCCGGTAGGCGACGGCGGCCAGCAGGGCCCCGCCGAGGGCCAGCCGCAGCCGCACCACCCGGGAGCGCAGGTCGAGGCGGCCCACCGCGAGCCCGGCCAGCACCGCGCCCAGGTAGGCGAGGGCGGGGTAGTAGCCGTAGACGCCCAGCTCCAGCATGCCCTGGCCGAGGAGGAGGTGGGCGGGGTCCCGGCCGTTCCACGCCTCGGTGAAGGCGGACACGGCGCCGCCGGTGTCGTTGGACCGGCGCAGCAGGAACAGGAGCTGCGGCCCGGCGGCCAGGGCGGCCGCGGCGGCGGTGGCGGCCCAGCGGGCGGGCAGGCGCAGGAACGGCAGGGCCAGCAGGAAGTACAGGCCGTAGAAGGTGATGATCACCGTCAGGTTGGACTGGCCGGCGGTGATGACGGCGTGCAGGAGCCAGCCGATGACCAGCAGGCAGGCGCCGCGCACCGCCACCCGGGCGGCGGTGGTGCGGGCGCGCCGCCCCCGGTGCGGGCGGGCGCCCCCGGACGCCAGCGCCAGGGAGACACCGGCCAGGAAGGCGAACAGGATGGTGGAGCGGCCCCAGGCGTAGGTGAAGACGATCGCGGCGGTCGGCCGGTCCGCCTCCAGGAACGGAACGCCGAAGTGGATGACGAGCATGCCCGCGATGGCGAGGTAGCGGGCGAGGTCGACGCCGGTCAGCCGCCCGGGGGGCGGCGGATGGGGAGGCTCCTCGTCGGGCGGTGCCGCATCGGCGGCGGCCCGGCCGCCCGGCGGCTCCGGCCCTGGGTCCGGGCCGGGAGCCCGTCCGGGGGCCGGGACGCGGACGGCGTCCGGCACGCCGACGGCCCGGACGGGCGGCCCGTCCGGTACCGGCGGCGAGGAGAGCAGAGTCGACGCAGGCTGAGCGGGGTGCGGCTGCTTCATGGTCCTCGTGGGTGCGGGGTGAGGGAGACGAGTGTGGGGGTGTCTCCCTGTGCGTTCAGTAGTAGCAGCATGTGACCGTCGGTCTCCACTCGCCCTGCTGAGCGCCTGCCGATCGGCTCCGGCGCCCCGGCCGTGTGCGGCCGGTCGGCACCGTGGGCGGGCAAGCGCGGGCTTGCTAGCGTGGTCCGCATGTCGAATCACGCGCCCGAGATGCGGGCGTCGCACGCGGACCGCGACCGCGTCGTCGAGGTCCTGCAGGCTGCCGCGGCCGACGGCCGACTCGGCGCCGAGGAGCTCGACACCCGGGTGGAGAGGGCGCTGAACGCCCGGACGCGCGGGGAGCTGTCCGCGCTCACCGCCGACCTGCCGGCCCGGCCCGAGGCCAAGGAGGTCCTGGTGATCAGGCAGGCCGGCGGGAAGTACGTCCAGGACGGGCGGTGGCCCGTTCCGCCGCGGATCGATGTGCACACGCAGATCTGCAGGGTGACCCTCGACTTCACCCGTGCGCTGATCACGTCGAACCTGGTGCGCATCAACGCCGAGATGATGCACGGCCGCCTGCGCCTGGTCACCCCGCCCGGAACGGTGGTCGACGCCGGCGGGCTCAACCTCGCCTTCTCCAAGGCCAAGGTCGCCTCAAAGGATTTCTCCGCCGACGCGCCCCTTCACATCGAGGTCTCCGGGTCCCTTCTCCACGCCAAACTCATCGAACGCCGGGGGCGCGGCTGAAAAGCCGCGGGACGGCGATTCGTCCCCGCAGGCCTCCCAGCATCATTCCGCTTCCGATGGGCTCCGGCTCATGAAGGCCTGCGGGGAATTCGACGGCCGGGGATTCGCGGCCGGTACTTCGCGGCGGGTGCTCCGTCAGGTGACGTTTCCGGAGTAGACCCAGCCGCACCAGTCGTTGGCCCGTGTCGTGTACTGCACGCGGTACCAGACGTTGCCGTGGCTGTTCCTGGTCACCTCGTAGATGCCCAGCTGGTAGTCGGCGGGGAGGGTGAGGATCTCCCTGTAGCTGGCGGCGGGGCCCGTGCGCAGGGGTGATGTGGACTTGGTGTAGGTCACGCCGATGCGCGAACCGGAGCACGCGGCGGCGGTCCGGACGCCGTCGTCCGCCTGCGAGGCCTCGGCCGCCGAGGCCGGGGCCGTGGCGGTGAAGACCGCTCCGACGGTGAGAAGCCCAATGGCGAACGCGTGGAGACGGGACATCGCACTCTCCAATACGGAATACGGGGGACAGGTGTGCCGGGGTCGGTGCCGTTCGTACAGATGCCGTTCGTACAGGCGTCGGTGAAAGACCTTGATCGAATCGTGCGGACTCGGCCCGGGGGAGAGATCAGAGTACGGAAAACGGTAACCATCGGATTTTCGGCGGTCAACGAATTTCGACTCAGATGCAAACGACCTGCTCTGTGCGGATGAACGCGGTGCCGGGCGGCGCCCGGTCCGCCCCGCCGCCCACTGCGCCCTGCGCGCACCCGCGTCGGACGCCGTTCCCTCAGGTCACGGTCGGGTCGCGAAGGCCGGAAGGGGCGTTGACATACCGGCTGGTCGGTTCCATCGTCGGGCCAGGTGCCGGGGCGTCCCGCATCGCCCCGGCGCCCGTGGTCCCATCCCCTGCCGAGGAGGACCGGCATGTCCGCTGACCCCCCGACCACCCCCGCCTCTCCCGGGCTGGACGTCCCCCTGCGCACACGCCGGGTCGTCGCCGGTGCGGCGGCCGCCACGGCCACCGTCGAGTGGTACGAGTTCTTCGTCTTCAGCGTCGCCGCCGCCCTGGTGTTCGGCTCGCTGTTCTTCCCCGAGTTCAGTCCGGTCGCCGGGGTCCTCGCCTCCTTCGCGGCCTTCGCGGTCGGCTTCCTCGCCCGCCCCCTCGGCGGGGTGATCGGCGGCCAGCTCGGCGACACCTACGGCCGCAAACCGGTCCTGGTGTGGGCGCTGGCGGGGATGGGCGCCGCCACCACCGCCATCGGGCTGCTGCCCTCCTACGAGGCCATCGGCATCGCCGCCCCCATCGCCCTGGTGCTGCTGCGCCTGGTCCAGGGCATCGCCGTGGGCATGCAGTGGGGCGGTGCGGCCCTGCTCGCCACCGAGTACGCCCCGGAGGGCCGCCGCGGCCTCTACGGCAGCCTGGTCCAGATGGGCGTGCCGCTCGGGCTCGTCGCCGCGTACGGCGTCTACTTCGCGGTCAGCTTCGCCACCGGCGACGAGTCCTTCGCCGCCTGGGGGTGGCGGATCCCGTTCCTGCTCGGCGTCTTCGTCCTGGTCCTGGCCTGGCTGATCCACCGCAACGTCGAGGAGACCCCCGATTTCCGCCGCGCCGCCGCCGAGCGGCAAGAACGGGGCTCGCCCCTGCGCGACGTCCTGCGCTCCCACAAGGCCACGGTGCTGCTGGCGGCGGGCAGTTTCGCGGTCAACACCGCTACGTTCTACATCTTGATCACCGGGATCCTGGACTACGCGACCCGCGAGCTCGGTCTGGCCCGGGAGGCCGTGCTCGCCGTCGCCCTCGGGCTGAGCCTGTTCCAGCTGCCGCTGATGCCGATCGCCGCGTCGGTGTCCGACCGGATCGGGCGCATCCGCGTCTACACCTTCGGGATCGTCGGGCTCTGCCTGTGGGCGGTGCCGCTCTTCCTCCTCGTCGACACCGGCGACATCCTGCTCATGGCCGTCGGGATGTTCGTCGCGGGGGTCTTCCTGAGCGTCATGTACGCCCCGCAGGCCGCCCTGTTCGCCGAGCTGTTCTCGGCCGAGGTGCGCTACACCGGCGCCTCGCTCGGCTACCAGATCGCCTCGGTGGTCGGCGGCGGGTTCGCCCCGTTCGCGATGGTGGCCCTGCTCAGCGTGGCGGGAACGTCCATGGCGGTCTCGGCCTACCTCATCGCACTGGGTCTGGTGGCCCTGCTGTCGGTCGGCCTCCTGGTCCGCGGCCGCCGAGCCCGCGAGAAGGCCGGCGCCGAAGGGTGACGGGCGAGTGGACCGGCCGCCACGGCACAGGCCGGTCCACTCCCGGATCCGGTCGGGCCCCGGCCTCCAGGTCTCACACGCTGTAGCGTCTCCACTTCCGTGCACCCGCCTCCGACCGGGGCGCGGGATCGGCATTCACGGCTGGGGCAGGTCTTTCACTGCTGCAGGCCCCGGGCCGTCGGGGCGGAGGGCGCTCAGGAGCAGGTCCGCGTAGTGGTCGCCGATCTCGGTGGGGGCCAGTTCGCCGTCGGGGCGGTACCAGGTGCTCAGGTGGTGCACCGACCCGAAGTAGAAGTCGACCACGATGTCGGCGGGCACCCGGTCGGTGAACACGCCCTCGCGCTGCCCCTCGGTGATCAGGGAGCGGAACAGCTCGTGGTAGGTCCGGCGCTGCGACCGCACCTCGCGTTGCTTGCCCTCGCTGAGCTGGTGCAGGGAGCGGAAGAAGATCGTCGCGTCGTCCAGGTTGGCGATGGTCGTCACCACCACGTCGGCCGCCGCGCGGCGCACCCGCTCGGACACGGGGCCGCCCTCGGCGGCGATCGCCTCCAGGCGCTCCATCTGCATGCGCAGGACGCGGGCGTAGACCTCCGCCAGCAGGTCGTCCTTGGAGTCGAAGTAGTGGTACATCGCGCCCTTGGTGACCCGGGCGGTCTCCACGATCTCCTGCACCGAGGTGCGGTCGAACCCCTTGTCGGCGAACAGGCGGGTGGCCACCGCCAGCAGCCGCTGCGGGACCGGGTTGTCGGGTGAGGCGGCGGCGATCAGCGCGGTGTCGGGCGCGGTCGCGGTCGGCTTGGCCCGACCGCCGCGGGTACGCACGGCCACGGCACGGCCTTTCTGTCGGGGGCGCGGACCGGGTGGTCCGGCGGGCTGGTGGGCCTCGGGAAGGCCTGGGAACACAATAGACCGGTTGGCCTGTTACCGGCCGGTCTCTTCGGTGGGATCCCTCACCGGGGGAGGACGGCGGAGGGGGCCGGTACCCGCTCCGGAGCGGGCACCGGCCCCGCGGTCCCACGCCTCGCGGTCAGCCCACGTGGTGTACCGCCGGACGGCTCTCGTGGTGCAGGCGGTCCAGCGCCGTCACGTAGTACGTCCGGTCGCCGCCGCCCTCCGGGTCGGTGAACACCGTCTTCCCGCCGCCGGACGCACGCACGGTCCCGATCATGTTCCTCGGGTCCTTGAGGCCGCACCACCGGTCGTCCGGGTCCGGCCCCCCGTCGAACCGGTAGACGGCGAAGTAGGCCGCCGGGGTGCGCCGGTGCGGGCGGATCGTCAGCTCGGTGCCGCCCTCACCGGCCTCGGCACCCACCACGTGCGGCCGCCACGGCGCACGGCCGCCCAGGTCCTCCTTGACCGGGATCAGCGCGGGAGACGAGTAGTGGTCCTCGACCACCGCCTCCATCGCCTCGCTCGCGTTGGTCCGCAGCGAGGTCGCGCTGAAGTACACGTCCCCGGCGACGTTCGGGTACCGCCGGTTGAGGTCCAGGTGGCGGGAGAGCTCCTGCGGGTCGGACCAGGCGCCGTCGTTGCCGGCCTTGTACGCCGCCTGCCCGATGTACAGGTGCACCCCGGTGCCCTCGACCGTCTCGGCCCACCAGGGCACCAGCTTCGCGTAGTCGGCCACCGGCAGCCCGATCTCCCAGTACACCTGCGGGTTGATGTAGTCCACCCAGCCCTCGCGGACCCACGTGCGGCTGTCGGCGAAGATGCCGCTGTAGGACTCGAACCCGGAGGTGTCCGAGCCGTCGGGGTCGCTGGAGGCGTTGCGCCAGATCCCGAACGGGCTGATGCCGAACTTCACGTGCGGCTTGGCCGCGTGGACCGCCTCGCCCATCTCCTCGACCAGCCGGTTCACGTTGTCGCGCCGCCAGTCTCCGATGTCGTCGAAGCCGCCCCCGTACTCGGCGAAGGTGTCCCCGTCCGGGATCTCCTGGCCGCCGGAGGGATAGGGGTAGAAGTAGTCGTCGAAGTGGACGCCGTCCATGTCGTAGCCCTCGACCGCGTCCATCATGGCCTCGATGACGAACGCGCGGACCTCGGGCACGCCCGGGTCGTAGTACAGGCGCCCGCCGTAGGAGAACACCCAGTCCGGGTTCCGCCGCGCCGGGTGGTCCTCGGTCAGCCGCCCGGGGTCGTCGTGCATGGCCACCCGGTAGGGGTTGAACCAGCCGTGGAACTCCAGGTTGCGCGCGTGCGCCTGGTCCACGGCATAGGCGAGCGGGTCGTAGCCGGGGTCGCGCCCCTGCTCGCCGGTCAGCCATTCGGACCAGGGCTCGTGCGGGGAGGGCCAGAACGCGTCGGCGGTCGGCCGGATCTGCACGAACACGGCGTTGAGCCCATTGGCCTGGGCCTCGTCGTAGAGCGCGTCGAGCTCGTCGCGCTGCTCCTTCGGGCTGAGGCCGGGCTCGCTGGGCCAGTCGATGTTGACGACGCTCGCGATCCACTCGGCGCGCATCCGGCGCTTGGGCGGGGCGTCGGCGGGGGGTTCGCATCCGGCTCCGGGCCGTCCGGCGCCCTCGGCGCCCTCGGAGCGGCCGGGGGAGGCCGACGCCGGGGGCGCGGCCGTGAGCGCTGCGGTCAGGAGGAAGGCGAGCACGCCGCACACGGCGGCGGTTCGGGGGATGGGGGCCGCGGCCGCGTCGCGGGGCGACGGGCGGGCGGTCCGGTCGGGGCGGGCCAACGGGGGCTCCTTCCGCTCAGCGATATGTGCAGAGTGTAGTGAATTCACTACACACCGTGCGTGAGGTCGGGCGCCGCCCCTCGTGCGTGTCCGGCGCGGGGGAGACGCCGCGACTCCCTGTCGAACAGGGGTTAGTAAGAAACCTTCATGATCGGGCCCGCGAATGCAATCCTTCTTCGGCAGGTCGGGGCGGGTGGGGCGGGAGGGGGAGGCGAGGCGCCGGGGGAGCGGCCCAGGCGACAGACCAAGTGGTATGTTGGTTCGCCGACCGCCCACCACCGAACGAGGAGCACGCGTGGACGACCGCGGCACGCCCCCACCCGGCCTGGACCCCGAACGCCTCCGCGCGCACCTGGACGCCGAGCGCCCGGGCCTGGCGGCCGGCCCGCTGACCGCGCGGCTCATCGCCGGGGGCCGCTCCAACCTCACCTACGAGGTCACCGACGGCGCCCGCAGCCTCGTCGTACGCCGCCCCCCGCTCGGCCACGTCCTGCCCACCGCCCACGACATGGCCCGCGAGCACCGCGTCATCAGCGCCCTGGCCCCCACCCCCGTGCCGGTCCCGCGCACCGAACTGCTGTGCACCGACACCGACGTGCTCGGCGCGCCCTTCTACGTCATGGAGTACGTGGAGGGCACCCCCTACCGCACCTCCGGCCAGCTGGCGGAGCTGGGCCCAGAGCGCACCCGGGCCGTCGTGCTCGACCTGGTCGACACCCTCGTGGCCCTGCACGCCGTCGACCCCGCCGGGGTCGGCCTGGAGGACTTCGGCCGCCCCGACGGGTTCCTGGAGCGCCAGGTCCGCCGCTGGGGCAAGCAGCTCGACGCCTCCCGCAGCCGCGACCTGCCCGGCGTCGAGGAGCTGCGCGACGGCCTGGCCGCACGCATCCCCGCCTCACCCGCCCCCGCGGTCGTGCACGGGGACTACCGGCTGGACAACGTCCTGGTGGCCTCCGGGGGCGGCGCCGACCGCATCACCGCCGTCCTGGACTGGGAGATGTCCACCCTCGGCGACCCGCTCACCGACCTGGCGCTGATCGCCGTCTACAGCGGCGCCGAGGTGCCCTCGGTGCCGGGCGTGGGCGACGCCGCGGCCGCCGAGGGCTTCCCCGCCGTCGACGAGCTGGTGGCCCGGTACGCCGAGCGCTCCGGACGGGACCTGTCCGACTTCGACTGGTACGTCTCCTTCGCCTTCTTCAAGCTCGCGGTGATCCTGGAGGGCATCCACTTCCGCTACACCCAGGGCAAGACCGTCGGAGGGGACTTCGCGCACATCGGCGACGCCGTCCCCGGCCTGGTCGGCGCCGGGCTCAAGCGCCTGGGCGCGGGCTGACCACCCGCGCCCCCGCGCCCGCCGCCGCGCCCGCCCCGGCCCCGGCCAGGCGGGCGCGGTCGTTCGGGGCCGCGAAGTCGGGCAGCGGCCCCGCGGGCACGATCCGCCGCGGGTTCAGCGCCCCGTGGGTGATGTAGTAGTGCCGCCGGATGTGGTCGAAGTCGGTGGTGGTGCCGAAGGCCGGCTCGGCGTACAGGTCCCGCGCGTACCCCCACAGGTTCGGGTAGTCCTGCAACCGCCTCAGGTTGGCCTTGAAGTGGGTGCCGTAGACGGTGTCGAAGCGCGCCAGCGTCGGCCACAGCCGCACGTCGGCCATGGTGATCCGGTCCCCGGCCAGGTAGCGCCGGTGCGACAGCCGCTCCTCCAGGCCGTCGAGCGCCTCGAACAGCGCCGCCACCGCCTCGTCGTAGGCCTCCTGCGAAGGGGCGAAGCCGCACTTGTACACGCCGTTGTTCACGGCGGCGTACAGATGGCGGTCGAGCGCGTCGATCTCCTCCCTCAGGCCCGCCGGGTAGAGGTCGGCGCGGTTGCGCGCCCAGGCGTTGAAGCAGGCGTTCAGGTCCAGCGCGATCTCGTCGAACCGGTTGGAGACGATGCGCCGGGTGTCGGTGTCCCACAGCACCGGCACCGACACGTGCCCCTCGTACCCGGGCTCGGTGCCCTCGTACAGGTCGCGCAGCAGCGCGAAGTGCCCGACGGTGTCCGGGCCGTGCCCCGGCCCCTCGCGGAAGGCCCACCCCCGGCCGTCCCGGACCGGGTCGACGACGGCGACCGAGACCGCGTCCTCCAGCCCCTTGAGCGCGCGCACGATGAGCGTGCGGTGCGCCCACGGGCAGGCGTAGGACACGTACAGGCGGTAGCGCCCCGCCTCGGCGGGGAAGCGCTCGGACCCGATCCGGCCGCCGAAGCGGTACGCAGGGCGCTCGAACGCGGCGCCCTTGGGGGTGGTCAGGGAGCTTCCGTAGTCGCCGTAGCGGGCGAAGTCGACGGGGGCAGCGGTCGTGACGGTCGTCATGGTGGTCCTCCCCGGGAACTCCAAGGCTCCGACCGGTGGCCGGCACCGGTGCGCGCGCCAGTCCCCCCATACCCGCTCTCCGCTGCGGCGACGCCGCGGGGACGCCCGGTACCCGCCCCGGGGCCGGGCCGGAACGGGCCCCCGGGCACGGCGGCGGGGGCCGCGGCGCCCGCGGTTCATGTACCGGGCGGTAGCTCGATACTCTGCTGTCCGTTCTGACATGGTCTTACCGCGCTCAGCAGCGCGTACGGAGGTGCCCTTACATGTCCCGCTCGGCACTGGTCACCGGCGGCAGCCGGGGGATCGGCCTGGCCATCGCCCGTGAGCTCGCCGCCGCCGGGGACGACGTCGCCGTGACCTACCGGTCCGGTGAGCCGCCGGAAGGGCTGCTCGGCGTCCCCTGCGACATCACCGACACCGCCCAGGTCGACTCCGCCTTCAAGCGCGTCGAGGAGGAGCAGGGCCCGGTCGAGGTCCTGGTGGCCAACGCCGGAATCACCAAGGACCAGCTCCTCGCGCTGATGAGCGAGGACGACTTCTCCTCGGTCCTGGACACCAACCTGACCGGCACCTTCCGCGTCGCCAAGCGCGCCGTGCGCGGCATGATGCGCAAGCGCACCGGCCGGATCGTCCTGATCTCCTCGGTGGTGGGCCTGCTCGGCTCGGGCGGGCAGGCCAACTACGCCGCCTCCAAGGCCGGCCTCGTCGGCTTCGGCCGCTCCCTGGCGCGCGAGCTCGGCTCCCGCAACATCACCGTCAACGTGGTCGCCCCCGGGTTCATCGAGACCGACATGACCGCGGCCCTGCCCGAGGAGCGCCAGGCCGAGATCAAGAAGAGCGTGCCGCTGGGCCGCTACGGCTCCACCGAGGAGATCGCCAAGGCCGTCCGCTTCCTGGCCTCCGAGGACGCCGCCTACATCACCGGCGCGGTCATCCCGGTCGACGGCGGCCTGGGCATGGGCCACTAGGCCCTGCCCGGCCGCACGCACGAACACCTGACAAGGACTCTCATGGGAATTCTCGAAGGCAAGCGCATCCTGGTCACCGGGGTGATCACGGACTCCTCGATCGCCTACCACGTCGCCCGGCTGTGCCAGGAGCAGGGCGCCACCGTCGTGCTCACCGGCTACGGCCGGCTCAGCCTGGTCGAGCGCATCGCCCAGCGCCTGCCCGACGCTCCGCCGGTGCTGGAGCTCGACGTCACCGACGAGGGGCACCTGTCCAGCCTCGCCGACCGGGTGCGCGAGCACGTGGACGGGCTCGACGGCGTCGTGCACGCCATCGGCTTCACCCCGCAGTCCGGGCTGGGCGGCAACTTCCTCAACACCCCGTGGGAGGACGTGGCCAACGCGATGCACACCTCCGCCTACTCCCTCAAGGCGCTCACCACCGCGGTGCTGCCGCTGATGAAGGACGGCGGGTCCGTCGTGGCCATGGACTTCGACAACAGCGTGTCCTACCCCATCTACGACTGGATGGGCGTGGCCAAGTCGGCGCTCACCTCCACCGCCCGCTACCTGGCCCGCTACCTGGGCGAGCACAGGGTGCGGGTGAACCTGGTCTCGGCCGGCCCGCTGCGCACCATGGCCGCGCGCAGCATCCCCGGCTTCGACGAGCTGGCCTCGCACTGGCCCGAGCGCGCCCCGCTGGGCTGGGACACCACCGACCCCGAGCCGGCCGCCCGCGCGGTGGTGGGCCTGCTGTCGGACTGGTTCCCCGCCACCACCGGCGAGATCGTGCACGTCGACGGCGGGTTCCACTCCACCGGGGCCTGACGCGCCGCCCCCGGCGTAGCCTGGGACGAGGCGGACTTCCGCACGGTGGGCGCCCCTCTGCGGAGGGGTGCCCACCGCCGCTTTCGCGGCCCCCGACGGCGCCGCGGGACGACGAGGGGACGAGGAGAGGACACATGGATCTGGGACTCAAGGGCGCCCGCGCCGTGGTGACCGGCGCCAGCCGGGGCATCGGCCGCGCCATCGCGCGGGTCCTCGCCGAGGAGGGGGCCGACCTGGCGGTGTGCGCGCGCTCGGCCGGGCCGCTGGCCGAGGCCGCCGAGGAGCTGCGCGCCACCGGCGCCACCGTGGTCGAGGGCGCGGTCGACGTGGCCGACACCGGCGCCCTGCGCGCCTTCCTGGACCGGGCCGCCGACGGGCTCGGCGGCATCGACGTGCTCGTGTCCAACGTCTCGGCGGGCGGTTCGGCCGACTGGGAGACGGGCTTCGCCACCGACGTGATGCCGTTCGTGACCATGGCCGAGCACGCCCGCCCGCACCTCGCGGCCTCCGAGCGCGGCGGGTCGGTGGTACTGGTGTCCACCACCTCGGCCCTGCACGGCGGCCCGCCGTCGGGGCCGAACGCCTACGGCGCCCTGAAGGCCGCCCTCAACCACCACGCCGCCACGCTCGCGCGCACCCTGCCCGCCGAGGGCATCCGGGTGAACACGGTCTCCCCGGGGCCGATCGAGTTCCCCGGCGGGAGCTGGGCGCGGCGCAGGGAGAACACCCCCGACTTCTACGCCTCCATCCGCGACGCGATCCCGATGGGGCGCCTGGGCGCCCCCGAGGAGGTGGCGCGCGCGGTGGCGTTCCTGGCGAGCCCGGCCTCGTCCTTCACCTCCGGGGCCAACCTGGTGGTGGACGGGGGGTTCCTGGACCGGGTGTGACCGCACGGGGCCGCGGCCCGGCCGCCCCGCCCCCGTGCGGAAAGCGGGGGGCGGCCGCGCCGCGGCCGGTCAGGCGAGCCCCAGCTCCCGGGCGGCCCACTCGCGGAGCTCGACCTTGCGGACCTTGCCGCTGACGGTCATGGGGAAGGACTCCACGGCCCGCACGTAGCGCGGGACCTTGTAGTGGGCCAGCCGCCCCTCGCAGAAGGCGGCGATCTCCTCCCGCGTGGGCGGGTCGGCGGGGTCGGCCGGCAGCACGCACGCCGCCAGCTCCTCGCCGTACTTGGCGTCGGGGACGCCCACCACCTGCACATCGGCCACCTTGGGGTGGGTGTGCAGGAACTCCTCGATCTCGCGCGGGTAGACGTTCTCCCCGCCGCGGATCACCATGTCCTTGATCCGCCCGACGATGGACACGTAGCCGTCCTCGCGCATCACCGCCAGGTCGCCGGTGTGCATCCAGCGGGCGGAGTCGATCACCTCGGCGGTGCGCCCGGGCTCGTCCCAGTAGCCCAGCATCACCGAGTAGCCGCGGGTGCACAGCTCCCCGGCCTCGCCGCGCGGCAGCACGGTGCCGGTGGCCGGGTCCACCACCTTCACCTCCACGTGCGGCATCACCCGGCCGACCGTCCCGGTGCGGCGCTCCAAGTCGTCGTCGACCCGGGTCTGGGTGGACACCGGCGAGGTCTCGGTCATGCCGTAGCAGATGGCCACCTCGGACATGTGCATCTCCGCCACCACCCGCTTCATGATCTCCACCGGGCAGGGGGAGCCGGCCATGATGCCGGTGCGCAGGCTCGACAGGTCGTGCTCGGCGAAGGAGGGGTGGCCCAGCTCGGCGACGAACATGGTGGGCACCCCGTACAGCGAGGTGGCGCGCTCGGCCGCGACCGCCGACAGCGTCGCCGCCGGGTCGAAGGCCGGGGCCGGGATGATCGTGCAGGCCCCGTGGCTGGTCGCCGCCAGGTTGCCCATGACCATGCCGAAGCAGTGGTAGAAGGGCACCGGCAGGCAGATCCGGTCGTGCTCGGTGTAGCCCAGCAGCTCGCCGACGAAGTAGCCGTTGTTGACGATGTTGTGGTGGGAGAGCGTCGCGCCCTTCGGGAATCCGGTGGTGCCCGAGGTGTACTGGATGTTGATCGGGTCGTCGGCGGACAGCCCGGCGGAGCGCTCGGCCAGCTCCTGCGGGGCCACGTGGTCGGCCCCGTTCAGCAGCTCGTCCCACGAGGGGTCGTCGAAGAAGACGAGTTCGCGCAGCGACGGGGCGGAGCCGCGCGCCTCCTCGGCCATGGCCCTGTAGTCGCTGCCCTTGTGCTCCTGGGCCGACACCAGCATGCGCACGCCCGCCTGGCGCAGCACGAACTCCAGCTCGCTGCGCCGGTAGGCCGGGTTGATGTTGACCAGCACCGCGCCGACCTTGGCGGTGGCGTACTGCACCAGGGTCCACTCGGCGCGGTTGGGCGCCCAGATGCCCACCCGCTCTCCCACGGCCACCCCGGCGGCGATCAGCGCGCGGGCGGCGCGGTCCACCTGGGCACCGAACTCGGCGTAGGTCCAGCGCAGGCCCTGGGCGACGTCGACCACCGCCTCCCGGTCGGGGTGGGCGGCGACCGCGCGGTCGAGGTTCTCCCCGATGGTGTCGCCCAACAGCGGGGTCCGCGATATCCCGCAGGCATAGGACTTCGACATGCTGCGCTCCTCCAACGCGTTCGCCGTGCCGTGCGCTTCCACGGCCGACCGCCACGATGGTGCTCCATGTGAGGCAGGTCTCAGTACCCCCGAACGGGGGTATGGCGGGGCCGGTGCCGCGGGCCTTTGCGCACCGGGGCGTGATCGTGTTGCATGTGACCCACCTCTCGAACCACTCGAAGACCGACGGCCCCTGGACGGCCCTTTGGGACGGCACCCCCTTGGAGGACGCCATGAGGTCCCACTCCGACCGCGACGCCACCGCCGAGATCGGCTCCGCCCTGCCCGGCCTGCGCCGCGCCAGCGGCCTGCCGGTGGTGTTCGGGGGAGCGGCGCGCGCCAGTGAGCGCGTGCACTACACCGAGCTGTTCGGGGCCGGGACCGACGCGATCCGCGGGCTGGTCGTCCGACCGGGGCGCGGACTGGGCGGCAAGGCGGCGGCGCTGCGGCGCCCGCTGTGGGTCCCCGACTACCTGCACGCCGAGCAGATCAGCCACGACTACGACGCGGCGGTGCGCGCCGAGGGCCTCAAGGCGCTGGTGGCGACCCCCATCGTGGTCGGCGGCCGCACCCGCGGCGTGCTGCTCGGCGGGCTCCGCCGGTCGCTGACCCTGGGGGACCGTACGGTCGCCGCCTTCGAGGAGGCGGCGCGCGAGGCGGGCCAGCGCATCGCCGTCCGGGACGAGGCGCGCCGCCGTGCCGCCGAGGCCGAGCGCGCGCGGGCGGCCGCCGACGAGCCCGGCCCGGGATCGCCCCGGTGGGCGGAGGTGCGGGCGCTCAACGCCGAGCTGCGGTCGCTGGCCGCCGACGTGGACGATGAGCAGATGCGGGAGCGGCTGCTGGAGGTCTGCGCCCGCATGGACGCGGCGGCGTCCGCGGGCACCCGCCCGGACGCCCCGCACCTGGCCCCGCGCGAGATCGACGTGCTGGCGTGCGTGGCCGAAGGGTGCACGAACGCCGACGCCGCACAGCGGCTGGGGCTGCGCCCGGAGACGGTCAAGGCCTACCTGCGCACCGCCATGCGCAGGCTGGAGGCGCACACCCGGGTGGAGGCCGTGACGGAGGCGAGGAGGTACGGCCTCCTGGTGTGACCCCGGCTCCCGGCGTGACCCCGGGCGCGCTCCCAGGCACCCCTGATGTCATAGCGAAGCCTTGCCTAAGTTAGGCTTGCCCGCGTTGACCAGTGCCGGAGGAGAGGGCAGGCATGACCGTCCCGTTGCGCGCCGAGGGCGTGGAACTCGCCCACGGGGGCGCACCGATCTGCCGGGATGTCACCCTGGAGCTCGCCCGCGCCGAGGTGACCGCGCTCGTCGGCCCCAACGGGTCGGGCAAGTCGACCCTCCTGCGCACCCTGGCCCGGCTGCACCGCCCCGAGAGCGGGCGGGTGCTGCTGGAGGGCGCCGACATCGCCTCCTACTCCCCGCGCGGGCTCGCCCGGAACCTGGCGTTCCTCACCCAGACCCCGACCGTGCCCTCCGGCATCACCGTCGCCGAGCTCGCCGCCTACGGCCGCCACCCGCACCGGGGCCTGCTCACCGGCCGGTCCGGCAGCAAGGACCGGGACGCCGTCGCCTGGGCCCTGGAGGCCACCGGCACCGGGCCGCTGCGCGACCGCCAGATCGACCACCTGTCCGGGGGCGAGCGCCAGCGGGCCTGGATCGCCATGGCGCTGGCGCAGCGCGCCCCCGTCCTGCTCCTCGACGAGCCCACCACCTACCTGGACATCCGCTACCAGGTGGAGGTGCTCCGCCTGGTGCGCTCGCTCGCCGACGACCACGGCATCACCGTCGCCGTGGTCCTGCACGACCTCAACCAGGCGGCGGCCTTCGCCGACACCATGGCCGTGCTCGCCGGGGGCCGGATCATCGCCGACGGGCGCCCCGCCGACGTGCTCACCGAGGACGTCGTCCGGACCGCCTTCGGCATCGACACCACCGTCATCTCCGACCCGGACACCGGGCTGCCCACATGCCTGCCCTACCGGCGCGACGGGGAGCCCGCACCGGTCCCCGGTGCCGCCACCGGTGCCGGGCACGCCGCGGACCACTGACCCGGCCGGCCGCACT
>NZ_JAQFWQ010000037.1 GCF_027706725.1 Nocardiopsis endophytica
CGTCGTTTTTCCCGAGATCATCGCGGAGGGGCCCGGCGCCCGGCAGGCAGGGCCGAGAACCACCCCGCTGTCGCCGTTGCTGCCATCTCCGGTGACCGCGCACACGCCCCATGGCCGACAGCGCTGCGGTGCGGGCCGCCGACGTCTCCTCATCGCCGCCCTCCACCTTGCACCTCGGCGGTCCGGCGGGCGGCCGGAGCCCGTGAGCGGGGTACCGGCTCTGCCGTCGTCGCCCCTGTGACGGCCTTCTGTGTGCCCGTTCCCTGGCTGTGTGCGTTGTGTCCGCTCGTGCGTCGGATCATGGGCAGGACCGGTGGGTGCGTCCGGGGGCGCGCCGGTGCGGTTTCTGGGCCCCCGGTGTTTCCCGTGATGCTCAGATGAGGCTAGGCTTACCTTCAGTCGCGATCGCCCGTGGTGTCCCGGGCATCCCTGTTCCGCCGTGTTCCGGTCCTCTCCGGGGCGGTGTCGTGTCCAAGGGGGATCCATGAAGAGCTGCCACCCGCTCGCCGGGGTCGTGCGCTGGGTCAACGAGCGCACCCTCTACTTCCGCGTGCGGCTGGTCGCTCCGAATGCCTCCGGCCCGGACGGGGAGGGGTGGATCCGCGCCGACCGGCTGCCCGAGCGGGTGCCCGAGCTGATCGACCTGCTCATGCGCCGCTCCTGCGAAGGCCACCGCACCTCCGCGGCCTCCTTCCTGGCCACCGACGTCGGACGCCAGGTCCTCTGCTTCGCCTCGGCCTCCGCCTACCTCACCGGGCGCGCCCCCGAGTTGGCCCCCGAACGGCTGTGGGTGCGGCCTGACGAGAACGGGCGCATCGTCGAGGCCGCCGTCCGGCAGGGCACCGTCGGCGTCCTGCCCGGCGACCCGATGGGGCGCCGCCCCGGCGTCGTCGAGCTCCCCGGCGACCGTGAACTCGACGAATGGGTCATGGCCGGAGCGGTCGCGGTCCTCGACCCGGTCGTGGAGGCCGTCCGCGCCGCCACCCGGTTCGGGGCGCGGGCCCAGTGGGGCGTGATCGCCGACGCCCCGCACTCGGCGCTGCTCGCGGCGGCCGAGGAGGTCGGCGCCGACCAGGCCGCCGCCTGGGACCGGGCCGCGCGCATGGTCCGCCTGCTCAACCGGGACCGGGACCGGGTCGCGCCCCGGCAGCGGCCGTTCACCGTCGCCCTGGCCGGGCGCCCCGCCCACCGCCCGGAGCGGACGTTCCTGGTCAAGGGCGGGTGCTGCTTCTACTACCGGTTCGGCGGCGCCTACTGCGGCGGATGCCCCCTGCAGAGCGACGAGGCCCGGGAGAGCCTGCTGCGCGACCGCCACGAACCGGCACCGGTCCAGGCCTGATCCCCTGGGTGCCCTCCAAGGGAACGGTGCCCGGGCGGCTGCGGCGCGATCGGCGCCACGGGCGGGGGTGTTGTCCGGAAGGCCATGATTTCCCCAAGTTCGGGTGAAGGGCCTCCGGAACGTCACCGGTCGGGGCTAGCGTCGGTCCATGGCTGAGAACAGGAAAGTCTTCATCAACCTGCCCGTCTCCGACCTCGACCGGGCCAAGACCTTCTACACCGACCTCGGGTTCACGATCAATCCGCAGTTCAGCGACGAGAACGCGGCCTGTGTGGTGGTCAGCGACGAGATCTACGTGATGGTCCTGCTCCCGGAGTTCTTCGGGCAGTTCACCGACAAGCCCGTGGCCGACACCGAGAAGAGCCGCGAGGTCATCGTGGCGCTGTCCGCCGAGAGCGGCATGGAGGTCGACACGCTCACCGAGCGCGCCCGGACGGCCGGGGGCACCGTCACCCGGGAGCCGACCGCCGACGGGCCCATGTACGGCAGCGCCTTCCTCGACCCCGACGGCCACCTGTGGGAGCTGATGTACATGGACATGAGCCAGATGGGCTGACGGCCCGGAATGGCGGCACCGTACGACGGCCCCGTCACCTGCGGTGGGCGCCGCCGATCCGCCACCGGGGCACCTCCAGGTTCGTGGCGGCCCGCAGCGCCCACTCGACGGGGCCGTAGGCGTGTCCGGACATCCACCACGCGGACGCGCCCAGCTGGAGCAGGTAGATCCCGGCGGCGATCAGCAGCACCAGGGCGGGGGAGACCTGGCCGACCAGCCCGAGGCCGACGCCGGTGAACAGCAGCACGCACAGCAGCGACTGGGCCAGGTAGTTGGTCAGCGCCATCCGTCCGGCGGGCGCCAGCACAGCGGCGGTCCGGGATCCGGCGCCGGTCCGGAAGAAGCGGAGCAGGGTGGCGGAGTAGGCGGCCGTGAGGAACGGCGCGGTCACCACCGCTACGGCGACCCCGGCCGGGTCCGCGGTGCCGCCCAGCGCGGCGAGGACCAGTGATCCGGCCAGGCCGACGGGGAAGCCGACCCACTGCGCCAGGCGCAGCGCCCGGTCGTGCGCGGCCGGGTCGGCGAGGACGCGGTGCTTGCCTGCGGCCAGCCCGGTGAGGAACGCGGCGAAGGCCACCGGGCCCTGCATGCCCACCAGGGCCACGGCCATGTGCGGCAGCGACCGGAGGTGCTCGGCGACGACGTCGAGTGGGCCGCCCGCCAGCGCCGAGGTCGTCTGCGCCCCGGCGGCGAGGGCGGCGCCGGTGTCCACCTCGGCCACCCCGGTGGCGGCCATCGCCAGGAACTGGACCGTCATGAGAGCGGTGATCACCCCGGCGGTGATGAGCGCGGCGCGCGGTCGGATCCGGTGCAGGGCGAGGAGGAGCAGGCCGAGCAGGGCGTAGGTGGTGAGGATGTCGCCCTGGAAGAGCAGGACGGCGTGCAGGGCGCCGATGGCCAGGAGCGCGGCCAGCCTGCGCAGGAAGCGCGGCCGGAAGTCGACGCCCTTCCGAGCGGCCGAGTCGATCTGCAGAGTGAGGCTGTACCCGAACAGGAACGAGAAGAGCAGGTAGAACTTCATCTCGAAGAACACCGTCACGACCCAGTGCGCCGCCGTGTCCGCCACGGACGCGAACGCGGGGTCGTGGACCTGGTGGAAGGTGTATCCCGAGGCGAAGTACCCGATGTTGACGACGAGGATCCCGAAGAGCGCGAAGGACCTCAGAGCGTCGATGTCGAGGATGCGCCGAGGCCTAGTGGACGGGCGCGACGGCGCCGCCGATACCGCTGTGGACATGGGGACGACGGTACGGGCGAGGTTGGACGTACGTACATGAACCAGGACCCCGAGTCCGTGGGGGAGCCGGCACCACCCTGAGAGAGGGGGCAGGGCGTCAGCGATCGCCGTCGACCGGCTCACACCTGCTGAACATGGGTCAGTCGATCGGCTCGTCCCACACACGGTTCGCCATGGCGGCCAGAAGGATCGCTTCACGGATGATGTGCGCTTGCGAGACGCCCCGCCGCCGCGCCGTCATCCTTGATGAGGGCGAGGTCCTCCGGGTCCACGTAGATGGTCTTCCTCGTCATCGGCATCTTCTGGCGCTAGCCCGAGTACCGTGAGGCCGCAGGCGAATGATCAGGGGGTGTGCCATGGGTTCCTGGGAGGCCGGGCCGGAGCCGGCTCCGCAGGCGGAAGAGGCCGGAGGAACCATGGAACCGCCTGGTGCGCACGAGGGTGAGCGGCACGGCGACCACCGCATCATGAGAGCTGCGGAGCGCGTCGTCGCACTGTCGGCCGAGCTCAACAGGAAGCTGGCTCAATGAGGGACGAGGATCCGGGCAGTCTGGAAGAGACCTTAGACGTGCTCGCAAGCCCAGAGGCCCTGCACCAACTCGCGGAGTCGCGCGCGGACATCGAGGCAGGGGATGTCCTGGAGGCCGACGAAGTCGCGGCTCTGCTCTCCCGGCGCTCTCGCTGAGCGGTCTTACAAACCCTCAGCACTCGATGACGTTGACCGCCAGTCCTCCTCGGCTGGTCTCCTTGTACTTGTCCATCATCTCCCGGCCGGTGTCCCTCATAGTGCGGATGACAGGGCGAGTGCTACGGTTAACAGCGCATGTCAGGGCACACCACGGCGTGTCGCTCGTGCATGATCAGATCCGTCCAGTGCTCTGGGCTCACGGGATCCGTCTTCTCACTCGGAGGGTTGGCGAAGGCGCGTCACTGTGATCTTGTCCCCTTCCAAGCATCGGAAGTGAGCCTCGGGGTCCAAAGTGCCTCCAGCGGCAGATTCAATTTCGGATCGGTTTATCAACTCCATGTGTGAGGATCCAATTCTCACGGGGCCGAACTGGAACACATGTTCCCCTACGGGGATAGTGAGGCTCTCAGAAACAACGAAAATTGCCCCTCGATTATCGGGGCCAAACTTTTCAAGGAAGTCGCTGATCTCTGCGTGGTTGACCTTCCAGGGGAGTCCCTGGTAGATCCAGTCTGCAGACCCTTTGGTGGCCAAATCTCTAGCCATCTCGATGGTGTACAGGTCTTCGATTGTCAAATCTCCGGGAGTCCTGAAGGACTGCTTGGTTGCTTTCTGGAGGTCATCCAGAGCAATAACCAGTCGGGCCGAGAACTTGAATTCTTCGAATAGTTCACTATTAAATTCCTTTGCCTTGTCCTCGAGATGTCCAAACTTTAGGGAGATGTGGTCCCCTTCGAGTGCCGATAAGATGAACTCGCATATGGGGCGAATAGCGAACGGGAAAAAGCCTTGCATGGCGGCGAATTTTAGATTTATATCTGCGCGTCCGTGGCGTGCTCCTGGGTGGTCAAATCTGGCAGTGACCGTGATCAAGCCTGACGTGTCACCCCCTGAGAGCATGATTCCCTTCCGCCCAATCCCCTTCCTTGTAAACTGAAGAGGGAGGCTCTGTGGAGGTGGGCTCGCTTCAGAGAAAGAGACCTCCAGAGTGGCTGGCAAGGGCAGACCGTCACTACTGTCGATCGGTAGGATATCCAGGTACTCGTACTTGTCCTCCTCGTTGAAATTGAGGAGCTTCTTGGTTTCCTCGGAGGCTTGAATATCGATCCCCTGGATGTAGCGTCCGGGGATTCTACATCCCTCACCGTAGTCAAGTGCATTTTGCAGGGAAGCTTGAGCTGCTCGGGCGCCCTCATCCTGTGCGGGAAAAATGAACGTGGGAGTGGCATGTATCGGATCCATTTCAGAGGCTCCGGGAAACTTCTCTCTGAGGAAGAAGGAAGCCACTCCATCGCGAACTTCAAGGTCTACTGCATAGCATGGAGAAAGCTCATCAACGCGCTTGCTGAGACCCTTTAGGCGCTTCTCGGCATCAGAAATACCGTTGCTTAGGGCAGAAACCTCATGGTTTAGCTCGCTGGCGCGTGTCAGAAGATCATAATCTGATCCCTCGACGTAGCGACGAATGTCCTCATGCAAAGAAAATTGTCCGTCGAGCCAGTCTCTTCCTCGCCATTCTAGGATAATGTCCTTATGAAGCTTCCGGAGGTTGTTGAACCAAACTATCTCCTTGGGTGATGGATCAAGTGGTTGGATTAGGATCCAACACTTGGGGTGATGTGTGCTCGCGTTCTTGAGCGACTTCTTTATTTGACTCTTCTGTTGGCTTGTGAGGCGTTTGGAGAATGATTTTATCTCGAAGATCGTCAAACCTTCGGGGGTGTCCAAGAAGATGTCTTTACCATCGTCCCCGCCTGAGCCGTCGACCCCTTGGGCCGAAGGGTGAAGGCGTCGAATGAGTATCTTTACCGCACGTTCGATCCTTGCTGGATCGAGGTTGCTCCAGTTGATCATCGGGACACCACTACTCCGCAAGGTGGGGCGCCTCATGGTGTTCAGCGCGCTCATGACCAGCCTAGCTATCAGAGGGCGGCCTGGGCGAGCAAAGCTGAAGTTGCCCTCTCCGTCGAGGAGGATTCCTGAGTTCAGGGCTCCGGTAACGCCCCTAGGCAGGGGGCAAGGTGGTTTATAGCGAACATAAGGGTGTATATAGGTAGGTAAGGGTCTGCACAACTATGCATCTGGGGCGTGAGTCCCCGTTGCTGGAGTTGCTTGTTCCAAGAAGGGGTCATACCTATGGGGGTTCTTCGCTTGCCACTCGGCAGACTGCTGCTGTCGCTGCTCTGGTGAAGCTTGGAAGTCAATCTCTTCCATGGGGACGCCTGTAATGCGAGTGGTGCCCTCGCTTGCAAGTTCGACCCGAAGTGCCCAATCTTCGGCCTCAGGGCTTCCGGGATCGATCCCCGTCGCTTGGGTGTACAGCTCTTCGAGATCTCTGCCTGAGAACCGGAAGGCGGGTTCTGGGTGGCTCGTCTGGTTGGTGTCGCGGAACCACACCTTGAAGTCGTGGTTCCGAAGGAAAGCACCTTTCTCCTGGTAGGTCATAGCGTTCCAGGAGTCCCCGGCAGTCACGCCGGTACCAACGAATTTGATTTCCTCAGGGCGAGTGGGAAGGGCTTCGAGTGCTTCTCGTCGCTTTTCCAACTCTTCGATCTGTTTGCGCGCTGCATCCGCTGCTCGGGAACCAGGTTTGAGGGTCGTCATGTTGCCGATAAGGTTTTCTAGCGCCTCATCAACACTGGCGATGTCTCGTGAATAGTCGATGCCAGGGACGACGACACGTTCCTTCTTCTCAAGGTCTCCGACCAGGAAGATGACATAGTCAGAGACAGCCTTCTCGATGGTCCCGGACCGGACCATCTTGTTGGCGCAACGTCCTTCAGGGAGAGAGTAGGAAGAGCATCGGTAGTAGGGGCGTGTCCCGCTCTGGAAGTGGTGCAGGGGTCGGGAGCAGACATCGCACATGGCGACCTGTGCGAGCATCGAGCCGCCCTTTCGGTTCTGCGTCTTCTTACGGCTCGCCCGGTCCAAGCACTCTTGAAGGTCGTTCCAGCGGGAAGGGGCGATCAGAGGTTCAGCCTTCTGGACGACCATGCCGGTCTGTGCGTTGCGTGTGGTCTCTCCCGAATGGGTCTCGTACTCTCCGAGTAGGGCACGGCTCCGAAGGACCTTGATGATCTGCGACGTGGTCCACTTGGCTCCCTTCGGTTCCTTGCCCATGCGGATACGGTGGGCGTCGGATGAGGTAGGGACTCCGCGCTCGGTGAAGTCGTCCCTGATTCGGGCGACGGCTTCATGGTCGTCAACGACCCGACGAACCAGTTCCAGTACCCGGGAGGCGGTGTCCGTCTGGCTCTCGGTGTCCTTGACGAGATACCAGCCGTAGACCTCGTTCCGAACCTCCTTGACCGGACGGTACCCGTACGGCGGGATACCGCCCTTCCACCGACCGCTCTGGATGACGGCGTTGATCCCGTCCTGCGTCCTCCCCTTAATGGTCTTCAGCTCGAACTCAGCGAAGGCCGCGAGGATCTTTGCGAGAAGCTGACCCATGTCCGAGGTCAGATCGATCCTGTCATCCAGGAAGACGAGTTCGACTTCGTTCTTCTCAGCCCACTCCAGGAAGTCAACGAAGCCCTTGAGGCTTCGCGCCAACCTGTCGAGCTTCCAGAAGGTCAGTACGTCGAAGTCCTCTGGACGCTTGAGCCACTCGCCCAGCTCCGGACGCTCCCACGGTGGGACGTCCCCGGAGACGTCCACGTCCACGGCCTGACCCGCGACGACGGCATCGTTCAGGTCCGCCCACGCCTGCCCCTTGGAGAGCTGGCGCTCGACCGAGGCGGACTCGTGACGGTGTTTGGACAGTCGGGCGACCTTGACAACCCTCTTGACCATGCATGTCCTTGTCTGTCAGCACTCGATGACGTTCACGGCCAGCCCGCCGCGACTCGTCTCCTTGTACTTATCAGACATGTCACGGCCTGTGGTGCGAACCGTCTCAATCACCTTGTCCAGGGACACGAAGTGGCTGCCGTCGCCCCGCATCGCCATGCGGGTGGCGGTCACCGCCTTCACCGACGCCACCGCGTTGCGCTCGATGCACGGCACCTGGACCAGCCCCCCGATGGGGTCGCAGGTCAGCCCCAGGTTGTGCTCCATCGCGATCTCCGCGGCGTTCTCCACCTGGGACGGGGTCGCGCCCAGGGCCTCGGCCAGCCCGCCGGCCGCCATCGACGACGCCGAGCCGACCTCGCCCTGGCAGCCCACCTCGGCGCCCGAGATCGAGGCGTTCTCCTTGAACAGGATCCCGATCGCCCCCGCCGCCAGCAGGAACCGGACCACGCCGTCCTCGCCCGCGCCCCGGAGGAAGTGGGTGTAGTAGTGCAGCACCGCCGGGACGATCCCGGCCGCACCGTTGGTCGGGGCGGTGACCACCCGCCCGCCGGCCGCGTTCTCCTCGTTCACCGCCAGCGCGTACAGGGTGATCCAGTCGCTGCCGTGCAGCGGGTCCGACCGGTCGGCGTCGTCCGGCGGCAGCAGGCCCGCCTCGTCGCAGCGCCCCCCGAGCTGCCGGTACAGCCGGTGCGCCCGGCGCGGCACCCGCAGCCCGCCCGGCAGCGTCCCCTCGGTGGTCACCCCCCGCCGCACGCAGGCCCGCATCACCCGCCAGATCTCCAGCAGCTCGGACCGCACCTGCTCGGGGGTGCGGCCGAACGCGCGCTCGTTGGCGAGCATCACCGAGCTGATCGACATGCCGGTCTCACGGCACACCTCAAGCAGCTCCTGCGCGGTGGCGAAGGGGTAGGGCACCGGGGTGGTGTCCGGGATGATCCGGTCCGCCCCGGAGGCCTCCTCGTCCACCACGAAGCCGCCGCCCACCGAGTAGTAGACATTGGAGCGCAGCTCCCCGCCCTCGGCGTCGAAGGCGGTGAACCGCATCCCGTTGGGGTGCCCCGGCAGCGTCTCCTTGCGCAGGAACTCCACGTCGCGCGCCGGGTCGAAGGCGATCTCGGGCCCGGTGCCGCCCAGCCGCAGCCGCCCGCTCGTGCGCACCGCCTCCAGCAGGTCCGGCACCGCGTCCGGGTCCACCCCCTCCGGGGTCTCGCCGAGCAGCCCCAGGACGACGGCGGTGTCGCTGCCGTGCCCCTTCCCGGTGAGTGCCAGCGACCCGTACAGGTCGCAGCGCAGGGCGGCCGTCCGCTCCGCCGCGCCCTCGGCGGCCAGGCCGTCGACGAAGGTCGCGGCGGCCTTCATCGGGCCCACGGTGTGCGAACTGGACGGTCCGATGCCGGTCTTGAACAGGTCGAAGACGCTGATGGCCATCTGTCCTGCCCTCCTCGTCGAGCACAGGGGATGCGGATAGGGGAACGGGGTGCGGATACGGGAACACCCCCCGGATACGAAAATAGCCGGGTCGCGCGCGGCCCCGCCCGAAGTGTCGGGGCCGCGCCCGGCCCGGCCTCGTCGCCGAAGGCTCCCGGCCGTGCGGCCGGGCCCGGGCCTACAGGTCCGGGTAGAGCGGGTGCTTGCGCACCAGGGCCTCGACCCGGCCGCGCAGGGCCGCGGCGTCGTAGCCCGGCTTGAGCGCCTCGGCGATGACGTCGGCGACCTCGGCGAAGTCCTCCTCGCCGAACCCGCGGGTGGCCAGCGCCGGGGTGCCGATGCGCAGCCCCGAGGTCACCATCGGCGGGCGCGGGTCGTTCGGCACCGCGTTGCGGTTGACGGTGATGCCGATCTCGTCCAGGCGGTCCTCGGCCTCCTGGCCGTTGAGCTCGGAGTCGACCAGGTCCACCAGCACCAGGTGCACGTCGGTGCCGCCGCTGAGCACCTTCACCCCGGCCTCGGCCGCGTCGGGGCGGGTCAGCCGCTCGGCGAGGATGCGCGCCCCGGCCACCGTGCGCTCCTGGCGGTCGCGGAAGTCGTCGGAGGCGGCCGCCTTGAGCGCCACCGCCTTGCCCGCGATCACGTGCTCCAGCGGACCGCCCTGCATTCCCGGGAAGACCGCGGAGTTGATCTTCTTGGCCAGCTCCTCCTTGCACAGGATGAGCCCGGAGCGGGGGCCGCCCAGCGTCTTGTGGGTGGTGGTGGTGACCACGTCGGCGAACGGCACCGGGTTGGGGTGCAGCCCCGCGGCGACCAGGCCGGCGAAGTGCGCCATGTCCACCATCAGGTAGGCGCCCACCGCGTCGGCGATCTCCCGGAACCGGGCGAAGTCGAGCTGCCGCGGGTAGGCCGACCAGCCGGCGACGATCATCGCCGGGCGGTGCTCCTTGGCCAGCCGCTCCACCTCGTCGTAGTCGACCAGGCCGTCCTCGTCGCGCACGTGGTAGGGCACGGGGTTGAGGATCTTACCCGAGTAGTTGATCTTCATCCCGTGGGTGAGGTGGCCGCCGTGCGCCAGGTCCAGCCCCAGGATCGTGTCGCCCGGCTTGAGCAGGGCGAAGTAGACCGCGGTGTTGGCCTGGGCGCCCGAGTGCGGCTGCACGTTGGCGTGCTCGGCGCCGAACAGCGCCTTGGCGCGGTCGATGGCCAGCTGCTCCACCACGTCGACGTACTCGCAGCCGCCGTAGTAGCGCCGCCCCGGGTACCCCTCGGCGTACTTGTTGGTGAGCACCGTGCCCTGGGCCTCAAGCACGGCGCGCGGAGCGAAGTTCTCCGAGGCGATCATCTCCAGGGTGCCCCGCTGGCGGGACAGCTCCTTGTCGACGGCCGCGGCGACCTCGGGGTCGAATTCCTTGAGGGTCTGGTCGAGAAGGGTGCGATCGGTCATGGAATCAGCCTTCGCCTTCGGTCAGCTGGGTGTACTTCTCCGGGGAGAGAAGGTCCTTCGGCTCCTCGGACAGCTCGACCTTGAACAGCCAGCCCTGCCCGTAAGGGTCCGTTCCGATGATCTCAGGGTCCTCCACGGCGGCGGCGTTGACGTCGACCACCTCGCCGCTGACCGGAGCGTAGATGTCGCTCACGGACTTGGTGGACTCCACCTCGCCGCAGGTGTCCCCGGCGGCCACGGTGGCGCCCGTCTCCGGCGGCTCGACGAAGACGATCTCACCGAGCGCCTCGGCGGCGTACTTGGTGATGCCGACCGTCGCCACGCCGTCGCTGATGGAGACCCACTCGTGCTCTTCGGTGTAGCTCAACTCCGCGGGAACGCTCAATTTCTCTCCAGGAGGATTCGTCAGTGGTGTCCGGTTACCGGGTCCGGCCGCCGCGGGGGGCCGATCGACCGCGGGCGCTTCGTGCGGATCGCACCCACCCGGTGGCAATTCTGCCCGGTGGGCCGCCTGCCCGCACACACGGCTCGCGACCGGGGCGGCGGCGCCGCGGCGCCGCCGGAACTCAGCGTTCCCGCTTGTAGAACGGGAGCTCGACGACGTCCACGGGCTCGGTGCGCCCGCGCACGTCCACGGCGAACTCCCCGGCCGCGGTGTCCAGGTCGGCGTCGACGTAGGCCATCGCGATGGGCGTGCCCTGGGTGGGGGAGGGGGCGCCGCTGGTGAGCGTGCCGACCTGCTCACCGTCGCGCAGCAGCGGCATGTCCTTGCGGATGGGGCGGCGCCCGCGCGCGGACAGCCCGATCAGGCGGCGCCCGCCGCTGCGGTCGGCGCTGCGCTCGGCGGCGCGCTCCAGCGCCGCCCGGCCGACGAAGTCGCCCTTCTCGAACTTGACGACCCGGCCCAGCCCGGCGTCGAAGGGGGTGAGGTCGCGGGTCAGCTCCTGGCCGTACAGCGGCATCCCGGCCTCCAGGCGCAGGGTGTCGCGCGCCGACAGCCCGGCCGGGACCAGCCCGTGCGGCTCGCCGGCCTTGAGCAGGGCGTCCCACACGGCGGGGGCGGCCGAGGCGGGCTCGATGAACAGCTCGAAGCCGTCCTCGCCGGTGTAGCCGGTGCGGGCGAGCAGCACCGGCTGCCCGGCGACGGTGTGCCGGTACCCCGCGTAGTACTTGATCTCCGACAGGTCGGCGTCGGTGAGCGGCGCCAGGATGTCCACGGCCGCCGGACCCTGGAGGGCGATGAGCGCGGTGTCGGCGGAGCGGTCCTCCACCCGGGCGTCGAAGCCCTGGGCCCGCTCCTGGAGTGCGGCCAGCACCGTGGCGGCGTTGGCCGCGTTGGGGACGACCAGGTAGTCGTCGTCGGCGAGGCGGTAGACGATCAGGTCGTCGAGGACGCCGCCGTCCTCGTCGGTGATCATCGTGTACCGGGCGCGGCCCACGGCGACCTTGGACAGGAACCCGACCATCGCGTGGTCGAGGACGCCGGCGGCCTGGGGCCCGGTGACGCGGACCTCGCCCATGTGGGAGAGGTCGAACAGGCCCGCCTTCTCCCGGACGGCCGTGTGCTCGGCCTTCTCGCCGGAGTAGCGCAGGGGCATCAGCCAGCCCGCGAAGTCGACCAGGGTGGCGCCCAGCGCCTCATGCGCGGAGCGGAGGGCGGTTTCGCGGAGGTTCGCGGACGCGCCGCCGGCGGATGTCATGGTCACTCCCGAGAGGATGGTCGTCGTTGTGAATCCAAAGGCGTAGCCATCCTCCCCCTCTGTCATCGGTGCCTGAGAGCTTCACCGCGCGCACGGCGCGGCTTGCACCTTCGGCGAGGGGCGGCGGTGCCCCTGCTTTCCAGAGTGGTCTCGCCCGTACGGTCCGCAGCGCCTGAGAGGTTCTCTGGGGAGGGTTTGCTCCTTCGGCGGCCCGCGCCGGCTGCGCGGACTCTCTCCCGTGCGGGGTCGTCGACCGGCTTCAGAGTAGCAGCGCACCTCCGGCGAGCACAGGGGCGGCCCCGGGGAGCCGCCCCTGGACAGGCCCATGACCTGGACCGTGGCACCTGCCGTGACCGTGGCGCCCGCCGTGGACGTGGGGCGGCTCAGCCCCGCGCCGGGGCGCCCAGGCCGCGGTCGACGCGGACCTCGCCGCCGCGCACCACCGCGCGCACGTTCTTCTCCGGCTCCGCCAGCACGGTGACGTCGGCCAGCGGGTCGCCGTCGACGACCACCAGGTCGGCGTCGGCGCCCGCGCGCAGGGTGCCCACCCGGCCCTCCAGGTTCAGCAGCCGGGCGGCGGTGCACGTGGCCGAGCGCAGTACGGCCGCGGCGGGCTGCACCTGGGCCCGGATCGCGAACTCCTCGCTCTGGTGGGCCTGCATGCCGCCGAGCAGGTCGGTGCCGAAGACCAGGTCCACCCCGGCCTCGTGCGCCATGCGCAGCGCCTCCAGCCCGCGGTCGAGCACGGTGGACACCTTGGCCTGGCTCTCCGGGGGCAGCCCGTTGCGCGCCCCCTGGCGGGCCAGCTCCTGGTAGGTGACCAGGGTGGGCACGAGGAACGCCCGGCGCTGCAGGAACAGCTCCAGGCTGGATTCGTCGATGAGGTTGCCGTGCTCGATGCAGCGCACGCCCAGCCGCAGGCCCCGGTTGACGGCGCGGGCGGTGTAGGCGTGGCCGGTGACGTACCGGTTGGCGGCCTCGGCCTCCTCGACCACGGCGCGGATCTCCTCCTCGGCGGACTGGGTGGAGTCGATCCGGTCGGTCGGCGAGGCGACCCCGCCGGAGAGCATGATCTTGATGTGGTGGGCGCCGGTGCGCAGCTGGTCGCGGGCGGCGCGGCGGAACGCCGTCGCCCCGTCGCACACCAGGCCGGTGCTCGGGCAGCAGCCGTGCGACCCGGTGTCCTGGCGGCCGGGGCCGCGGAAGTCGCCGTGCCCGCCGGTCTGGGAGAGCGCCTTGCCGCCGAACAGCAGGCGCGGGCCGTCGATCAGCCCCTCGTCGACGGCCTGGGCCAGGCCCCAGTCGCCCCCGGCGACGTCGCGGACGGTGGTGAAGCCGCGGTGCAGCATGTCGTTGAGGGAGCGGGCGGCGAAGGCGGTGGCGTAGGAGGGCGAGTGGTCCATGGCCGCGCCCAGGTCGGCGCTGAAGGCGGTGGGGTGGACGTGGGCGTCGATCAGGCCGGGCATGAGCGTGGCCCCCGCGAGGTCGACGGTGCGCGCCCCCTCTCCGGGGTCGGGGGCCCGGCCCTGCCCGGTGGCGGCGATGCGGCCCTCGTCGGCGAGCAGCCAGGAGCCGGGGGTGCGGGTGCCCGCCTCGGGGTCGAGGAGGGCGGCGCCGGTGAACAGGGTGGTGCGGGGGCGGTCGGCCATGGGGTACCTCCGGTCGCGGGTGCCAGCGGCGCGCCGGGTGATGCGCGCCTCATTCGCAATATATGTTGCATGACGGGGTGGGGGGAGGGCCGGGGGCGCCTTCGCGGTCCCGGCCGCCGGTGCGGTGCCGGGCCGGGCCGGGGCGAGGCGACAATGGTCGCCGGGCCGGGACGGGCCCGAACCGGGCGGGAGAGCGGAGGCGGAGGGCCGAGATGCCGGACTGGATCGAGGAGGCGCTGGCGGGCGGCCGCCTGGGGCGTGCCGCCGAGCGGGTGGTCCGGGTGCTGCGCGACGACCCGAGGTTCGCCTCCTACGCCAGCACCGCCGAGCTGGCCGCGCGGGCCGAGGTGAACGTCGCGACCGTGGTGCGCGCCGCCCAGCAGCTCGGCTTCTCGGGCTGGCCCGCCCTGCGCGTGGAGCTGCGCTCGCGGTACCTGGCCTCGCTCACCGCGGGCGAGGTGCTGGCCGAGCACGCCGACACCGCCGACCCGGTCCGCGACGCCGTCCGCTCCGACCGCGAGGCCCTGCGCACCCTCGACCGCACCCTGGAGCCGGAGCGGGTGCGCGCCCTGGCGCAGGCGCTGCACGGCGCGCGGCGGACCCTGGTGCTCGGCTCGGGGACGTTCGCCGCGCCGGGGCTGCAGCTCTCGCACGCCGCCGGGATCATGGGCTACGACGTGGAGCTGCGCGACACCGGGGGGACCGCGCTCGTTGCCGCCGTGTCCCGGCTGAGGAAGGGCGACCTGGTCCTGGTGTGCGACCTGTGGCGGGTCCCCCGCGTGATCCGCTCGGCCGCCCGCATGGCCGCCGAGCGGTCCGTCGCCACCGCCGTGATCACCGACCGGAGGGACTCGCCCCTGGTCGAGGAGGCCGCGCACGTGATCCTGGTCCCGAGCGAAGGGGTGGGCATGTTCCCGTCCCTGACGCCGGTGATGGCCGTCGTCCACGCACTGCTGGCCGAACTGACCCGCATCGGCGGCGATGAGGCCCTCCAGGCCGTCCGCCGCACCGAGGCCCTGTGGGAACAGGCCGAACTCTTCTGACACGGGCAGGGGCCATCGGTCGGCTCCCCCTCTCCGGGGTGCCTGCCGGGTACCAGGCCACCTGACGTTCCGGGTTGAAGGGCGGTGACGACGCAAGTCAGCAGCCCCTGGCGCAGCGCTGCCAGCCGCGGCGACCACCCGCACGCGCCGCGCTCGGCGGCGCTGCGGTGAGGGGCGCCGACCTTTCCTTGTCGCCGCCCTCCACCCCTCACCCCGCCGGCCCGCCGGGAGGGACGGCGTCGCTCCGGCTCTCTCGTGAGGGGGCTGATCTGGGGGGATGCGGCACCGGAGGGATAGTGATGTGGATCACATCAAATGCAATGAGTGTTGCATGACACAGGTTCGTGCTGCTTACATCGCAATCGTTCGGATCCGACCCCGGCCCTCTGTGGGCCCGTCCCCCTGCCCGGTCTTCCGCGAAGGTGTTCCATGCAGACCGTCCATCTCGTGATCCTCGCCGTGTACCTGCTGGCCATGGTGGGCGTCGCCGTGTACTTCCTCCGCTCGGGCCGGCTCGGCGGCGGTGACGACTTCCTGTTCGCCGGGCGCAGCCTGCCCCGGCCCGTCATGATCGCCACCCTGCTGGTGACCTGGGTGGGGTCCGGGACCATCATCGGCGGCGCCAACTTCGCCTACACCTACGGCCCCGTCGCCGGGCTCGTCTTCTTCGCCGGGACCCCGCTGGGCATCCTCGTCCTGCTGCTCGCCGCCCGGCGCATCCGGCGGGCCTCCCGGCACACCGTCCCCGAGCTGCTGGAGGCCCGCTTCGGCACCGGGGTCCGCACCGTCGCCGCCGCCGTCACCGCGCTCGCCTACATCGGCCTGGTCGCCTCCCAGTTCATCGGCGGGGGCTACGTGGTCGGCCTGATCACCCCGCTGAGCGCCACCCAGGGCACGGTCCTGGTGGCGGTCGTGGTCACCCTGCTCACCGTCACCGGCGGCCTCTTCTCGGTGGCCTACACCGACTTCCTTTCGGCGATCCTCATCGTGCTCGGCCTGTTCGTGTCCCTGCCGCTGGTCTTCGCCGCCGTCGGCGGCCCCGCCGCCTACTGGGACGGCCTGCCCGAGGCGGCCACCACACCCACCGGCGGGCTCACCGCCCTGCAGCTCCTCGGCTACTTCCTGCCGCTGTTCCTGCTCCTGCTCGCCGACCAGAACATCTACCAGCGCCTCACCGCCGCCAAGGACGAGCGCGCCGCCCGCGCGTCCACCGTGGGCATGCTGGTCTCCAGCTTCTTCGTCTTCGTCCCGGTGGTCCTGCTGGCCTCGGCGGCCGCGGTGCTCATGCCCGGCATCAACGGCGACATGGCCGTCCTGGCCCTGGCCTCCGAAGGCCACCTGCCCGCCGTGCTCGGCGGCCTCATCCTCGCCGGGGCGGTCGCCTTCGTCATCACCACCGGCTCGTCGTTCATGCTGTCGGCCGCCTCCAACATCGCCTACGACCTCTACGCGCGCTTCGCCAAGGGCGCGCAGGGCGAGGCGGGCGGGCGCCGCGGCCTGGCGGTGCAGCGGGGCGCGGTGCTGGTCATCGCGGTGGTCGCGTTCGCCCTCGGGCTGTTCTTCCCGACCGTGCTCGAACTGCAGATGTACTCCTACACCATCTACGGTGCGGCCATCACCCCCGCGGTGTTCGCGGTGCTGTTCTGGAAGCGCGCCACCACGGCCGGGGCGGTCGCCGCCCTGGTCGTCGGCGCCGCCACCACCATCGGCTGGCAACTGGCCGGCACGCCCGGCGACGTCAACGGCGTGGTCGTCGCGCTCCCCGCGGCGCTGCTCGCCCTCGTGGCCGCCAGCCTGCTCACCAAGGCGCCGGACCCCGAGACCCTCGAAGCCGCCGGCGTCGACTGAGCGCAGGAGGAGAGACGCGAAAAGGGCCCAGCACGCGGTGCGTGCTGGGCCCTTCGCGGTGCTCAGGCCTTGCGGCGGCGGCGCACCGCCTCGGCCAGGCCCTGCAGGACGTCGACGGTGGTGTCCCAGCCCATGCACTTGTCGGTGATCGACTTGCCGTACACCAGCTCGGACGGGTCGCCCAGCTTCTGGGCGCCCTCCTCGATGAAGCTCTCCAGCATCACGCCGACGATGCCCCGCTCGCCCTCGGAGATCTGGGCCGCGATGTCCTGGGCGACGGCCGGCTGGCGCTTGTGGTCCTTGCCGCTGTTGGCGTGCGAGGCGTCGATCATCACCCGGCGGCGCAGCCCGGCGCCCTCCACCGCGTCCAGCGCGGACCGCACGTGCTCGGCCCCGTAGTTGGGGCCGGTGCGCCCGCCGCGCAGGATGAGGTGGCAGTCCGGGTTGCCGCTGGTGCTGACGACCGACCCGGCCCCGGCCGGGTCGACACCGAAGAAGGTGTGCGGGGCGGCGGCCGCGCCGCAGGCGTCCACCGCCACCTGCACGTCGCCGTCGGTGCCGTTCTTGAAGCCGACCGGCATGCTCAGGCCGCTGCTGAGCTGGCGGTGCACCTGGCTCTCGGTGGTGCGGGCGCCGATCGCCCCCCAGGTGACGGCGTCGGCGATGTACTGCGGGGTGATCGGGTCGAGGAACTCGGTGCCCGCCGGGACCCCCAGCGAGCCGATGTCCAGCAGCAGCTTGCGCGCCGTGCGCAGGCCTCGGTGCACGTCGTGGCTCTCGTCCAGCCCCGGGTCGTTGATCAGGCCCTTCCAGCCCAGGGTGGTGCGCGGCTTCTCGAAGTAGACCCGCATCACCACGCACAGGTCGGCCGCGACCGACGGCGTCAGGTCCTTCAGGCGGCGCGCGTAGTCGAGCGCCGCCTCCGGGTCGTGCACCGAGCACGGCCCCACGATGACCAGCAGCCGGTCGTCCTCGCCGTTCAGCACCCGCGCGACCTCGGCCCGGGCGTCCTCGACCAGCGCCGTGCGCTCGGGGCCCATCGGCAGTTCGGCCAGAACGTCGCGCGGCGCGACCAGCGGCCGGTAACTGGCGATGCGGGTGTCATTGGTGCTGCTCGTCATGGTGTCGGATGCTCCTCATCCCCGTCGTCCCCGGTCGGCCCTCCTGGAACCCTAGCGCCAACACAGGTGCCGGTCCGAGCCGTGGGGCGGGAGTGTGGTGCGGGTCATCGCGGGCCTTCTCAGCAGGTGAGACTCACTCCTTGAGGCCGGGCAGGTCCTCCTCCCAGAACTCCCCGGGGTTGCGCTCCTTCTCCGGCGCCCCGCGCTCGTGCTCGGCGGTGCGCAGCTCCACCCGGCGGATCTTTCCGGAGACCGTCTTGGGCAGCGCTGCGAACTCCAGCCGCCGCACCCGCTTGTACGGCGCCAGCCGCTCCCTGCAGAACGCCAGGATCGAACGGGCGGTGTCGGCGTCGGGCTTCGCCCCCGCCACCAGGGTGACGAACGCCTTGGGCACCGCCAGCCGCACCGGGTCGGGGGAGGGCACGACCGCCGCCTCGGCGACCGCCTCGTGCTCGATCAGCACGCTCTCCAGCTCGAAGGGGGAGATGCGGTAGTCGGAGGCCTTGAACACGTCGTCGCGTCGGCCGATGTAGGTGATGTGCCCGCCTGTGTCCCGGGAGGCCACGTCGCCGGTGTGGTACAGCCCGTCGCGCATCACCTCGGCGGTGCGCTCCTCGCTGTCGGCGTACCCGGCCATCACCCCCACCGGGGCGTCCCGCAGCGACACGCACACCTCGCCCTGGTCGCCGTCCCGCCCGGTCACCGGGTCGGCCAGCACCACCTCATAGCCCGGCATCGGCAGGCCCATCGACCCCGGCCGCACGTCCTGGCCGGGGGAGTTGCCGACCGTCACGGTGGTCTCGGTCTGCCCGAACCCGTCGCGCACGGTGATCCCCCAGGCGGTGCGCACCTGCTCGATCACCTCCGGGTTGAGCGGCTCCCCGGCCGACACCGCCTCGCGCACCGGGGCGGCGCCCGACCCCAGGTCGGCCTGGATGAGCATGCGCCACACGGTCGGCGGGGCGCAGAAGGTGTCCACCCCGCACCGGCGCACCGTCGCCAGGAGCGCGGCCGCGTCGAACCGGGCCTGGTTCACCGACAGCACCGTGGCCTGGGCGTTCCACGGGGCGAACACGCTGCTGTAGGCGTGCTTGGCCCACCCGGGGGAGGAGATGTTCAGGTGCACGTCGCCGGGGCGGATGCCCACCCAGTACATGGTGGACAGGTGCCCGGCCGGGTACGACAGGTGGGTGTGCTGCACCAGCTTGGGCGCCGAGGTGGTGCCGGAGGTGAAGTACAGCAGCAGCGGGTCGTCGGCCAGCGTCCGGTGGTCGGGCGCGAAGTCCAGGGCGGCGTGGCGGCAGTCGGTGTAGGGCAGCCAGCCCTCCATGTAGCCGACGCTGATCCGGGTCCAGTGCCCGGGCACCCCCTCGAACTTGGGGGTGTCGGCGGCGTTGGCGATCACGTGCCGCACCCCGCCGCGCTCGATCCGGTCGGCCAGGTCGCCGGAGGTCAGCAGCGGCGTGGCGGGGATGAGCACCGCGCCCAGGCGGATCGCGGCCAGCGTGGTCTCCCACAGCTCCACCTGGTTGCCCAGCATCACCAGGACCCGGTCGCCCCGGTGCACGCCCTGGTTGTGCAGCCAGTTCGCGGTCTGCCTGCTCCGCTCGGCCATCTCCCGGTAGGTCAGCCGCGTCTCCGAGCCGTCCTCGTCCACGATCCACAGGGCGAGCCGGTCGGGATGCTCCTCGGCGGCCGGGTCGAAGTGGTCCTGCGCCCAGTTGAAGTGGTCGGGCCGGGGCCAGGAGAAGCGCGCGTGCGCCTGGGCGCGGTCCTCCCGGAGCTCCAGCAGCAGGTCGCGCGCCGCCCGGAACTCGGCGGTGGCGGGGTTCGGCATGGAGGGACCTCCGCATCCGGTGTGTGAGCGCTGTCACTCTAACCGCTGGGGGTCCCCCCTGTCCCGGACCGCCGTCCCGGGCCGCTGCCAGGGCCGCCGTCGCGGGCCGCGGAGGCCGTGCGGCGGAGGGCTAGCATCGGTCCGGTGAGCGACCTGAGCGGACACCAGGGCACGTGGACCTTCGGCGCGGACGCGCTCCACATCGACTACGCGGACCGCTGGCGGGTGCACCGCCTGCTCCGCCTCCTGCGCCGCTGCTCCGTGCCCTACGCGGCGGTCGCCGGGGTGGACTTCCAGGCCGGCGCGGGCCGGAGGCGGTGGCGGCTGGCCGTGCGCCTGGCCGACGGCGCCGACCCCTTCGCGGCGAGCGTTCCCGGGGCGGAGGAGAAGGGCGACCCCTTCGAGCTGACCGGGCCGTCCGACACCGTCCTCACCGCCGAGTACCAGGCCGACCAGCTCCGCGTGCTCGCCGAGGGGGCCCAGACGACCGGGGCGGCCCCCGACCCCGGCGCGGTGGCGCGCTCACTGGTGCCCGCACCGCCCTTCAAGGCCTACTGCGACGGCGGCGAGGCGGTCTTCGACGGCGCGGAGGTGCGCCTGCACTGGAAGCGGCCGCGCGGCAGGGACGAGCAGCGCCGCGGCGGGCGGGTGCTGCCCCTCGACCGCCTGGTGCGCGTCGAGTGGGTGCCGGCCGACCAGGGAGGGTGGGCCGGGATCCGCTTCACCGTCGCCGGGGAGCCCTCCTCCGGGGGCTCCGTCCGCAAGGACCCGGCCGCGCTCGGGTCGCAGGACGGCCGCGAGCAGGCGCGCCTGCGCCTGCTGGCCGCGGTGGTCAACGCGCACCTGCCGACCGGGGCGGGCGCCGCCGCGGCCCTCGGTGATAGAGAAGGAGGGGCCCCGGAGCAGGTGGAGGCGCCGGCGCCGGACGCCGGGCCCCGCTCCGAACCGGAGGAGGTCTCCCGGCGCATCCGTGAGCTGGCCGCACTGCGCGACGACGGCCTCGTCACCGAGGAGGAGTTCGCCGCGAAGAAGGCCGAGCTGCTGAGGCGCCTGTAGCCCGACCCGGGGCCGACCTCTAGGCCCCACGACGAGAGAACGGAAGGCGGACGCCGATGTCCCAGCGGACCCTGTACCCCCCGATCACGCCCTACGACAGCGGGATGCTCGACGTGGGCGGCGGCGACAGCGTCTACTGGGAGCTGTGCGGCAACCCCGACGGCAAACCCGCGGTGTTCCTGCACGGCGGCCCCGGCGGCGGCTGCGGCCCCGACCACCGCCGCCTCTTCGACCCCGAGCGCTACAAGATCCTCCTGTTCGACCAGCGCAACTGCGGCCGCAGCACCCCGCACGCCTCCGGCATGGACGTGGACCTCTCGGCCAACACCACCTGGAACCTGGTGGCCGACATGGAGCGGCTGCGCGAGATGATCGGCGCCGAGCAGTGGCTGGTCTTCGGCGGCTCCTGGGGCAGCGCGCTCGCCCTGGCCTACGCCGAGGAGCACCCCGAACGCGTCAGCGCCCTGGTGGTGCGCGGCATCTTCACCCTGCGCGACGACGAGCTGAAGTGGTTCTACCAGGAGGGCGCGAGCCACATCTTCCCCGACGTGTGGGACGGCTACCTCGCGCCGATCCCCGAGGAGGAGCGCGGCGACCTCATCTCCGCCTACGCCAAGCGGCTCGACCACCCCGACCGCGCCGTCCGCCTGGAGGCGGCCCGCGCCTGGAGCGTGTGGGAGGGGTCCACGGTGACGCTGCTGCCCAACGAGGCGGTGCGGGCCCAGCACGCCGAGGACGACTACGCGCTGGCCTTCGCCCGCATCGAGAACCACTACTTCTCCAACGGGGGCTTCTTCACCCCCGGCCAGCTCATCGAGCGGGCCGGGCGGCTGCGCGGCATCCCCGGCGTCATCGTGCAGGGGCGCTACGACGTGTGCACCCCGGCGCGGACCGCATTCGACCTCCACAAGGCGTGGCCGGAAGCGGACTTCCACATCGTCGACGACGCGGGCCACGCCTTCAGCGAGCCTGGCATCCTGCACCGACTCATCGAGGCGACCGACCGCTTCGCCGCGTCGTGACCCCGCCCCCTTGACGCGATCCTGACGCGGCCCCGGGTCCGATCGGGGGCCGCGGCGGCGCGGGGCGGGCGGTGCGGATTAGGCTCGGGATCACGATCCGCGCAAGGAGGCTCACGATGAAGGTCAAGGTCGACTACGACCTCTGCGAGAGCAACGCCGTCTGCATGGGCATCCTGCCCGAGGTGTTCGAGGTCCGCGACGACGACAACCTCTACATCCTGCAGGAGGAGCCGCCCGAGGAGCTCCGCCCCAAGCTGGAGGAGGCCGTCCGGATGTGCCCCAAGCAGGCGCTGAGCCTGGAGGACTGAGGGCGGCACCGGCAGAATCGGCAGAACCGGCAGCACCCGCAGGACGGGCCGGGCGGCGGGCACCGCGGCGCGCCGCCCGGGTACGACCGGGCCGGGGGCACCGCGCCCTACCCGGCCCTCCCCGGTCCTACCTGCCCGCCGCCTCCAGCGCGTCCTCCCAGGCGGTGCGCTCGGCCAGGAGCGGGCGGTAGCGCATCACCTTCGGCGTGGACTTCAGCCCCAGCACCCCGATGAGCAGCCCCTCCCGCCCGAAGAAGGCGACGAACTTGCGCTCCTCGGGCGAGCCGTGCACGAACTCGACGGTGTCGGCGGGCGCGGCCTGCCCCAGCAGCTGGATCTTCCGCTTGTACTGGTCCGACCAGAAGTAGGGCACCGGGGCGTACTCCTCGGCGGCCCCCGACCCGGCCAGCAGGTTGCGCGCGGCCACCCCCGCCTGCTCCCCGGCGTTGGTCCAGTGCTCCAGCCGCATCCGGCCGCCGTAGCGCGGGTGCGGGAAGTTCGCCAGGTCCCCGGCGGCGTAGACGTTCGGCACCGACGTGCGCCCGAGCGCGTCGCACTCCACGCCCCCGGCGCCGCCGGCCAGCGCGACCCCCGACCCCTCCAGCCACTCGGTGTTGAGGTCGACGCCCAGCCCGCAGACCACCACCGGCGCCTCCACGGCCGACCCGTCGGCCAGGCGCACCCGCTCCACGCGACCGCCCGCGCCCTCGTACCCGGACACCCACGTGCCCAGCCGGACGTCCACGCCGGTGTCGCGGTGCAGGTCGGTCAGGATCCGCCCGACGCGCGGGTCGACCGCACGGGTGAGCGGCGTCGGCGCCGCCTCGATCAGCACGACCTCCCGGCCGAGCGCCCGCGCGCTGGCCGCCACCTCGGCCCCGACGAACCCGGCGCCGACCACGGCGACGCGGTCGTACTTGTCCAGGTCGGCCCGGAGCGCCTCGGCGTCGGCCAGGGTGCGCAGCACGTGCACCCCGGCCAGGTCCGTGTCAGGGCGGCGGGCGCGCGCGCCGGTCGCCACGATCACCCCGTCGCCCTGGACACGGGCGCCGTCGTCCAGCTCCACCGCCCGCTCCCCGGGCAGCAGCCGTGCGGCGGCCCGCCCCAGCCGCAGGTCGAGCCCGAGCGCCTCGAAGGCCGCGTCGTCGCGCAGCGCCACCCCGGCGCCGTCGCCGACGCCGGTCAGCACCTCCTTGGACAGGGGCGGCCGGGAGTAGGGGCGCTCGTCCTCCGCCCCGACGAGGATGATGCGGCCCTCGAAGCCGGCCTCGCGCAGGGATTCGGCGGCGTGCAGGCCGGCCATTCCCGCGCCCGCGATGACGACGTTGTCCATGTGGTCCATGGCTCCGCTCTGGATGTGGGGTGGTGGGGACCCGTCTCCACGATAGGCGCGCACCGGCGCCGCGGGGCGGGCGCCCGGGCCGCTAAAGCGGCCGGATCGCGCCGACCGGCTCGCCGCCGCCGAGCAGGTCCACGCTGAGCAGGTCGGCGACGGGGGAGACGTCGGCGCCCAGCTCCCGCAGGGCGGTGAGCCCGACCATGGCGCGGGCGCGGGTCTCGGCGTCGCCGTCGGAGACCTTGACCGCGACGGTGCGCCCCTCGGCGTCGGCGAGCACGATGACGCCCTCGGCGCCGATCTTGGAGACCGTGCCGGGCAGGTCGCGCATGATGCGGGTGTCGACGCGGCCCTCACCGGCCACGTACTCGGGGTGGGCGCGCATGGCCGCGATGACGGCCGCCTCGGGCGTGCCCTCCGGGGCCAGGGCCATGGCGCGGATGCCGCGCGCGAGCCCCTGCAGGGAGACGGCCATCTGCGGGGCGCCGCAGCCGTCCACGGCGGTGTGCGCGACCGGCTCGCCGCACAGCTCCTCGATGGTCTCCCGCACCATCGCCTGCAGCGGGTGGGCGGGGTCCAGGTAGTCGGCGGTGCTCCACCCCTGGGCGGCGCAGGCGGCGAGCATGGCCGCGTGCTTGCCCGAGCAGTTCATCAGCAGCCGGTCCGGCTCCCCGCCCGAGCGGAGCAGCGCGTCGCGGAACCGCCGCCCCATCGGCCAGTCGACCGGGCAGCGCAGGTCCTCGGGGGAGAGCCCGGCGTCGGCGAGCACCTTGCGGACGATGTCGGCGTGGATGTCCTGGCCGCTGTGGCTGCCGGCGGCGATGGCCAGCTCGGGGCCGGAGACCGGCGCCCCCGCGCGCAGTGCGGCGAGCGCCTGGAAGGGCTTGGCGGCCGACCGGGGGAACATGGGGGCCTCGACCGGCCCGCGCGCGTACCCGGGTGCGCCGTCCGCGGTGAGGCCGATGACGGCGCCGTAGTGCACGCCCTCACGGAATCCGGAGCGCACGACCTCGGCGAGCGGCACGTACGCGGGCAGCGGGGACGACGGGTGGGACACCAGGCCCTCCATTCGCGACAAAATCGGACAGACGGCTCAACGTTATGCGCCGCGGCTCTCTTCCCGCACCCGTCGCACGGGTGCCGTAGGGTCGGGCAGCGGCGCGGCGCCGCCGGTCGGGGCGCCGTGACGGGTTCTACGGGGGAGGACGTTCCGCATGCTGGAGTGGATGAGGGCAGGGCGCCCGCGTACGCGCGGGGCGGTCGCGCACGGGGCGCTGTCCCGTGTGCGGGGCGGGTCCGCCCTTCCGGCGCGCGGTCTGGAGTACGCCGTCCTCGACGTGGAGACCACCGGGCTGGACCCCGCCGCCGGTGCGCGGGTGTGCGAGATCGCGGTGGTGCGGATGCGCGGCGACGGCACGGTGCTGCGCGAGTTCAGCACCCTGGTCGACCCGGGCGCCCCGATGCGCGGGCGCGAGTTCCACGGCATCACCGACGGGGACGCCGCGGGGGCGCCGCGCGTCGGCGCACTGGCCGGGGAGCTGGCAGGGCTGTTCTCGGGAGCCGTGGTCGTCGGGCACAACCTGGACTTCGAGGCGGCGTTCCTCGCCTCCGAGCTGGTCCCGGCGGGGCTGCCCGAAGGGGTCCCGGGACTGTGCACGCTCCGTGCGCTGCGCTCCCAGGTCGACCTGGACCGGTACTCGCTGCCGCGGGCGAGCCTGGCGCTCAACGGCCACTGGCCGTCGGGGCAGCACACGGCGCTGGGCGACGCGCGCGCGTGCGCCCGCATCCTGGCGGAGATGCTGAACACGGCACCGGGAGAGCTGTACTACACCGGGCCCGCCCCGCGTGACCTGGTGGCCGAAGGGCCCGGCCCCGAAGGGCGGGGCGGGGAGCAGGGCGGCCCGGTCCGCCTGAAGAGCCGGACGGCGGCCAAGGGGGCGCTCCCCGTGGCGACGGTGTGGCCCCGCCGGTGGCGTCCGCAGGAGCTCCCGGCGGAGCTGTGCGGCGGCGCGTTCAGCGACACCGACCGTGCGGCCGCGCTGAAGGCGGCCCGTGAGCGCGGCCGGCGCCGCGAGGCCGCCGCGGGCGCCGCGGCGCTGGCCGGGGCCGTGGCCGCCGCAGGGGCGGCCCGCTCCCTGCTGCGCGTGCTGCGCTGAGGCCGGGGCGGCCCGGGGAGCACACGGATCGCCGGGGTCGTGTGCGAAGTGATTGTGTGCGAGCCGTATGACATCACTGAAAGCGTCGGCAGCGTCACTCCCCGCAACGCCTAGCGCGCCTCCCGCGATGATCTCGACGAGAGTGCCGTCAAAACCGCCGAAATGGCGGCACTTTCGTCGAGATCATCGCCGCGGGGGCTCAGATCCCGGACAGGGCCAGGAAGAAGGCGATGATCAGCGCGCTCCCGCCCACCGTGGTGAGGGTGGCGCGCCCGGCCTCGGTGAGGCGGGCGGGGAGCACGGCCAGGGCCGGGTAGAAGCGGATCACACGGTTGGTCATGGCGACGGCGACCAGCACGGCGCCGACGAAGAGGAGGACGAGGGACACGTCGGGACAGGCCTTCTCGGGGAGGGGAGGGGCGGGCGGTGTGCGCGCCCGATTGTCGCGCATTCGCCTCGCTTGCGGGAGGGGGCGCCGTGTCCCGCGGGGTTAGGGGCGGTCCCCGACTGCCCCGTTCGCCTCGTGCGCGCCGTTCGTCCGGTCCGTGCGGGGCTCGGCCGCGCCGAGCGCGCGCAGGGTGAAGGACGTCACCAGCGCGTGCGCCTCCTCCACCGAGGTCTCCCCGCGCAGGATGGGCACCCGCTGGGCCCCGATCATCGCCAGCACCAGCCGGGCGGTGGCCGCCACCGGCTCCCCGGTGAACGCGCCCTCCTTGGTCCCGTGCCGCAGGACCTCCTCCAGCAGCTGCTGCATGGGCTCCACGTGGTCGGCCAGGCGCTGGTAGGCGTCCGGCCCCAGGCTGGCGCCGAGCTCGGCGGCCGGGGGGTGGGGATGCTCGGCGATCGCCTCCAGCTGGAGGCGGACGAAGGCCGACAGCCGGTCGGTGGGCTCCGGGACGCCGTGCAGCTCGGTCCGGTAGCGCTCCATGAAGTCGGCGGTGGCCTCGTCGGCGAAGGCGAGCAGCAGCGCCGCCTTGTCGGGGAAGTAGTTGTACAGGGCCGTCCGGGTGATGCCCGCCCGCGCGGCGACCTCGGTCATGGAGATGTCGTCGATGCCCTCGGTCCGGGTCAGCTCGGCGACCGCCTCCAGAATGCGCTCACGCGTCTGGGCCCGGTGGGCGGCGATGGTCGGCGCGGAGATCTTGGGCATGCCCCCATGGTCGCACGGCGGAGGGCGGGGCGGGCGGCGTCGGACCGAGGCGGGAGGCGGCCTGACGGCGTCGGCGGCGGCCGCACCGGCTCGGCCGGGGGTGCTCCTGTCCTGGTCGGTGTCCTCCCGGCATGGGGCGATGGGGCCGGACCGGTCCGCGAGGACGGAGCTCCCGCCGCACCCGGGGGACCGCCCGGGGCCGGACGGGGGAGCGCGCCTCCAGGTGTGCCGCCGGTGGATCAGGCATGCCGCCGGCGGGCTCGGCGGGATGGGGCGTGGGCCGGTCGAACGGCGGCGGGGCCGCCTGCGGCGTCCGGCGTGCGGGCGCCCAGGAGGGCGCCGGGCGGCGCCGTCCCCGCCGCCCGGTGCCCCGTGCGGCCGCTCAGGCGGCCGCGCCGGACGCGTGGCGGCGTCCGAGGTCGGCCAGGACCTCCGTGTTGAGCTGGTAGGCCAAGCCGGTCTCGCGGATCATCGCCCGCCGCGCGGTCTCGTCCAGGTCGAGGGCGTCCAGGCGGGCCCGGTAGGCCTCTTTGAACCGGGGCAGGCTGCCCAGCGCCGAGAAGTCGTAGAACGCCGTCCCCTCGCCGCGGGGGAGGGAGTAGGCCCGTGCCGCCGCCTTGGCGATGAACTGGCCGCCGGACACGTCGCCCATGTAGCGGGTGTAGTGGTGCGCCACGTACCCGGCCGGGTCGTCGGCCATCTGCCGGATGCGCGCGGCGTAGGTGGCGGTGGGCGGTGTGGGGGAGACGCGCCGCGCCCAGTCGGGTCCGTACAGGGCCTCCAGGTCCCGCTCCAGGGCGGGCACGCGGAACAGCAGCGGGTCGACGAACGGTCCGGCCAGGGGGTCGTCGGCCAGGGCCCGGCCGACCTCTTCCAGGGCGGTGTAGGCGAAGTAGTGCTGGGCGGTCATCGCGGCGTACCCGTCCACGGGCATCGCCCCGTCGAGCAGCGCGCGGGTGAACCCGTGCTCCTCGGCCTCCCCGTGCGCCTGCCAGGTGGCGGCCTTGAGCCGCTCGGAGAAGCGCCCGTCCTCCACCATCGGTCTCCCTTCCCGCGGCGGGAGCGGTCGGCCCGCCCGTTTTCTGACATCTTGTCAGCACGATGGTGACGGGTGTCAAGACCGATACGACGCACTGTCGTATAAGTCTCGGCGGATTCTCAGGTGCCCAGGCGGCACGTGGGCCGGGGCGGGGGCGCGGGGTGGCCGTGGCCGGTATTCTTGCCCGGGACGGTGGCGCAGACCTGGCGAAACAGGAGGAAGCGGACCGGTCGGACATGAACCGGGGAACGCCCGGCGGCCGACCGTGCGTTAGCACGTGCAGTGGCGGCCCGCGAGGCGGTGACACTATCGTTTGTCTGCCGCGACGAGGGGCGGCAGACAATGCCAGCGAATCAGGACTTGGGGCAGTGACCGTGACGCGATCCGAACCAGCGGGGCCGGCCGGCGCCGATGCCGCCGCCTCGGCGCCGGCGGTCGCCTCGGTCGACGTCCTGCTGGTCGAGGACGACGCCCAGGACGCCTTCCTGGTCGAGGAGCTGCTCGCCGACACCGACCTGGACTGCCGCATCACCTGGGTGCGCACCTACGCCGAGGCGCGCGAGGCGCTGCCCTCCTTCCGCGGCTGCGTGCTGCTCGACCTCAACCTGCCCGACGCCGACGGCATGCCGCTGCTGCGCAAGGTGCTCGACGCCGCCCGCTCGGCCGCCGTGGTCGTGCTCACCGGCCTGGACGACGAGCACGAGGGCGTGGCCTCGGTCGCCGCCGGCGCCCAGGACTACCTGGTCAAGGGCCAGGTCGACGGCTCCCTGCTGGCGCGCAGCCTGCGCTACTCGGTCGAGCGCCAGCGCGCCGACGAGAACGCCCGCCAGCTCCGCGAGGCCGAGCTCTACGCGCGCGAGAACATGCGCCTGGAGCGCGGCCTGCTCCCGCAGGTGCTGCTGGACGCCTCGCCCCTGTCGCACCGCACCTTCTACCGGCCCGGCCGCAAGCGCGCCCTGGTCGGCGGCGACTTCTACGACGCCGTGGAGAAGGACGGCACCACCCACGTCATCGTCGGCGACGTCAGCGGGCACGGCCCCGACGAGGCCGCCCTGGGCGTGCAGCTCCGCATCGCCTGGCGGGCCCTGGTCATGGGCGGCGTCGACGAGCGGCGGCTGCTGCCCTCGCTGGAGCAGATCCTCGTCAGCGAGCGCGCCCAGGAGGAGATGTACGCCACCCTGTGCCAGGTCAGCCTGGACACCGGGGCCGAGAGCGCCCGCATCCGCCAGTTCGGCCACCCGCCGCCGCTGGTCATCACCGACGGCAAGGTCGCCGAGGTGGAGGCCTCCCCGCACCCGCCGCTGGGGGTCTTCCCCGAGTCCGAGACCGAGGTGGAGGAGTTCGCGCTGCCGCGCGGGGCCACCCTGATGCTCTACACCGACGGCCTCGTCGACGCCTACGACGGCGGGCCGCCCGCGCGCCTGGAGGTCGCCGGGCTGCGCCGCATCCTGTCCGGCCTGCTGGAGGCCGGGACCTCGGTGGTCGACGTGCCCGAGCGGGTCGTCGACGAGGCCGAGCGGCACAACGGCGGACCGCTGCAGGACGACGTGGCCATGCTGCTGGTCACCCATGGGAGCGCCCGTTGAGACCCTGGACGCTGAGGAGGCGGGTCACCGTCCTCCTCGCCCTCGTCGCCGCGCTGCTGGTCGCGGCCGTCTCGTTCATCACCTTCGCCGCCTACACCGCGCGCGACTCGCTGGACCGCCAGGTCGACGAGCTGGCCCCGGCCCTGACCGCGGTGCAGCAGATCAGGTCCGGCTACCTGAACATGGACAACGGTCTGCGCGGCTACGCCCTCACCGGCAGCGAGGACTTCCTCAGCCCCTACCAGCAGGGGCGCAACACCGTCCGGGAGAACGAGGCGACGCTGGAGAACGTCGCCGGGGACAACGCGGACATCAAGAACGCGGTCGACGAGGTGCTGGCCGCCGGGCGCGCCTGGGACGACGACTTCGCCGCGCCCACCCTGCAGAAGGTGCGCGACGGCGAGGAGGTCACCGGCGACGACTTCGAGCTGGGGCGGGAGCGCTTCTCCGCGATGCGGGAGGCGGCCGACGACGCCGAGCGGCGCATCGACGACGAGATCTCCCAGGCCCGCACCGGGCTGAGCTACGCCACCCAGCAGGTGGTGGCGCTGCTGGTGCTGGTCGGCTTCGTCGTGGTGATGCTGTCGGTGTTCCTGTGGGTGATGCTGCAGCACTGGGTGCTGCGCCCGCTCGACGAGCTCGCCGGGCACCTGCAGCAGGTCTCCGAGGGCTACTACGCCCACCGCATCGAGCTGCACGGCCCGCCGGAGATCACCCGGGTGGGGCGCGACGTCGACGCCATGCGCGAGCGCATCGTCAGCGACCTGCACGAGGTCGGCGCGGCCCGCCGCCAGCTCCAGGAGCAGTCCGAACTGCTCGAGCACCAGGCCGACGAGCTGCGCCGGTCCAACATGGAGCTGGAGCAGTTCGCCTACGTCGCCTCGCACGACCTGCAGGAGCCGCTGCGCAAGGTGGCCAGCTTCTGCCAGCTGCTGCAGCGCCGCTACAAGGGGCGGCTCGACGATCGCGCCGACTCCTACATCGACTTCGCGGTCGAGGGCGCCAAGCGCATGCAGACCCTCATCAACGACCTGCTGGCCTTCTCCCGGGTGGGGCGCACCAAGAACTTCGCGCCGGTCGACCTCAACCAGGCCCTGGAGGACGCCCTCAACAGCCTGGAGACCCGGCTGGACGAGGCCGGGGCGGTGGTCACCGGCCAGGACCTGCCCACCGTGGAGGGCGACCGCACCCTGCTCACCCAGGTCTTCTTCAACCTGGTGGGCAACGCGGTGAAGTTCCGCGGGGAGAGCGACGCCCGGGTGGACATCAGCGTCCGCCGCGAGGGCGGCGAGTGGGTGTTCTGCTGCGCCGACAACGGCATCGGGATCGACCCGCAGTACGCCGAGCGCATCTTCGTGATCTTCCAGCGCCTGCACACCCGGGACAAGTACGGCGGCACCGGCATCGGCCTGGCCATGTGCAAGAAGATCATCGAGTTCCACGGCGGCCGGATCTGGCTGGACACCCGCGACGACGAGCCGGGCACCCGCATATGCTGGTCCCTGCCCGCGGTGCCGGAGGAGGCCGACGGCGACGGCGCCGCCGAAGGGGCCGGGGCCGCCGACGCGGACACCGTGGGCGCCGAGGAGGACGCCTCCGCCGACGGAGGGGCCGACGGCGCCGGGGAGGACGCCGAGGGCCGCGTCCGCGCGCTCGGCGAGGACGCACCCGGCGGGGACCGCCCCGCCGGACCGGGGCCCGAGGGCGGCACGCCCGACGGCGGGGACGGCGGCGGACCGGACGCGGAGGGCGAACCCTCCCGGGCCGGCGGCCGCGACGGGGACGAGGGCTGAAGACGATGAGCGAGGTCACTTTGGTGCAACCCATAGAGGTGCTGCTGGTCGAAGACGACCCCGGCGACGTCCTCATGACCAAGGAGGCGTTCGAGGAGCACAAGGTGGGCAACCGCCTGCACGTCGTCTCCGACGGGGTGGAGGCCCTGCGGTTCCTGCGCCGCGAGGGCGAGTACGCCGACGCGCCGCGCCCGCACCTGATCCTGCTCGACCTCAACCTGCCCCGCAAGGACGGCCGCGAGGTGCTGGAGGAGGTCAAGGGCGACGAGTCGCTCGCGCACATCCCGATCGTCGTGCTGACCACCTCCGAGGCCGAGGAGGACATCCTGCGCTCCTACCGGCTGCACGCCAACGCCTACGTCGCCAAACCGGTCGACTTCGAGCAGTTCATCCAAGTGGTCCGGCAGATCGATGACTTCTTCGTCACCGTGGTGCGGCTGCCCAAGGGCTGATCTGCAATACGGTGGTGCCATGAGCTTGCCCGAACCGCGCCGCACCGCCGGGCCCTACCGCATCAGCGTGGTGTGCCTCGGCAACATCTGCCGCTCTCCCATGGCCGAGAAGGTGCTCACCGCCGACCTGGAACGGGCGGGCCTCGCCGACCGGGTCGAGGTGGAGAGCGCGGGCACCGGGAGCTGGCACATCGGATCGGGGATGGACGAGCGCGCCGCGGCCACGCTGCGGGTGCACGGCTACCCCACCGACCACACCGCCCGGCGCTTCGACCCGCGCCGCTTCGAGGAGTTCGACCTGGTGCTGGCCATGGACACCGACAACCTCGACGAGCTGGTCCGCCAGGCGCCGGACGAGCAGGCCCGGGAGCGGCTGGCGCTGTACCGCTCCTTCGCCCCGGGCACCGGGCCGCACCCGGAGGTCCCTGACCCCTACTACGGCGGCGAGGACGGCTTCACCGCCGTTCTGACCATGGTCGAGGCCGCCGCCAAGGGGCTCACCGGCGAGCTGGCGGCGCTGCTCGGCGGCGCCGGCCCGCGGTAGGGGAGGCGGCGTGCTCACCGACCGGGTCCGGGAGCTGACCGGGCGGGAGGCGGTCCGCGCGGTCCCGCTGGGCCGCTCGCACGCCTGGGAGACCTACCGGGCCGAGACCGCCGACGGCGGACGGCTGTTCATCAAGGCCCTGCCCGAGGACGGGACCGCGGGCGCCGACGCCTTCCCCGGGCTGTTCGAGTCCGAGGCGCTGGGGCTGGCGTGGCTGGGGCGCGCCTTCGGATCGCCCGCAGCCGAGGTCCAGGGCTGGGACGCCCGCACCCTGGTGCTGGAGTGGATCGACGAGCGCCCGCCGACGCCGGAGGCGGCCGAGCGCTTCGGCCACCAGCTGGCCTCCATGCACCTGGCCGGGGCCGAGGGCTTCGGCGCCGACCGGGACGGCTACATCGGCCCGCTGCCCCTGGACAACACCCGCGACGCCGCCTGGCCGGAGTTCTACGCGCGGCGCCGCCTGGAGCCGTTCCTGCGCCGCGCCGCCGACCGGGGCGCGCTCACCCCCGCCGACGTGCGGATCGTGGAGAAGGTCGTCGACCAGGTGGAGGACCTGGCCGGGGAGCCGGAGCCGCCCGCCCGGGTGCACGGCGACCTGTGGAGCGGCAACGTCATCTGGCAGGACGACGGCGCCAGCGTGGTCGACCCCTCGGCGCACGGCGGGCACCGCGAGGGCGACCTGGCGATGCTGGCCCTGTTCGGCCTGCCCCACCTGGACCGGGTCCGGGACGCCTACAACGAGGCGGCCCCGCTGGCGGCCGGGTGGCGGGGGCGGATCGCCCTGCACCAGCTCTACCCGCTCCTGGTGCACGTCAGCCTGTTCGGGGCCGCCTACCGGACGACCACCATGGAGGCCGCCCGCGCCGCGCTGCACGGCTGACCCCCGTTGATCTCGGGAGAAACGACGCTACCGGGCCGTTTTTAGGGGCGCATTTCCCGAGATCAACAAGGGGGGGTGGTGCAGGGTCCTGCTGGTGTTGATCTCGGGGAAGTCGGGGTTATCGTGTCCGTTTTAACCCCGACTTCCCCGAGATCAACGAGGGGGTGCCCGGTCAGGACGGGGAGACGCCGTGCGGCAGCGGCACCTTCACCTGGCGGATCTGGCCGTCGCCCAGGTGCAGGTAGGCCGTCCCCGGCGTCAGGCGGGAGCTCGGCACCCCCTTGGGCAGGCGCAGGCCCAGCACCTCGCCGTCGACGGGGGCCTGCGGGGACAGCAGGGCGCCCATCCGGTTCCGCTTCAGGTGCACGTGCCAGGCGCTGAACCCGCCCTGCAGGGCCTCGTTGGTCCCGGCCGCCACGATGGCCCAGCCCTTGCCGACCATGCCGCGGGCGATCCGGGTGAACTCCTTGCCGATGTCGTTGTGCAGCAGCAGCTCCGCGTCGTCGACCATCACCACCGCCGTCTCGCCCTCGAACCGGCCCAGCGCCTTGTGCAGGTCGCCCAGCTTGGGGTCGGCCATGTCCAGGACCGCGGGCACCCCCGGGTGGCCGCGCAGCGCGCCCAGCGCCGACGCGCGCGGGGTCACCAGCAGCAGCTCGGTGCCGCCGATCAGGAGCGACTGGGCCATGGACAGCAGCAGCGACGACCGCCCCGACTTGGGCGGGCCGCTGATCAGGAACGTCGGCGTCTCGGCCAGGTCGGCGCCGAGCGCGGTGAGCTCGTTGCCGCCCACGCCCACCAGGCCCCACAGCGGGCGCGGCGGGTGCGTCAGGTAGCGCTCGGTCTCGGCGAAGGTGAGCTGGTCGGGCAGCACGTCCACGCGCATCGGCGCCGGTGAGGTCTCCGGCGGGGTGCGGCGCGTGGTGAAGGCGGCGATGTTGGCGAGCTCCTGGGCCTGCGCACCGCCCTGCGGGTCGTCGCACAGCAGCGCGAACTGCAGCTCGGTGCCCTCCCCGCCGACGTAAGCGCGGCCGTCCGGGATCGCCTCGGGCAGGTCGCGGGCGCTGAGCCCGACCGAGCTGTAGTCGCCGCGGTCGTTGCAGCGCAGCACCAGCCGGTGCTCGGTGGTGGAGGCGTACTTGTTGCGGGCCAGCGACTTGTCGCCGGTGACGATGACGTGGATGCCCACCCCGGCGCCGTCGCGCATCAGGGTGACCGCGTCCTCCAGCAGCGCCCCGTAGTTGTACTCGCCGAAGGCCTGCTCGAAGGCCTCCCACCGGTCGATGAACAGCACGATGTGCGCGGGCTTCTCGCGCCCGCCGAGCTTGGTGCGCAGCTCGTGCAGGTTGGCGCAGCCCTCGGCGGCCAGCCGCTTCTGGCGCTCCTCCAGCTCCCGGCCGAGCAGCCCCAGCAGCCGCACCACGCGCTCCTGCTGGGTGCGCCCGGCCACCGATCCGCAGTGCGGCAGGCCCTCCATCGGCAGCAGCGCGCCGTTGCCGCAGTCGATGCCGTACATGTGCACGTCGCCGGGGTGGTGGCACAGCGCCAGCGCCCCGGCGATGGTGCGCAACGCCTGGGAGCGGCCGCTGCGCCCCGAGCCGATGACGTGCAGGTGGCCCATGTTCTCCAGGTCGAGCGCGAAGGCCCGCTGCGCCTGCTCGGCGGGCAGGTCCATCAGCGCCACCGGAACCGGCTGCACGCGCCCGGCCTCGGGCTGCGGCAGCGGCGCGCTCCGGTTCAGCTCGGCCAGGGACAGCCGCTCGGGGAGCGCCTGCAGCCACGGGCTGGGCTGGCGCTCGGCGCCGATCTGCTCGGCGGCCTGCCGGACGGCGCCGACCAGCACCGTCAGGTCGGTGACCTCCACGTCGCCCTTGTCGGCCTGCTGCGGCCCGGCGGCCGGCGGCGGCAGCGCCAGGTCGGTCCAGCGCACCGGGTAGGCGGCGGGGGCGGGGGCGTCGGTGGAGGCGACCACGCGCCGCCCGCCGACCCGCCCGGACTGGAACGGCAGCAGCGAGGCGGCGCCGAGCCGGGCGTAGGCGCGGCCGGGGGTGTCGATGCCGATCTGGGCGGACTCGGCGGCGTCGATGACGTCCCGGCTCTCCCCGGCGTCGGTCATCCGCAGCGCGATGCGCAGGTTGGTGTTGGCGCGGATGTCGGAGGTGACCACGCCGGCCGGGCGCTGGGTGGCCAGCACCATGTGGATGCCCAGCGAGCGGCCCCGCTGGGCGATGTTGACCAGGCCCTTGACGAAGTCGGGCAGCTCCCGCGCCAGGGAGGCGAACTCGTCGATGACGATCATCAGCCGCGGCATCTGCGGCAGCGAGGGGTCCCGGTCCAGGTACTCCAGGTAGTCCTCGATGTCCTTGGCCCCGGCCTGGGCCAGGATGTGCTCGCGCCGGTGCAGCTCGGCGCCGAGCGAGACCAGCGCCCGGCCCACCAGGTGGGTGTCCAGGTCGGTGACCATGCCCACGGTGTGCGGCAGGTCCACGCAGTCCTTGAACGCGCTGCCGCCCTTGTAGTCGACCAGCACGAACGACATCGACTCGGGCCGGTTCACCGCCGCCAGCGACGCCACCAGGGTCTGCAGCAGCTCCGACTTGCCCGAGCCGGTGGTGCCGGCGATCAGCGCGTGCGGGCCGTCCCGGCGCACGTCCACCGAGAACGGGCCGTCCAGCCCGGCGCCCAGGGTGGCGATGGTGCTGCGGCCGTTGCTCGCCCAGTGCGCGGCGATCGCCTCCCCGTTGGGCGGCTCCAGGCCGATCACGTCCAGCAGGCGGGCGCTGCGCGGCAGGGCGGCGCCGTCGTCGGAGACGCTGGAGTCGCGCAGCGGCGCCAGGGCCCGGCCCAGCCGCTCGGCCCACTCGGCCGATGGGCCGTCGGGGCGGATGTCCTCCACGTCGTCGAAGGTGGTGCGGCGCAGCTCCAGTCCGTCCGGGGTGAGGCTGACCACCGCCTGGCACTCCTCGGGCAGCATCCGCTCGTCGGTCTCCAGGCACAGCACGTGGATGCCCAGGGAGGGGCCCTCGCGGAGCAGCTGCACCACCCCGGGCAGGGAGCGCAGCCGCCGGGCGCCGTCCAGCACCACCACGATCTGGGCGGCGTCGTCCATCGCGCCGCGGGGGGCGCCGCGGCGCGCCTCCAGCTCGGCCAGCAGCTCGGAGATGCGGCGGGCGCAGGTCTCGGCGTCCATTCCGGTGCGGGCGTAGGAGTTGGGGATCTCGCTGCGCAGGTGCGGCAGGAAGCGCGTCCAGGCCCAGCGCTCGTGGTCCTGGCGCAGCGACAGCAGGTAGAGCTGCAGCTCGGCGGGGCTGTGCAGGGCGGCGAGCTGGGCCACCAGCCACCGCTCCAGGGCGTCGAACCGCTCGCCCCGCCCGGCGCAGCCCACCACGCCGTTGTCCCGGACCGAGACGGTGGCGGGCACGTCGTGCAGGTTCCAGGTGATGTCCTGGCGGTGCGCGTCCCGGGTGGGGTCGTTCAGCACCACCTGGGAGGGGACGGTGCCGGTGCCCACCCGCAGCAGGGTGAAGTCCTCGTCGACCGGGCGCCGCTCCCACAGCCGCGCCCGGGGGCCGGTGGCCAGCAGCAGCACCGCGGCGGGGTCGGGGGCGGTGTCGCGCAGCCGGCGCTGCTCGGTGATGAGGGCCTCGTGCGCGTCGTTCTTGATGCGCTCGGTCTTCTCGTGGAACTCCTTCATCTCCCGGTCGTACTTGGCCTTGCCGGTGCGCCGCTGCAACAGCTGCATGAACACCACACTGATCGGCGAGATGAGGCCGATGGCCAGGTACTGGGGCCGCCCCATGACCAGCGCGCCGCCCACCGCCAGCACCAGCGGCATCATGATCATGACGGCGAGCTGGGCCAGCGGGCGGTCCGGCGGCTCGGGCGGGGCGGGCAGCCGGAACTTGGTCTTGTTGGGCGCCGGGTGCAGCCGGGGCGGGCGGCTGTAGTCGATGGCGGCGCCGTCGTCGGAGCCGTTGACGGCGGCGTCGGGGCGCGTGTTGGGCCAGGCCTCGAACAGGGTGTCGCCGAGGAGGAGCTGGTGCCCGGGGGGCCAGGCGGCGTCGGGCGCCACGTCGTCGCCCTCCAGGTTGGCGCGGTCGCCGCCGCCGGTCCGCAGCACGGTGACGCTCGCGTCGGGGGCGACGCGCACGCGGGCCCAGACGCCGTCGGTGTCCACCGGCACGTCGGAGGGGGCGCCGTCACCGGGCAGGCCGACGGTGTAGTCGCCCGGGTCGACGCGGAAGACCAGGCCCGCCCGCTCGCCGGAGACCACGCGGATCTCCACCACGCCGGGCGGCTCCTCGACGGCGGGGCCGGGGCCGCCGACGGTGACCACCGCGCCGTCGTGCAGGCCCGCCTCGGAGAGGGTGAGTCCGGGCTCGATGCGCTGGGCGCCCAGGTACAGGTCGACGCCGCGGCCGGGGGCGCGCGGCTCCACGCGCACCAGCGGGTCGAGCGACTCGGCGAGCTGGGCCACGCTGGCGCCGCCGTCGGCGTCGACGAGCACGTCGACGCGCGGCGCGGCCGTCGCCCGGGGGCCCACGTGGGCCTGGTGGCCCTGCGGCCCGTACCGCCCCTGCGGCCCCTGGGGGGCGTGCGGGGGGTGCTGGGCGTGTGGGCCGCCGGCGTCGGGCTCGCGGCGGGCGATGTGCGGCGTGGTGGTCAGCAGGAGGCGCACGGGTGTAAGTGCTTCCGGTCGGTTGACTGCGGTGCGGGGCGGCGCGCCCGCGCGGGGGCCGCGGCGCGCGCCGGGCGGGGCGCAGGCCCAGGGGGAGGTGGGCCGGCCCCGCCCGCCTGGGTCCGGCTTTCGAGGTTAACCCAGGCCCTCGCCCAGCTTCTGGTCGGTGTCGGAGAAGGTGTCGCCGACCTGCTTGACGTACTTCGAGATGCCCTCCAGGCCGTCGTTGACCTGCTCGAAGCCGGAGTGGAACTCCTCGAAGAAGGGCTGGAACTTCTGCTGGGCGGCCGGGGTGGAGTAGCCGTCCGAGATGAGGCCCTCGACCTTGTTCTTGATGTCGGCGAGGCGCTCCTGGAAGTCGGCGAAGTCGGCCGCCAGAGAGCCGGAGGTCTCCTCGGTGCGGTCGGAGTCGACTTCGAACTTGGGCATGGTGATGGTCCTTCCGGTTTCCGGTTGGGGGCGGGTGTCCGGCTTCCCGTACCGGACCGCCCGATGGACAGTACGGGCCGACCACACGAGAGGTTCAGCCCCGCCCGAAGCTGGGACGCGGAGTCGGCGGGGAGGGTTCCCGGACACCGGCCCGCGTCGGGCGGTGGCTTTATGCTGGAACTCCCAGCGGACGGAGTCGGGCACGGCTACGGTGGCACTTCTGGAGGTGGCGCGGGATGTCGGTCGCTGTGGTCGGTGCGGAGCACCAGTGGGACGTCCTCCTGCGCGCCTGGCGAGAGGTGGATCTGCCCGGGGAAGGCTGGCGGGCGGAGATCGATGAGCAGAGGATCGCCCTGATGCCGCCCCCGGTGAACCGCACAATCTGATCGCGAGCAGGATCCACCGCACACTGGTGAGCCGCATCCCGATCGAGTGGGAGATCTTCCAGACGATGGGGGTGCAGGTCCCGCACGTGGAGAAGCTGTACGTGCCCGACCTCTGCGTCATCCCCTCCGATGTCTTCCCGACCGCCAAACCTCCCGTGGAGGGGGCGGAGGCGCTGCTCGTCGTGGAGATCACCTCCCCGTCCAACGTCGAGCACGACCGGAAGAAGAAGCGCTGGGCCTACGCGCACGCTCCCGTGCCCCTGTACCTGCTGGTCGACGCGTACGACGTGTCGGGGCCCTCGGTGACCCTCTTCTCGAATCCGAACAACGGCGACTACGGGACGATCACCAAGGGGCATTTCGGGACACGGGTTCACCTGCCCGAGCCGTTCGGCTTCGACATCGACACGGGGGTGTTCCCGGAGGTGTGAGGCGGGCCGTTCAGGGAGCGGCCGAGCCTTTCGAGGCGTGCCGTCCTGCGCCGCAGCGGAGGGTGGCTGTCCATGAGCGGGAGCAGGATGAACCACCCGAGTACCCGTTCCAGGGTGCTCTGGGGCGGCGGGTCGACGGGGACGATGCCCTGTCCCTTGACGCCGGCCACCTTGCGCAGGTCCCGCTGGGGGATGGACTCCATCTCCCCGGTCAGTTCGCTGAGGGCCGACACGAGGGCGGACGGGGCGCCGGTGGTGCGGGCGGCCGCCGCGTCGGCGGCCAGCTCGCGGTGCCGGGTGAGGGCCGCGGTGGCGTAGAACCCCGGGAGGGCGAGGACGATGCCGACGGCGGTGACCACCGGGATGGCCGCGCCCACGACCGGGACCAGGGCCACGAACAGCCCCCGGGCCACGGCGACCAGGGCGATCACGACGGCGGCCACGGGGCGGGGGAGTGTCGCGGCGGGGGCGTTCTCCAAGAACTCCTCCACCTGCTGCCGCCCCGCCCCGAAGGGGAGCCAGCGCCGCCCGCACCGGTGGGCGAGGCGGCACAGCGGCGCGTCGACGGTGAGCAGCCGCTGCGTCAGCAGGAGCGGGAGGTAGGCCGTCCAGTGGGACATCGAGCCCGCGTAGTCGAGGAGGCGCTGGTCCCGGTGCGCGATGTGCGCGTACTCGTGGGCGAGGACCGCCTCCAGCTCCGCGTTTGCGAGCCGTTCCCGCAGCCCTGAGCTGAGGAAGACGGTGGGGCCGTCCCCGGACGGCGGATGCGTCAGCGTGAACGCGTGCGGCGCCGGCGACTCGAAGGACCGGAACGTGGGTTTGGCGAGCCCGGTGAGGGCCGCCAGGCGGTCGGCGACGGCGTGCAGGCGCGGGTCGTCCTCCTCCCCGACGGGCTCCGGCCGCCGTTCGGCGAGCTGGGCGCCGAGGACCTCGCGGTGGAAGTAGTCGGACCCCAGGAGCATGAGCGCGACCGGGACGATCCCCGACCACCACGGCAGCCCGATCGCGGCCGCGGCCCAGCAGGCGAGTCCGGTGTAGAACGCGACGACGGCGACGACCGCGGCACCGGCCCTGACGAGCGGCCCGAGCGCGGAGGGGGCGCGCCTGCGCACCGGGACCCCCTTCACGCCGCCGGGCGGCCCGGCGCGGGACGCTGCTCGCGCCGCGTGTCCCGCCACTTCTCGTTCACCGCGTTCTCCGGGAAGGGGATCCTGACCGCGTTGGGGTTCATCCCGCTCTCCAGCGCGGCCTTGATGATGGCGTCGCCCTCGGTCGTGCTGATGGTGACGTACTTGCCGTCGTTGGCGACGATCTCCAGGCCGGGCCCGCTCTCATTGAGCAGCCGGAGCCGGGTCAGCCGGAACAGGTCCTTCCTGGTGAACTCCGCCTTGCCGATGTAGGCGATACCGCCGAGCGGGATGCGGACGGTCGCGTTGAAGCCGTTGGTGACGTTGAACCGCCTCTTGGGCCTTTCCAGATGGACGGTGACCGAGGAGGCCCTGTATCCGAGGAACCCGAGGACGAGGGCCGCGACGGCGCCGAATCCGGCCGCCCAGGCGAAGGAGACCCAGCTCTCCCAGCCGTCGGCGAGCCCTCCGGCGACGAACCCCACAGCGAACAGGCCGACGGCGGCGAGCACCCACTTGTTGATCTGGGCCCGGCGGTGGAAGTGGTGCCACGTGGGGTTGTCCGCCTCGATCCGGGCCTTGATCTCCTTGTAGCTCTTCTGCTGCGAGCCGGGCTGGGCGCCGCTCATCGGTGCCTTTCCTCCCAAAGCGCGTCGTTCCGGTCGGAGCACACTGTAGTGGCCCGTGATCACGCGGTGAGACGGAGGCGGGGGCGGTGCGTCCCGCCCCCGGCAGGAGCCGTCGTCACGGGGATCCGCCGCCGGTGCCTTCGGGCTCGGGGAACCTCGACGGCCGGTTCCAGGAGTGCTCGGGGGAGGCGGGGTCGACGCCCCGCTTGCGCAGGAACCTGTCGACGCGGCGGTCCTCGTCCTTGAGGAAGCGGAGTTCGTCGAGAACGCGGCCGTAGTACCTGACACGGATGAGCTGAACCCTCGTGTACATCCTGATCAGGTCGGATCTCGCCTGTTTCACCCGGTCGGGCATCGAGGCGACCTTTTCCCGCCTCTTGGCGAACCGCGGTTCACGGCCGGAGAGGTAGCCGATGCCGTGGGCATGGTCCATCTTCTCCAGGAGCCGCCACTGGATGCCGAAGATCTCGGTGAGGTCGCGATTGGCCTGGGCGACGATGTCGGCTCGGCGGCGGAGCTTGAGGGACTTCGGGTCGAGCAGGGAGAGTCCGCCGAACGATGCGACGGCGAGGAGGATCACGCTGACGACGATGATCCACATTTTGACCTGGAGTTCGCCGTCGTCGTCCGTCTCCACCATCCAAGCCGGGAACTTCTCCGGGAAGGCCGAAAGGAGCCAGAAGGCGCAGATGAGGAGGATGACGATCAACGGCAGCTGGTTGAGCAGCGCCCTCCGGGACATGCGTTCATCATCCTTCGCGGAGCCGGGGAAGGGAGGTGCGGACCGAACACTACCGGGCGGTCACCCGGTGTTCTGCGGGAGGCGCTTCCAGAACCAGGCGGTCCCCGTGATCGCGTCGAAGAGCTGCAGGATCTCGTCCTGGAGCTCCACGTTCGGACTGGAGCAGCTCACCACCACCCGCTTGTCCAGCCCGGGAACGCGGAACGCCGTGTGCATGAGCACCGCCCGGAACGCCTCCCCTGTGGCCTGGTCGAGCTTGTAGTCGGCCACCCCGTACATCCGCCCGCACAGGTCCGCGCCTGACTCGGGCAGCTCCACGACCGTCTTGCGCAGCCAGGTGCCCTCGTCCGCCGTAGAGCTCGGCGGGTGGATGTAGTCGAGGAGCTTGATCGGGTCCAGCTCGTGCCCCGGCGGCTCGCGGAAGGACATCACGCACACGGTCGCCATGAAGAAGCCGTCCTCGTACCGCTCCAGCGTCCCCGCCGCCGAGAGCAGCCCGGACGACCGGGAGTCCTGCGCGATCGTCGCCATGGTGGAGAAGACCTCGTTCAGTCTCGACATCTGCTCCGCGTCGGCGTCGGCCCCTGCGGCCTGGAGCAGCTGACCTCGCAGTTCGGCGATTCCGTCCGCGGACAGGTCGTACTGGGTCCAGGTGTCGGGGATCCCGATGTCGAAGCCGATCTCGGCCTCGGGAGGGATCAGCGAGTCTTCGAATGCGTAGGCCACGGGTGCTCCTCAGCGGCGGCGGGCGGGGTTCGGCGGGCGGCGGGGGCGGGGGCCGGGTCAGCCCTCCTCCTCGCCCTCCAGGCTCTTGCCGAGCTCGTCGTCGGCCTCCTTGAAGGAGTCCAGCACCTGGTCGAGCCCTTCGCTCAGGTCCTTGATGTTCTTCGACATGCGGTCGAACATCGCCTTGCTCTCGCCGATGTAGTCGCTTGCCGCGCCGTCGATGGAGCCCGGTCCGATGTCGCTGGCCATGTTCTCGGCGTCCTCGTACGAGGAGTCGTCGAAGGTGTCCTTGATGTCGGACAGCCGGTTGCTGATCCGCTGGAGGGTCGTCCCGTCGACGACGACCTTCTTGGCCATGGGGAATCACCGTCCGTTCTGGAAGTTCGCAGGGGGAGGGGTCGCGGGGGGTGGAGGGGCCGCCCGGGAGCGGCCGACTCGACAGCCGGCCGCTCCCGGGTCGGCGCTACTCGTCCCTGGGACCGGTGACGACTCGGTCGTCCTCGGTGGTGACGGCTCCCGCTTCGCCGTTCACCGTAATGGTCCTCTCGCCCTCCTCGACCGCCTCGGCGTCCGACTCGATCCCCGACCCGACCGGGTCCGTGAGGCCGAACTGCTCCTGGAAGGCCTGGGAGAGGTTGTTCCGCATCTGCTGGTGCGCGAGCTCGTTGAACTGCCCCGCGAACGTCTGGCCGGCCGTGCTCTCGGGCAGGTAGCCGGAGTTCGCGTAGGCGCCTTCGGCGAAGCCGCGGACGCCTCCCGTGGCGATCTGGGCCACCCCGGTGTAGACGTTGTCCGCGGTGAACTCGTACTCGTCGCTGATGCCCGCCCAGATGAGCTTGGCCAGCAGGTCGGCGCCGACGTTGGCACCGGCCTTGAGGGCCTCGAGGCGGGCGTTGGAGAGGAATTCCCGGATGTCGCTCAGCGAAGCGTTCCGCGGGTCGGCGGTCGCCGTTCCCTGCTGCAGGTTGCCGTCCGGGGTCAGGGTGACCGGCTCCTCGCCGTCGGGCCGGTTGTTCAGAGTGGTGGCCTGCCCGTTGGGGTCGATACCGATACGCCAGCTCTCGGCCACGTTGGCCTCGGTCGTGTAGTTGGGCTTGAAGTCGAGTGCCGTCATGGCGTTGTCGGGGGAGATGTCGACGTCCGTCGACTGCACCCCGTCCCCGCTGCGGTGTTCGTCGCGGATCTGAACCGACCCGTCGGAATCCTGCGTGACCCTGGTCTCGTTGCCGGGCCCGTTCTGGGTCGTCGTGGTCGGCATCCCCTCGGCGTCCACGGTCACGTGGTCGTTGCCGCTGCGCACGTCGATCCTGCCGTCGGGGCGGACATCGATGGTGACGCGGTCCCCGGTCGAGGGGTCGCGGTAGGTGACCGTGGTGTCGTCGAGGGCTCCCGGGCGGATGGACAGCCCGTCGCCGAGGTCGAGGCGCCGACCGTTCTCGGTGAGGGGGAAGTCCGTCAGCGGGTTGCCGTCTGGGCCGGTCGGGGCCTGGTTCGGTTCCTGCGTCAGTACCGGCGTGTCGCCGTTGGAGACGGTGATGGTTCCGTCGGGCGAGCGCTCGACCCGGGGCCCAGACCCGTCACCGGAGGGTTCGATCGTCAGGGTGGCCCGATCCTGCACGTACTCGCCCGGAGCGTTCACGTCGGCCTCGGGCGACCGGTCCACCCGCAGGTTGTCGCCCTCCACCGTGACGCGGCCGCTGTCCTGGCGCGTCACCTGCGGGGCGTTCTCGCTCGGACGGACCGTCACCTCCGTGGAGCCGGGGGTGCCGTCGGGCGCGTCGGGGCTCTGGCTGTGCGTGGCGCTGAACCCGTCGTGGGCCACCTCGGTCGTCCTCGACTCGGTGTCCCGGGTCATCGTCGGGGCGTCGACTTCGACCCGGCCGCCGTCGGTCCTCGGCCCCGAGTAGGTCTGCTCCACTGTGGACACGGTCCCCTCGCGGGTCAGGCTCGACCGTGTCGGACCGCCGTCGGCGCCGTCGGCCGGGCGCTGGCTGACCGGCCCGTTCCCGTTGAAGCTGTGCTCGTAGCCGTTGTGGTCGACGTTGACCAGCCCGTCGCCGTCGCCCCCGTGGGTGATGGTGCTCTCGCCCAGCAGCGCGTTCTCGTTCTCGATGCGGGTGGTGGACCCGTCGGCGGTGACCTGGTTGTGGTTCCCGCTGGACTCGAACGACCCCGGGCGCACCTGCGTGGTGTCCCCGTTCGGGCCGTTGACCTGGGCGTGCCCGTCGGCGTGCAGGTCAAGCGAGGTCGGCCCGTCGGGGCGCACCTCCACGACCGACGGCCGCCCCTGGTCGTCGTAGCGCACCGTGTGCGGGGACGCCTCGTCGGGCTGCTGGACGCGGGTCGGACCGTCCCGGTCGATCGTGATGGACGGGCCGTCGTCCACGACCGGGCGCCCCTGCGTCCCAGGCGCCTCCGTCTCCGAACCCGGGCGGGCCCCGTCCGACGGGGACGCGTCGTGCACGGTCTGGGAGGTGGCCTGCACGCCGTCCGGGGTCGCCTCGAACCGGAAGCCGTTGTCCCGGTCCTGCACGGTGACCCCGTCGGCGTCGGTGTGGGCGGTGAGGCCGCCCGCGCTCTGGTCGACGCCGCCGTCCGGCCGGACGGTGGTCGAAGTGGTCGGGGTCTGCGCGCTCACCGTGCCGTCGCGGTCGCCGGAGACCGTGGCCGTGCCGTCGGTGAGCGTCGCACCGCCGTCGCCCGGGACGGTGACGGTCGTTCCGTCCGACCCGGTCAGCGTGGTGTTCTGGCCGGGGCCGACCTCGACTCGGCCCGGGCCGCCGTCGTCGTGCACCGAGGTGCCGTCCGGCAGGTGCGCGGTGCCCTGCCCGTCGGAGTGCTCGGCCACCGGCCGCCCGTCCGGGGCGGCCACGTCGTGCGTGGCGGCGTGCCCGTCCGGGGAGACGGTGCTGATGTAGTGGTCGTCGCTGGCGTGCCGCCCGTTGTCGTTCTGGCCGACCTGCAGCCCGTCGGGCGTGCTCGCGCTGGTCGTCCCGTCCGGTGTTGCCTGGGCCTGGAAGCCGCCCGAGTCCATGGTGAGCGACCCGTCCGCCCCGTGCGTGACCGTGAGCGTCTCGCCGGACCCGTTCGGCGGCGCGGTCAGCGACACCCCGCCGTCCGTCGGCCGCAGGATCCAGCCGTCCGGGGACATGGCGCCGTCACCGGGGCGCACGACCGTGCCGTCGGAGGCGGTGAACACCGGGGAGCCGTCCGGCCCGGCCCCCAGCGGCGGCGGTGCCGGGTGCGTCTCCGGTGTCGGGTACCCGCTGGAGTCGTAGTGCAGGGCCCCGCCCTGCCCGTCGGGAACGCTGACCGACCCGTCGGGGTGCACCGTCCGCTGGGGCGTGCCGTCCGCGCCGTACTCGTGGGTGCCGCCCTGCCCGTCCGGAACGCTCAGCGTCCCGTCCGGGTTCAGCGTGAAGTCGGGGTGGGACACGGTCCCGTCGGGCGAGGCCGTGGTGGCGCCCGCGGTGACGCTGCCGTCCGGGTTGCCGGTGGCGGAGCTGGTGTTCACCGCCTGGTGGTTCGCGTCGTACTGGGTGTTGGTGTAGGTGGTGCCGCCGTCCCCGGACGGGTCGATCCGGGTGCCCGCGGCCACGCCGTTGCCCTGCGGCCCGTCGGGCGTCGTGTGGATCTGGAGGTCGGTGGTGTGACCGGGCAGGGACGAGTCCTGCTGGACGCGCACGCCGCCGTCGTTCACCGAGGCGGAGCCGTTCTCGTTGGAGACGGTCAGGCCGCCGCTGTCGGCGTTGTAGTTGTGCGACGTGCCGTTGGGCGACTGGACGCGGTGGCCGCCCTGGCCGACGGAGGCGGTGGTCCCGCCCGGGGTCTGAACGGAGGTCGCGTGCGCGGCGCCCGCCGCGCCGAGGGCCGCGGTGGCCCCGCCGCCCGCCTGCAGGACGGTGGTCTGGTCGGCGTCGCCGGTGACGGTGACGGGGGAGTCGGCGTCGGCGGGGACCTCGACCCGGGGGCCGTTGGGCCCGGACAGGTCGGTGCCGCCGCCGGGCCGGGGGGTGGCCGAGACCGGGCCGGCCTCCCCGTCGACGGCCACCGAGCCGTCCGAGGCGTCCACGCGGGGCGCGGTGCTGCCGTCGGCGCCGGTCACCGTGGCCTGGCCGTCGGAGTCGACGTGGACCGAGCCGCCGCCGTCCTGGGTGACCGTGTAGCCGTCGCCCCCCGCGTCCACGGTGGTCGGGGGCCCGTCGCCGCCGGTGAGGACCGCCTGGCCCTGCTGGGACAGGTCGGCGCTGAAGGGCGACCCCGCCGTGGTGCCGTCGTCCAGGGCGGCCGGGGTGTGGTCGTAGGAGGCGCCGGGCGCGTTCGGGTCGGAGGTGTCCATCGTGAACGAGCCCTGGCCGCCCTCGGTGGTGATGCCCGTGTCGGAGACCGTGGTGGAGGTGGCGTCCACGGGGGCGTCCAGGCCGCGCCCGTCCACCCCGGGGGTGCCCTGGTTCTCGGTGTGCACGGTGGTGGTGCCCGACCCGCTGTCGGTGGAGACCTGGTAGCCGCTGCCGTGGCTGTCGGTGACCGTGCGGTCGGTGCCCAGGACGCCGCCGTCGGAGTCGAAGTGCGTGGACACCTGGGAGCCGTCCGGCAGGTCCGTCGTGGCGCTCTGGTCGGCGCCCTCGCGTGCGGGGGAGTCGGGGAAGCCCGGCTCGGAGGTGTTCTGGGTGCCGCCGTCGCCGGCCGGGTCCGGGGCGGGGGTGCCGTCCGGGGTGGGCGCGTCGTTCGCGGACACGTCGGCGGGGGAGGAGTCCCCGGCCGAAGTGTCGATCGGGGACACGTCCGCCGTCCCGCCGGTGTCCGTGCCTCCCCCGGTGGTGGAGAAGTCTCCGCCCGATGTGGAGAGGTCCCCGCCGGTGGTGGAGAAGTCCCCGCCGGTGGTGGAGAAGTCCCCGCCCGATGTGGAGAAGTCCCCGCTCGGCGTGGAGAGGTCGCCGCCGGTGGTCGAGAAGTCCCCGCCCGACGTGGAGTCCGGGACCGTGGAACCCGAGGACGAGACGTCGGAGGTCGGGGCCGACGACCCCCCGGAGGAGTCGCCCGACCCGCCGCTGATGCTGGTCGTCGTCCCGTCCCCGGTGCTGACAGATCCCCCGTCGCCGGAGAAGTCGCTGGTCACCCCGCCGAAGTCGCCGGAGGTGGAGGGGGTGCCGGTCAGGTCGCCGCCGCCGACCGCCGCGCTGAACGCGTTGTGGTCGTGCCCGGCCTGCACGGCCCCGCCGGGCGCACCGCTGATGGTGCTGAAGGCGACGCTGTCCCACTTGATGTTGTCGAACGCGCCGTTGCCGCTGTCGATGTTGCCCGCGGCCTGCAGCATCACGTCGGAGGCGCCGCTGAAGGCGGCGTCGCGCCCGGCGCTGATGCCCACGTCGAGGGTCAGGCTCAGCTTGGGGCTGTTGCGGAACGTGCCCGCCGAGATGGCCGACGCCGTGTTGCCCAGGCGGTTGGTGACGGTGCTCAGGCCCGTGCGGTTGAGCGCGCTGTTCGTCATCCCGGAGATGGCGTTGCGGACGGTCCCCATCCGCGTGGTCACCGCCATGGAGGCGCCCTTGAGGGCGTTGCCGAACTTGCCCGCCGAGGCGAGGGCGCGCACGCCCGGGATGACGGAGAGCAGGTCCAGCCCGAGGGTGAGGAAGGTCTCCAGGTTGAAGCCGAGCTTGCCGCGGTTGTACAGGCTGGTGACGCTCACCAGCAGCGCGGCCAGGCCGATGATGATGCCGACGACCGGGACGAAGATGGCGACGATGCCGAGGATGACCATCGCCACCGCGTAGATGATCGGGTTCTCCTCGATCCACTGGACGATGCCGTTCCAGCCGTCCAGGAACTTGTCCCAGCCGTCCCGGGTGGCGTCGTTCAGCTTGTCCTTGGCGTCGTCCGCCGCGTCGTTCATCGTGGAGAGGACGCCGCTGAGGCGGTCGGCGTAGACCTCCTTCTTGTCGTCCTCCCACTCCTCCTCGTCCTTGGCGTTCGCCTTGGCGGTCTGGGCGTCGGTGATGATCTCCCAGCTCTGCTCGCGGGCGGTCTCCAGGGCGTTGCCCCAGATCCGGAAGGCGTCCTCGGCCTTGCTGTAGGAGTCCTCGGCGTCGTCCAGCAGGTCCGGCAGGCGGCCGATCAGCTCCTTGAGGGCGTCCATGGCGTCGCCCTCGCCGAGTTCGTCGTTCTTCAGGCTCCGAACGTCGCTCGCGGCGACCCGGCAGGAGCTGGCGAGCTTGCTGAAATGCTCCTTGAGGTCGTCGGGGTCGGTGGTCGTCCAGGGGACGGGGTCGCTTCCATGCCCCAGGATGTGCCATTCAGCCTCGCGCTCGGACCTGCTCACGTCGCCTGGCTCTCCTTCTCCTGGTCGGTCGGGGCGGCCGCCGGGTCGGCCGCGCTCCGTCCCTACGGGCGGGGGGTTCACTGCGCATGTACGGACGCGCGCCGTGCCGGGTTCACCCGCTTTCGGGCGGGATCCGCGTCCGCGCAGCGGTTTTCGACGCGTGCGGCGCCGGGTGCGTTCCGTGCGCGCCGGGTGGGGTTTCCGTCACCGCGGCCCCGCCGCCCGAGTGAACCCCCGGCGCCGGGTTTCCGTACCCTGTCCTGGACCCCCAACCCGCCCCCATCGGGGCGGTGACCAGGAATCCGGGCAATTCGGGAGCGGCGAGTGAGCGGGACGCGGACGGCACTTCAGGCGGGAATCGGCGCCACCGCGCTGGTCGGCGCCGTGCTCGCGGGGCTCGCCGTGCCGGTCGCCGCCGCCCCGCCCGCGCTGGCCGACCCACAGCCGTCGACGAGCGCCGAGGCGCCGCCGCCCGAGGAGACCCCCGAACCCGAGCCGGAGGAGACCCCCGAGCCGGAGCCCGAGCCCGAACCGGTGCAGCAGCCGCAGCCGGTCCAGCCCGACTACAGCATGTGCCGGGAGGTCAAGTACTACACCGTCCCGCCCGACGAGACCCGGGGCCTGTTCGGGCTGGCCGAGGACCTGCTCGGAGATGAGCGGCGCAGCTCCGACATCGAACAGCTCAACTCCGGCCGCACCCAGCCCGACGGGTGGGCGCTGGACGACAGCGGCTCCATCCGCCCCGGCTGGCACCTGGTCCTGCCCTACGACGCCGATGGCCAGGGCGTGCAGACCGGCACCGACCCGCTGTGCATCATCGCCGCCGACCAGGCCGCAGCCCAGGGCGGGCCGCCGCCCTCGCCGCCCGTGCCGCCGTCGGCGGCCCCCATCCCCGCCGAGTCCCCCTCGCCGTCCGCCTCCCCGTCGGAGGGCGCCGCCGACCAGCCCAAGGGCCTGCGCGACCGGATGGGCGACCTGGACCCGATGATGCTCGCCGGCGGCCTGGGCGTCCTGATCGTGCTGACGGTCGTCGCGCTGTTCTGGAAGCCCATCTTCACCGCCGTGGCGTGGCCGTTCCGCAAGATCGCCGCGCTGCCGTGGCGCAGACCGCGCCCGCCCCGGTTCGTGCGCACCCGCCGCCGTCGCCGCCTGCGCGACGAGGTGACCGACCGGATCGAGGCCGACCGCGGCTCCTCGCGCCGCGCCGGGCTGGCCCTGGTGGAGCTGGTGAACGCCCCCGCCGAGGTGCCCGCCCGCCCGGTGGCCATCCTCACCGCGGGGGAGAGCGTCAAGGCCGTCGTCCCGGCCAACGCGACCCCGCCGGTGTCGTCGTGGACGGTGCTGGACGCGACCACCTGGCAGTACGTGAAGAGCAAGTCGGCCACCCAGGCCGTCAAGTTCAACACGATGACCCAGACCGCCACCGGCCTCTCCTCGACCCTGGGCACCCTGGTGGGGCTGGGCCTGACCCCCGACGAGGACGGCGGCGAGCAGGTGTTCGTCGACTTCACCTGGCTGGACGGGCTGCTCGCGATCGCCGGGCACCGCCTGGTGGCCGAGGACGCGCTCGACGTGGTCGCCGACGGCCTGCGCCAGCGCGGGCTGCGGGTCTCCGAGGTGGAGGACGGGCAGCGGCTGCGCGACGTCCTGCCGCCCGCCGACCGGACCGTGCCGGACACCCCGGGGACCGGCGGCGACCCGATCACCGGCCCACGCGACCCCGACCGCCGCCACGCCGTGCTGGTCTACCGCCCGCTCGACCCCGACGAGGAGGAGGCCGTGCGCACCCTGCCGTCGAACACGCTGGTGGTGGCCCTGGGCTCCTCGCGCGCCGCGCGCTGGCAGTGGACCGCCGGGGAGGACGGCTACCTGGACACCGGGGCGATCGGCCTGCGCGTGGCGCTGCGCCACCCGGCGGCGACCTAGGAACCCGCGCGGACGGGCGGGTGCGCTCGTCGTTGATCTCGGGGAACCCGGGGTTGAACCGGACACGATAAGCCCGACTTCCCCGAGATCAACACCAGTGCGCCCCGCACCGCCGCCCCCTCGTTGATCTCGGGGGAAACGACGCTTCCGGGCCGCCTTTAGGGGCGCTTTTCCCGAGATCAACGGCGCAGGGGCGGCGTTCAGCGGCGGCGGGCGGGGCGGGAGGAGCCCGTGCGCAGCCCGTCGCGGATCATCAGGACGCAGCCGAAGGCGCTGAGCCCGGCGACGACGATCAGGGCGGTGCCGATGAGCAGCGCGCCGAACGGCGCGCCCCAGCCGCCCCCGCCCTCGACCTGGGCGACGTCCTTGTCGTCGTTGACCCACGCGCTGGGGTTCTTCGGGACCAGGCGGGCGTCCTCGTAGACGGCGCCCGCCTCGCAGTCACCGGGCACGGCCGCGTGGACGCCCTTGTAGACCTCCCCGTCGTCGGCGGTGAAGGTGCCCTTGCACGGCCCGTCCGGCGCCTCGGCGCCGGGCTTGTGGGGCTTGCGGACGCCGACCTCCCCATCGAGCTCCAACACTCCGGGGATGCCGGTGGAGGTGCCCCGGAAGTGCTCCCAGAAGTGCTGCGCCCCGGCCGGGAGGGCGGGCAGGAGTACGCCCAGCACCACCAGCGAGCCGAGGAGGATCACGAACGTTCCGCCCAGTGAGGGGTCCTTCGGTCGACGCTTCCGTGCCATGGGCGCGACTCTAACGGGACGGGGGGGCGACCGCACCCTCTGGGTTTTCGGCGCCGCGCGGGCGGTCGGGGGAGGGCGGTCAGCAGGCCGCCGCGAGCTCCTGGTCGGCGCGCAGGGTGCGCAGGGCGTAGTGGCAGCGGGACTTCACCGTGCCCACCGGCACGCCCAGCTCGTGCGCCGCGGCCTTCATCTCCTTGTCCTGCAGGTAGACCAGCTCGACGGCCCGCCGGTGCTTGGCGGCCAGCCGCTGGACCGGGCGGCGCAGGGCCATCCGCTCGACGACGCGGTCGCTCTCGTCCTCGGTGACCGCGGCCTCCTCCACCGGTCCGCGGTCCGCGCCGTAGGACACCTCGTCGGGGCGGGCGCGGCGGGCCCGGTCGGCGTCGATGGCCACCCGGCGCGCGACCGTGCGCAGCCACGGGCCGAGCTCGTCGGCCCCGCCGGCGAGCCGGGGCAGGAACCGCCAGGCGCGCAGCATGACCTCTTGGGCGAGGTCCTCGGCGCCGTGGCGGCCGACGTCGGTGCGGGCCATCAGGAAGACGACGAGGTCGCCGAAATGCGTCGTGTACATCTCGATGAACCTCGCCGGGTCCGCTTCGGAGGCGTCGCGGAGTGCGGTCATGGCGGGGAGGCTCCACAATGCGTGAGGGAGGGCCGGGCGGGCGCCGGCGGCCGTGATCCGATACAGCGACCCTAGACATCCCCGGCGCCGGAACCGCACGCCGCCGCGTGTGCGTTGTGCATCGAAAGGGGCGCGGGATGGAAACGGGGCTTGTGGGGCCAATGGTCCTGAGCTGCGCAAAGCACGCGTACGCGAAGGTCACCCGGCGCAGTCTCACCATCGCCGGGTGACCGACATCACACGCACGGCGACCGGATTCGGCCGCCCTCTCCGCCGAATCGCGGTCCTGTCACGCACTGAGCTGGTTGAATCCTGAATCATCCGTGGCCGGCCCGAGGAACCGCGCGCCCGCGGCCCGGGACGCGGAGGCGCCCGAACGGCTTCACCGTCGACAGCAGTACCGTCGCCAGCAGCACGGTGAACGACACCGACAGCGCCCCGATCGCCTGCGTCGTCCCGGCCCCGCCCGCCGCACCGGGGTCGGCGGCCAGCTCGCGGACCATCGGCCCGATGCTCAGGTTGGAGCCGGCCACCAGGATCAGCGTCAGCACCAGCTTGGCCGCCACCCACGTGTGCCGGAACAGCCCCCACGGCGTCCCCAGGGCCAGCAGCAGACCCGTGCCCGCCGCCGTCAGGCTCAGCGGCAGCACCAGCATCCCCGACAGCAGCCCGGCCGCGCCCAGCGCCTCGGTGCGCACCCCCGGATCGGCGGCGGCCGCGACCGCCAGCGCGAGCATGCTCCCGTGCACGCCGAGCCAGCCCACGGAGGTGACCACGTGCAGGCTGAGCGCCGTCTTGCGCCATCCCTGCGGCAGCCGCCGGGCGCGCGCGGCGCCCGACGGCCGAAGGGTGGCCGCCTGGGCGGTCACGTCCGCCCCTTCTTGGCGTCCTGGCCCGGGTTCCAGTTCAGGGCGCTCGCGCGCTCCATGAACTCCTCGACGGTGATGTCGCCCTTGGCGAACCGCTCGGCCAGCACCCGGCGGGCGGCGGTCTCGGGCGGCTCGGGGGCGGCGCCGGCCCACGGCGGGCGGTGGCCCTTGGCACGCATCAGCAGGAATACGGCGAAGGCGGTCAGCAGCAGAAGCAGGAGGAACATGGCGACTCCAATGAACGGGACGAACGGCGGCGGCGACCCCGCCCAGGGCGGACCGTGGGGCGGGCCGTGTGCCGCCGCGGCGGCCGAGGCGAATGCGATCGTGTTCATGGCCCCACGCTCTCCCGGCGCGCGCGTCGCGGTCGTCGCCCCGGGCGCGTCTTCGCGTCTACGCAGCCGGGACGACGCGCTCTACGCACGGCGGCCGATGACCGCCCCGGCCCACGCGGGCTAACGTCACCGATGTGACGCCCTTCCTCGAACGCCTCCGCGCCGCCTTCGGCCCCGGGGCCGGCCGCAAGCTCGCCCTCGACGTCCCCCTGGGGCTGCTGCTGGCGATCGCCGGGACCATGGCGCTGGCCGCCAAGGCCGCTGGGCCCCCGTGGGAGCGTGGGCCCGGGAACGGGCCGCCCGGCCCGCCGGACGGCTTCGGCCCCGGCGCGGGGCCGCCGCCGTGGGCCGATATCGACCTGCCCGTCCTGCCGCTGGTGTGCGTGGCCGCCGTCGCCGTCTGCGTCGCACTGCGCAGGATCTGGCCCCGCTCGGCCTTCGTCGCCTCTGCTGCGGCCTGCACGGTCTTCGTCGGCGCGGCCGGGTTCCACGGCCCGATCCTCGCCGGGATGCTGCTCACCCTGTACACCATGGCCTCGCGCATGGCCCCGCGCGAGTGGCTGCCCTGGACCGCCGCCGGGCTCCCGCTGCTGCTCACCGTGCGCTTCGATCAGTCCTACCTGGGGCTGCTGGAGGCCGACACCTACCTGCTGTTCATCCCCTACACCGCGATGATGGTGGCGGCCGCCGCGCTGGGCGCGACCGTCCGGGGCCGCAGGGAGGGCCGCCGCCGCGAGCACGACCAGGCGCTGCGCCGCTCGGCCTACGAGGAGCGGCTGCGCATCGCGCGCGAGGTGCACGACGTCGTCGGGCACAGCCTGTCGGTGATCAACATGCAGGCCGGGGTCGCCATGCACGTGCTGGACAAGCGGCCCGACCGGGCCCGCGAGTCCCTGGACGCGATCCGCCGCACCAGCAAGGACGCCCTGGAGGAGCTGCGCGGGACCCTGGCGGTGTTCCGCGAGGGCGCCGCCGGCACGGCCGGGGACCGCGCCCCGCTGCCCGGCCTCGACCGGGTCGGCGACCTCGCCGCCGGGATGGCGTCGGCGGGTGTCTCCGTGGAGGTGCACACTGAGGGGGAGCAGGCGGTGCCCCCGGCCGCGGTGGACCACGCCGCCTACAGGATCGTGCAGGAGGCGCTGACGAACGTGGCACGGCACGCCCCGGGGGCGTCCGCGTCGGTGCGCATCGCCTACGAACGCGGGGAGGTCGCGGTGGAGATCGAGGACGACGGGCCGCGCATCGCGGGGCCGGGCCCTGCGGAGGGCAGCGGCATCGCCGGGATGCGCGAGCGCGCGCGGGCCGTCGGCGGCAACCTGCACGCCGGCCCCCGCCCGGACGGCGGGTTCGCCGTCCGCGCCCGGCTTCCCCTGGGCGCGCCGCGGAGCGGCCGGTGAGCGGCACGGTGCGGGTGGCGTTGGCCGACGACCAGGCGCTGGTGCGCATGGGGCTGCGCGTGCTCATCGAGGAGGAGGACGGCCTGGAGGTGGCCGGGGAGGCCGCCGACGGCCGGGAGGCGGTCGAGCTCGCCCGCAGGGAGCACCCCGATGTGCTGCTGATGGACGTGCGCATGCCCGATGTGGACGGCATCCGGGCGCTGAAGGAGATCGCCGCCGACCCGGAGCTGTCCGGTACCCGCGTGGTGGTGCTGACCACCTTCGAACTGGACGAGTACGTCTTCGAGGCGCTGCGCTCCGGGGCCGCCGGGTTCCTCATCAAGGACAGCCCGCCCGAGGACCTGCTGCGCGCGATCCGGCTGGCCTCCGAGGGCGAGTCGCTGCTGTCGCCCTCGGTCACCCGCCGGGTCATCTCCGCCTTCGCCTCCAGCTCCCCCTCGGGGGAGGGGCCCCGCCCCGACCTGAGCGGCCTGACCGAGCGGGAGCGGGAGGTCCTGGCCCTGGTGGGGGAGGGGCTGAGCAACGGCGAGATCGCCGAGCGGCTGTTCGTCAGCCCCGCCACCGCCCGCACCCACGTCAGCCGCGCCATGGTCAAGCTGCACGCGCGCGACCGCGCCCAGCTCGTGGTGATCGCCTACCGCTCGGGGCTGGTGCGCTGACCCGCCCCCTCGGCGATGGTCCCGACGAGAGCGCCGTCGAATCCGCCGCAACGGCGGCACGACCGTCGAGACCATCGCGAGGCGGGGTCAGCCCTTCATGCTCCCGGCCATCAGGCCCCGGGCGAAGTACCGCTGCAGGGAGAAGAACACCAGCAGCGGCACCACCATCGACACGAACGCCCCCGCCGTGAGCCGCTGCCACTCGTTGCCGCGGGTCCCGGCCAGTTCGGCCAGGCGCACGGTCAGCGGCGCCACGTCGATGCTGCCGCCCGCGAAGATCAGCGCCACCAGCAGGTCGTTCCACACCCACAGGAACTGGAAGATGGCCAGCGACACCAGCGCCGGGACGGTCAGCGGCAGCACGATGCGCCGGAAGATCGTGCCGTGCCCGGCGCCGTCGGCGCGCGCCGCCTCGATGATGCTGGAGGGCAGCCGGGAGATGAAGTTGTGCATCAGGAAGATGCCCAGCGGCAGGCCGAACATGGTGTGCGCGATCCACACGTTGGTGAACTGGAAGGCGCCGGGCAGGTCCAGCGGCGGCACCACGGTGGTCGTGCCGATCGCCACCCCGTCGGAGAACAGCCGCAGCAGCGGCACCAGCGACATCTGCAGCGGCACGATCTGCAGCGCGAACACGCCGATGAACAGCCAGTCCCGCCCGGGGAAGCGCATCCACGCCAGGGCGTAGGCGGCCATGGCCGCCAGCAGCACCACGAACACCATCGTCGGCACCGCGATGGTGAAGGAGTTGACGAAGTAGCTGGCCAGGCGTCCGTCGCTGGAGCTGCCGAAGAGCACGTCGGCGTAGTTGCGCAGGGTGAACTCGGGGTCGAGCGGGACGGTCCACCAGCCGGTCGTCTTGATCTGCTCCTCGGGCCGGAACGAGGAGATGAGCAGCCCGGCGGTGGGCAGCGTCCACAGCACCGCGATGGCGATCGCCGCCGCGCTGCCGGCCGCGCCGGAGAGGCGGGCGCGCACCCGGGCGGCCTGGGGGGCGGGGCCGCGCCGGTCCGGGGAGCGGCCGCCGGGGTCCGTGCGGGTCGGGGTCACTGGGCCTCCCTGGAGCGCCGGGTGCTGCGGATCTGGATCAGCACGAGCGGGACCACCAGCACGAACAGGAACACCGCCAGCGCCGACCCCTGTCCCAGCTCGCCGTAGCGGAACGCCTGGTTGTACATCTCGTTGGCGATGACCGAGGTGGAGAACTGGCCGCCGGTGACGGTGCGGACGATGTCGAACACCTTCAGGGTCTGCACCGAGATGGTGATCAGCACGACCGCCACCGTCGGCCAGATCATCGGGAGGGTGACCCGCCAGAACAGCTGCAGCGGCGACACCCCGTCGATCCTGGCGGCCTCGATGATCTCCACGGGGATCGCCTTGATCGCCGCGGACAGGATGACCATGGCGAACCCGGCCTGGATCCAGATCAGGACCACGATCAGCAGCAGCGTGTTGAGCGGCTGGTCCAGCAGCCACAGCCGGGGCTCGCCGCCCAGCATGGTCCAGACCTGGTTGAGCACCCCGATCTGGTCGGACTCGGCCGGGCGGTGCGCGTAGACGAACTTCCAGATGATGCTCGCCCCGACGAAGGAGATCGCCATCGGCATGAACAGCAGCGACTTGGCGAGCGACTCGTAGCGGGCGCGGTCCACCAGCACCGCGTACACCAGCCCGGTGGCGGTGGCCAGCGCCGGGGCGATGAGCACCCAGAGCAGGGTGTTGCGCAGCACCACCAGGATCTCGGGGCGGGTGAACATCCAGGCGTAGTTGCGCAGCCCCACCCAGGCCTGCCCGGGCCCGTCCATGAAGGACAGGACGGTGGTGCGCACCACCGGGTAGACCAGGCCGACCAGCAGGAGCAGGCCCGCCGGGCCGAGGAAGCAGGCCGCCTGCCACCACTCCCGGCGGGTGCTCGGGCCGCCGTCCACGGCGACCAGCAGCACCCCGAACACCGCCAGGAAGCCCGCGACCCCGATCACCAGCCAGAGCAGCTTGGGCAGTTCGGAGAGGAGGTCGAATCCCATCGCGCCGGCGCTCTTTCTACTCGCTCCAGGAGTCCTCGATGTAGGCGAGCGTCTCCTCGTTGCCCTTGCCGTTGATCCAGTCGGTCATCCCGCGCCAGAACGTGCCCGAGCCGACCTCGGCGGGCATGTTGTCGCCGCCGTCCCAGCGGAACACCACCTCGGGGTCGCGCAGCAGCTCGGCGGAGAGCCGGTCGATGGGGTTCTCCAGCAGCTCCAGGTCGGCGTCCCGGTGCGCGGAGAACCAGCGGCCCAGGGAGGCGCGGCTGTCCGCGAACTCCACGGTGGCCAGGTACTCCTGCACGGCCACGACCTCGGGCCGGTCGGTGAAGGCCGCGGCGAACTCGCCGCCGCCGACGATCGGGGTGCCGACCTCCTCGTCGATGGCGGGCAGGTTGAAGGCGTAGATGTCGCCGTTCTCGGAGATGTCGGTGTCCTCGGGCCAGTTGGCGGCGTAGAAGGAGCCCATCATGTACATGCCGCACTCGCCCTCGTTCACCGGAAGCCCGGCGTCCTGCTGGGAGGTGGTGGCGATGGACTTGACGCCGCCGTGGCCGCCGTTGACGTAGTCGGGGTTGCGCAGGATGCCGTCGACCCGCTCCAGCGACTCCACGATCTTCGGGTCGTCGAACGGGATCTCGTGCTCGACCCACTGGTCGTAGACCTCGGGGCCGTGCTCCCGCAGCACCGCGTTCTCCAGCCAGTCGGTGGCGGGCCAGCCGGTGGCCTCGCCCGACTCGATGCCGGCGCACCAGGGCTTGAGCCCGTCACCGGCCATGGCGTCGGACAGTTCGGTCATCTCGTCCCAGGTCTGCGGGATCTCGTAGCCGTTCTCCTCGAACACCGTGGGCGAGTACCAGACCAGCGACTTCACGTTGGAGGCCTGCGGGCTCGCGTACAGCTCTCCGTCGTGCTCCACGTAGGAGAGCCAGTCCTCGGTCCAGCCCTCCCGGGCCAGGTCCGCGGCGCCCTCGGGCAGCGGCAGCGCGTCGCCGGACTCGACGAACCGGGCGAGCAGGCCGGGCTGGGGGAAGATCGCGATGTCCGGGGCGTTGCCGCCGTCCACCTTGACCTGGATCTGCGCCTCGAACTCGCCGCTGCCCTCGTAGTCGATGGTGATGCCGGTGCAGTCGCTGAACTCCTGCCAGGCCTGCCGCAGCCGCTCGCCCTCCTCGTCGCGGATGGACCCGTACATCTCCACGGTGCCGCCGATGTCCTGCCACTGGGCGTAGGGCTCGCAGGCCGCGGAGTCGGGGTCGGCCCCGCCGCCGCCGGTCTCCCCGGCGAGGTAGCCGCAGCCGGACGCCAGCAGGACGAGGGGCAGCAGGGCGGCTCCGGCCGCACGGGCGGGGCGCCGCGCGGCGGCCGGGGCCGAGCGCCGCGCGCGCGGGGACGTCGTCGTCGGGGTCGGGGACGGGGCCATGCGCACCTCCATGGACGCCCGGAACTGGTATAGACCGGGACCACCGATCCAAGTCGCCCGGGGCGCCGATGTCCAGAGCGCGGACGTCCCCCGTCCGCAACGGTTCAGTTACGGTGCAGGTCAGAAGGGGTGAGGGGGCGTGGTTCAGGTCACATTGGTCCGACCATCCCGCTTCGTTCGCTTTGGGGTGGGAGGAGGGGCGGCGGCCGCCGACCGCCGGGGAACGGGCGGCGGCCGGGGCGCTTCCTCCCGGGTCCGGAGGTGATCGCTCACGGCGAACGGGCGCCCGGGAAGAAAACCGGACTCTTCTTTATTGAGTGATAGTGACTCAACAAGGAGGGTCCGATGACTGAAGCGCAGACCGGCGTCACCCTGCCGGTGCTCCCCCTCGACGACGACGTCGTCCTCCCCGGCATGGTCGTGCCGGTGGACATCTCCGATTCCGAGGTCCGCGCCGCCATCGACGCCGCGCGCGCCGGACACGACGGCGGCGCCCAGGTCCCCGGTATCCGCTCCCAGAGCAAGCCGCGGGTGCTCATCGTTCCGCGCATCGACGGCAGCCACACCGGGACCGGGACGGTGGCCGTCGTCGAGCAGGTCGGCCGCACGCCCCAGGGCGACCCCGCGGCCGTGCTGCGCGGCACCGCCCGCGCACGCGTCGGCAGCGGCACCACCGGCCCCGGCGCCGCGCTGTGGGTCTCGGCCGAGGTGCACTCCGACCAGGCCCCCGAGGGCGGCCACCCCGGCAAGGTGACCGAGCTGGCCCGCGAGTACAAGGGCCTGGCCGCCTCCTACCTGCAGAAGCGGGGCGCCTGGCAGGCGATCGACACCATCCAGCAGACCGACGACCCGGCCCGCCTGGCCGACCGCGGCGGGTACTCGCCGTTCCTGACCACCGAGCAGAAGCTGCGGCTGCTGGAGACCTACGACGTGGCCGAGCGGCTGCGCCTGCTGACCGAGTGGACCCGCGAGGCGCTCGCCGAGCTGGACGTCGCCGAGACCATCGACAAGGACGTCCAGGAGGGCGTCGACAAGCAGCAGCGCGAGTTCCTGCTGCGCCGCCAGATGGAGGCCATCCGCAAGGAGCTCAACGAGCTGGACGGCCGCCCCGGCAGCGAGGAGGACGACTACCGGGAGCGCGTCGAGGCCGCCGACCTGCCCGACCACGTGCGCAAGGCCGCGCTGGAGGAGGTCGACAAGCTGGAGCGCGCCGGGGACTCCTCGCCCGAGTCCGGGTGGATCCGCACCTGGCTCGACACGGTGCTCGACATGCCGTGGAACGAGCGCACCGACGACTCCTACGACATCGCCGGGGCGCGCGGCGTCCTGGACGCCGACCACACCGGCCTCGACGACGTCAAGGACCGCATCACCGAGTACCTGGCGGTGCGCAAGCGCCGCGACGAGCGCGGCCTGGGCGTGGTCGGCGGGCGCCGCAGCGGCGCCGTGCTCGCGCTGGTCGGGCCGCCCGGGGTCGGCAAGACCTCGCTCGGCGAGTCGGTCGCCCGCGCCATGGGCCGCACGTTCACCCGCGTGGCCCTGGGCGGCGTCCGCGACGAGGCCGAGATCCGCGGCCACCGGCGCACCTACGTGGGCGCCATGCCGGGGCGCATCGTGCGGGCGATCCGCGAGTCCGGGTCGATGAACCCGGTGGTCCTGCTGGACGAGATCGACAAGGTCGGCGCCGACTTCCGCGGCGACCCCACCTCGGCCCTGCTGGAGGTGCTCGACCCGGCGCAGAACCACACCTTCCGCGACCACTACCTGGAGGTCGACCTCGACCTGTCGGACGTGGTGTTCCTGGCCACCGCCAACAGCCTGGAGACGATCCCCGGGCCGCTGCTGGACCGGATGGAACTGGTGGAGCTGGACGGCTACACCGAGCGGGAGAAGGTCTCCATCGCCCGCGACCACCTGCTGCCCCGGCAGCTCGACAAGGCCGGGCTGGACGCCGGCGAGGTGGCGTTCGACGACGGGGCGCTGCGCCGCCTGGCCGCCGAGTACACCCGCGAGGCGGGGGTGCGCGGCCTGGAGCGGGCCATCGCCCGGGTGCTGCGCAAGGTCGCCGCGCAGGAGGCGCTGGAGAGCGGGCACCTGCCGGTGGCCGTCGGCGCCGAGGACCTGACCGGCTACCTGGGGCGGCCCCGGCACACCCCGGAGTCGGCCGAGCGCACCTCCGTGCCGGGGGTCGCCACCGGCCTGGCCGTCACCGGCGCGGGCGGGGACGTGCTGTTCGTGGAGGCCTCCCTGGCCGACCCGGAGTCGGGGGCGAGCGGGGTCACCCTCACCGGGCAGCTCGGCGACGTGATGAAGGAGTCGGCCCAGATCGCCCTGTCCTTCCTGCGCTCGCGCGGCGCGGAGCTGGAGCTGCCGGTGGGCGACCTCAAGGACCGCGGCGTGCACGTCCACGTCCCGGCGGGGGCCACCCCCAAGGACGGCCCCAGCGCCGGGGTGACCATGACCACGGCGCTGGCCTCGCTCCTGTCCGGCCGCCCGGCCCGCTCCGACGTGGCCATGACCGGCGAGGTGTCCCTGACCGGCCGGGTGCTGCCCATCGGCGGGGTGAAGCAGAAGCTGCTGGCCGCGCACAGGGCGGGCATCACCACGGTGCTGATCCCGGCCAGGAACGAGCCCGACCTGGACGACGTCCCCGACGACGTCCTGGAGGAACTGGAGGTGCACGCCGTGGCCGACGTGCGCGAGGTCCTGGACCTGGCCCTGACCCCCGCCCACAACGCGGAGGCCGTGGCCGCATAAGGAACGGCACGAAGGCGGGCGGGGCGGCGGGGG
>NZ_JAQFWQ010000038.1 GCF_027706725.1 Nocardiopsis endophytica
TCTCGGGGAAGTCGGGCTTATCGTGTCCGATTTAACCCCGACTTCCCCGAGATCAACGAGGAGGGGGCCGTCCGGGCGGCGCATACCGGACATAGCGGTCGGTGGTAGAGGGGTCCGCGCATCCTGCGTCGTGAAATCGACGCTTTTATGCAGATTAGGCGTCGATTTCACCACGCAGGATGCCTATCGCGCCGCCCGCCACGAGCGCGGGTGGCCACGCGCTCACCCCGTCACGCCGCCGCCCGGACCGGGAGTGGCCAGACGGTCGGCAGGCGGGGGCGGGGAATCGCCCCGCTCTCGCCGTCGCCGCCGACCACGACGAGCACGCACACGCGCCGCGCCCGACAATGCTGCCGGATGTGTCGCCGACCGTTGTCGTTGCTGCCATGGCGCTCACACTCCGGTGGCCCGCCGCCCGGCCGGGGCCAGGTAGTGGGGTACCTGCTGTGCCGCCGCCTTCCCGGACCGGGAGCGGCCAGACGGTCGGCAGGCGGGGTCGGGGAACCGCCCCGCTCTCGCCGTCGCCGCCATTCACGGTGACCACGTACACGCCTGACGGTCGACGGTGCTGGCGTATGGGGCGCTGACCTTTGTCGTCGCTGCCTTGACGCTCACGCTCCGGTGGCCCGACGCCGAAGCGGTGCCCCCGACCCCCTCAGGCGTGTGGGGTGATCCCGTCGAGCCATGCGCCGAAGACCGCCTCCGCCGCTTCGGCGAGGGCCGGGCCGTACGCTGCCGCGTCGGCGCGGACCGTGCGCGGGTCCACCCCCGCCGCGGCCAGCTCGTTCGCGTGGCCGATCAGCCACTGCTCGATCCGCGTGTGGTCGGCCTCCAAATGGAACTGCAGGCCCAGCGCGTTCGCCCCGATGCTGAACGCCTGGTCGGGGAAGCCCGGCGTCTCCGCCAGGCGCTCGGCCCCCTCGGGGGTCTCGAACCGGTCGCCGTGCCAGTGCAGCACCGGCGACCCCGCCAGGTGCTTCAGCGGCGAGGCCTCCCCGGCCGCCGTGAGGGTGAGCGGCGCGTACCCGATCTCCTTGCGGCCCGTGGCGGTGACGGCCGCACCCGCCGCGATGGCCATCAGCTGGGCGCCCAGGCACACGCCGAGCGTCGGGGCCCCCGCCTCCAGGCGGCGGGCGACGGCCTCGGTCTCCTCCGCCAGGTAGGGGTAGGCGCCCGTCTCATAGGCGCCGACCGGCCCGCCGAGCACCACCAGCAGGTCGGCGCCCTGGACGGCGTCCCCGTCGAGGGCGTCCACCCCGGCGTCGAGGTACGACACCCGGTAGCCCCGGCGCTCCAGGATCGGGCCGAGGACGCCGAGGTCCTCGAAGGCGAGGTGGCGCAGGGCAATGGCGGTCGTCATCGGCTCCACTCACGGTTCCGGGGCGGATCCCGCCCCGGTCGGTCATCGGGTTCGGACAGGAAGGTTACCGGTGCCCGGCCGCGATTCATCCGGGTCACCCGGCTCCCCGGACGCGGTCCAACCGGGTCACCCCAGAGTGGTCACCGTCCGGCGGACAGGGCGGCGCGGCCCCTCGGAGAAGAGGTCGGGAGAGGCGGCCCGGATGCGTTCGACGTCCTCGAACACCGTGCGCAGGTGGGCCCGGAGCGCGGCGACGGCCGCGGAGGTGTCCTCGGCCTCGATGGCGTCCACGATCCCCGTGTGCTGTTCGACCAGCTCCCCGATGGGCCGGGTATCGATCAGGCTCAGCCGCCGCGCGCGGTCCAGGTGCGCCTTTGCGGCGTTGACCGTGCCCCAGGCGCTCAGGTTGCCCGCCAGCGCCAGCAGGGCCCGGTGGAACTCCTCGTCCAGGTCGAAGAAGCGGTCGTGGTCGCCGGCGCGCCCCGCCTCCCGCTGGGACGCCAGCAGGGCGCGCAGCTCCCCGGTGCGGCCGCGCGCGGCCGCGGGGTCGGCCTGCTCCAGCGACGTGCACTCCACCGCCTCCCGGATGAACTGCGCCTGCCGGACCCGTTCCAGGTCGACGGGCGCGACGAACGTGCCGACCTGGGGGTAGACCTCCACCAGCCCCTCGGCGCGCAGCAGGATGACGCTCTCGCGCACCGGCGTCCTGCTCACGGCCAGCTCGGCGGCCAGGTCCTTCTCGGACACCGGCGTTCCCGGCGCGAGCCTGAGGGTGATGATCGCGCGGCGCAGCGCGTCCAGGACGCGGTCGCGCGCGGACAGCAGGGGGGAGGGCGGGGGGTCGGACCGGGTCTCGTCAGCCATGCCCCCGATTCTAGTGGCCTTGACCGCACTGACATATCAGTGCTTGTATGTCAGCCGCCGCAACGTGAACGCAGCGTTTCCCCCCCGCGAGTCCGCGCAGGTGGAGGCGCATGACCGAGGACGGCAGATGAGCGAACAGGCACCCCCCGCACCACCGGGTCCCGGGACCCGCACCACCCGGGACCTCACCAAGGCCGCCGCCTCCGGCTGGCTGGGCACCGCGATGGAGTTCATGGACTTCCAGCTCTACTCGCTCGCCGCGGCCCTGGTGTTCAACACCATCTTCTTCCCCGACCTGCACCCGGCCGTCGGCCTCATCGCCGCCATGGGCACCTACGGGGTCGGCTACGTCGCCCGCCTGGCCGGTGCGGTCTTCTTCGGCCGGATGGGCGACCGTGTGGGCCCCAAGCGGGTCCTGTTCATCACGGTCGCGCTGATGGGCGTCTCCACCACCCTCATCGGGGCGCTGCCCACCTACCAGCAGGTCGGCCTGCTGGCCCCGGTCCTGCTGGTCGCCCTGCGGCTGGTGCAGGGCTTCGGCGCCGGCGCCGAGATCGCCGGCGCCACCGTGATGCTCGCCGAGTACGCCCCGCCGCGCCGGCGCGGCTTCATCGCCTCCCTGGTCGCCCTGGGCACCAACTCGGGCACCCTGGGCGCCTCGGCGGTGTGGGCGGTGCTGGTCTTCGCGCTCTCCGACGAGCAGCTGCACTCCTGGGGCTGGCGCCTGCCCTTCCTGGCCAGCTTCGTGCTCCTGATGCTGGCTCTGTGGATCCGCTCCTCGGTCCGCGAGAGCCCGGTGTTCGAGCAGCGCGAGGACACCGTGGACGGCGTGGCCGTCTCCCGCGACGAGCTGGCCGCAAAGGCCGCCTCCGGGCAGAGCACCCTGGAGACCGCCCTGCGGCAGCGCAAGGGCAAGGCGTTCCTGCTGGCCTTCGGTCTGCGCTTCGGCCAGGCCGGCAACTCCGGGATCGTCCAGACCTTCCTGGTCGGCTACCTCAGCGCCACCCTGCTGCTGGACGGCTCGCTGGGCACCTCCGCGATCGTCTACGGCTCCCTGCTCGGCTTCGTGACGGTGCCGCTGGCCGGGGCCGTCGGCGACCGCTACGGCCGACGGCCGGTGTACCTGGCGCTCACCATAGCGAGCGCCCTGTTCGCGGTGCCGATGATGCTCATGGTCCAGACCGGCGACACCCTGCTCGTCACCCTCGCCGTCGTCATCGGGCTGAACCTCTCGGTGCTGAGCCTGTTCTCGATGGAGAGCGTCACCATGGCCGAGCTGTTCGGCGCCCGCACCCGCTTCACCCAGCTCGCGCTCGCCAAGGAGCTCGGCGGCGTGCTGGCCACCGCCATCGGCCCGGTGCTCGCCGCCACCCTCACCGCCGCCACCGGGTCCTGGTGGCCGGTGTCCGCGCTGATCATCGCCTACTCCCTGATCACCCTGGCCTCGGCCGCCCTCGCGCCCGAGGTGCGCGGCCGGGACCTGGTCCGACTGGAGGACGCCGTATGAGGTCCGTGACCGTGCACGCCCCCGGAGACCTGCGCGTCGACGAGGTGCCGACCCCCGAGCCCGGCGACGGCGAGGTCCTGGTCGCCGTGGAGTGGGGCGGCATCTGCGGATCCGACCTGGCCTACTGGCGCCACGGCCGGACCGGCACCGCCGAGCTGCGCGACCCGCTGGTGCTGGGCCACGAGGTCGCCGGGCGGGTGGCCCGCACCGGCCCCGGGGTGGAGGGGGTGCCCGAAGGGCTGCCGGTGACCGTGCACCCGGCCGACCCGGTCGGCGGCCAGGACCTGCCCGAGCGCCTGGCCGGGCGCAGCAACCTGCACCCCCGGGTGCGCTACCTGGGCTCGGCCGCCCTGCACCCGCACACCGACGGCGGCTTCCGCGACCTCCTCCCGGTCAAGGCCCACCAGCTGCGCCCGCTCCCGGAGGGGGTGGACACCCGGTGCGGGGCCCTGGCCGAACCGCTCGCCGTGGCCCTCCACGCGGTCGGCCGCGCGGGCGGCGTCCGCGGCCGGGAGGTGCTGGTCAACGGCGCCGGCCCGATCGGCTCCCTGCTCGTGGCCGCCCTGCGGCACGCCGGGGCGGCGCGGGTGGTCGCCGCCGACATCGACGGCGGGCCGCCGCGGACCGCCGCGGCCATGGGCGCCCACGAGACGCGCGACCTGTCGGCGGGGCAGGGGCTGCCCGCGGACACCGAGGTGGTCTTCGAGGCCAGCGGCGCCCCCGCGGCCCTGGCCGGGGTGCTGGAGGCGACCGCCCGCGGCGGCACCCTCGTCCAGGTCGGCAACCTCCCGGGCACGCCCGCACCCGCGGCCCTGGGCGCCCTGGTCACCCGCGAGATCACCTGGACCGGCTCCTTCCGGTTCGCCGAGGAGATCGGCCAGGCCCTGGAGGCGATGGCCGCGGGCCTGGACGTCGCCCCCCTCATCACCCACGAGTTCCCCGCGGACCGGGCCGAGGAGGCCATGCGCACGGCGGCCGCGCCCGGATCCGGCAAGGTCCTGCTGCGGTTCGGCTGAGCACGCGCACCGCCCGCGCCCCGCACCGCGATCCCCCCTGAGAACCCGGCAAACCCCTCCGAGAAAGGGCTCCACGTGAAGATCACCGACGCACGGGTCGTCGTGTGCTCACCCGGCCGCAACTACGTCACCCTCGTCGTTGAGACCGAGGACGGCCTCACCGGCGTCGGCGACGCCACCCTCAACGGGCGCGAACTCGCCGTCGCCTCCTACCTGCGCGACCACGTGTGCCCGCTGCTCGTGGGCCGCGACGCGCGGCGGATCGAGGACACCTGGCAGTACCTGTACAAGGGCGCCTACTGGCGGCGCGGGCCGGTCACCATGGCCGCCATCGCCGCCGTGGACGTGGCGCTGTGGGACATCACCGGCAAGGCCGCGGGCATGCCCCTGTACCGGCTCCTCGGCGGGGCCTCCCGGGACGGCGTCCCCGTCTACGGCCACGCCAGCGGCGCCACGCTCGACGAGCTGGCCGAGGACGTCCAGCGCCACCTGGACCTGGGCTACACGGCCGTGCGGCTGCAGGCCTCCGTCCCCGGCCTGGAGACCACCTACGGCATCGCCGGCGAGGGCGTCTACGAGCCCGCCGACGCCCCCCGCCCCCACGAGGCCGCCTGGGAGAGCTCCCTCTACCTCGACTTCGCGCCCGCCATGTTCGCCCGCATCCGCGAGGACTTCGGCTACCGCGTGCACCTGCTGCACGACGTGCACCACCGGCTCACGCCCACCGAGGCGGGCCGGCTCGGCGCGGCGCTGGAGCCCTACCGGCCGTTCTGGATGGAGGACCCCACCCCCGCCGAGGACCCGTCGGCCTTCCGCGCCCTGCGCGGCCACACCACCACCCCCATCGCCGTGGGTGAGGTGTTCAACTCCATCTGGGACTGCCAGCAGCTCATCACCGAGCGGCTGATCGACTACATCCGCACCGCCGTCTCGCACGCCGGCGGCATCACCCACATGCGGCGCATCGCCTCCCTGGCCGAGCTCTACGGGGTGCGCACCGGCCCACACGGCGCCGGGGACCTGTCGCCGGTGTCCCTGGCCGCCGCCCTGCACCTGGACCTGGCCGTGCCCAACCTCGGCATCCAGGAGCACATGGGCCACACCGGGCCCTACACCGAGGTGTTCACCCACGCCTACACCTTCCGCGACGGGTACATGCACCCGGGCGAGCGCCCCGGCCTGGGGGTGGAGTTCGACGAGGCGGCCGCCGAATGCTTCCCCTACGAGCCCCGCTACCTGCCGGTCAACCGGCGCCTGGACGGGACGGTGCACGACTGGTGAGGACACGACCGCTGAGCGACGTCGCCCCCGACGTCGCCGTCCTGGGCGAGGTCCTGGTGGAGGTGTCCACCGACCGGCCCGCCGGCCACGGTGTGCCCGCCGTCCTCGGGGTCTCCGGCGACGCGCTGAACGCCGCCGCGGCGGCGGCGCGCGCCGGAGCGGACACGGCCCTGGCCGCCGTGCTGCCCGACGACGAGCTCGGCCGGGCGGTCGCCGACCGGGTCGCCGAGCTGGGCGTCTCCACCTCCCTGCTCCGCTTCCGCCCCGGGCAGCAGGGGATGTACCTGGTGCACTGCGACCCCGGGGGCGAGCGGGCCTTCGCCTACGCCCGGCGCGGCAGCGTCGGCTCCACCCTCGGCCCCGGCGACCTGGACGAGGCGGCGCTGCGCGGGGCCGGGGCGGTGGTGGCGAGCGGCATCGCCTGCGCGGTGTCCGACAGCGCCCGGCGGGCGGTGCGGTCCGCGGCCGGGTGGGCGCGCCGGTTCGTCTTCGACCCCAACCACCGCCCCCGCCTGGCCTCCCCCGGGCAGGCGGCGGCCGTCCTGGAGGAGATGGCGCGCGGGGCCCACCTGGTCACCCCCTCCTTCCCCGGGGAGGCCCAGGCCCTGCTGGGCGCCGACACCCCCGAGGAGGCCGCGCGGCGCACCCTCGCGGCGGGCGCCGCGCACGCGGCGGTGACCTGCGGCGAGCGCGGCGCCTACCTGGCCGGCCCCGACGGGGAGGGGTGGATCGGCGCGGTGCCCGCGCCCCGCGTGGTCGACCAGACCGGCGCCGGGGACGTGTTCGCCGGAACCGCCGCCGCCCGCATCGCCCTGGGCGACGGCTTGGAGGAGGCGGCGCGGCTGGCGGTGGCCGCGGCGAGCCTGAGCGTCGGCGGCCGCGGGGGCACCGGCCTGCTGCCGGCGCTGGAACAGACGCGCGCCCACGCCCGGACCGCGGGCGGGGCGGACCGGAACGACAGGGAGGACGCACGATGAGCGGGCGGCTGGACGCCGCGGCGCTGGCGGCGGCGGGGCGCACCACCGCGCTCGACCGGCGGGCGCTGCGCACGGGGATCGTCCACCTCGGGGTGGGCGCCTTCTTCCGCGCCCACGGCGCGGTGATGACCGAGGACGCGATGCTCGCCGCGGGCGAGGCCGATTGGGGGGTGTGCGCGGTCACCGGGCGCTCGCCGCGGGTATGGGAGCAGCTGGCGCCGCAGGACGGCCTGTTCACCGTCTCCGAGCGCGGCGCGGGGGCGCGCCCGATGCGCGTCGTCTCCCCGGTGCGCGAGGTGCTCGGCGGGAACGGCGACCCCTGGGCCGTTGTCGAGCGCATCGCCGACCCGGGGACCCGGGTCGTCACCCTGACGGTGACCGAGAAGGGCTACTGCGCCCACCCGGTGACCGGCCGCCTGGACACCGGGGACGACCGCGTCCGCGCCGACCTGGACGGCGCCCCGCCGCTCACGCCGGTGGGGCGCCTGGCCCGCGGCCTGCTGCTTCGGGCCGAGCGCGACGCCCCGCCGGTGACCGTGGTCAGCTGCGACAACCTGCCCGGCAACGGGCGCCTGCTGGCCTCGCTGGTGGCGGACTTCGCCGCGGCGCTGCCCGCGGCCGACGGCGAGCGGCTGGCGGCGTGGGCCGAGCGGAGCGCGGCCTTCCCGGACACCATGGTCGACCGGATGGTGCCGGCCACCACCCGGGCGGACCTGGACGCGGTCGAGCGGGAGCTGGGGCTGCGCGACGAGGCGGCCGTGGTCGCCGAACCGTTCTCCCAGTGGGTGGTCGAGGACCGCTTCGCCGGGCGCCGGCCGCGCTGGGAGGCGGCGGGGGCGCAGCTGGTCGCGGACGTGGCCCCCTGGGAGGCGGTCAAGCTGCGGGTGCTCAACGCCGGGCACTCCCTGCTCGCCTACCTGGGGCTCGGCCGCGGGCACCGCACCATCGCGGCGTGCGCGGACGACGAGGCGCTCGCGGGGGCGGTGCACCGGTTCTTCGACGAGGAGGTGCTGCCCGGGCTCGACGCGCCCGAGGGCATGGACGCCCGGGAGTACGCCGCCTCCGTGCTGCGCCGCTACGGCAACCACGCCCTCGCGCACAGCACCGCCAAGGTCGCCGAGGACGGGTCGAAGAAGCTGCCGCCGCGCCTTGCCCCCACCATGCGCCCGGTCCTGGCGAAGGGCGGGGAGCCGCGGTGGAGCGCCCTGGTGCTGGCGGCCTGGATGCGCCACGTCGCGGTGTCCGGCCCGGACCTGCAGGACCCGCTCGCCGGACCGCTGCGCGCGGCGCTCCCGGAGGGCGGCGGGGCGCGCGGGACGGTGACCGCCCTGCTGCGCTCGGGTGTCCTTCCCGAGGACCTGGCGGGGGACGAACGCGTCGTCTCCCTGGTGGCCCACTGGTACCGGGTGCTGTCCGCGGGACCGGGCGCGCTCGAAGCGGAGATGAGGGAACTCTGACCCACGGCGCCCCTTCGGCGCCCCCTCGCATGGGCCCAGCGCCCCGGAGGTGGCGAAGGCGGCTCCCTCGGCGTTGTCGCGCCCTCCTCGTGCTGCCGCCGTCCACCCGGCACTCCGCCGGCCCGGCGCTCGGGGCCTTCCAGGTGCGGCGCGTTCGGTGTCGTCGGGGGTGAGGCAGAGGGCGCCTGCGCGCCCGCCCCGCCTCCTCGGAGAGAATCACCCGTATGACCGGGTGGTGGGTGTGGGACATGCTGATCGGCGCCGTCGTGGCCCTGCTGGCCGTGTGGGTCGCGCTGATCGCCGCGCTATTGCTGCTCCGCCCGCGCGGCGGCCTGCTCAAAGAGGCCGTGCGGCTGCTGCCCGACGTGCTGCGCCTGGTCCGCCGCCTGGCCGCCGACCCCGGCCTCCCGCGCGGGGTCCGCGTCCGGCTGTGGCTGCTGATCGCCTACCTGGCGCTCCCGATCGACCTCGTCCCCGACGTAGTCCCGGTGCTCGGCTACGCCGACGACGCCATCATCACAGCGGCCGTGCTGCGGTCAGTGGTCCGCCGCGCGGGCACCGACGCCGTGCGCGCGCACTGGCCGGGGACCGACGAAGGCTTCGCCGCCCTGTCCCGGCTGACCGGCCTCGACGCGCGCTGACGGCCGCCCCGCCGGTCCGTGTCGTCCCCCGGCACTACGGTGGCCGCCGATCCCCCGCAGAAGGCCCACCGACCCGACCGAGCACAGGACCGGAGCCCTCCATGGCCACCTCCCACTCCCACCCGCCCATTCCCGAGCTCGACCTCCTCGCGGCGTTCGACGCCACCCGGACCGGCTACCTCGCCCTGGGGTTCGAGATGGGGCGCTATACCCGGCGCGGCCTGGAGCCCGCCCCCGGGTTCGACGGCCGCCTGATCACCTTCGCCCAGGCCAACGGCAGCGGGTCCCTGTACGCCGTCTGGCTCCGGGACAGGGGCGCGGACCCTGCCGCCCAGCCGGTCGTCGCTCTCGGGGACGAAGGCGGCGTCCGCCTCGTCGCGCGCGACCTTCGTGCCTTCCTCACCTTCCTGGCGGCCCTGCCCACGAACTGCGAACCGCACATCGACACCGAAGGGGTGTTCGTCCGCGAGCTGATCGACCCGGACGACGAGGAGGATGAGGACGACGAGGGCGCCGCGCTCGCGGACAACGCGGCCTTCACCGAGTGGCTGGACCGCACCTTCGGCCTGGCACCCGCCGACGACTGGCGCGCCGTGGTCGATGCCGCCGAGGAGGAGTTCGGCGACGAATGGGCCGCCTGGGCGCACGCCTTCGGACCGGGTTCGGTCTGGTCGCCCGTCCGCGACCTCAACCGGCTGTACGAAGCCGACGACGGGTTCGCCGCGCGGCATGCCAGTGGCCTGTGGCTCCTGGAGACCTACGGCGACCCGGACTACGCGGACGCCCCGGGCCTCACCACCGCGATGGAGCCGTTCGCCACCAACGGCGACGACACGGTCTTCGCCCTGTGGCGGCTCGATGAACAGGCCGGTGAACAGGCCGGTGGGCGGACCGGAGCGGCCGACCGCCCCGTCGTGGCCGCGGGCATGGACGGCGGCGTCCACGTCGTGGCCCGCAACGCCCGTGAATTCCTGGGCCTGGTGGCGGGGCTGGAGGACACCGAGATCCGCTGCGACCGCGCGGGCGCGGCCCTGCGCCCGCGCGATCGGGCTGGACAAGCGGACGCGTTCCGGTCCTGGGCGGAGGAGAACCTCGGTGTGCGTCCGGCCGCGGACCCGGCCGCGGTGATCACGGCCGCCCACGCCGAACTGGGGGGCCGCCTCCCGAGGTGACCGCTCAGGTCCCGGCGGCCTCCCGTGGGCGGGCCGCGATGTACACCGTGTTGGACGACTCTCCCCCTTGCAGCGGGTTGGGGAACCGCACCTCCTCAGCGCGCGCGGCGGCGAAGACCTCCCCCAGCCGGGCGGTGAACCCGTCGTCGGGCGGGTCGTTCGACCACAGGGCGAACACCCCGCCCCCGGCCAGCATCCGCCGGGCGAACGCGGCCAGGCCCTCGGTGGTGTAGAAGGCCGAGTGCTCCGGGTTCAGGACGTGCTCGGGGGAGTGGTCGACGTCGAGCAGCACCACGTCGAAGGCGCCCGCGTCGCCCTTGAGCGCGTCCGGCTCCTCGTCCCCGCGCGCGATGGCGAAGAAGTCGCCGTGCACGAACGTGCACCGGTCGTCGGCGGACAGGACCGCACCCGCCGGGATGAGCCCCTCCTTGTGCCAGTCGATGACCTCGCCCAGCGCCTCGATCACCACCAGGGCGCCGACACGGTCGTCCTCCAGCGCGGTCTGCGCCGTGAACCCGAGCCCGAGCCCGCCGACCGCCACCCGCAGCCCCCGTCCCGAGCCGCCCGGGGTGAGGCCCGGTTCCGCCAGGGCCAGGCGGGACATCTCCTCCTCGGCGGCGGTGAACGCGCTGGACATCAGGAACTCGTCGCCCAGTTTGATCTCGTGGACCTCGCGCCCGAGCACCGGGTCGAGCCTGCGGCGCAGGCTGATGTCGCCGATGGGCGTGGGGCGCAGGTCCAGCACCTGGAAACGTCGGCTCATGGGCGTCCTGTCCTGGTCGGCGGCGGATCGCCGGTCCGCCCGGGGAGCGGCGCGGACGGCCCTCGTCACGCTATCGGAGTCGGCCCGTCTGAGCGGACGGCCGCTCCGGCCGCCGCCCGGCCCCCGGCCTCCCCCCTCGGGCGGACGGTGCACGGCGGGTACGAGTGTGCCGCACACCACGGAGAGAACCGCGGCGGCGCGGCGCGTAGCGGTCGACCGGCGGGGGAATCGTCAGGAGGGCGACGCGTCGACGGCCCTTCCGTGCTTCCACCGCCGCGCGACCGCGCTCCCGCAGACTGACCGGCACCCCTTCGCCCCTTGATCAGCCGGAGCAGCCCGTGTCCCAGTCCCCACCCTCCTCCTGCCCTCCGCTCCAGGAAGCGGACACATCCCACATCGGCGTCCCTGTGCGGCCGGTCGAGGTGAAGGTCCGCGGCCTGACCCTGTCCGGGCTGCTGGCCGAACCGCGCGAGGGGCCGCCCCGCGCCGTGATCGCGGCGCTCCACGGCGGGGGGATGCGCGCCGGGTACTTCCACGGCCGGGCCGACCCCGCCACCTCGCTGCTCACCCTCGCCGCCGCCACGGGGGCCGCGGTGCTCGCCCTGGACCGCCCCGGATACGGCGCTTCGGCGGAGCAGCTCCCCGAGGGCATGGAGCAGGCCGAGCAGGCGGAGACGGTCCGCGAGGCGCTCGCCGAGCACGCCCGGCGGCGCCCGGTCGGTGACGGCTTCCTCCTCCTGGGGCACTCGCTGGGGGGCAAGGTGGCGTTGGCCGCCGCCGCCGGCTGGAAGGGCGCCGGGCTCCTCGGGGTGGACGTGTCGGGGATCAGCGACCGGTGGGCGGTCGACCCCGCGGGCCTCACCGAGAAGGAGCGGGCCCAGACGCACGGCCGCGTCTGGGGGCCGCCGTCCCTCTACCCGCCCGGCACCTTCCGCTTCGCCCGCGGCCTGGTCGCGCCGGTCCCCGAACGGGAGGCGGCGCAGATCCCGCACTGGCCGCGCATGTACGCCCGGCTGGCGCCCGCGGTGCGCGTGCCCGTCCGCTTCACCTTCGCCGAGTACGAGCGCTGGTGGCGGTCCGACCCGGTGACCGTGGAGGCCATGGCGTCCCGCCTGGGCACCCGCGCGGTGCGCGTCGAGCACATGCCCGGCGCCGGGCACAACATCAGCCTCGGCCTGATGGCCCGCAGCTACCACCTGCGGGTGCTCGCCTTCCTGGAGGAATGCCTCGTCCGATCGGCGGCCGCGGTTTCGTCACCACCCGGGACTACGATCCGCGAGTCGGCTTGAACGGAGAGTGAGAGGTGGTGCGGTGTCGTTCAAACCCATCGTCGTCGCCCTGCACAGGGACCCCGATATGGGGTTGGAACGACAATTGGACCTGGTCATGCGCCCCTTCGTCCGGGGCCGCGACCGAGACGACCCGGACGAGGGGCCGGGCCGCAAGCGGTGTGACGGGTGGTGTGTCGGAGGCCGCTGGTCCGGACGCTTCCTGAGTTCGGCGGTCCACTTTGCGGATGTCCGCTCCGACCTCGTCGATCCGATGCCCTTCCCCGACGACAGTCCGCTGTCCGGCCGCCTCGCCTGCGACGGCGGCCCCAAGCGCCTCCTCGACCTGGAGCACGCCCGAGCGGCGGCGGAAGTGGAGGCGTGGCGCGAGTGGCCCGCGTTCCTCGAGCGGCGGAGGTCACCGTTCACGGGCCGGTTCCGCGAGCCGGAGACCGCCGCGACCGTCCGTGCGGAGTTCGACCGGTACGTCGCCGCCGTACGGGGCCGGGCCATCGCGGATTCGGCGCTGGTGACCCTGGAAGGGGAGTGGATCGAGACCAACGGGCCGGGCCTCGGCGACCGGTATGCCGAAGCGGACGGCTACATCGACGCCCTGGACGGCGGTGTGTGGCTCGTCTGCCTCTGTGTCCACCACTGAGCAGGGCCCCGCGGGCGGGCCGCCGGCGTCCGGCGGCCCGCCCTGCGGACTCAGAAGGCGTCGGGGTACAGCTCACCGGCGATCTGCTCGACCGCGTCGATGTTGCCGAGCGTGCCCGGGAACAGGTCGCTCTTCTGCACCGCGATGAGGCGGCCCTCCTCCACGGCGGGCACGTCGGGGAAGGTCTCCTCCAGGTAGTCGCGGGTCTTCTTCTCCGAGTCGGCGTCCGACACGCTGAAGACGATGGCCTCCGGGTTCCGGCTGATGATCTCCTCCGGGCTGATCTCGGCGGCGAAGAAGTCGGCGAACTCGGGGGCGTCCGGGTCGAACACGTTGTCCCCGCCCGCCTGGGCGATGATGTCCGCCTCGATCCCGGCGCCGATCGCCTGCAGGGAGTTGCCGTCGACGAAGACCTGCGCCACCGACAGCCGGTCCACGCCTTCGAGCGACGACTCCACCCCGGACAGCCGCTCCTCGGCGTCCGCCGACAGCTCGGCGGCGGTGTCCTCCTCGCGCAGGATCTTCCCCAGGTTCTCGATGTCGGTCAGCACGTCGGTCACCTCAGCGCTGCTCCGGCGGTCCAGGCACCCGCCGGTCGCCACGTAGGCCTGGGCGCCGTTGTCCTTCAGCTGCTCGATGCTGGCGAAGCCCTGCTCGGCGGTGAACTCGTACTCCGTCGGGGACACGACCAGGTCAGGGGAGGCCGCCAGCAGGTCCTCGCGCGCGGGCGGCGCGTCGGTGCTGAGCACCGGGACGTCGGCGGCCTGCTCGGCCACGTCGTCCGGGAGCGCGGAGACGTCCGTCTGCGCCTGGCCGGAGAGGGAGTCCGCGGCGCCGAGGCGGACCAGCAGCTCGGTCTGCGAGGGCATCATGCCGACGATGCTGGCGGGCGCCGCGTCGAACGACAGCTCGCGCCCGCAGTTCGTGACCGACACCGTCTCGCCCGAGCCGCCGCCCGCCTCCGAGTCGGCCGTGACACCCGTCCCGCACGCCGACAGCACCAGGGGTGCTGCGGCCACGGCGGCGAGCGCGCCCAAGGGGCCCCGGCGGCGGGACCGGCTCGGCGGGGTGGAGGGGGAGGTGCTGCGGATCATGGTCTGGTGCTTCCTTCCGGGGCTGTGAGGGACACAGGGGTTCCCTCGTGGTCGGGTTCGGTGTCCGGGCGGTCCGGGTCGTCCCGGCCGTCCCGGTGGTCTGCGCCGTCCCGCGCCGCGGAGCTGCGGGCGTCGAAGAGGAAGTGCCGCTGCCCCGACCGCGGGTGGTCGACCGCGGTGGAGTCGACGTCGAACGCCGTACGGATCAGTGCGGTGTCCAGGACCTCGTCCGGCGCGCCGAGCGCGGCCAGCCGCCCGTCGACCAGGACGCCGACCGTGTCGCACGAGCGCGCGGCCAGGTTCAGGTCGTGCAGGGCGACCAGGACGGTCTTGTCGGTGGCGCGGATCAGGTCGAGCAGTTCGAGCTGGTGGGCGATATCGAGGTGGTTGGTCGGCTCGTCGAGGACGAGGACCGGCGTGTCCTGGGCCAGCGCGCGGGCGAACAGCACCCGCTGGCGCTCGCCGCCCGACAGCGCCGAGAACGCGCGCCGGGCCAGGTGCGAGGCGCCGACCCGCTCCAGGGCGCCGAGGGCGACCGCCACGTCCCGGTCGGAGTCGTTGCCGAACCCGCGCCCGTGCGGGATGCGGCCGAGCAGCACCATGTCGAGGACGGGGATCTCGAACTCCTCGCTGTGCTCCTGCGCCATCACCGCCACGCGCAGGGCCATCTCCCGGCGGCTCAGCGACGCGGTGTCCCTCCCGTCCAGGAGCACCCGGCCCGACGACGGGGCCGCGACCCCCGACACGGCGCGCAGCAGCGTGGACTTGCCGCTGCCGTTGGGGCCCAGCATCCCGAGGACCGTCCCCGACGGGACGGAGACGCTCACCTCGGACACGACCCGCCGTCCGCCCCGGTGCGCGTCCAGGCCTTCGATGTCGACCCTCATCGGCCCACCCCCGCGCTCTCCGCGCGGTCGCGCCGCAGCAGCCACAGGAAGAACGGTGCTCCGACCATGGCGGTCAGCACCCCGAGCGGGATCTCCGACGGCTCGGCGAGGGTGCGCGCCAGCAGGTCGGAGGCGGCGAGGAACACCGCCCCGGCCAGCACCGCGACCGGCAGCATCCGCCGGTGGTCGGAGCCGACGATGATCCGCGCGATGTGCGGGATGACCAGCCCGACGAACCCGATCCCGCCCGAGACGGCCACGACCGCTCCGGTCAGCAGCGCCGCGGCGATGAGGACGGCGGTGCGCAGCCGGTCGACGTGCACGCCGAGCGAGGCCGCTGCCTCGTCGCCGACGAGCAGGGCGTTGAGGGCGCGCGCACGCAGCGCCGCGAACACCCCGACGGCGGCCAGCGCGGCGGCGGGCAGGGCCAGGTGCCCCATGGTGGCCGCCGAGACCGAGCCGAGCAGGAAGAACATGATGCTGAAGACGTTCTGCGCGTCGGTGGCGATGGTGAGGTAGCTGGTCACCGCGCTGAACAGGGACCCGAGCGCGACCCCGGCCAGGATCAGCCGCTGCGGCGCGATCCGCCCGTTCTTGCGCGCCAGGAAGTACACCGCCCCGGTCGCCATGAGCGCCCCCGCGAAGGCGGAGGCGCCGATCCCGAGCGAGCCGATCCCGATCCCCAGCACGATGTAGGTCACCGCACCGACCCCCGCACCGGCGGAGACGCCGAGGATGTAGGGCTCGGCGAGCGAGTTGTGCACCACCGCCTGGATCAGCGCGCCCGCCAGCGCGAGGGAGGCCCCGGCCAGGGCGGCGAGCAGGGCCCGCGGGAGCCGGAACTGCCAGACGGCGTTGTCCTGCACCGTCGTCAGCGACCCGTCGGACATCCACGGCATGCCGGGCAGGAGGTGCCCGGTGACGATGCGGAGGGCGTCCAGGGGCGGCACCGCGATGGTGCCGGTGCTCGTCGAGACCAGCACCACAGCCGCCAGCGCGAACGCCAGGGCCGGGACCAGGAGGCGGGCCGCGAGCACGCCCCGCCGGCGGGGAGCGGTGGGCCCGGCCGGTGCGGGCGGTGCACCGCCGCTACCGCCGCCACCGGCGGGGCCGGCGGTTCCGGTGGCGGCGCCGCGCCGCTCCGGTGGTGAGTCGGGGGAGCGTTCCGGGGTCGTCACCCCGGCGCTCCCATCGGTCGTCTCCGGCATGGAGTCACAAGCCCTTTCCGGCCTCAGGGGTCATGGTTCGGTGCGCGGGCGCCGGCCGCGCCGAGCGGGTCGCCGCCGCGGCGAAGCTCAGCACGGTGGCGCCCAGCAGGTGCAGGCTGTCGAGGTGGTTGCCGCCGTGGCCGGTGCGCGGCGCGCGCCACAGGGCCGCGTCACCGCCGGCGCGCCGCAGGGCGTCGACGACGGCCGAGGTGTCGTCGGCGGCGACGCGGGAGTCCTCGTCCAGGACGATGCCGAGGAAGCGGGGCAGGCCGGCGGCGCCGGGCGGCAGGCTCCTCGCGCGGTGCAGCGGGGAGATCCGCCGGAGGCGGGCGTTCCGGCCGGGGTCGTCGGGTCCGCCGAACTCCTCGATCCAGTGCCGCCCGAGCGGGTGCGCGGCGAGGTTGAGCAGGTCGAGCGGGGCGGCGGTGCTGACCACCCCGGCGCACAGCCCCGGTGAGCCCAGGGCGCAGCCGGCCGCCACCACCCCGCCGTGCGAGGCTCCGGCCAGGACGAGCAGGTCCGGCCGGGTGAGCCCGGCGGCGACGAGCCCGCGCGCCACGGCGGCCAGGTCGTCGATGCCGCGCGCCTTGGCCGCGCCCCGTCCGGCCTCGCGCCAGGCGGCGCCGTGCTCGCCGCCGCCCCGGATCTGGGCGGTCGCGTACCGGCCGCCGTGGCCGACCCATGCGGGGACCGTCGGCTCGAAGGTGGCCAGACTCGGGACGCCGAAGCCTCCGTAGCAGGTGAGGATCAACGGGGTGGGACCGCTCGCGTCCGCGGGTGAGGTGACCACGACGGGGACCGCCGCCCCGTCGTCGGCGGGGAGGTCGAGCCGCTCGGTCCGCGCCCAGGGGGACGGTGGACGCGGGGCCCTCTGTGCGGCGGTGGTTGGGCTTGTGGGCCGGCCGGGAGCCTTGTGCGTGTGGTGCTCGGCTCGGCGGTCCTCGCGTGGCTGTTCGTCGGTTGCGTGGGTGCGCGGGGGAGGGGTGGAGTCGTCGTTGAGGCCGTCCGTGCCGTCGTCCGCGGTGGTGGTGACCGCGTCCGGTTCGGTGAGTGCGGCGGCGGACGGTGTGGGCCCTGCCCCCGGTGCGGCGGTCCGGTCCGCGCGCAGGGAGGCGCCATGCTCAATGCGGGAGGCAGGACGCAGCAGCTCATCGGCCTCGACCACGCGCGGCGGCAGGACCGGGCCCTCGATCAGGGCGTGGAACCGGCCCGCGTCGGCGCCCACCTCCGTCGCGACGGCCGGTTCGCCCTCGTAGGCCACCGGGCGGTCGTCGACGGCCTCCCCCTCGCAGATGCACACCAGCACACTGCCGCCCGCGCGCACCCCGGACACGAGGACATCGCGGAGTCCGTCGCCGCCGAGTGCAGCGACGGACGTGATCCGAAGGGACGGGTCCTCCCAGGACCACCTCTCGGCCCCGTCGCGCGCATTGAGGACGGTGAGGCGCCGCCCCGTGTCCACCAGGGCGTCGTCTCCTGCGCCGAGGACGCGGACGACCGCCGGGAACGTGCCGAGCACGGCGCCCGTGGCGCGGTCGGTCAGGACGGTGGCCGCGCCGGGGCGGCTCTCGGCCAGCAGCCCGCGCCGCCCACCGGGGAACAGCCGGAGCCGCACGTCCGGCGGCGCGGCCGAGGTCCGGAGCTCCCCGCTCTCCGCGTCGAGATCGACGAACCGGCGCGACCCGCCCGCCACGAGCTCTAGGCGGGAGGAGTCCCCGCTCCAGAGCATGGTGTCGTAGCGGCAGCGGACCTCCGCGTACGTGCGCACCCGGCCCGTCGCGGTGTCGACCAGGACCAGGGCGGCGTCCTCGTCCGCACGCTCGGCCAGCTGGACCGCGATGTGCCTCCCGTCCGGGGAGGGCGCCATGCGCAGGATGTGCCCCTCGGGCTCGAAGACCGGAACGGCGTCGCCGCTCGTGGAGGGGGCGCATGAAGAGGAGTCGCCGACCCGGTAGATGCCGCGCCGCCCGCGCCCGGGGAGCCTGCTCAGGGCGAATCCTCGGTCGGGCAGGCCGGGGCGGCCGTGGTGCTCCCACTCGGACAGGGCGGCGTCGAGGGCGGGGACGATCTCCGGTACGTCCTGAGGAGGTGTGGTGTCCATCACCGGCCGATGGGGTCGAAGGCGCCGCCGTGCCAGTGCAGGTGCCCGCCCTCGTCGAGCGGGCTCGGCACCGCGAGGGTGTCGAACCGGTCCTCGCCGACCAGGTGCAGTTCGGCGTCGCCGCCCCTGGTCACCGCGGCGGTGGTCCCGGTCGGGTCGAGCGCGACGGCCCTGCGCTGCGCGGGCGCGTCGCCGACCGGGTCCCAGGGCAGGTGCCCGGGCTTCGGCGGGTGCGACATCGCGGGGAGGTCCCTTCGGAGCAGGGGCTCCAGCCCGGGGCCGGACCGGTCGACGACCGTCAGCGCGTCCCCGTCCGGGTGGATCGTCGCCACGGCGGCCCGGCCCCCGCCGAGCGCGAACCGGAACGCCAGGCCCGGCGGCAGCTCCAGCGCCCGCGCGTCGCCCGTGGCGAGGTCGATGTCGACCAGGTGGTTGGTCCACTCGGTCCACTGCGCCGGGGACGCCGGGCCGCCGCGCACCACGCCCACGGCACGGCCGGTGTCCGGGTCGAAGCGCAGGTAGAAGGCGCGCCCGGGCACCGGCCAGGGAACCGTGCCGAGCATTCGCGGCACGCCCCCTTCGACGGCGAACCGCTCCAGGCCCCGGCCCGTCGCGGTCGCGGCCGTTCCCGTGCGCTGGTCGACCACGTCGCCGTGGCCGTCGTCGGCGATGTCCTCGGCGATGGTGCCGGTGATCCGGGGCACGTGGGCGCCGGTGTCCAGGCACCGGGCGAGCGGGAACGCCTCGAGGGCCCCGGGCTCGCGGTGGCGCAGCACGACCGTCGGCGCGCCGCCGTCCCGGTCGGGCACCACCAGCACCCCGGGCTCGCCCGAACGTGACCGGAATCGCACCGAATCCCCGCTCCGCAGGTCGGCGACGGTGACCACGTCGCTCCACGGGGCCTCGTTCGCGCCGAGGCCGCTCGTCACCACGACGTGGCGCCCCGTGGGGTCGCAGGCCAGGTGCTCTGCGGGGATCGCCACCGGGATGCGCCGCTCCCCGCCGGGGCCGTGCACCACGAGCGCGCCGGCCCGGTCGTCGACGAAGGCCAGCTCCGCGCCGGTCGCGCCGTCGCGCGGAAGCGCCAGCACCCCGGCGTGCTCGGCGAGGTGTCCGCGGCCCAGGGGCCGGACGCCGGTGCCGTCGGCGGTGTAGGTGCGGCCCGCGCGGTGGTCGGCCACGAAGAGCGTTTCGGGATTCATGGGGAAGACGCTATTGGAAATGATTATCGTTCTCAAGTAAAGTGCGCATCGCTCCCGAGGGAGCACGTGTCGGAACACGTCCGACACGTCCTGTCGCAATGAGAGGACACCGCCATGGACCAGCAGATCGCCACCGAGGTCGAGGAGTCCGAGCAGCTGGCGCACCTGTCGGCCTCGCACTCCAACGCCCTGGTCGCCAACCCCTTCGACGAGGCCGTCACCGCCGAGATCGAGGAGTCCGAGCAGCTGGCCCACCTGTCGGCCTCGCACTCCAACGCGCTCGTGGCCAACCCCTTCGAGTGACCGGATCCGGCCGATCCGTCTGACCGTGCCGCGCGGCCCTTCCTCCGCGGCGTGGCCGGTCCGGCGTGAATCCCCGGTCGGGCGGTCGGCGGACCGCCCGACCGGGCCCCTCTGTGAGCACGGCGCCCCGAGGCCGGGGCGCCATCCCCGGAAGAACCCCCGCCAGGGCGGTTCGAGAGAGGCCCCGTGAGGCGCAGATGACCACCGACCCCCTCATCGCCCGCGTGCCGGGAACCGGAGCCGACGCCCTCGTCGGGCACGACGGCACCGGTGCCGTGCGCACCTCCTCGGGCCGGTTCCTCCGGCTGCAGAACCCGGCGCCCGGCCTCGTCCGCGCGCTCACCGGAGCACCGGAAGAGGACGCCGGGGGCGCCGGGGAGGGCGAGGACGGCGGGGACACCGGCGGCGCCGCGTACGCGCACAGGCTCGCCGCCGAGATGGCCTCCCGCGAGGCCGACGACGCCGAGCGCCGCTGGCCAGCGGAACGGCGGAACGTCGCACTCATCGGCCATGGCGCCCCCGTCGACGCGCTGGCCGATGCCCTGGACGGGTGGGGCCTGTCCGCAACGCGCTTCCCCGACGCTGCGGACCTGCCCGCCGACCAGGGCTGGGACCTCGTCATCGGCTACGCCGACTCGCCCCGCGAACGCGCGGGGTGGGACACGTTGGACACCCTCCCCGAGCGCGGTACCGCCTGGCTGCGCGCCTACCGCGAGGGCACGGTGTGCTTCGTCGACCCCATCGCCGTCTCGACCGACGACCCCACCGCCGAGCAGGTCCGGCGGCGCCGCCTGGCGGCGAGCCCCGTGCCCGGCGAACTCGACGCCTGGCAGCGCGGCGCCGCCGCCTCACCCCGCGCCCCCGAGCCGCTCTCACCGGCGGCGTCCACGCTGCTGACCGGCCGGATGCTCACCGTCGCTCTCGCCTGGGCACAGCGGAGCGACACGCTGGAGGGGTACCGCAGCATGCTCTTCATGTTCGTCGCCGCAACCGGGGCGCTCAGCGAGCACCCGGTGCTGGCCTACGACGCCCCGTCCGCCATCGCCGGCGCGGCGGCCCACCCGTCATGACGGAGCAGGGGGACGACCACCGGTGCCGGATGCCGGACGGGACCCTCCTGCGCGGTCGGTGGTGGCGGGCCGTGCGGGACGCGCGGGGCCTCGTGCTGATCCGCACGCCCTACGGCGCCGACCAGCACGCGTCGACCGCGCGGTCGTGGAGTGAGCGCGGATACCACTGCCTCGTGCAGGACGTGCGCGGACGGTACCGGTCGGAAGGGACCTGGTCACCGTACGCACACGAGCACGACGACGGCGGAGAGGTCCTGGTCCGGCTCACGGCCGAGCACCCCGGACTCCCCGTCGTCGTCTACGGGGCCTCCTACGCCGCCCACGCCGCCCTGGAGGCCGCGCGCGCCGCCACGCGCCGAGGGGACGGGGCCGGTCCGGGCCCCGTCGCGGCGGTCATCGCGCTCGTGCCCGCGCTCGGCCTGGCCGAGACCGCTTGGGACGCCGGGGGCGAACCGCAGATCCGGCACCGCATCGGGTGGTGGCACGAGCACGGCCGCACCCGCCGTCCCGAACCCCCGCTGCCCCCGGACGAACTGGACCGGCGGACCGCGCAGGCGCGTGAGCACGGCGTCATCGACGCCGCCGACCACTGGGGCTGGACGCGGGAGGCGCGCGCGGCCTGGCGGCGGCTGTGGACCGCCCGGCGGCTCGACCTGGCGGAGCGCTACCGCGGCATCACCGCGCCGCTGCTGGTGATCAGCGGGGACGAGGACTTCTTCCACCACGACGCCCAGCGCCTCGCCAGCGCATGGAGCGGCCCGAGCCACCTCGCCAGCGGCCCCTGGGGGCACCTCCTCGTCGGCGGGGTCGCCGACACGGCCCTGCGGGCCCGCATCGCCGGGGCCGGAGGCCTGAAGCACGTCATCGACCCCTGGCTGTCGGCGCACGGCCTGCCCGGAGTCCCGGCGGAGTGGACGGACATCCTCGCGCCGCCACCCGCGTGCCCGCCCGCGCGCCCGCCCTCGCGCCCGGAGCCGCCGCGGACCCGGTCGGTCCTCGACCCCGCGGCCGGGGCCTGGCGCCACGAGAGGACCGTCCATGCCTGAGCCGCCCCACCGCGTTGATCTCGGGAAAGACGCCCCTACAAGCGCGGTTCTAGCGTCGATTCTCCCGAGATCAACGCGGGTCTCGCCCCGTCCTCCGCACCTTCGGCCCCTAAGGATCCGCCGATGACCCTGACGAAGACCGACGCCCACCCGCCGCGACCCGCGCCCGGGGCCGCCCCCGCGCCGGGCGCGGCGGCCGTTCCCGGCCGGCCGACCCTGCCCGTCGAGGCGCTGGTCGATCCCGAGTGCGGCATCATCAGATCCGTCCGGGAGGTGCCGCACCCCTCCGGGGCTCCGGCCTCCTACCTGGCGATGACCGCGTCCGTCGCCGACGCGCGGCGGCTCGGCGAGTGGCCCGCCGACCGCGTCTCCCTGGGCACCACCTTCGGCGACCGCGACCAGGCGAGGATCGCCGCGATCGCCGAAGGGGTCGAACGCTACTGCGGGAACTGGCTCCCCGCCGAGCTCCCCCCGGACGAGCTGCGCATCTCCACCCGCGCCGAACTCGTGGCCCAGGGAGCCGACGTGATCGGCGCGGCCGAGCTCCCGGTCTTCGCCCCCTGGCAGTACGACCGCGACCGCTTCCCCTACCACCGGCTCACCGACGACACCCCCACGCTCTGGACGCGCTGCGCCGACCTCGACGGCGCCCGGACCTGGGTGCCCGCCTCGCTCGTCTACCTGAACTGGCGGCAGTCGCGCTTCCGGCACCTGCCCCGCACCCACCACCTCAACTACGCGGGCATCGCCACCGGCCAGGGCGCCGACGACGCGCGCGACCGCGGGGTCCTGGAGGTCGTCGAGCGCGACGCCCTCGAACTGTGGTGGCACCTGGACGGGCCGACCTTCGGCATCGACCCCGCGAGCGTGCCGGGGCTGGAGGAGGACCTGGGCGGCAGCTCGCTGGACGTCTCCCTGGTGGCGATGCCGTCGGAGTTCGCGCCCGCCGTCGCGGCGCTCGTGCACGACGAGGAGCGCGGCCTGTACGCCGCGGGCTTCTCCGCCTCCTGCGACCCGGTGCGGGCCGCCCGCAAGGCGGTCCTCGAAGCGGTCCACACGTGGGTGTACACCCAGGGGTGCACCGCCGCCGACGGGTGGGTGTTCCGCGCCGTCGAACAGGGGCTGATGGCCCGCGGGCTCTACCTGGACTTCCGCGAGGACGCCTCCTACCTGGACGCCGCCGGGGAGCAGTGCGGGAACATCATCGACCTGGGCGCGCACGTCCAGCTCTGGCTCGACCCGCGCGTCCACGGCGAGGCGCGGCGCTTCACCGAGCCGGACCTGGGCACCCGGCCGATCACCGCGGTGGAGCCGGTCGAGATGGGGGAGGTGTACCGGCGTCTGGCACGGCGCGGGCACCGGATCCTCACCCGCGACCTGACCACGTCCGACATCCGCCGCACGCCGCTGCGCGTGGTGCGGACCCTGATCACCGGGCTGGTCCCCAACGCCCCCGCCGCCTTTGCCTACCTCGGCATGTCCCGGTTCAGGGAGGCCGCCGCCGAGCGCGGGTGGCGCACGGAGTGGGACGGCACCCCTGAGGACTTCACGCTCATCCCGCCCCCGCACATGTAAGGCTCCCGTGTACTCCACCGACCACCTGACAGCGGTGCCGCCCGGCCTTCCGCCCGGCCTGGCGCACGCCTTCGCCGCCGACCCTCCCGGGGAGGCGCGCCCGCCCGGGCCGCGCGTGAACCCTTGGGGTGCGGCGGGTGCCGTTCCGGTGGCCGTGCCCGGGCGGCTCGGGGACCTGCTCGGCGGCCTGTGGTCCGGGGAGGGCTTCCACCGGCTGGAGGACGGGACCCCGACCAACGTCCGCAGGCGCCCGGTGCCTTCGGCGGGCGGGGCCTACCCGGTGCAGACGCATGTGGTCGTGGGCGCTTCCGGTGCGCGCGGGGACGGCGGCGGATCCCTGGAGCCGGGCCGGTACGTCTACGACCACGACCGGGACACGCTGCTCCGGCGCGCCGACGTCGACTCCTACACCGACACCGACACCGACACCGGCGCTGGCGCCGACGGCGCCGTCGGGCCGGGAGCGGGGACCCACGTGGTCCTGACCGTGCAGCCGGGCCGGAGCTACGGCCGCTACCGCCACCGGGCCTGGCCGCTGTGGATCGCGGACACGGCCTACGCGCTCGCCGCCGTGGAGTTCCTGACCCGCGCCTCGTCCGTGCGGCTCGGACCGGGGGCGCCCTTGCGCGGCCTGCTCGGCGTGCCCCGCGCGGCCGAACACGAGTGGTGGACCCGGCGCGGGCTCGCCCCGGAGATCCCGCTCGCGTCGATCGAGCTGCCGGACACGTGGTCGGTGGACGCCGGGCGCCGGGAGGCTTTGGCCGCGCGCCGCTCGCCCGCGATCGGCGAATTCGCCGCGGCGGCGCGGGCCCGGCTGTGCGTCGTCGGTTCAGCGGCCCGGGTTCCCGAGACGCGCGGGGCCGTCGAAGCGTGCGAGCAGGCGTGGGTCCTCGGGGCCCACCGTCTGGAGACCTGGTCCGTCCCCGTGGACGCGTCGACCGCCGCCGTCGCCGAGGTGCTGTGGCGGGCCCACCGGGAGGCGGCCCACCTGTGCTATTCGAGCGCCCTGACGGGGGAGTGGCGTTGTCGGCCGGTGTCCGGTTTCCGCGCGGTGCAGGGGCGTTGGACTGTGCACGCTGTGGCGATGCTTCCTGGATCTGCCGAGTGCGGCGTGACCGGGCCCGGTACACGTTCGGCCGAGGAGGTCGCGTGATGGTGATCGTTCGAGCGCCTTGGCGGGAGGCGACCCGCTCCGCTGAGCCCACTGCGCCCGACGGGGGCGCCTCCGGAGTGGGCGACGGTGTCCGTTCGAGCGGCGTCGTGTCCGTCCGGGCTGACCGCCCCCGATGCCCTGACCGGCACCACGACCTTCGGACGCCTGCTGGGGGCGGACGCGACCGGCGACTGTCCCACCACCCCGGCGGACGGCATCGCCCGGGTGCCCGGGAGGGGGACTCGGCAATGAAGTGCGTTCCCGCAAGGCGTCGGCTGGAGGAGACCGCCCCATGATGATCGTCCGAGAGCTCTGGCGGGAGGCGGCCCGGTTCCCCGCCGCGCTGGCCTGGAGCACCGGGCTGTTGGCGCTGGTGTTCCTCACCCATGTCGCCCAGGCCGTCGCGATCGCCTGGTCGATGTCGGCCGTCCTGCGCGGGCGGCCCGAGGACGTGCTCGCCGCGCTGGCGCTGATCGTCGGGATCGCGCTGGCGCGCACCGCCCTCTCGCTCGCCCAGGCCTCGGCCGCCGCCGGGCTGGGCGGCCGCGTCCGGCAGGCCCTCCGCCGCCGCGCGATGCGCGCGGCGCTGGTCCCTGAGCGGCTGCACGATACCGATGCCAGGGACGGATCGATGCGCGCCGCCCTCGGCGACGGTGTCGACGGCACCGATGCCTACGTCTCCAAGTACATCCCCGCCATCGCGCAGGTGTTCCTGGCCTGCCCGGTCGTCGTCGCCGCGCTGGCAGTGCTCTCCCCGGTGGCGGGGCTGTGCGTGGCGGCGGGGATCGTGCTGGCGCTGCTGGGGCCGATGGCATGGAAGCGCATGATGGCCCGGCGCGGCCTCGACCACTGGGACAGCTACGAGGACCTCAGCTCCGACCTCCTCGAATCCCTGCGCGGCATGGCGACCCTGCGCACCCTCGGCGACGTTCCCGGGACCCGGCGACGGCTGCACTCCCGGTCCGAGGCGCTGCGCGGGGCCACCGAGCGTGTCATGCGGGTCTCCCTGGCCGAGACCGCCGTCATCGACTTCGCGGTGCAGGCGGGCATCGTCGCCGCGGCGGTCGCGGCCCTCGGCCACGCCGCCTCCGGGCAGGGGCCCGCCATCGAGGTGTATCTGATCCTGCTGCTCTCCTCGGAGGCGTTCCGGCCGATCCGCGACCTCTCGCGGCACTGGCACGCCGGGTTCCTCGGGCTGACCGCCATCCCCGGACTGGCCCGGATCGGCGCCTTCGCCTCGGGGCAGGCCCCGGAGGGGGTCTCGGAGCGAGGCCTCCCGGAGAGCGGAGACCCGCAGGGAGCCGCATCCCGGACGTCCGACACACCGGCCGGTGGGCCCACCAGCGGCCCCACCACGGAGCAGGCCGATGAGCTGCGCGTCTCCGGGCTGGGCTTCCGCTACCCCGGTGCCCGCGACGACGTCCTGCACGACCTCGACCTGACCGCGCGGCGCGGGTCGCTCACCGCGATCACCGGGGAGTCCGGGGCGGGCAAGTCCACCCTGTTCGACCTGGTGCTCGGGTTCCTCGCCCCGGACCGGGGCGGCATCACCCTCGACGGCTGGCCGGTGAGCCCCGACGACGTCGCCGTGGTCTCCCAGCGGCCGGTGCTCTTCGCCGGGAGCATCCGGGACAACCTCGCCGTCACCCGCCCCGACCGCCCCGACCGCTCCGACCGCTCCGACGAGCAGGACCCGGACGACTCCGACCTCGCCGCCGCGTGCCGCTCGGCCGGAATCCTCGACGACGTCCGGCGCCTGCCGCAGGGGTTCGACACCGAGGTCACCGAGGCGGGGACCAACCTGTCGGGCGGGCAGCGCCAGCGGCTCGCCCTCGCCCGCGCCCTCCTCGCGCGCCGCCCCGTCCTCCTCGTGGACGAGCCGACCAGCGCCCTGGACGCGGCGCGCGCCGCGGAGGTCGTCGACACGCTGCACCGCGTCGCCCGCGACCGCATCGTCATCATGATCAGCCACCGCCCCGAGACGCTCACCGGCGCGGCCGACGTGCTGCGCCTGGACGCCGGACACCTGGAGAGGAGCGCCCCGTGACCACCGTGTCCGCGCTCCGCGCCCTGCGCGGCCTGCTGCCCGCCCTGCGCCCCGAATGGCGCGGAATGCTCTGGAGCTACCTGGTCGGCACCGTCAGCGCGCTCGCGCTGGCCGCCCTTACCGTCCTCACGGCGTGGGCGGTCGGCCGCGCCGTCGTCGAGGGGGAGCCACCCGGGGCGGTCTGGTGGGCCGCCGTCATCGGGCTCGTCGTGCTGCGCACCGTACTGACCTGGCAAGAGATGGACGTCTCGCACGCCCTGGCCTACCGTGTGCTGGCCCGCTTGCGGATGGCCCTGTTCGACGCCTACGCGCGCAGCGTCCCCGGGCGGCGGCGCGAGCACTCGGGGCGGGCGGCGACCGTCGCCATGGGCGACATCGAGAAGCTGGAGTTCTTCTACGCCCACACCGTGGCCCAGATCGGGGCGTCGGTCACCGTGTTCCTGGCCGCCCTGGCCACAGCGACCGTCCTGCTCCCGCAGGCCGGCGCGGTCATGCTCGTCGGGAGCGCGGCGGTCGCGGCGTCGGCCTTCGCCTGGGCCCGGACGGCGCGGCGGCTCGGCGAGGAGGAGCAGCGCGAGCGGTCGGCCCTGTCCGCGCGGATGGTCGACGCGCTCGGGGCGCTGCGCGAGGTGCTCGCCTACGGGCTCGCGCCGCGCATCGTCGCCGAGACCGACGCCGCCACCGCCGCGGCCGCGGCGACCACGCGCCGCCGCGAACTCGTGGCGCAGCTGGTCACCGCCCTCCGGGAGCTGATCGTGACGGCCGTGGTGATCGGCGTCATCGCCGTGAGCGCCTCGGCCGCCGGGGTGCTGTCCGGCTCCGGGGCGGGGGCCGCGCTGTCCCCGGCGCTCCTGCCCGCCCTGGTGGCGCTGGCCGTGGCCGGGGTCGCCGCGACCACGGAGGCCGCCACCACGCTCAGCCAGCTCCACCCGCTGGTCGCCGGGGCCGACCGCGTCGCCGCCGGGATCAACCGGCCCCCGGTCGTGTCCGAGCCGGCGGCGGCGCGGCGCCTGCCCGTGGGCCCACTCGGGCTCCGCTTCCGGGACGTGGGGTTCGCCTACGACGGCCGGGAGCCCGTGCTCGCGTCCTGGTTCGCCGAGATCGCGCCCGGTGAGCACGTCGGCCTCGCCGGGCCCTCCGGCGCGGGCAAGAGCACGGCCGTCGCGCTGGCCGCCCGCCTGTGGGACCCCGCCTCGGGGGCCGTCGAACTGGTCGGCGGGGACGGGGACGCCGTGGCGCTGAGCGAGCTCGACGACACCGACCTGCGCGGCGCGGTCGCGCTGGTCGACCAGGACGCGACCCTGTTCCACGGAACGGTGCGGGAGAACCTCCTGCGCGGGACCGGGACCCGTCCCGACGCGGATCTGGCCGCCGTGCTGGAGCGGGTCGGCGCCGACGGGTGGATCGGCCTCGACGACGGCCTGGGCGAGAGCGGGGTGCGGCTGTCCGGAGGGCAGCGGGCACGGCTGTGCCTGGCCCGCGCCCTGGTCCGGAGCCCGCGCGTGCTGCTGGTCGACGAGGTGACCGCCAGCCTGGACCCGGCGACCGAGCGGGCGATATCCGACGTGATCGCCGGTTTCGACGGCACCGTCCTCATCGCGTCCCACCGGGCGGAGACCCTGGCGCGGTGCGACCGGGTCATCCGGATCGAGGGCCCCGGGGAGCGGGGCGGTCAGGCGCCGGTGACGACGCGCATGGACACGGCCGGCACGTCGCCGCCGTCGCGGTAGTGGCAGTGCGGACCGTCGGCGATGACCGCGCTCGGGGTGGAGCACGCGCTGCCCATCGGTTTCGCCGATGACACCGAGGTGGTGCCGCCGGATCGGTCGCGACGGCCGTGGGCGGGGGCCGTCGGACGGCCCCCGCCCACGGTTACGCCGGTCAGCGCGCGGGGCGGGCGTGGGGGCGGGACGAGGGGGACGGTCGCGGCCCGCTCGGCCGCGCCGCCGTCAGGGGCGGTACTTCGGCGGTCCCCCGCGGCCGTGGCCGAAGCCCCGGCCGTGCGGACCGCCCCGCCCGGGGCGGCCGCGCTGCTTGGAGAGGTACCGCGACGCCCCGCCGAGGGCCTTGTCGATGTGGCGGTCGTACTTGCCCCCGGTGCGCTGCTTCACGGTCTCCCCGGCCTTGCGCAGATGCCGGTTCGCCGCGTCGGGGTTCCTGCGGACGTAGCTGAGGACCTGCCGGAACAGCCTCTGCAGGTTGGCCATATCGTGGTCACCTCGTTCCCGAATACCGCCGGAGAGCGCGTGTCCCCCTCCCCGGAGCGGAGATGCGACATGTCGCGTCACTGCCGAGTCTAGGAAACCGCCGTAAAATCCGTGTTCGGAACCGGGGTCACAAGGCCCTATCCGCGCCTCCGCGGCGGGCGGGCCCGGGCGTCGTCGCGGGCGGCCACCAGCCACTCCAGGCCCGCACCGCCGCGCACGACGGGGTTGGACAGGCCGCCCACGCCCTCGATCCCGATGTGGACCACGTCCCCCTCTTCCAGGGTGAAGTCCATGTCCGGGACGATCCCGGTCCCCGTGGCCAGCACGGCCCCGTCCGGGAAGGGCTGCCCGGCGAACAGGTGGGAGAGCAGGTCGGCCGGTTCGCGGCGCATCGCCGTCAGGCCGATTTCCCCGGAGAAGGCGGTCGCGCCCCCGCGCTCCACCGACATCGACACGCGCAGCGCGCGCCAGTCGGGCACCAGCCATGCCGGGCGCACCACCGGGGCCAGGGCGCAGCTCCCGGCGTAGACCTTGGCCTGGGGCAGGTAGAGCGCGTTCTCCCCCTCGATGCTGCGCGAGCTCATGTCGTTGCACACCCCGTACCCCACGACGTCGCCGAAGGCGTTGGCGACCAGCGCGAGCTCGGGCTCGGGGACGTCGAGCGCGGAGTCCTCGCGCACCGCGACCGGCTCGCCGTCGGTGACCACGCGCCAGGGGACGGCCTTGAAGAACAGCTCGGGCCGCTGCGCGGTGTACACCCGCTCGTACAGGTCGGCGCTCCCGCTCTCCTCCCGGCGGGCCTCGCGGGAGCGCTCATAGGTGACCCCGGAGGCCCACACCTCCGTTCCGCCGTCGACGGGCGGCAGCAGGAGCGCGTCCGAGGCGGGGACGGGGGAGGGGTCCCGTGCGGCGCGCTCGGCCAGGGCGCGGATCTGCGGCAAGGGGAGGCGCAGCAGGTCCGCCATCGTCGCGGTGCCGGGCAGGGGGTGCACGGCGCCGCGGTCGGCGGAGTACCAGCCGACGCGGGGGGCGCTCCCGGCGGCGGGGGAAGGGTGATCGGTGAAGCGAACGAATCCGTCCACGGTCGGTACCAGCCTCTCCGGAGTGCCCCGCGGCGCGGGGGTTGACGCCCGTCCACCCCCTTGTCTAGCGTCAACTTCGATATATTGGCAAGCGTTCGATATTTCGGACAGTGAGGGGATTCCGGCCATGCCCCAGGACACCGCGCCCGACCGGGAGCTGCGCAGCCGCCACTGGTTCGGCGCCGACGGCCGCTCCGGCATGCTCTACCGCTCCTGGATGCGCAACCAGGGCTTCGCCGACGACGTCTTCGACGGGCGCCCCGTCGTCGGCATCGCGGTGTCCGGCTCCGAGCTGGCCCCCTGCAACGCCCACCTGTCCCGCATCGCCGAGTCGGTCAAGCGCGGCGTGTGGGAGGCCGGGGGGCTGCCCCTGGAGTTCCCCGTCATGGCCCTGGGCGAGACGGTGCTGCGCCCCACCGCCATGCTCTACCGGAACCTGCTGGCCATGGAGGCCGAAGAGCTGTTCCGCGCCAACCCCCTGGACGGCGTCGTCCTGCTGTCGGGCTGCGACAAGACCACCCCCGGCCTGCTCATGGCGGCCGCCAGCACCGACCTCCCCGCCCTGATGATCACCGGTGGGCCCATGCTCAACGGCAAGTTCCGCGGCGAGGACATCGGCTCGGGCACCCACGTGTGGAAGTTCGAGGCCGAGGTGCGGGCCGGCCGGATGAGCGAGGCGGACTGCGCGTTCGCCGAGTCCTGCATGTCGCGCTCCAACGGGCACTGCATGACCATGGGGACCGCCTCCACCATGGCCTGCATGGCCGAGGCGCTGGGCATGCAGCCGCCCTACGGCGCCACCTGGCCGGCCGTCGACGCCCGCCGGTACGCCATGGCCCAGCGATCCGGGCGCCGGATCGTGGAGTTGATCCACGACGACGTCCGCCCCTCCTCGATCATGACCCGCGAGGCCTTCGAGAACGCCGTCCGGGTCAACGCCGCCATCGGCGGCTCCACCAACGCGGTCGTGCACCTGCTGGCCATCGCCGGGCGCCTGGGCGTGCCGCTGGAGCTGGACGACTTCGACCGCCTGGCCCGCGACGTGCCCACCCTGCTCGACCTCATGCCCAGCGGCCGGTTCCTGATGGAGGACTTCTGCTACGCCGGGGGCCTGCCGGCGGTCATCGCCGAGCTGGGCGACCTGCTGCACACCGACGCGGTCACCGTGACCGGCGAGCCCATCGACGCCCCGGCGCGCGCGGGGCAGGCGCCGTGCCACGACCGCCGGGTCATCCGCCCCTTCGACGAGCCGTTCCAGCCCGCGGGCACCGGCACCGCCGTCCTGCGCGGCAACCTCGCCCCGTCGGGGGCCGTGGTCAAGCAGTCCGCCGCGGACGAGCGCCTGCTGGTCCACCGCGGGCGCGCCAGGGTCTTCGACTCCCCGGAGGAGTACTACGCCGTCGCCGAGGACCCGGACCTGGACGTGGACGCCGACACCGTGCTGGTGCTGCGCAACTGCGGCCCCTCCGGCTACCCGGGGATGCCCGAGGTCAGCAACGTCCCCCTGCCGTCCCGGCTGCTCGCCCAGGGCGTCACCGACATGGTGCGGGTGTGCGACGGGCGCATGTCCGGCACCGCCTACGGCACCGTGGTGCTGCACGTCGCCCCCGAGGCCGCCGTCGGAGGGCCGCTCGCCCTGGTGCGCGACGGCGACGAGGTCGAGCTGAACGTGCCGGAGCGCTCCCTGACCCTGCACGTGGACGACGAGGAGCTGGAGCGCCGCCGGGCCGCCTGGACGCCGCCCGCGCCGCTCGCCGACCGCGGCTGGGTCCGGCTGTACTGCGACACCGTCCTGCAGGCCGACCGCGGCGCCGACCTGGACTTCCTCGTCGGCTCCAGCGGGGCGGACGTGCCGCGCGAGTCGCACTGACGGCGCACCGACGGCGCGCGGCCGTGAACGGGCCCGGCGCGCCGACCGGTATAGCCTGGTCGGCGACCGGCGCCCGAAGGAGGACGGCACGCAGATGGCACGGCGCACACCCGCGGTCCAGCGCAGCCTGGACATCCTCGAACTGTTCCTGGACGGCCGGGACTCGGTCAGCGCTCCGGAGATCGTCGAGGAGCTGGAGCTGCCGCGCACCACCGTGCACGAGCTGCTCAACACCCTGACCGGGCGCGAGTACCTGCACCGGCACCCCGACGTGCCCGGCCGCTACCAGCTCGGCATCCAGCTCTTCCGGCTCGGCAGCCGCTACTCCGAGGGCCTGGACGTGCCCAAGATCGGCCAGCGCGTCGCCCAGGAGGTCGTCCAGGCCTGCAACGAGACCGCTCACGTGGCGGTGCTCGACGGCCTGCACATCATCTACATCGCCAAGGTGGACAGCTCCCACGCCGTGCGCATGGTCTCCAGCCTGGGCCGCAGGCTCCCGGCGCACTGCACCGCGCTCGGCAAGGCGCTGCTGGCGAGCCTGCCCGAGGCCGAGTTGGACCGCCGCCTGGAGGCCGGGCCGCTGGAGGCCCTGAGCGAGCGCAGCATCACCGACCCCGCGCGCCTGCGGGCCGAACTGGACCAGGTGCGCCGGGAGGGGTGGGCCATGGAGGAGTGCGAGGCCAACCCCGACGTGTGCTGCGTGGCCGCGCCCGTGCGCGACCGCTCCGGGCAGGTGGTGTCCGCGCTGAGCATCTCCGTCCCGGCGCACCGCTGGTCCCGGGCGCGCCGCGACGAGCTGCGCGGGGTGGTGACCGAGGCGGCCGACCGGTTCACCGCGCTGCTCGGCGGCGCGCCCGCGCCGGCCGGTCAGCTCAGCAGGTAGAGCAGGCAGGTCCCGGCGAAGGCCAGCACGCCCACCGCCGTCGCCTGCACGGTCCACGTGCGGAGCATGGTGGCGGTGTCCAGGCGGAGGAACCCGCGCACCAGCCAGAACCCCGAGTCGTTGACGTGCGAGAGCACGATCGACCCGGCCGCCACCGCCAGGACGGTCAGGGCGAGCTGGAAGGGCGAGTACCCGCCCGAGGCCTCCACCGCGGGGGCGATGAACCCCGCGGCGGTGGTCGCGGCGACCGTTGCCGACCCCTGGGCGACCCGCATCACCACGGCGATGAGGAACGCGGCGAGCAGGAGCGGGATGCCCAGGGCGTCCAGGCGCGAGGTCAGGGCCTCGCCGATGCCGCTGCGGGTGAGCACGGCGCCGAACATCCCCCCGGCGCCGGTGAGCACGATGATGCCGCAGACGGGGGCCAGGGCGCGGTCGATGAGGCGGTCGAGGACGTCGCCGCCGTGCCGGCGCCGCCACCCCAGCAGCCACAGCGCCATGAGCACGGTGATGAACAGCGCCGAGGGCGTGGCGCCGACGGCCGCGGCCGAGCGCACCCACAGCGCGTCGCCGTCGACCGCCCCGGCGACCGCCAGCGCGTCCAGGCCGGTGTTGAGGAAGATCAGGCCGAGCGGCAGCAGCAGGAGGAACAGCAGCACGCCCATGCCCGGGGGCGGGCCGTCCAGCTCCCGGTCGTCCTCGCCGCCGAAGATGGCCGGCACCGGCAGGTCGTGGCGGCGCCCGAGCCACAGGCCCAGCCGGTAGCCGCCCAGGTACCAGGCGGGCAGGCCCACGGCCAGCCCCAGCACGACCACCAGGCCCATGTCGGCGCCGATGATCTCGGTGGCGCCGACCGGCCCCGGGTGCGGGGGCAGCAGGGCGTGCATCACCAGGAACGCGCCGGTGGAGGGCAGGGCGTAGAGCAGGACCGATCCGCCCATGCGCCGCGCCACGGAGAAGATGACCGGCAGCATCACGACGAAGGCGGCGTCCAGGAAGATCGGCAGGCCGAACAGCAGTGAGGCCACGCTCAGCGCCAGCGGGGCGCGGCGCTCGCCGAACAGGCGCAGCAGCCCGTCGGCGAGCACGGCGGCCCCGCCGGAGACCTCGATCATCCGGCCCAGGACGGCCCCCAGGCCGACGAGGAGGACGACCGATCCGAGCGTGGACCCCATGCCCTCGGTGAGCACGGGGACCAGCTCCTGGGGCGGGACGCCGGTGGCGAGCGCGGTGGCGGCGCTGACCAGGATGAGCGCCAGGATCGCGTTCAGGCGCAGGCGGATGATGAGCAGCAGCAGGACGGCGACGGCCAGCACGGCGATGGTGAGCAGCCAGCCGGCGGGCAGGGCGGCGGTGTCGTTCATGGGGGGCATGGGTGCGGTGCCTCTGTCTCGGGGGTGGGAGGGGGAGCGCGCAGCCAGGTTCGAAATATCGAACATTATTCGTTATTTCGGGCACCGTAATCCACCCGTGTGACCGGGGTCAACCCGGGCAGTGGCCTCCGTCACCGCGTTGACCCCCGCGGGCGGGGCGCTCTAGGGTGAGTTCGAAATAAAGAATGACGTCCGATATTTCGAACCTTCCTCGAACCCCTCGCTCTCGGGAGTGTCCATGAGTGCTCTGCTGGATCCGCTCGGACTGCCGCCGTCCGGCGGCGGACCGCCCTCCTCCCCCCGCGCCTTCCCCGGGGGCGGCGCCTGGCGGCTGGAGATCCCCAGCGTCGAGGGCCCCGACGCGCTCGCCGCGGTGATCGAGGCGGCCGACGGGCTCGGCGTCCCCGTGCACCGCGTCTCCCAGGGGTCGGGGGTGGGGATGCTCACCGACGCCGAGATCACCGACATGGTGCAGGCCGCCGGCGAGCGCGGGATCGAGCTGTGCCTGTTCGCCCGCCCCGGCGCGAACTGGGACACCGGCGCGGCCTCCGCGACCGCCGCCCGGGCCCTGGTCGCCCGGAGCCGCGGGCGCGGGCAGCTGGCCGCGGGCGTCGCCCAGGCCGAGCGGGCCGCGGCCCTGGGCGTGGGCAGCGTGCTGGTCGCCGACGAGGGGCTGCTGTGGGCCCTGCACCTGCTGCGCGATCGGGGCGACCTGCCCGCCTCCCTCCAGCTCAAGGTCTCCGTGATGGCCGGACCGGCCAACCCGGCCGCGCTGCGGGTGCACGAGCTCCTGGGCGCCGACACGGTGAACGTCCCCTCGGACCTGACGACCCACCAGCTCGCCGAACTGCGCGCCGGGTCGCCGGTGCCCCTCGACGTCTACGTGGAGGCGCCCGACGACATCGGGGGCTTCGTGCGCCACCATGAGATCGCCGAGATCGCCCGCGTGGCCGCGCCCGTGTACATCAAGTTCGGGCTGCGCAACGCCCCGGACGTGTACCCGGCCGGGGAGCAGGTCGCCGCGACCGTCCTGGCGGCGTCCCGGGAGCGGGTCCGCCGCGCCCGCCTGGGCCTGGACGAGCTGGCACGCGCGGCGGACGTTCCCGGGATGGCTCCCCTGGGCGCACGAGACCAGCCCGCCCTCGACCGGTTCCCCGCCCCGCCGCCCCCCACGGGAGGCACCCCGGCCGCATGATCCCTACGGCGGCGGGGGCGACCTCGCCGCCGCCGTGCCCGCCTCGCAGGGCGGACATGGCGGATACGAGGGGGTCAGGGGTCCTGCCCGGCGCCCCCGCTCCGGCCGTGAAGGGCGTCGGCCCGGTTCCAGCTTTGGAGCTTGTCGGGGTTGAGGACGGCCCAGATGCGCGTGATCCCGTCCTCACCGATGTCGAACGCCAGAACGGTCGCCGTGGCTCCGTCCCGTTGCACCGCGAGCCCCGGCTGACCGTTCACCACGCACTCGGCCACCGCCACACCGGTCGGCATCCGTTCGGCGAGGGCGAGGAAGTGGCGGGCGACCTGTTCGGCGCCCTCGATCGGCCGGAGTGCCGCCTGTGCCAGACCGTTGCTGTCGGCGGCCGCCGTGACGCCGGGATCGAGAAGGCCGACCAGCGCATCGATGTCATGGGCCTCCCACGCCGCCTTGAAGGCCCGGACCGTCTCGGCCCGCCGGTCCTCCGAGACCCGGGCGGCGTCGAAGGAGCGCGCCCGGCGGCGGGCCGACGAGGCGAGCTGGCGGCAGGCCGCGGGCGTCCGGCCGACGATCTCCGCCACCTCGGGGAACGGATAGCCGAAGACGTCGTGGAGGACCAGGGCCACGCGCTCGGCCGGCGTCATCGCTTCGAGCGCGACCAGGAACGCCATGGTGACCGATTCGTCGAGGGTGATCCGGTCCGCCGGGTCACCGGCACCGCCCGGCGCCCGGCCCGCGCTCGACCACTCCACGGACCCGGGCAGCGGCTCGGGGATCCATTCGCCGACGTACCGCTCCCGGCGGGCCCGCGCCGAGCCGAGCACGTCCAGGCAGACGCGGCTCGCGACCGTGGTCAGCCACGCGCCGGGGGAGCGGACGGCGTCCCGCTGGTCCGCGGACATGGCGTACCAGCGGGCGTAGGTCTCCTGCACCGCGTCCTCCGCCTCGGCGACGGAACCCAGAAGCCGGTAGGCGAGAGCGACCAGCTTGCGCCGCTCGCTCATCACCGCTTTCAGTCCCGGGTCCTCCGGGCCGGGGAACGGGCGGTCACTCGTGGCCATTGCGGATTCCCGACGTCCATGGGTCCGTCAAGCCGTCCTCCACGAAACGCACAACGGTCGGCGGGGTCACGGGACCCTCTCTCCCAACTGCTGCATCTGGGAGAAGATGTCGACGACCCCCCACGCTTCGGCGACCTTTCCCTCGGAGAAGCGGACGACGAAGATCTCGCCGTAGGTGACGGTCCTTCCCGTGGGCGCGAGGCCGCGGTATTCGCCCTGGTGGGTCCCCCTCACGGTGTTCCGGACGACGATCTTGTCGCCTTCGGCGATCGTGTCCTCGACGGTGACCCGGATGTCGGGGAACGCCCGAAGCAGCATCGCCCAGGCGCCTTTCACGGCGTCGCGCGCCGTCGGGCCCACCGGCCCCGTGGCGTGGAACACGGCATCGGGGTGGAACACCTCGTCGACGGTGCGCGAGATCCGCTCCAGATCACGGCTGTCGGTCGCCTCATGGAGCCGTTCATAGACGGCCCTGTTGATCTCCTGGGGTGTCATAACGAGAATTCCTCCTTGGGTGCAGTGGTCGATGCCCTCAGAAGGCGAACCCGAGCGGTTCGGTAACCCCGGTTCGCGCTCCCACCCCTACTGACGACGCGGCCGTGCGGAATGTGAGGCCGCCCCCGGAAAGGAAGGCCCCACCATGGGCCCGGTCGTTCTGACAGTGTTCGTCTCCGAGGACAGCGCCCCCACGTTCGGCGCCATCGGCCTGTTCTGGATCGTCGTGGCGGCGCTGATGCTCTGGCGCCGGCGCCGATACCGGTTCAAAGGCGTCACCGTGCCCGGCCGGGTCGTGGCGCTGCGGGGTGAGTCCGGGGAGGGCGACAATCCGGTCTACTACCCGGTCGTCGACTACCGCACCGCCGATGGCCGCCCGATGCGGAGGCAGGGGTCCATGGGGGCCTACCCGGCCCGCTTCACCGTCGGCCAGGAGGTCCAGGTGACCTACCTGTCGAAGAACCCCGAGCGGATCCAGATCCGAGGCGAGGGGTCGGTGCTCCTCGGCGGGATCTTCGGCGTCATCGGTGTGGCCTGCCTGTGCGCCGCCGTCGCGATCGCGGCCACCGCTCCCTGAACCCCCGGCCCGCCGCCGCGCCCGGGGCGCGGGCAGGGGCGCGGTACGAGGGTTCCTCCGGTGGGGGTCAGCGCTGACGGGCGGGGCGGACGACGATCTCGTTGACGTCGACCTCCGGGGGCTGGGCGAGTGCGTACGCGACCGCCGACGCGATGGCGTCCGGGGCGATGGCGTGGGCCCGGTAGGCGCGCATGGCCGCGGCGGCCCCCGGATCGGTGATGGTGTCGGCGAGCTCGGATTCGACCACGCCGGGGGAGACGGTCGTGACCCGGATCGAGGGGTCGGCCTCCAGGCGCAGTCCCTCGGTGATCGCCCAGGCCGCGTGCTTGGTGGCGCAGTACACGGCCGCCGTGGGCACGACCTCATGGGCGCCCACGCTGGCGATGGTCACGAAGTGGCCCGCGCCCCGCTCGGTGAAGACCGGCAGCGCGGCGGCGATGCCGTGCAGCAGGCCGCGGACGTTGACGTCGATCATCCGGTCCCACTCGTCGGTGAGCAGGGCGTCCAGGCGGGAGAGCGGCATGACGCCGGCGTTGGCGACGAGGGCGTCGACGCGGCCGTGGCGTGCGAGGGCGGCGGCGACGAAGCGCGCGACGTCGGCGCGGTCCGTCACGTCCAAGGGGACAGGGTGCACGCTGCCGGGCGATTCCGCCGCACGGTCGGCGAGCGCGCGCAGCCGGTCGGTGCGGCGGGCGCCGGCGACGACGTGGTGGCCGTCGGCGGCGAGGCGTTCGGCGACGGCCTCGCCGATGCCGCTGCTGGCGCCGGTGACGAGGACGACCTTGCGGTCGGCGGGCGAGCCGCCTTCGGTGTGTGGTGTGGTCATGCCCTGAGGCTGCCCGGCGCGCGGGCCGGGCGGGAGAGACGGGATCCTCCTGGGTGCAGCGCACCCAGGAAGACGGCCGGACCCCGACCTACGATTGGGCCCATGGCAGCACGCACCGAGCTCGGCGCCTACCTATCCGCCCGCCGCGCCCAGGTCACCCCGGCCGAGGCGAACCTCCCGACCACCGGCCACCGCCGTGTGCCCGGGCTGCGCCGCGAAGAGGTGGCCCTCCTCGCGGGCGTCAGCGCGGACTACTACGTCCGCCTGGAGCAGGGCCGTGAGCGCAGCCCCTCGGCCCAGGTGCTCGACGCGCTGGCGGCCGCGCTGCGGCTGGGGGAGGACGGACGGCTGCACCTGTTCCGCCTCGCGGGTGTGGGGCCGCGCGCCGCGGCGGCCGCCGTCACCGACCGGGTGGAGCCCAGCCTGCTGGCCCTGATGGACGCCTGGCCGCACAATCCGGCCATCGTCTACAACCGCGCGTACGACGTCCTGGCCTCCAACGCCATCGCCGACGCCCTCTTCCACGACTGGACGCACTCGCACAACCTGATGCACGTGGTCTTCACCGACCCGGCCGCCCGCGCCTTCTACCGCGACTGGCACGAGGTCGCCCGCAATTCGGTCGCCGGCTTCCGCTTCGGCCACGGCACGGCCCCGGACGATCCGCGGGTGCGGCAGGTGCTGGGCGAACTCCTGGAGGCGAGCCCCGAATTCGCCGAGCTGTGGTCACGCCACGACGCCCGGGGCAAGGCCCTGGAGAGCAAACGCTTCACCCACCGCGACGTCGGCCCGCTGACGCTGACCATGCAGACCTTCGACGTCCGCTCCGCCCCGGGCCAGGAACTGGTCGTCTACCACGCCGAGCCCGCCTCCCCCAGCAGCAGCGCCCTCGCCCTCCTCGGCTCCCTGGCCGCCGGTACGGCCGCCCACGGACCCGGCACCTGAGGGGCGGCCGGACCGGCCGAGCGCACGGGCGGCGGTGACGTGGACGCCCCGCGCCTCAAAGCGTGTCGTTCGACCCGTAGGTGAGGATGACCTGGTCGTCGGACAGGTCGTCGTAGAGCTCATCGGTGAGGTCGTCGTGCTCCTCGTCGGACAGGTCGTGGCCGAACGCCGTGGCCGTCCCCTCCGCATGGTCGACGACCAGGGACGCGCCCTCGGGGAGGAGCGGTGGTTCGAGTCCGGGGAGGGCCATGCGCTCCCAATCGATCGTCACCTCGATCTCGCCGGGGCACTCGTTGAGGGCCTCCGGGAGTACCGCTCCCCACAGGTCGAGCGGCGCGGTGCCCTCATGGCGGCCGCCGGGCTCGGGTTCGCCGCCGACCGGCCGCCCCTTGTCGTCGAAGGAGATCCAGGCGAAGCCCGGAACCTTCACCCGGGTGAACGGGTAGACGGCCGCCTCGTGCTCGACCTCGCCGCCGCGGTAGACGCGGACCGCGCAGGTGTCGCCCGGGTTCGCCACCCACCACCCCTCCCGGATGTATCGGGCCGCCGCTGTCTTGACCTGGTCCAGGCCGGTGCCGACCTCGTACCGCTCCCAGCCCCCACCGCCCTGGTGGAACGAACCTTCGAACAGATAGAAGCCGTACATCGGGCCTCCCGTGTCGCCGCCGTGCCTGCCGTGCGATGGAGCGTAACCGCCGTCACCGACAGGGCGGACGGGACGGCCGTGGCACCGCACGACGCGCGTACACCCCGGAGGCCGGGAGCCCCTGCGGGCGTGGCGGAGGGCGTCCGTGCCTCCGAGCAGGCCCGACGGCCCGGGAATGACCTCGGCCACTCCAAGGGGTTGACGCCGGTCACACAGGACGCCACAGTGGACTAGCCAATGTGCCACTGGGTCACTTCTTCGACGTCTCCCCTCCGAGCCGCCGGCCCGGGCACGCACCCCCCTGTGCCGAGGAGGCGATGTGTCGGTCGAACTCATCACGGTCTTGGCGATGGCGGCGGTCTTCGCCGTCGCCATGGCCGTCCCGGTCAACATGGGGGCCGTGGCCTTCGCCGCGGCCTTCCTGGTGGGCACCCTCGCCGTGGGGATGACCGCCGACGAGATCCTCGCGGGCTTCCCCGGCTCGCTCTTCCTCATCCTGGTCGGCGTCACCTACCTCTTCGCCATCGCCCAGACCAACGGCACCGTCGACCTGCTGATCCGCTGGGCGGTGGCGGCCGTGCGCGGCAGGGCCGCACTGCTGCCGTGGGTGATGTTCGCGACCGCCTCGGCGCTCACCGCCATCGGGGCGCTAAGCCCCGCCGCCGTCGCCATCGTCGCGCCCATCGCCATGGGCTTCGCCGCGCGGTACCGCATCGACGCCCTGCTGATGGGCGCCATGGTGGTGCACGGCGCCCAGGCTGGGAGCTTCTCGCCGGTCAGCGTCTACGGCGGGATCGTCGCCGGCATCCTCGACGACCTGCCCATCTCCATGGACCCGATGGCGGTCTTCGCCCTCACCTACGCCTTCAACCTGGCCTTCGCCGTCGTGCTGTACCTGGTCCTGGGCCGCAGGACGGGCGGCGCCGGGGTGCCCGCGCAGCGCGCGTCGGCCGAGCGGGTCCGGCAGGCGGAGCACGCCGCGGTCGGGGCGGGCGCCGCGCCGGGGGCCGGCGGCCCCGCGTCCGATGACGGTGTCGGCGGCCCCGGGGCCGCGGACCGGCCGGCCGACGGCACGCCCGCGTCCGACACCGGGCAGGGCCCCGCCCGCATCGGGCTTCCGCAGGTCCTGACCCTGCTGGGGCTGGCCGTCATGGTCGTGCTGACCGTCGGCTTCCAGCTCCACCTGGGGGCGGTGGCGATGGGGGTGGCCGTCGTCCTGGCCCTGGCCTTCCCCCGGCAGCAGAAGGAGGCCGTGGACAAGATCAGCTGGCCCATCGTGCTGCTCCTGTGCGGGGTGCTGACCTACGTCTCGGTGCTGGAGGAGGCCGGCACCATCGAGTGGGTGGGCGATGCGGTCGTCGGCCTCGACGCGGCCCTGCTCAGCGCCCTGGTGCTGTGCGTGATCGCGGCCGCCGTCACCGCGGTGGCCTCCTCCACGGCGATGCTCGGCATGCTCATCCCGCTGGCCGCGCCCTTCCTCATGCAGGGGGACGTGTCCACCACTGCGATGATCGCCGCGCTCGCGATCTCGGTGACCATGACCGACATCAGCCCGTTCTCCACCAACGGCGCACTCGTGCTGGCCAACTCGCGCACCGGCGACGCCCAGCGCTTCTCCCGCCGGATGCTCGCCTACACCGGCCTGATGTGCGTCGCCGCCCCCCTGGTGTCGTGGGCGGCGATCGTCGTGCCCGGCATGTTCTGAGCGGCCCCCGTCCGGGGCGGGGCCGCGGTCCCGCCCCGGTTCAGTCGGCGACCGGCGGCACGTCCGAGACCAGGAGCAGGTGCGCGTACATGGCGTCCGCCGCCGCCCGCGAGTCGCCGCTGCGGATGGCCTCGGCGATGCGCTCGTGGCCGGCCAGGGACCGGTCGGGGCGGTCCGGCTGGGACAGCGACTCCACCCGCGTCTGCATGATCATCGGCGACAGCTCGGCCATCATCCGGGCCAGCAGGCCGTTGCGCGCGGCGCGGGTCACGGCCTCGTGGAAGAGCTGGTCGCCGGAGACGCCGCGCTCGCCCGAGGCGATCTCCGCGCGCATCACCCCGATGGCCGCGTCGATGCGGGCGATGTCCTCCTGGTCGCGCCGGGCCGCGGCCAGCTCGGCGAGCTTGACCTCCAGCGCCTGGCGCGCCTCGATGATCTCCGCGCGCCGGTTGTCGCGGTCCCGCAGCACCTGCAGGACCTGCTCCTCGGTGGGCACGTGCCGGATGATCGCGCCGTCCCCGTGGCGCACGTCGAGGACCCCCTGCACCTCCAGGGCGACCAGCGCCTGCCCCAGGGAGACGCGGCTCACCCCCAGGTCGGCGGCGAACTCGCGCTCGGAGGGCAGCCGGTCGCCGGGGGCCAGGCCGGCCTCCCGGATGTACTCGATCAGCCGCTCCACCAGCTGCTCGTAGAGCCGCGGGCGGGCGAGGCGACGGGGGCGGGGCGGCTGCTTGTCGCTCATGGGTCCCTTCGCGTGGGCCGGTTCGGCGGCGGGTCGTGCGGGTGCTCGGCGGGGTCCTCTTCGGATCATAGCTGGCGCAGTGGCCCGTCCACTGGGCCGCATGAGGCCACGGTCGCCTCTTTTAGGAGCCCGCGCGGACAGACGGGTGCGCTCGTCGTTGATCTCGGGAGGAACGACGCTTCCGGGCCGCGTTTAGGGGCGCTTTTCCCGAGATCAACGACGCCTGTCGGCGCGGGCTCGCGGCCCCGGTCTCCGGGTGCGCTATTGACGAATCGCTCTGTGGGCTATTGGCTAGTCCAGTAAGCCAATGATCCACCGAGGAGGCGCAGTGGCACGAACGACGGAGGCGCGCGGCTGGGCCCCGGTGGGGGAGTTGCTCGCCGGGCTGCTGGACCCGGGGACCTTCGTGCCGTGGGACGGGCCGCCCGGCGGGGAGCCGCCCCACGGCGCCGGCCCGGGGTGCACGCCCGAGTACGCGGCCGAGCTTGAGCGGGCCCATCGCACCAGCGGCGCCGACGAGGCGGTCGTCTGCGGGGAGGGGAGGGTCCGCGGCCTGCGCGTGGCCGTCGCCGCCTCGGAGTTCTCCTTCCTCGGCGGCTCCATCGGGGCCGCGGCCGCCGAGCGGCTGACCCGGGCGGCCGAGCGCGCCACCGCCGAGGGCCTGCCCCTGATCGCCGCGCCCGCCTCGGGCGGAACCCGCATGCAGGAGGGCACCCGGGCCTTCCTGGCCATGGCGAAGGTCTCCGCCGCCATCGCCGAGCACAAGAGCGCCGGGCTGCCCTACCTGGTGTACCTGCGCCACCCCACCACCGGCGGCGTCCTGGCCTCCTGGGGGTCCCAGGGCCATGTGACCCTGGCCGAGCCCCGCGCGCTCATCGGATTCCTCGGTCCGCGCGCACAGGACGCGATCCTCGGGCACCGTCTGCCTGAAGGCGTGCAGTCGGCCGAGAACCTGTACCGGCACGGCCTGGTCGACGCCGTCGTGCCCCCCGAAGACCTGAGGGAGGAGGTCCACCGGCTCCTGACGCTGATGTCCGCAGGAGGCGGTGCCGTTCCGGCGCCCCTCGCCGATGAGGTGGACGAGCAGGCGGGGCCCACACCGGAGGGGGAGGCATGGGACTCGGTCGCCCGCACCCGCCGCGCCGGGCGTCCGGGCCTCGCCGACCTCCTCCGCCACGCGGCGGAGGAGGTCGTGTTCCTCCACGGCACCGGGGACGGTCGGGCCGACCCGGCGATGACCGCAGCCTTCGCGCGCTTCGGCGGCACCGCCTGTGTCCTGGTCGGCCAGGACCGCGCGGCGCAGAACGGGGGGAGCGCGCTCGGCGCCGGGGCGCTCCGCACCGCACGGCGCGGCATCCGCCTGGCCGCCGAGTTGCGCCTGCCGCTGGTCACCGTCATCGATACGCCCGGGGCCGCGCTCAGTGCCCAGGCCGAGGAGGAGGGCATCGCCGGGGAGATCGCGCGCTGCCTCGCCGACCTGGCCACGCTGCCCCGGCCCACCGTGTCGGTCCTGCTCGGCCAGGGCGCCGGGGGAGCGGCGCTCGCCCTGCTGCCCGCCGACCGGGTGCTGGCCGCACGGCACGCCTGGCTCAGCCCGCTCCCCTTCGAAGGGGCCAGCGGCATCGTGCACCGCACCCCGGACCGGGCCGCCGAGGTCGCCGCCGGCATGGGTGCCCGCTCCGCCGACCTGCTCCGGGCCGGAGCGGTGGACCGCATCGTCGATGAGCGCGGCGACGCGGCCGACGAGCCCGGGGCCTTCTGCCGCCGCATGGGCGCGGCGATCGGACGGGAGCTGGGCACCACGTCCGCCGAGGACGACGGGGCGCGGCTCGCCCGCCGCCGCGCCCGCTTCCGGAACCTCGGGACCGCCTGAACGGCGGCCCGCGGACCGGCCCTTCCACCGACCCCGTCACCGACCGCGTCACCGACCGCCCCGTCCCGCCGGGGCGCCGACCAGGGAGCAGGACACCGAGATGGAGAACCTCACCGACACGGCCGCCGGCCCGCGCGAGACCGGGGGGCCGCTGGCCGGGATCGTGGTCGCCGACCTGAGCCGCGCGCTGGCCGGGCCGCACGCCGCGATGCTGCTGGGCGACCTCGGCGCCCGGGTCATCAAGGTCGAGCGCCCCGGCAGCGGCGACGACACCCGCGGCTGGGGACCACCCTTCGCCGGTCCGCAGGAGGACCCGGTGAGCACCTACTTCCTCTCGTGCAACAGGAACAAGGAGTCCGTCGAGCTGGACCTGAAGGCCGAGGAGGGCCGCGAACGGCTCACCCGGCTCCTGCGGGTGGCCGACGTGCTGGTGGAGAACTTCCGGCCGGGCGTCCTGGACCGGCTCGGCTTCGGGGCCGAGCGGCTGCGGGCGATCAACCCGCGCCTGGTGGTCTGCTCCATCACCGGTTTCGGGCACGACGGGCCCGAGGGCGGCCGGGCCGGGTACGACCAGATCGCCCAGGGGGAGGCCGGGCTGATGAGCCTGACCGGCCCCGACCCGCACACCCCGACCAAGTCGGGGGTGCCCATCGGCGACCTGCTGGCGGGGATGAACGGCGCCCAGGGGGTGCTGGCCGCGCTGTACGAGCGGGAGCGGACGGGGCGCGGGCGGATCGTGCGCACCTCACTGCTGTCCTCGATCGTGGGTGTGCACGCCTTCCAGGGCACCCGGTGGACCGTCGCGGGGGAGGTGCCGCGGGCGATGGGCAACCACCACCCCTCGATCGCCCCGTACGGCGCCTTCGCGTGCGCCGACGGGGTGCTCCAGGTGTCGGTCGCCAGCGAGGGGCAGTGGGACCGGTTCGCCGCGCTCGTGGGCCTGGAGCCGGGCGACCCCCGGTTCGCCTCGAACGCCGACCGGGTGGCCAACCGGGAGGAGCTGACCGCCGAACTGGAGCGGCGGTTCAAGGAGGACGGACGGGACCGCTGGCTGGAGCGCCTGACCGGCATCGGCATCCCCTGCGGGGCGCTGCGCACCATCGACGAGGTCTACGAGTGGGAGCAGACGCGCTCCCAGGGCCTGGTCATCGAGGTCGACCACCCCGCCCTGGGCCGCATCGAGCTGCCCGGCCCGGCGATCCGCTTCGACCCCGACGGGGCGGCGGAGGACGAGGCGGAAGGGGCCGGGCGGACGGCGCCGACCGGGGGCCACAGGCCGCCGCCGATGCTCGGCCAGCACACGGCCGCCGTACTGGCCTGGCTGGACGCCACCGCCGACGAGCGCGCCTGAGCCCCCCTCAGAGCGCGTCGTCCGCCCCGGTGACGACGGCTCGTTTCCCGTGCAGGTCGGGGATGGTGATGTCGATGGGCCGCAGGCGCTTGTCTGACGGGTGCGGTCCGCCGCGGGGCGGTTCACCGCGGTGCGTCACTGGGCGGTCCAGCCGCCGTCGGCGGCGAGGAGCGCGCCGGTGATGAAGGAGGAGGCGTCGGAGGCGAGAAAGGCGACGGCCTCCGCGATCTCCTCCGGGCGTCCGATTCGGCCCAGCGGGTGGGCCGGGCCGAAGGAGGCGAGCATCTCCCGTCCGTTGTCGACGACGCCGTCCATGATGTCGGTGTCGATCACGCCGGGGAGGACGGCGTTGGAGCGGATGCCCTTTGGGCCGCCCTCGATCGCCAGCACCCGGGTGATCTGGGCCAGGGCGCCCTTGGAGGCGGCGTAGGCGGTCTGGGTGGCGAAGGCGACGACGGACGAGACGGAGGCGATCGAGACGATGGCCCCGCCGCGGCCGGACGCCTCCATGGCGCGGAAGGCCTCGCGGGCCTGGAGGAAGTTGCCGCGGGCGTTGACGCGCAGGATGGCGTCGAAGTCGTCGGCGGTGGTCTCGGTGACGGGTTCGTTGAGGGTGCGGCCGGCGTTGTTGACCAGGATGTCCAGGGAGCCGAAGCGGCTCGTGGCCAGCTCCGCGGTGGCGCGGGCGTGGTCCTCGTCGGCGACGTCGCCGACGAGGGCGGTGATGGTGTCCGGGTCCTCGGCGGCCAGGTCCTCGACGGCCGCCGAGCGGTCGGTGACGACCAGGCGGGCGCCGCGGGCGTGCAGCAGGGCGGCGGTGGCGCGGCCGATGCCGCGGGCGGCACCGGTGACGACGGCGACGCGGCCGGTGAGGTCCCAGGGGGCGGGCAGAGATGCGGTCATGCGGTTCCTCCGGTGGTGTTCAGCGGGTCGGCCGGCCCGCCGTCTTCGGAGCGGGGTGTGGCCGTGCCGTCGAGGCTGCCCCGGTCGCCGGTGGGACGGGAGAGGCGGGATCCTCCTGGGTGCAGCGCACCCGGGAAGACGGCCGGACGCCGACCTACGATGCGTGGAGCCCGGCCCGCCGGCCCTGACGGACGCCCGGCCGCACGATCCCGTTCCCCTGAAAGGAATGGTCATGACTGAAAACGCCGCCCTCGGCGCTCCGGTCCTCGATGCCGAAACGGAGGCCGCCATCGAATCACTGGCCAACGGCCTCGGCTACGCTTCCCGGTCGCCCGTCCTGCGGACCCCCGCTGAGCACGGTCTCGCGTACGAGGAGATCTCCTACCCGTCGTCCGACGGAGTCCCGCTCGAAGGCTGGTTCATCCCGGCCGAGGGATCGACCAGGCTGATCGTCGGCATGCATGCCTTCGGATTCAACCGGTACGGGTTCCCGAGCCACGTCGAGCCGTGGAAGTCCGCGTTCGGGCCGGGAAACGACACCGAGATCGACTTCACGCTCGATTACAAGGTCCTCCACGACCACGGCTACAACGTCCTCGCCTTCGACTTCCGCAACTGCGGCCTGAGCGGCGACGCCAACGGCAACCGGATGTCGAACAACCACTTCGAGACCCGTGACGTGATCGGGACCCTGGACTACATCCGCTCCCGGCCGGACCTGTCGTCCATGGCGCTCGGAATCTTCGCCCGCTGTATGGGCGCCGGCGTGGTGTTCCGGGCGATCCACTCCCGTCCGCAGGCGTTCGACGACGTCGCCTGCCTGGTCGCGCCGCTGCTCCTGTCTCCACGCGTCTTCGTGGAGGCGACCCTGGAGGGAGCGGGCCTGGGAGAGCACATCGACGAGGTGGATCGCCGATTCCGGCTCCTGACGAGCAGGACGCTGGCCGATGGGAACGTCAGCGACTGGGCGCCGTCGGTCACCGTGCCCACGCTGACCTACGGCGTGTACGACGACGCGATCACCCGCCCTTACGATCTCGAGAACGCCTACGCGGCCCTGGGCGCGACTGAGAAGGACATGTTCTGGATCGAGGACGAGACGGTTCGGTGGGCCGGCTACCGGTACTTCCAGCGTCACCCGCAGCGGATCTTGGACTGGTTCGACACTCACATGAAGTGATGTGGGGTGCGTGTCCGCCCCGGACCCGCAAGGTGGACGGCCCGTGTGATCAGGCCGTCCACCCTGCCGTCTCGCTGGAGCCCCCACGGTGCCTACCGGAAGGCGGGCGCGACCTCCTTGATGAACAGTTCGAGGGAACGGCGCTTCTCCTCGTGGGGCAGGCTGTTGTCGATCCAGAAGCCGTACTCGTCGATACCCAGCTCCTCATAGCGGCGCAGCCGCTCCACGAGCTCGTCCGGGGTCCCGATCATCGCGGTCCTGTGCAGGGATTCCGGCTCGAATTCCGGGCGCCCCTCGAACTTCGACACCGGGCTGGGCTCGAGGAAGCCGTTCTCGGGCGTCCGGTCGTTGCCGAACCAGGCGTCGAAGGTGCGGTAGTAGCGCTGGACGGCCTCGGCCGCAGGGCGCCAGCCGTCGGGGTCCTGAGGGCTGTGCACGTGGGTGTGCCGCAGCACCATGAGTTCGCGCCTCGGCACCTCGGGGTGGTCGCCGACCGCGGACTCGAACTTCTCGACCAGGTTCTCGACCTCCTCGATCCCCTTCATCAGCGGCGTGACCATCACGTTGCACCCGTTGGCGACGGCGAAGTCGTGGGAGGCGGGGTCCCGGGCGGCGATCCACATCGGCGGGGTCGGCCGCTGCACCGGCTTGGGCACGCTGGTGGAGGTGGGGAACCGCCAGATCTCCCCGTCGTGGGCGTAGTCGCCCTGCCAGAGCGCGCGGACCGCCGGCACGAGCTCCCGGAGGTACCGTCCGCCGTCGCCGGCCGCCAGGCCGTCCGCGAGGCGGTCGAACTCGAACTGGTGGGCGCCCCGCGCCAGGCCGATCTCGGCCCGGCCGCCGCTGATGACGTCCAGCAGCGCGGTCTCGCCGGCGGCCCTGATCGGGTTCCAGAACGGGGCGACGACGGTGCCCGCGCCGAGCCGGATCGTCGAGGTGCGCGCCGCCAGGTAGGCCAGTTGCGGAATGGGGCTGGGGGAGGCGACGAACTCCATGGAGTGGTGTTCGCCGATCCACACCGTGCTGAAGCCGCCCGCCTCGGCGATCTGCACGAGTTCTGTCAGGTCCTCGAACTGCCGGGACGGGCTCACGCTCTCGTCCCAGCGTTCCATGTGCGCGAACAGGGAGAATCTCATTGCTGCTCCAGGTGTGCGGTGTCGGCGGGGCGCCCCGTGTCGGCGCCGTCGTTCTGGCCGTCGTTCTGTCGTCCGGCGTCCGGGCCGGTCCCGCTCGCCGAATCCATCTCGGCGAGGGTCACGTCGCCGGTGGCCCAGTGCGTCCGCGGCACCTCGCGGACGACGACACGGACGTACTCCGGCCGGGTGCCGGTGGTGCGGACCACCGCTGCGTGCACTTCGCGCATCAGGGCCCGGACCTGGGCCGCGGTGCGTCCTTCGGCGAGGGCGATGTCGACCTGCGGCATCTCAGCTCCGCAGCACGAAGGGGTCGGCCACGGGCTCGTCGCTGGTGTTGATCCAGACGCTCTTGAGCCGCGTGTACTCCTTCATGGTCTCGGTGCCGTGCTCGACCCCCGCCCCACTGGTCTTGAAGCCCTGGCGCGGGGACATCGGCGACATGGCCCGGTAGGTGTTGACCCACACCGTCCCCGCGTCCAGGCGCGCGGCCATCCGGTGGGCCCGTCCCAGACTTCCGGTCCACACCCCCGCCGCGAGGCCGTACTCGGTGTCGTTCGCGAGGCGGATGACCTCCTCCTCGGTGTCGAACGGCATGATCGCGAGGACGGGGCCGAAGATCTCCTCCCGGACGACGCGCATGCCGTTGTCCACGTCGACCAGGATGGTCGGCTCGTAGAAGTACCCGCCGAGGCCGCCGCCGTCCGAGGGGCGGCCGCCGGTGAGGATGTGGGCCCCCTCGGCGCGTCCCAGGTCGACGTACCCGGCGACCTTGTCCCGCTGCTCCTCGAACGCCAGCGGGCCGATCTCGGTGGCGTCCTCCATGGGGTCGCCCATGCGGATGCTCCGCGCCCGCTCGGCCACCCGCTCCAGCAGCTCGTCGTAGACCGAGCGGTGGGCGAACACGCGGCTGCCGGCGATGCAGGTCTGGCCCGCGGCGGCGAAGATCCCGGCGACCACCCCCATGGCGGCGTTCGGGATGTCCGCGTCCTCGAACACGATGTTGGGCGACTTGCCGCCCAGCTCCAGTGTCGACCCGATGAACCGGCCCGCCGCGGCCGCCGCGATGCGGGAACCCGTCGCGGTGCTGCCGGTGAACGAGATCTTCGCGAGGTCGCGGTGGTCGACGAGCGCCTGCCCGGCCTCGGCCCCGAAACCGGTGACCACGTTGACCGCACCGGCCGGGAGGCCCGCCTCGATGGCGAGCTCGCCCAGCCGGAGCACGGAGGCCGAGGTGTGCTCGGAGGGCTTGACCACGACGGTGTTCCCGGCGCACAGCGCGGGGGCCAGCTTGCTGCTGGTCAGGGTCAGCGGAGAGTTCCAGGGGGTGATGGCCCCCACGACGCCGAGGGGTTCGCGGCTCGTGTAGTTCAGGACCGTCCGGTCCGAGGTCGGAACGACGTCGCCGTGGATCTTGTCGGCCAGGCCCGCGTAGTAGTGGTAGTACTCGGGCAGGGCGGCGAGCTGCCCGCGCATCTCGCGCAGCAGCTTGCCGTTGTCCCGCGTCTCCATGCGGGCGAGCTCCTCGGCGTTCTCGGCGATGAGGTCGCCGAGCCGTCGCAGGAGGTGTCCGCGCCGGGTCTGGCTGAGGTCGCGCCAGCGCGGGTCCTCGAACGTCCGCTTCGCCGCGGCCACCGCCCGTTCGATGTCGGCGGCGTCGCCCCGGGCCGCCCGGTAGAGCGGCCGGCGCGTCGCCGGGTCCGTGCTCTCGAAGTGGTCCCCGGAGGCGGGCTCGACCGGCTCGCCGCCGATGAGATGGCTCAGCTTCTTCACGTCAGGCATGGGTGCTGTCTCCGATGAGGGCGGTGACGTGCTCGGCCACGGCCTCGGGCCGCTGGACCGGGAGCATGTGGCGTGTTCCGGGCACGACGGCGGCCCCGCAGTCCGGCAGGGCGGCCGCGAGCCGGCGGGTCATGTCGGGCGTGGACCCCGGGTCGTCCTCCCCGGTGACCGCCATGGCGGGGACGGTGATCCGGTGCAGGTCGGGGGCGAGGTCGGCGTCGGCGGTCGCGAACACGCGGTAGCAGTTGCGGAAGGACTCCACGTCGTTGGCGCGCAGGGTCGCCTCGGTGCGGCCCACCCACTCGGCGCCGACGCCGGTGCCCGCGAACCACCGGCGCAGGGACGCCGAGACCGCCGCATCGAAGTCGGTGTGCGCGAGGCGGAGCCGTTCGAAGACCTGCTCCCGCTCCTCCGGCGTGCGCCTGCACACCGAGCTGACCGAGGTCAGGGTCGCGACGAGCTCCGGCCGGTGCAGCGCCAGGTACTGCGCCACGAGCGCGCCGAGGGAGAAGCCGACGATGTGGGACCCCGGAGGGATCCCGGCCGCGGCGTCGAGCGCCAGGTGCTCCAGGGTGGTCCCCGCCGGGGCGGGCCCGTTCCGCCCGTGCCCCAGGAGGTCGGGCGCCAGGACGGTGAAGCGGTCGGCCAGCAGGTCGGCGGTGGGCTCCCACATCGTGCGGTCGAGCCCGACACCGTGCAGGAGCACGACGGTGGGCCTGCTCATGCCGACCGGTCCCGCTCGGTCGGGAAGGCCGCGAGCCGCTGCTGGGGGCGGCCCTGTGCGGCGGCCGCCAGCGCGATGACGATCTCCCCCGGGTGCGGCGCGTCGGGGATCCGCACCTCCACCGTCTGGTGGTGGGAGCGGACCGTCGCGTCGGTGACGTGCTTGAGCGGGATGTCGAAGACGGCCCCGGCCGCGCCCCGCTTCTCGACCGCGGGCAGGAGCGTGGTGGCGTTCGCCGCCTTGCGGAAGTGGTCGCCGAAGGCGAGGGTGTGGATGAGCGCCGACCCGTGCTCGATCTCGCCGTCGAGGCCGACGATCGCGGCCTTGCCGTAGGCCTGGGCCGGGGCGCCGAGCCCCTCCAGCACCGCGGGCGCGAGCAGCGCGCCGAGGTCCGAGGCGTTCGCGTCGATCCCCGGGCCGAGGTCCTCGACGAAGCCCTGCCCGGCCCACGGGTTCGGGATCACCGCCGCGACGACGGCGACGGTGGCCGGAGGGGAGACCGCGCGTCCCCCCTCGGCCCGCACCTCCTCGACGACGGTGACGATCTTGCGGACGTTCATGACGGCGATCCCTCCAGGGTCTCGGCGGTGACGACCGGGTCGGTCCTGCGGTCCCCGATCCGGGGGTGCGGGCGCGGGCCGGTGGACGCGGCCGCGATGACGACGATCTCGTCGGCCCGGGGGGCGTCCGGGATGCGTGCGCCGATGGTCTGGTAGTGGCTGCGCGTCGCGGCGTGCGTCTTGTGCCAGAGGGGGACGACCAGCGGCTCACCCGCCTCGGCCCGTGCATCGGCGAAGCAGATGATCGACTCGCCCTGGAGCGCCTCCCGGACCAGGTTGCCGAAGTACGGCGTGTGGATGAGCGCTCCGGCGTGCTCGATCTCCCCGGCGGTGCCGACGATCGCCGCCTTCCCGAACGCCTCGATCCCGTGCGCCGGGCCGAGCGCGTGCACGAGCCGGTCGCAGAGCAGTCCGGCCAGCACGGGCCCGACCCGCTCCTGCTCCTCGCCGAGGTCGGCGAGCGGTGCCGCGCCGGACCACGGATTCTCTACGACGGCGGCGACGCTGGCGCGCCGCGCCGGCCGGTCCGGCGCCACCCCTGCCTCAGTGACGATCTCATCGCGGTAGGTCACCAGTTTGCGGACGCGGACCGGTGGGACCGGGGGCGCGTCACCCATCTCTTGCATGCAAGGAACGTTAGGTATCCGTGCCGCGTGAGTCAAGAGTGGTTCGCCGCCGCCGTCTGCAGTGGAGGGTTGATCCGGGTCGGTGCCCTATTCGAACTGCGGAATCACTGAACCGGTGCCGGGCGGGCGGCTGGATTCTCGTGGAATGCTTGACATGCGACCTGTGACGTGGCTTACCGTTTCTTGTATGCCAGCACCCCACGGCGAGCGGCTTGTACGGCAGCGCGGCTCGGGGCCCCCGACTCAGGGAGTGTCATGTCCAGACAGCTACAAGGGGCTTCGGAACCGAACCCCACGGCGGCACCGGGGAATGGGCCCCCGGACGGGGGCGGTCCCGGGAGCCGGGCCGCCGGACCCGGCCGGCGCCACAGTGCGGGTCGGCTCGGCTCCGTCTTCTGGGCGTCGGTCGCGGTCGCGGCGGTCTTCATCGCCTGGGCGACCCTGTTCACCGAGAACCTCAACAGCGTCACGGAGTCGTCGCTGAACTGGGTCACCTCGTCGTTCGGCTGGAGCTACCTGCTCGTCACCCTCGCCATCCTCGTCTTCCTGGTGTTCCTCGCCTTCAGCCCCGCGGGCCGCATCCGGCTCGGCAAGGACACCGACCGGCCCGAGTTCTCCACCCCGGCCTGGCTCGCGATGCTCCTCGGCGCCGTGATGGGCATCGGGCTGATCTCGTACGGGGTCGCCGAGCCCATCTCGCACCTGGCGGATCCGCCCCACGGGCTCGCCGAGCCGAACACCCCCGAGGCGGCGGTGCGCGCGCTGCAGTACTCCTACTTCGACTGGGGCCTGCACGCCTGGGGCGTCTTCGCCGTGTTCGGCCTCGCGATCGCCTACTCGACCTACCGCAAGGGGCGCCGCCCCCTGGTGAGCCAGCTGTTCACCCCGCTGCTCGGAGACAGGGCCGACGGCCCGATCGGCAAGGTGATCGACGTCCTGGCGGTGTTCGCGACGCTCTTCGGCACGGCCACGTCCCTGGGGCTGGGGGCGCTCCAGATCAACAACGGGCTGGGCCGGCTCCTCGGGATCCCCGTCGGCTCCACCGCCCAGGTGCTCATCGTCGCGGCCATCACCGCCGTGTTCACCGTGTCGGCCGTCAGCGGCATCGACCGGGGCATCAAGATGCTGAGCTATACCAGCGGCACCCTGGCCATCGCGATGTTCGTGTTCATGATGATCGTCGGCCCGACCGTGTTCATCGCCAACCTCTACATCGAGTCGATCGGCGTGTGGGCCGGCGACTTCTTCCGGATGAGCCTGCAGGGCACCGCCTTCGGCGGGCTGGAGTGGATGCAGTGGTGGACCTATTTCATGCTGGCCTGGTGGGTGGCCTGGGGCGCGTTCGTCGGCATCTTCCTCGCCCGCATCTCCCGCGGCCGCACGATCCGCGGCTTCATCACCGGCGTCCTGACCGTGCCCAGCCTCGCGTTCTTCACCTGGTTCGCCGTGTTCGGCGGCTCGGCCATCCACGTGGACCTGTTCCGGGGCGGGGACATCGCCGACCAGACCGCGGCCGACTTCGGGAACGCGTTCTTCGCGACGCTCGAGCACTACCCCCTGCCCGCGGCCACCTCGGCGATCGCCGTCCTGCTCGCGGTGATCTTCTTCGTGACCAGCGCGGACTCCAACACCTACGTGCTGGGCTCGATGACCTCCGACGGCTCGCTCGCCCCGCGCCGCCCCGTCCTCGTCCTGTGGGGCGTCCTCACCGGCGGCACCGCGGTCACGCTGATGCTCGCCGACGGGCTCGACGCGCTCCAGAACACCGTGATCGTCACCTCGCTGCCCTTCCTGGTGATCATCGCCGGCGTCGCGGTGTCCTTCTGGAAGGACCTGGCGGCGGACCTGCGGGGCGGTCCCGCAGCCCCGCCCGGCACGACCACCGGGACGACTCCCGGACCGACCACCGACACGGCTGAGGAGGCCGAGACCGATGCCGCACACTGACCCCCGGCGCGCGCAGATCGAGAAGGTCTGGGCGGCGGCGTGGAACCACGGCGACGTCGACGCGCTCGACGAGCTGCTCGCCGGCGGCTACCTGCGCCACGGCCGGGAACCGCACCCCCAGGACCTGCCCGCGTTCAAGGCGTCGATCACGGCCACCCGTTCGGCGTTCCCCGACCTGGCCACCGTGCTCGACGACATCGTCATCGAGGGCGACCGGGCCGCGATCCGCTGGCACAGCACCGGCACCCATGAGGGATCGCTCCTGGGTGTGCCCGCCACGCGGCGGCGCGTCGAGGTCGCCGGGGCGACCTTCGCGCGCTTCGACGGAGGGCTCATCGCCGAGGAGCACGTGACCTGGGACCCCCGGACCCTGCTCGCGGCGCTGGGGATCATCGCCGTCGGACAGGACTGATCAGCGGTACGACAAGGAGCACCCTCATGCCCACGCTTCCGGCGACCCCCGACACCGACCTGATGAAGCAGGTCAACCGGCGCTTCGTCACGGGCGTCACCGTCGTGACCGCCCTGGACGACGGCACCCCTAAGGGCCTGGCGGTCAACGCCTTCGCCAGCATCTCCCTGGAGCCGCCGACGGTCATGGTGTGCGTCCAGCGGTCCTCCTCCACCCACGACTGCCTCTTTCGGACCGGCCACATGGCGATCAACATCCTGTCGACGGCCCAGCTCGACGTGGTCCGGCGCTTCGCGGCCAAGTCCGACGACAAGTTCAGCGGGCTCGACTGGACGCACGGACCCCACGGAAGCCCGCTGATCGCGCGCAGCGCCGCGCAGATGGAGACCGAGATCCGCGAACGGCTCCAGGCCAGCACGCACACGGTGTTCATCTGCCGGGTGGTCCACGCCGCCGTCGCCGACGACGCCCCGATGGTCTACAGCGCGGGCGGATTCGTCGACGGTGGAGCGCTCCCGCCTTTGGGATGATCGGCCCTACGACCGCGACAGCGAGGAGCAGTCCAGTGACCGAAGAAGCGGGCGGTTCGACCACCATGTCGATCCAGGCCAAGGTCATCGCCGAGATGCGCGCGCGCATCATCAGCGGTGAGGTCGACCCGGGCGCGCCGCTCTCGGAGCTCGCTCTGGCCGACGAGTTCGGCGTCAGCCGCACCCCGGTCCGCGAGGCGTTCAAGCAGCTCCAGACCGAAGGCCTCGTGGAGATCCGGCCACGGGTGGGGACCTTCGTCACCACCCCGTCCCGGCGCGAGATCACCGAGCTCTTCGAGATGAAGGAGCTCCTCGAGGGCGCCGCCGCCCGCCTCCTGGCCCAACGGGGCCGGGTCCCCGAGATCGACCGCCTCCGGCGCAACCTCGAAGAGGCCGACGCGGCCGTGGCCCGCGACGACCGCGAGCACTACGCGGAGCTGGTCGGGGAGTTCCACGACCTCCTGATCACCGGAGCCGACAACAGCAAACTCGAGGCGCATTACAAGACCCTGATGAACCAGCTGGCCTACCCCCGGCTGGTGAAGACCTCCCTTGACCAGCCCGGGCGCCCGCTGCAGTCCGACCGCGAGCACCACCTGGTGCTCGAACTGATCGTCCAGAAGGACGGCGACAGCGCCGAACAGGTCATGCGCGAACACGTCCGGGCCAGCCGCCGCGCCCTCATGGCCGGCCTCCCGGTCCCCGGCCGCGGACCGCTGACCGACCCCACAGGGGCCTGACCGGGCGATCGGCCGCCCGCCGCCATGGACGCGGCGGCCGTGTGCCGTGGAAACGGGATCATGGTGTCCTCGTGTGGTCACCGATGTTCAGGAGTCTCGTTGTCCGATCTGTCAGCGCCCGATGGGGGCGGCGATGCCGCCACCGGTGATCCGGGAGGCCGGGACCCCTTCGTGGTGTTCTGGAGTGAGCGCCGCCTGTGCACGCTGGCCTCGTTGCGCGCGGACGGGAGCATCCACCAGGTTCCGGTGGGGGCGACCTATGACCCCGAGCGGTACTTGGCGCGGGTGATCTCCTCCGGGTCCAGTTACAAGGCGCGCAACCTGGCGGCGCGGCCGGGGACGCGGGTGTCGGTGTGCCAGGTGGAGGGGCGCTGGTGGTCGACGCTGGAGGGCACCGCCACGGTCACCTCCGACCCGGAGGCGGTCGCCGAGGCGGAGCGCCGCTACGCCCTGCGGTACCGGCGCCCGCGGCCCAACCCCGACCGCGTGGTGATCGAGATCAAGGTCGACCGGGTCCTGGGCAACGTGCGCCCGGGGAGACCGTAGGGCTCCCGACCGGAACCGAGCGCGGATCCCCGGGCCGCATGCGCGGACGCATCCCGCGCGTGTAGGCCGGGCGGTCACGTCCCGGCGTCGTGGGAACGGAGCCCGAGCCCCTACTCTGGCTGGACGCGTCAAGGAGGGGCAGATGGCCGATACCGCCGACACTGGTCGCCGATCGACTGAGCCCACCCGGCGGTCCGCCCGACTTCCGGCTCTGGTCCGCTGCCGGCGCTACCTCCGGTTCCCGCGCAGGTGTTCGCGGCTGGACGGCAGGAGCAACAGGGCCACAACGGTCAGCGGGAGGAGCATCCCCACCAGGCCCATGGGTTCACCCAGGCCGATGCGGGCCATCTGGGTGAAGAAGACCAGGGCCAGCAGGACGTGCAGGCCGACCGCCCCGCCGAGCGCGAAGCGGGGCAGGCGGACCGCGCACAGGGCGCAGAGCGCCGCGATCACGGCGTAGGGCAGTGCCGTACCGAGGCCGAGGAATCCGCCCGCGATGAGGAGGATCTGCAGCGACGACGCCGAGAAGAGGGCCGCCATGACCCACAGGACGACGCGCGCCGCGGTCAAGGGGGCAGGGTTCGGGGAGCGCAACGGTTCTCGCTTTCCACCACCTCCCCTCCCCTGCGGGGGCAGGGAGGAGGGTTCTCAGCCGGGGGTAGGGGGTCAGGTCCGGAAGTCGACGGGCAGTCCCTCGATCACCGGCGTGAACTTCCCGTCGACCCCGCCGTCCTGGGTGACGGTCCCCTTCCACCGCTCGACCTTGTCCGCGCGCTGCACGTAGAGGGTGACCTGGTGGCCCTTGCGGGTCTCCTTCACCGCCGGGGGCTTGACCTTCTGCTTGAGCTGCTCCTCGGCCGCGGAGGTGTCGCTCGCCAGCCGGGAGAGCAGCGCGTCCTCCGGTGACTCCAGCACGACCTGGTGCCTGCCCAGGGCGCGGGTCTTGTCCAGGAAGAACTCGGCGGTCGCCAGGGCGTCATCGGCCGACTCCACCCGCACCCCGGCCGCTCGGGCGAACTCCTGGTAGGCGGCGGGGTCGGCGGACAGGACCATCGCCTCCCCCTCCGGGCCGACCACCGCGTACACGGCGGCCCCGTGCGCGTTCGCGGTGTCCTGGAACAGCAGCAGCGTCCAGTCCTCGGGGACGGTCCCGTCCTCCACGGCCGAGGCGGTCATCGCGTCGGCGGAGGCGATGCGCACCGCTAGGTCGGCGTCGCCCGGCCCATCGGCCTCCCAGAGTGCTTCGACGAGGAGCCGCCGCTCGTCCGCCATCGGCGCGGCCTCGGAGACGTCGGGCGGGGGCGAGGCCGAGGCGTCGGGGCTGGGCACGGCGGGAGCTCCTTCGTCGGCGGTGGGGGAGGGGGTGCAGGCGGCGAGCAGCACCGCGGTGAGCAGGACGAGAATCAGGGGCGGCCCGGACCGGTGTCCGCCGGCGCGCCGGGCGGGTTCATCCACCATTGACCGAATCCCAGAAGTTTCCGTAGTAGTCCCGGTACGGGGTCCCGTCGACCGAGTTGATCATGTTACCGATCTCCTGCGCGAGATCGTCCCGGGCCGCGGCGGCGGCGATCGTCTCCGCGGCGGCGCCCGGCGCCCCGTTGTCCTCGTAGTACCCCAACCAATGCAGGTACCGGTCGTTGTAGTACTCCTCCCTCGGGTCGAGCGGGATGTCGTGCCCCTGGGAGCGCAGCTCCTCCGCGGCCTGGAACTCGCTGATCTGCGAGTCCGCCTCGTTCTCGAGCTGGTTCTGCACGTAGTCGTCGCGGCTGTGGCCGACGGGCGGAAAGTTCTCGTTCCCGTGCTCCCTGCGCGCGTGCGCGGCCTCGTGCACCAGGGTGAGCACCGAATCGGGCCGGTCGAGGAAGTTCCGCCCGATCGTGATGGTGTCGGTGGCCGGGTCGTACTGGGCGGTCCCGTCCATCCTCGGGTCGGGGGAGAACTCGATCTCCGTTCCGTTCCTGTTCAGCGACCCGTTGAGCTCCCTGCCGATGGGGATCTCCAGCATCTGCTCGACCGCGCGGGCCCCGTGCACCTCCAGCGCGGCCTGGTCGGCCTCGCGGCGGTCCCGCTCCGCTTGGTCCTGGAGGTCGAGGTCGTCCGGGTTCTCCCGGGCAGCGGCCTCGCTGTCCTGGGCGACCTGTTCGGCCAGTTCGGCGTTGCGCTCGGCGGAGGAGACGTCTCCCCGCCGCGCGGCCTCGGCGGCGTCGGCCCGGTAGTCGCCCGCGGGCCGGTCCGGCGTGGGCCTGCGGTCCGGGAGCAGGCGGAGCGGACCCAGCCCGAAGATGCTGGACGCCCCCAGGATGATGCCGCGTCCCACCGCCCTGGTCTCGTCCCCGTTGGACCAGTCCTCCTGTGGCCCGTCGGTGAACTCGTTCCAGCTCTCCTCCGCGGCTCCCAGAGGATCGGTGAACAGCATCTCCGCCGATTCGCCGACCCCCGACCAGGTGCCCCGGAACTCCTCGTTGGAGCAGATGTGGACGAGGCAGCCGGTCCCCCGGACGCCATCCCATGCGTCCGTTACGAGGTCGCTCGTCTCCGACGCCGCGCCCTGCCCCAGGTCGCAGGCCACCTGGAAGATCCCGCACTCGTAGGACTCCCGAGGGGCAGGGGACACCGGACCGGCCATCGGTGTTCCGGTGCCCTCCGGTTCCGGGGCGTCGGTCCCGCCGCCTGTCTCCACGCAGTCATCGGATCTCCGCTCGACGCAGTCCACGCCGGTGGAGAACAACCGGCCGACCCGGTCGTCGAGATTGATGATTCCGATGGTGGCGACCAGTGCCGCCACGAGCAGGACGACCGCGGCGTACTCGGTCAGGCCTGCACCCTTGTCGGGGGCATGGATCCGGCGCAGCACAGGCCTCTCCGGGGGATATGAAGATGGGGGCCGCAATGCTACCGATGGAGATCATCCCAGCGCTTGGGCCCAGGGGCCCCAAAGGGCCCACTCTCCGCACAGCGGCGTCGCCCCGGAGCGGTGAGTACTACCGTGCCCTGTATACAAGAAGGGCCTCGTGATGGTGCCGGAGGAAGATCGTCTCCTCTATGTCTCCATCAATGGGCCCAAACGACCGCAGGCCGGGACCGTTGAACGGTCCCGGCCTGCGGGAATGCGCGTGGGCGATACAGGATTCGAACCTGTGACCTCTACCGTGTCAAGGTAGCGCTCTAACCAACTGAGCTAACCGCCCGTGGAGGCGGAGACGGGAATCGAACCCGTGTACAGGGATTTGCAGTCCCTTGCCTAAGCCACTCGGCCACTCCGCCATGAGCCGTGCGGCGTTTCGAGTGCCCCATACGGCTTCTCCGAGCGGACGACGGGATTCGAACCCGCGACCCTCACCTTGGCAAGGTGATGCTCTA
>NZ_JAQFWQ010000039.1 GCF_027706725.1 Nocardiopsis endophytica
ATCAGGCGTCGGTTTTACGACCCAGGATGGCCCCGGGGTGCCCGAGGCGCCCGGAAGGCGGGTTCCGGTCGAGCCCATACCGGCCCGGCGCCCCGTTTGTCCGGTTCCAAGGGCGCCGAGTCCCCTGTGGCGCCCTGTTCGACGCCCGGACCGGCCTCGCGGGCGGCGCGGGTGCGCGGTCATCGCGATACCAGAACGGGATTCGGTCCCGGGAGGTCCCTAAACGGCGCACCGGGGCCGCTTGCCGGACCCGGTGTCACCGTGTGTAGCCGATATCGGCCCATGGTGGCCCGTGGGCGCGCGGCCGGAGCGGCCGGGCGGCCGTGTCGACGCCCCGGGTGGCGACCCGGTCCACGCAAACAGGGGTGAACCGGGCATCCTGTTCCCGAATCCTGTTCTGGTGTCGCCGTGTTCGTCGCCGCGGGGTCTTGGCGGGTGTCGCGGAGGGCGTTTCTCGTCCCTCTTCACCCTTAACGCGGAGTGTTTGCCCAGGTCGCGAGCCTGCTGGGGTTTGCCGTGCGGGACCGGCGGCCGCCGCGGGCGCGGGAGAGCGCGACCCCCGCCGACCGAGCCGCCCATCCGGACCATCCGGGGCCTGCCGGACGGCAGGCAGGGCCGGGGAACCACTGGCGTCCCGCCGTCGCCGCCATCAACGGTGACCACGCACACGCCCGCCGCTCGACAGCGCTGCCGTACGGGCTGCTGACCTGCGTCGTCGCCGCCCTTGCCACCCCACACTCCGGCGGGCCGCCGCCCGGCTGGGGCCCTCAAGTGGGGGACCTGCTCAGCCGCCCGCCCACCTGGACCGCGAGGGGCCGGACGGACGGCAGGCAGCGCCCGGGAACCGGCCGGCTGTCCCCGTCGCCGCCTCCCACGGTGACCGCCCGCACGCCCGGCGGACGACCACGCTGCGATGAGGGTCGCCGGCCTCTCCTCGTCGCCGCTTCGCCTGGTACTCTGCTGGCCTACCGCCCGGCTGGGGCCCCCGAGCGGGGGACCTGCTCAGCCGCCCGGCTCCCCGGACCGCGGGGGACCTGTCGCCTGGCAGGCGAGGCCCGGGAACCGCCTCTCCGGTGGCTAGCCGACCGTCTCGTCGAGGAACGACTCCACCGCCGGGGCCACCTCGTCGGCGAAGGGGCGGTCGGCGTCGGGGATCACGGCTCCCGGGCCGTCGTCGTACTCGCGGAACACGTGGTCCGCGCCCTCGATGTCCACGCGTTCGCGCTCCACGCCCGTGCGCCCGCCCGACTCCAGGCCCTCCATCAGGCGGTCCACCTCGGCCCCCTCCACCTGCGAGTCCTCGGTGCCCCACAGGACGAGGGCAGGCGTCCGCCCGGGCAGCTCCGCGGCCATCTCCTTGGGGTCCAGGGCGTCGATCTCCCGGAGGAACCGGGCGTTCTGCTCACCGAACAGGGGCGCCAGCCCCTCCGCCATGCCGCGCGGCGGGTCCTCCCCGGCGCGCAGGCGGGCGATGGCCAGGCGGGTGTCCGAGAGCAGCTCCTCGACGTCGGGCGCCGTCATCGCCCCCTGGCTCTCCGCGCGGCGCGCCTGATCGGTGATCTGCCGGTCGATCAGGTCCATGTAGCGGCTCCCGGGAGGGGCGGCCAGCACGAGCCCCGCGGGGGCGGGCCCCTCGACCGCCTCGGGCGAGCGGAGCGCGAAGAGCGCGCCCTCGCTGTGCCCGAGGACCAGCAGCCGGGACGGGTCCACCTCCGGCTGGTCGGCCAGCTCGGCGTAGGCGGCCGCCATCTGCGCCTCGAAGTCGTCGAAGCCGACGGCCCCGTCCTCGCCGCGCGACCCCGTGCCGGTCTCGCCGGAGCCGAGCTTGTCGTAGCGCAGCGAGGCCGCACCGGCCTGCGCCAGGACGCGGGCGAAGTTGAGGTTGGTGTCGGCGTCCGGGCGCCCCTCCCCGTTGCCGTCCCGGTCGGTGGGGCCGCTGCCGGAGATGATCAGGACGCCGGGCACCGGCCCGTCGGCGTCCGGCGGCAGCGCGAACGTGCCGTGCACGGTGTCCGGCCCGCTCTGGAACGACACGTCCCGCTCCACCGGCTCCGCCCCGGGAGGGGCGGCCCCCTCGCCGGAGCCGCCCGGGCCGCACCCCGCGGCCAGGAGCACGGCCGCCGCGGCGACGGCGGCGGCGCGCACGGGGGAGGAGGGCGGTGCGGCGGAGGATCGGCTCGGCATGGCCCCTACCGTATTGGCCCGCGCGGGGCGGGGCGGCCGGGGAGGGGCGCGACGGGGGCGCCCGGTGCGCCCGGGTATCCGTCGCATACCGAAACGGCGACGGCCCCGTGACGACCGGGGGAGGTCACGGGGCCGTTCCGAAGAGAGGCGAAGTCGTTATCCGGGGCCGGGGGAGCGCCCCGCGGCGGCTACATGCGCCGCATCACCGCGACCACCTTGCCCAGGATGGTGGCCTGGTCACCGTTGATCGGCTCGTAGGCGTCGTTGCGCGGCATCAGCCACACGTGGTCCTCCTCGCGCCGGAACACCTTCACCGTGGCCTCCTCGTCGAGCAGGGCCGCCACGACGTCCCCGTTCTCGGCCACCGGCTGCTGGCGCACCACGACCATGTCGCCGTCGGTGATGGCGGCGTCGATCATCGAGTCCCCGACCACGGTCAGCACGAACAGGCGGCCCTCGCCCACGAGCTGCCTGGGCAGGGAGAACACGTCCTCCACCGACTCCTCGGCGAGGATCGGCCCGCCCGCCGCGATCCGGCCGACCAGCGGCACGTGCGCGGCCCGCGCCTCATCGGCGCGGGGCTGCTCGCCCTCCAGGGCGTCCCAGGAGCGCACCGGGGGCTGGCCCGGGATGCGGATCTCGACCGCGCGGGGGCGGTTCTGGTCGCGGTGGAGGTACCCCTTGCGTTGCAACACCTTCAGTTGGTGCGCGACACTGGAGGGGCTCGACAGGCCCACGGCGTCGCCGATCTCCCGGATCGACGGCGGGTATCCGCGCTGCCGCACGTAGCGGTGGATGCAGTTGAGGACGCTCTGCTGGCGAGCCGTCAGCGCCGGCGCGTCCGCCTGCCCGCCCGCCGGGACCGGCACCGGTCCGAGCGGCTCCGCGCCGTCCCCGCCCGGTCGAGGTTCCTGGGTTCGGTGCTTCTCCTCCGGCACGGCCGGCCTCCTCGGCGGTCGGTAGTGGCGTGTTGGGCGTCGGGGGCCTGGCGTCCCGACCGTGGCACGTCGGCGCCGACGGCCGCGACCGCGTCCCCGGTGCGCCGCGCCGATGCCGAAGTGAGACACGTCCAACGGTAGTGCCTGCTCACGGCGATATCAAACAAACGTTCGAGATGGTGATGAAAAAATCCGGCCGGTGCGGTATTAGTCGAACATCAGTTCTAAGCGACTGGTGTTCGAAGGGGGCGAACATGTCCGATCCCTCGCCTGTCCCGAGAGCCGCGATCCCACGTCAGAGGAGGCCCGACGACGGGCCCGTCCTCTACGACTGGGCCGTGGAGGTCCCCGAGTGGAGACCCCGCCCGGCCCCGTCCTCCGCGCTGGCCGGGCTGCCCGAGCTGCCCCTGGGGGGTGGGGCGGCGGCCGGGCCCGACCCGGGCGCCGCCCCGGCGGGCACCCCCGGGGGCGCCCTCCCGGCCGTGCCCGGCCGGGTCGCCGTACCCTCGCGGCCCGCCGGGGCCGAACGCCCCGCGCGCCTGGCCCCGCGCACCGCCGCCGCGCTGCGCGGCCGGTGGGCCGGGCTGAGCCGCCGCGGCCGCGTGGCCGTCCTCTCACTCGCCTCGGCCGGCGCGGGCGGCGCCCTCTCGCTCGCCGTGCTCACCTCCGCGGCCGCAGGGGCTTCCGCCTCCGAGGCGGCCGCCGGGGCCGCCTTCGGCCGCGACCCGGCCCCGACGGTGGTCGTCCGGGACGGGGATACGCTGTGGGGCATCGCCGAGCAGGCGCGCCCCGGCGAGGACGTCCGCAGCACCGTGCACGCCATCGTCGAGCTCAACGACCTGCGCGAACCGGACCTGCGGCCCGGCCAGGAGCTGCGCCTGCCCGCACGGTGACCACCGCCCGGGGACCCCGCGATCGGGGTCCCCGGGTGTCGTTTCCCACGGGTCCCCGGCGCCCCCGCGGCGACACGCCCGGGGCGGCGCGCCGGTTCGCCGTCCCTGACCTGCGGATCCGACGCGACGCACCGCTGGAGGGCTTGCGTGCGGGTGCGACGCGATCGTAAGTTGACCACAAGATCTAGTGCCCGCCGCGGAAGAAGCAGCCTAGAAGTTGTGCTTTAGTAGGTGAGGCTCTTCGGGGGACCGACCCGCGCCGTTCGGGCGCTGGGGCCCCTTCGGCGAGCGTGCGCGACCCCGGCGGAGGCGCTCCGCGATCGGTGCGGCGCCCCGCGTCCGGGGCGGTGCGGGGGATGTCAGCGGGAGAGACGACTGGGAGGCGTGTCGGCATGCACTGTCCGTTCTGCCGCCATCCGGACAGCCGGGTGATCGACAGCCGGTCCACCGACGACGGATCGGCCATCCGCCGCCGCCGTTCGTGCCCCGAGTGCGAGCGCCGGTTCACCACCCAGGAGACCGTGCTGCTGATGGTGCAGAAGCGCTCGGGGGTCACCGAGCCCTTCTCCCGCAGCAAGATCGTCGCGGGCGTGCGGCGCGCCTGCCAGGGGCGCCCCGTCACCGAGGACGCCCTGGCCGTGCTGGGGCAGCGGGTCGAGGAGGAGATCCGGTGCCGCGGACTCGCCGAGATCCCCGCGCACGAGATCGGGCTGGCGATCCTCGGCCCGCTCCAGGAGCTCGACGAGGTCGCCTACATGCAGTTCGCGTCGGTCTACCGGGGCTTCGAGTCCCTGGCCGACTTCGAGAACGAGATCGCCCGGCTGCGCTCGGAGCGCACCGCGGACCCGGCGGGACCCGTGGGCCCCGGCGGCGCGGCGCGCGACGGGGGACCCGGAGCCGGCGGCGGGGGCGCGGAGGCCGAGCGCGCCGCGGAGCCCGCCGAGCGCTAGGCCGGGCCGCGGCCGCCGCCGGCGGCCGGGGTCCGCGGGGCGGCGGACGAGGCACAGAGGAAAAGGGCCCGGAGGCCCGCCGCAGGCGGCGGGGACGGGCGACCCGACATGAGGGCGAGAGCAGGGGGAGCAGAATGACCGAGACCACCGGCCCGACGACGCGCAAGGGTGGCGGAGGCCGGCGCAAGGGCCTGAAGATGCGGCGCGTCTTCACCACGCCCGGCGTCCACCCTTACGACGAGGTCGAGTGGGAGCGTCGCGATGTGGTCATGACCAACTGGCGGGACGGCTCGGTGAACTTCGAGCAGAAGGGCGTCGAGTTCCCCGCCGCCTGGTCGATGAACGCGACCCAGATCGTCGCCAGCAAGTACTTCCGCGGGGCGGTGGGCACGCCCGAGCGGGAGTGGAGCCTCAAGCAGCTCGTGGACCGCGTGGTGGGCATGTACACCGCCACCGGCCTGGAGCACGGCTACTTCGCGAGCGAGGAGGACGCCGAGGTCTTCGACCACGAGCTGAAGCACGCGCTGGTCCACCAGCTCTTCAGCTTCAACTCGCCGGTCTGGTTCAACGTGGGCACCGCCTCCAAGCAGCAGGTCTCGGCCTGCTTCATCCTGTCGGTGGACGACACCATGGAGTCGATCCTCGACTGGTACAAGGAGGAGGGGATCATCTTCAAGGGCGGCTCCGGGGCCGGGGTGAACCTGTCCCGCATCCGCTCCAGCAAGGAGCTGCTCTCCTCGGGGGGCACCGCCTCGGGCCCGGTGTCGTTCATGCGCGGCGCCGACGCCTCGGCCGGGACCATCAAGTCGGGCGGCGCCACCCGCCGCGCCGCCAAGATGGTCGTCCTCGACGTCGACCACCCCGACATCGAGGAGTTCATCGAGACCAAGTCGCGCGAGGAGCACAAGATCCGCGCGCTGCGCGACGCGGGCTTCGACGTCGACCTGGGCGGCGCCGACATGTTCAGCGTCCAGTACCAGAACGCCAACAACTCGGTGCGGGTCTCCGACGCGTTCATGCGCGCGGTGGACAACGGCACCGACTTCGGCCTGGTCTCGCGCACCACCGGTGAGGAGACCGGCAGGGTCGACGCCAAGTCGCTGTTCCGGTCGATGGCCAAGGCCGCCTGGGAGTGCGCCGACCCCGGCCTGCAGTACGACGACACCATCAACGACTGGCACACCGCCCCCGAGAGCGGCCGCATCAGCGCCAGCAACCCCTGCTCGGAGTACGTCCACCTGGACAACTCCTCCTGCAACCTGGCGTCGATCAACCTGCTCAAGTTCCTCAAGGACGACGACACCTTCGACATCGAGGGTTTCGCCCGCCTCACCGAGCTGGTGATCACGGCGATGGACATCTCGATCACCTTCGCCGACTTCCCGACCGAGAAGATCGGCGAGACCACCCGCGACTTCCGCCAGCTCGGCATCGGCTACGCCAACCTGGGCGCGCTGCTCATGGCCACCGGCCACGCCTACGACTCCGACGGCGGGCGCGCCGTGGCCGCCGCCATCACCTCGCTGATGACGGGCACCGCCTACAAGCGCAGCGCCGAGCTGGCCGGCGTGGTCGGCCCGTACGCGGGCTACGCCAAGAACGCCGACGCCCACAAGCGGGTCATGCGCAAGCACGCCGCCGCCAACGACGACCTGCGCACGGTCGGCGCGATGGACCGGTCGATCGCCGCGGCCGCCACCGAGGCCTGGCAGCAGTGCCTGAAGACCGGCGAGAAGAGCGGCTGGCGCAACGCCCAGGCCAGCCTGCTCGCCCCGACCGGCACCATCGGCTTCATGATGGACTGCGACACCACCGGCATCGAGCCGGACTTCTCGCTGGTCAAGTTCAAGAAGCTGGTGGGCGGCGGCTCCATGCAGATCGTCAACCAGGCGATCCCGCGGGCCCTGAAGAACCTGGGGTACCAGCAGGAGCAGATCGAGGCCATCGTCGAGTTCATCTCGGAGAACGGCCACGTGGTGGACGCCCCCGGCCTGCGCCCCGAGCACTACGAGGTGTTCGACTGCGCGATGGGCCGCCGGTACATCAAGCCGATGGGCCACGTGGAGATGATGGCGGCCGTCCAGCCGTTCCTGTCCGGCGCCATCTCCAAGACGGTGAACGTGCCCGAGGAGGCCACCGTCGAGGACTTCGAGCACATCTACTACGAGGGCTGGCGCCTGGGCCTGAAGGCGCTGGCGGTCTACCGCGACAACTGCAAGGTGGGCCAGCCGCTGTCCACGGCCGCCTCCGAGGACAAGGCCGCCGAGGCGCCCGAGCCGGAGATCATCGAGGTCGAGCGCCCGGTCCGGCGGCGCCTGCCCAAGAAGCGCCCGAGCCAGACGGTCTCCTTCAGCCTCGGCGGGGCCGAGGGGTACATCACCGCCGGGTCCTACCCGGACGACGGCCTCGGCGAGGTCTTCATGAAGCTCGGCAAGCAGGGCTCGACCCTGGCCGGGGTGATGGACGCCTTCTCCATCGCGATCTCCATCGCGCTGCAGTACGGGGTCCCGCTGGAGACCTACGTCGAGAAGTTCACCAACATGCGGTTCGAGCCGGCGGGCATGACCGACGACCCGGACATCCGCATGGCGCAGTCGGTGGTGGACTACATCTTCCGGCGGCTGGCCCTGGACTACCTGTCCTACGAGGAGCGCGCCGGGCTGGGCGTGCTGTCGGCCGAGGAGCGCCGCGCCCAGGCCGCGGGCGAGGACCCGGCCCAGGTGGCCGCGCAGGTGGAGTCCTACTCCCAGTCGGCCCCGCTGGCCAAGGGGCGCTCCGAGGAGCGCCCGGCCGCCCGCGAGGAGCGCGCCGAGCCGGTGAAGCCGAGCGAGGGCTTCGTCGCCGACGCACCGCTGTGCGTCACCTGCGGCACGAAGATGCGCCCGTCCGGCACCTGCTACGTCTGCGAGGGCTGCGGCTCGACCAGCGGCTGCAGCTGATGGAGCCGGTAGAGACGGCCTGATAGGCCCCATGTGCGGGGGCACCCGAGAAGGTTCGGGTGCCCCCGTTCTGCGTTCTCCGACACGTCGGCTCGGCTCGTGGCGCATGATGGCGGAGAGGACCTTGGAGGTGTCATGTCGGCCGTTCGCTTAAACGGCTTCACCGAAGCCCGCTCGCACCTGAAGGCGCTACTGGATGCCGCCGAATCCGGTAGAGCCGCCACGGTTCGGCGGGGTCTCAAGAGAACCGCGGTCGTTGATGCCGAGAGACTGCGCCACTTCCTGGGCCGAGCCCTTCCATCGCGTGCGCAGGTGGTCCCTGAGGAGGGAGGCTGGTCAGTCTGCATCGCGGGCCTCCCCGTCGCGGCCGATGCCGGCACCTTCGACGAGGCGCTGGACGAGATGGTCGATGCCCTCAGGGAGTACGCCGAGGACTGGCAGGACCACCTCCAGTCGGCTCCGAACCACAAGGAGAACTGGGGGCTGGTCCAGCTCGTCGAGCTGAGCGACGATGAGCACCTGCGGGAATGGGTGGTCGGACGATGACCTGGAGAAGGACGTGCTGCATCGGTGTCGGTGGAGAGGCGCCTTTTGAGACGGGCGTTCTCCGGTTCGAGTGTGAGCGGGAGGACACCTGCGCTTCGGTCCAGGGGGCGCCCATGCTTCGAGTCTTCAGTGCGTGCGTCCTCGCGCGACTTCAGATGGAGCAGGGAGACCAGGGGTGGCGCCTCTCCATCCGCGGTCTGCCTTACATCGGCGAGGGCACGAGCCCCCAAGAAGCGATCCTGCGCCTGGGGGACATGCTCGGTCGAGTGCCGACGGAATCCGGACCGGGACTCTGTCCCGTCGAGGCGGAGCGGGATGATGAGCGGCGCAGGCTTCAGGAACTCATGACCGTGATGGAGGCGGAACACGGCCCCGTCCCGGACGAGGTGCTCAGGGAAGCGGAGCGTGAGTGGTCGGATCTGGAAGGTCCGTGATCCGGTGACGCCGAGAACATGACCGTGCTCCACTCGTCCGCCGATTAGCCGTGGGCCTGCACGGGTAACCCACGGTCACCGATCGAAAGGTGGCCGCCATGCTGATCGCCGAGCTCCTTCGTGCCAAAGGCTCCGACGTGGTGACGGTCCGGCCCGGCACCACGGTGTCGGAACTCCTCGACCGGCTCGCCCGGCACAACATCGGCGCCGTCGTCGTCGCCGAGGCCGGCAGGGTCGCCGGCATCGTCTCCGAGCGCGACGTCGTGCGCCGCCTGGCCGAGCAGGGGGCGTCCCTGCTCGACCGGCCCGTCTCCGAGATCATGACCTCGGCCGTCATCACCTGCAAGACCTCCGACACGGTCGACGCGCTGACCGTGCTGATGACCGAGAACCGCGTCCGCCACGTGCCGGTGCTCGCCGCCGACGCGCTGGTGGGCATCGTCAGTATCGGCGACGTCGTCAAGAGCCGGATCCGCCAGCTCGAACTCGACCGCCAACAGCTCGAGGCCTACATCACCCAGGGGTGAGGCCCGCCCCCGGACGGGGCGCGCCTACTCCCCGCCGCCGGACCGCTCGCCGAAGGCCCACGCCGCGGCGGCGGTCCCGGCGGTCACCGCCAGCACCGACGGCCAGGAGCCGATCTTCTTGGCCAGCGGGTGGCTCAGCCCGAACGCGCCCAGGTACACCCCGGTCAGCGCGGCCGCCGTGCGCGGTCCCGCGCTGCGCCGCCAGGACGCGTAGGCCGCGGCGCCGCAGGCGGCCAGCACCACGCCGCCGAGCGGCCGCACCCCGGTGGCCCGGGCGGCGGTGTACCCGCCGACCAGTCCGGCGGTGGTGATCACGGGGCTGGGAACCGAGGGCATGGTGCACGCTCCTAGCTGCCGAACGGGTGCGTTCGGCGTTCACGCTATCCCTTCCGGCCGGCGCCCCCTTCCCGCCCCCGCCCGCCCGCGCGTCCCGGGTGGTTGCCTTCGCCGTCGAAAGGGGGAAACATCCTTTATGTGACACTCTTTCTCGGGCGATCGGACCTGCTGGGCGTGCTCGACCTGCACGCCTGCATCGACCGGCTCTGGGACGGCTTCACCAGCGACGCCGCCCCGGTCGACGCCCAGCGGGTGCGCACCGACCTGCCCGGCCCCGGCACCGCCACCGCGCTCATCCCCGGCCTGCTGCCGGGCGTGCCCGCCTACTCGGTCAAGGTCAACGCCAAATTCCCCGGTGCCCGTCCCGCCCTGCGCGGTGTGGTCTGCCTGCACGACCTGGGCAGCGGCGAGCTGCTGGCGCTGATGGACTCGGCCACCCTGACCGCCTGGCGCACCGGCCTGTCGGCCGCACTGGCCGCGCACACCCTGGCCCGCTTCGACGCCGAGGTGCTCGGCATCGTCGGCTGCGGCGCCCAGGCGGGCCTGTTCTCCCGCGGCATCATCGGCATGCGCCCGATCGCGCGCATGGTCGTCACCGACACCGACCGGGCCCGCGCCGAGGCGTTCGCCCAGCGGTGCGCCGAGGAGTTCGGCGTCCCCGCCGTGGTGGCGCCGGACGCACCCGCGGTGGCCGCCGAGGCCGACATCGTGCTCACCGCCACCTGGTCGCGCACCCCGCTGCTGCACGCCGCCGACGTGCGGCCGGGCACCCAGGTCACCTCGCTGGGCGCCGACGAGCCGGGCAAGGTGGAGCTGGCCGCCGACCTGCTGCGCGCCGCCCGCGTGGTGGTCGACGACGCCCGCCTGGCGCTGTCCTCGGGCGCCGTGGGCAACGCCGGGCTGGACGCCTCGGCCATCGACGCCACCCTCGGCCAGGTGCTCAGCGGCACCGAGCGCGGATCGCCCGGGCCGGACGGCGTGAGCGTGTACGCCCCCGTCGGGGTGCCCTGGCAGGATCTGGCCCTGGCCTGGTACGGCTACCGCGCCGCGGCCGACCGGGGCGCGGGGACGGCGCTGGACCTCCTGGCCTGAGAGGCCTGAGCCTGAAGGGAAGGACCGGGCGGGCGCCGGACGGCGCGGCCGTCGGGCCTCCCGTGTCGCGCCCTCGTACCGCGCCCCCCGTTCAGCGCCCCCCGTGCCACGCCTCGTGTGCCGCGCCTGTGCCGTCCCTGTGGCCCACGCCGACACGGCTCCGGCCTGCGGCGACATGGGTTTCGGACATACGGGCACAGGGCGCCCCGCGTGACCGCATTCGATATCCGATGGTCACCCTCGGGAGAGCGGCCCGTCCCCTCCCCTGTGGGAGGATGCGGCCACCTCGTATCGGACGGCGGAACCGCCGCGGCCGCCACGGCGTCGAAACCCGCAGGTCCGACAACACTTAAGGAGTCATCACCCATGTCCTTCGCACAGACGGTGCGCGGGGCCGCAGCCAGCGTCGTCCAGGGGGGCGACCCGCGCGAGGCGGTCTCCGACGCACTCCGCGAGGGGGCGGAGGGAATCGGGCTCGACCCGGGCGACTTCCTCGCCGCCCGGGACCAGGGCGCCTCCACCGGCACCCGCATCGAGCAGAACACCACGTCCCTGAACAACGCGGGCGAGGCGCTGAACCGCAGCTCCTTCGAGCGCGGCGCGAGCGGCCCCGTGCACGTCATCTGCCCGATGGTGATCCCGCGCGGCCGCACCTTCGTGGCCCTGCTGCCCTCCATCCTGCTGGCCGTGGCCGGGCTGCTGGGGCTGGGCGCCACCTCGCCGCTGTTCGGCTTCCTGCTCAACCCCTTCTTCGGCCCCCACTACTGGGTGGTCCTGGTGGCGTTCACCGCGTTCATGTGGTGGCGCCAGGGGATGGTCATGGTGCCCGACGGGTGCCAGGCGCTCATCACCCGCTTCGGGAAGCTGGAGGAGATCGTCGGCCCCGGCCGCGTCACCCTGCTCAACCCCTGGAAGCGCGTGTCCTACATCGTCAACACCACGCGCGAGTACCCGTTCAACGCCCCCATCCGGGAGGCGCCCACCAAGAGCGGCGTCAAGGCCTCGGTCGACCTGTTCGTGCAGTTCCGCATCGAGGACCCCGAGCAGTTCATCTTCGTGCTCGGCGCGGTGCAGGGCTTCCAGGAGAAGCTGAACAACGCCATCAGCGAGACCACCCGCAGCCTCATCTACGAGCAGGAGGCCGCGGACATCTACGACATGGTGGGCGAGAACACCGCGCGGCTGCTGGAGAACCTCAACACCCAGTTCCTCCCGGCGGTGCGGCTGACCAACGCCAACATCACCCACGCCGAGCCCTCCAGCCAGGAGTACCGGATGGACCTGGCGGCCACCGAGATGGTGCGGGTGGCCAAGGAGGCCTACACCTACGAGTACGAGCTCCAGCTCCGCAAGGAGCAGAACGAGGGCGACCTGAACAAGGAGCTCGCCTCGCTCAACGAGACGCTGTCGGCGATCCAGGCCGACATCGCCCAGTACCAGGCGCAGATGGACACCGCCCTGGAGCGCGAGACCAACCGCGCCCGCGCCGAGGCCCGCCAGCGCTTCGTCGAGGCCGAGAGCACCGCCAACGCCAACGCGGCGCTGCTGGAGGCCCAGGCCCTGGACATCCGCGCGGTCAGCGCCGCCGAGGCCCCGGAGATCCTGGACTACCGCTACCAGCAGGAGCTGCTGGACAAGCTGGAGGGGATCGCCGACAGCCTGCCGCAGGTGCTGCACATCGGCGACGGCGACGAGTCCAGCGTCAACTTCCTGCGGGTGGCCCAGAACATCATCGGCGAGTCGCAGGCCCAGCTCTTCTCCGACGAGGACATGCAAGCCATCCGCACCCGGATGGACGAGATCTCCGCCCGCATCGCCGAGCGGGAGGCCGAGATCGAGGCGCTGCTGGCCGAGGAGCGCACCACGGTCGCCGCGCCCGACCCCGAGGAGCACGACGTGCCCGGCGAGGAGCGGCTGGAGGAGATCCGCCGCTCGGTCGCCGACGAGGCGGTCGCCGAGCGCATCGACGAGGCCGTCACCGACGAGGCCCCGGCCGCGCCGCCCGCCCCGGAGCCGCCCGGCCCGGCCGCGCCCGCGCCGCCGCCGGCGGGGCCGCCGCACGACGCACCCCCGCCCCCGCCCTGGCCGCAGCCGGGGACCGGTGGGCCCGGACCGCAGGGAGGCCGCTAGATGTCCCAGCCGACGCAGGAGCCCCAGCGCGGCGGCTCCTCCATCAAGGAGTCGCTCGCCTCGTGGGGCGACATCGCCCGCCTGCTGCGCGGCGGCGACCAGGGCGCCCTGGTGCCGGTCGTCATCCCGCGCGACAACCGCGGCCTGAAGTGGACCATGCTGGTCTGGCTGGCGCTCTACCTGCTGCTGGCCGCCCTCATCGTGGCCGCCCTGGGCCAGCCGCTGCTCACCTGGCTGGCGGTGGTCTTCTTCGTGGTCGCCATCCTCGCCCTGGGCCTGGGCCTGCTCTGGTGGTGGCGCTCCTCCATCGTCGAGATCGAGCAGGGCACCGTGGGCGTGCTCACCAAGTACGGCGCCGTCTCCGGCACGCTCGACCCGGGCCGCCACTACCTGTGGCACCCCTGGGCGCGGGTGGACTTCGTGGTGGACACCTCCACCGAGATCCCCTACACCGCCCCGGTCGTGGCCTGCCCCACCCACGAGAACGTGCCGCTGAAGTCGATCGAGTTCTTCCTGAAGTTCCGCATCGTCGACGCGGTGGCCTTCGTGCGCACCATCGGCGCCAGCAACTTCGACCTGGTGCTCTCCAGCGCGGTGCAGGACGCGATCCGCCAGCGCAGCCGCCAGGTGCAGACCGAGAGCGCCTACGACCTGCGCGGCTCGGACGTGGCCGACATGCAGGACCTGCTCAACCGGCAGCTGCGCCGCTACGGCGTGGAGATCCGCGGCTGCAACATCCCGGACGTGCAGCTGCCCAACCAGTACCAGCAGCACCTGGCGACCCGGGAGCGGGTGGCCAAGGAGCTGGTCGCCTACGAGCAGGAGTGGGAGCTGACCCGCAAGCGCCGCATCGACACCCTGCTGATGGACATCGAGCGCTCCAAGAAGACCCGCGACGCCAAGATCGTCGAGGTCAACGCGGCCCTGAACAAGGCCCGCAAGGACGTGGCGCAGATGCTGGAGGAGCAGGAGACCGAGGCCCAGCGGGTCCGCTACGAGATCGAGACGCAGGGCCGGGCCGACCTGGTCGCCGCGCAGAACCAGGCCAAGGCCCAGCGCCGCCTGGCCACCTCCTACCGGGACAACCGGGCGGTGCTCCACTACGAGCTGGCGCGGCGGCGCCTGGAGGTCGGCGCCAAGCTGGCCGAGCACGCCCCGCAGCCGGTGGTGGTGCGCACCGACGGCGCCTCGGGCGACTCCTCGGCGCTGTCCACCCTGATGCTGGCGCAGATGCTGCCGGAGCTGGGCGGGCGCCGCCGGGCCCTGGGGGCGGGCGGCTCCTCCTCCGACGCGGGGGGCGACGCGTTCTCCGACGCCAAGGGCGCGGTCGCGGCCGCGGCCGGGCGCCAGCAGGAGATGGCCCGCCAGTTCCAGAAGGAGCAGAAGCAGGCCATGAAGGAGCAGTTCGAGCGCGGAGAGGGCTTCGAGGGGCGCGGCCGCTGAGGCCGTCCGCCGCTCGGGCGCCCACGGGCGCTCCGGACACGCCGCGGCCCTCCCGCGCCCTGTGCGGCGGGAGGGCCGTGGGGCCGATGGGGCCGAACGTTGGCCTGCGTATTACCCCGGCTTGAATCCGGCGCCGGTAGTGTCGGAGCCATCGGGGGGAGATTGTTCCCGGATTCCCACCGCCGCACAGGCGGGATCGGTCGAATCCGGGAACAATTATTTTCGGGGTGTTTCCCGGCGGCGGCTCAGGCCGCCTCGACCAGCGTCCGGTACCCGCTGTCGATGTCGATTCCGTGGCGGGCGGCGATCTCCACCAGGTCCTCGATCTCCGCCGCCTGCGCCAGGCACAGCTCCTCGTCGCCGCGTGCGTGCGCACGGCGCAGCGCCCGCGTGGCGTCGTAGATGCGCAGGTGCAGGGTGGTCAGGAACTCACTCATCGCCGATACCCGTCCCTTCCGGGCAAGTCCTTCTCCGTTGTTGGCACCACCATTTCTACCGGCGCCGGATAAAGCGGGGGTTAGAGGCGTGGAGACGGAGGAGAAAAGCGCCGGTGACATACGACACCGGCGCCGCGGGAACCTTCTGCCGGCGTCCGCGGGGAAACCCGCGGACGGGCGGGGATCAGTACGCGGTCCAGGCGTACCAGCCGTCGGTGATGTGCTCGTAGACGCGGTTGCCGTGCCCGCCGATGAACACGCCCTCGTCCAGCGGCTCGGGGCTGTAGGCCAGGCCCGACCGGTTCAGCAGGCCCGCGCCCTGCACCCCGTACAGGGTGGTGCCGTCCTCCAGCACGCCCACCGAGGTCAGCGGGTACAGCCCCGCCCAGTCGCCGTTCATCGGGACGGTGGTGGAGCTGTTGGCGGTGTCGCGCACCTCCATGAGCTGTTCGGCGGAGGCGGCGACCCGGCCCTGCAGCGGGATGTCGGCGACGGCCAGCACGATCGCGGCGGTGGCCACCAGGGGCGCGGCGATCCAGCGCATCCAGTAGCGCCGCACCATCGGGCGGGCCACACCCATGGCGATCCCCAGGCGCAGGGCGCCCATGGCGGCCAGGACGGCGCCGCCGCCCATGCCCAGGACGAAGGCGGGCAGGTGGCCGCCGGGCACGCTGTCCTCGTAGAGGAGGACCAGGCCGATGCAGGCGCACGCGGGCAGGTACAGCCGCCCGGGCGGGCGGGAGGACCAGGACACCAGGCGGCGGGCGAGCGTGGGCCGGTGGGCGATCCGCAGCAGCGGAGCGACCGGGTCGTCGCCGCTTCCGGCGCCGCTCGTGCCGCCGGTGCGTGGCTCGGAGCCCTGCGCCGGTGACGGACCGTGCTTGGGAGCCGAGGCGGTCATGGAGAGCGTTCCCCCAGGGTGGACGTGGTGAGTGGAATCGCACGACCGTCCGGGGGAGCGGGCCACCGGCGGCGCGTCAGGTGCGTGACGGCCGCGTCGTCGCGGCCCGCCCTTCAGGATAGGGGAGAGGCGGTGCTTCTTCGGGCCTTCGGGCACGACTGGGGAAGGATCCGCCCGGACCGCCCGCACGCGCGCGGGCGCGCTCGGAAGGGGCGCCCCGCACCCGCCGGGCCCCGCGGCGCGCGAGCCGGTCCAGCGCGTAGCGCCCCGGGGTGACGGCGGCCAGCAGGCAGGCGGCGGAGAGCAGCGCGAGCTGCGCGGCCCCGGCGTCGTCCGGGACCCCCGGAAGATCGGTCCGCCCGGCCCAGACCGCACCGGCCCCGGCGGCGGCCAGGAGGGCGGTGAGTCCACCGGCGATGGGCAGCCCCAGCCCGGCGGCGAGCATCGCCGCGCACGCCAGCTCCACTTGGGCCGCCGCCTCCCCGGCCCCGTCCGGTGGGCCCTCCGCGAGCCGCCGCAGCGCGTGCTCCGCGACCACCCAGGCGGCGCCGAGCCGCAATGCCAGCACCGCCGCGTCCCGGAGCCGCTCCCCGGCCCCCGCGCGGGCCGGTCCTCCGTCGGTGGTCCGCATCCACCGCCCCCTCTTCCACCGTCCGATCCCCAGGGAAACTACCCAAGGTGACGGCTGATGGCTCTGAGTCACACGCGGGGTGCGGTGAATCGCCCCGGAGCAGTAGGGTGGTGGGCCGTGGCAGCCTCGACACCCGCCCCGAACGAAGGGGTGCCCGTACCCGACTACCGGCTGGAGCAGGAGCTCGCCGGGGCCGGGGCGCGCACCGTGGCCGGCGTCGACGAGGTCGGGCGCGGCGCCTGGGCGGGGCCGGTGGTGGTGTGCGCGGCGGTGGCCGACGGCAGCCCCGCGCCGGAGGGCCTGACCGACTCCAAGAAGCTCACCCCCAAGCGCCGCACGGCCATGGCCGAGGCTCTGGGCCCCTGGGTGGCCGACCACGCCATCGGCCGCGCCGAGGCCGAGGAGATCGACGAGCTGGGCATGACGGCGGCCCTCCGCCTGGCGGCCCGCCGGGCGCTGGAAGGACTGCGGGAGCGCCCCGACGCGGTGATCCTCGACGGCAAGCACGACTACCTGGGCTCGCCGTGGGCGGTACGCACCCAGGTGGGCGCCGACCTGGCGTGCGTGAGCGTGGCGGCGGCGTCGGTGCTGGCCAAGGTGTACCGCGACGCGTGGATGGCGGACCTGGAGGAGGAGTGCCCCGGCTACGGCTTCACGACCGCCGCCGGGTACCCGTCCCCGGTGCACCGCGCCGCCCTCGCCGAACGCGGCCCGACCCGGTATCACAGGGTCAGCTGGTCGTTCATGGACGACCTGCCGAAGTGGACCCACCTGCGCAAACCCAAACCGGGCCCAGCAGGCCAGACGGCCCTCATCTGAGGAAGGCCGGACCGGGCAACGACGAAGGTCGGCGGCCCTGCATGCAGCGTTGTCGGGTGCGGCGCGTGTGCGTGGTCGCCGTGGTCGGCGGCGACGGGGTGAGCCGGGCGTTTTCCGGGCCCTGTCTGCCGGGCGCGAGCCTGCTCGCGGTCCGGGTGGGCGGGCGGCTGAGCAGGTCCCCCGCTCAAGGGCCCTGGCCGGGCGGTAGGCCACCTGGGTGTCGGGGAGGAGGGCGGCGACGAAGGTCGGCGGCCCTGCCTGCAGCGTTGTCGGGTGCGGCGCGTGTGCGTGGTCGCCGTGGTTGGCGGCGACGGGGTGAGCCGGGCGGTTCCCGGGTCCTGCCTGCCGGGCGCGAGCCTGCTCGCGGTCCGGGTGGTGGCGCGGTGGGCGGGGTGCGTGGTCGTCCGCGTTCGTGGCGGCCGCGGCGCCTGTGCCTCTCCTCGGGGACCGGCCGAACCACGCATACCGGGCATATCGGACGGCGGGTGGAGGGATCGGGCATCCCGCGTCGTGAAATCGACGCTTTTATGCAGATCAGGTGTCGATATCACCACTCAAGATGACCCCAGGGCGCCCGAGGTTCCCGGAAGGCGGGTTCCGGTCGATCCGCTACCGGCTCGGTGTCTGGTTTGCCCGTTTCTGAGGGCGCCGGGACCCCTCTAGCGCTCTGTTCGGCGCCCGGGGCGGCCTGGCAGGAGGCGCGGGCGTGCGTTCATCGCGATACCAGAACGGCGACCCCCGCACGCGCCTATCGGCCGACAGCGCTGCAGGTAGGGGCCGCCGACCTTCGTCGTCGCTGCCTTCCTCCCCGGCACCCGGGCGGCCCTTCGCCCGGCCGGGGCCCATACGTGGGGGACCTGCTCTGCCGCCCGGCCGCCGGGACCGCGAGGGGCCTGCCGCCCGGCAGGCAGGGTCGGGGAACCGCCCGGCTCACTCCGTTCGCCGCCACCCACAGCGACCACGCACACGCCTGCCGGTCGACCACGCTGGCGTAATGACCGCTGCCCCCTGTCGTCGCTGCCATCGACCCCGCGCTCCGGGGGCCTGTCTCCCGGCTGGGGCCCTTGAGTAGGGCACCTCCGGTGACCACGGAGTGAGGTGCCCTCCGACACCGCTCGGTCATGGATCGGCCCCTCCTCCGGTGGTGTTCCCGCGTCCTCACCGCGTGTGACCCGGCTATTGTCAGGCGGGTCGAACCGTGTCTTCGGCCCGGCGACACGCCGGGCGGGGGCGGGCCGGGCTGTTCTCCCGCCCCCGGCATTCGCGGCAGTATGGGACGGACCGCGGAGGCGACGGGATGAGGGAGGCACGGGTATGCCGCGCGAAGACCGGTCCCGCTCGGTCCGTACCGGGACGGCCGGATCCCCCCTGGAACGCGCCCGGGCCGCCTACCGCGCCCGGCCGCCCAAGACGCGATGGACCGCGGGGCTGGTCGTGGTCGCCGTCGCCGGGATCGCCGCGTTCATCGCGGGCCTGCCCGTCCTGGGCGGGATCACCGCCGCCGTGGCCCTGCTGGCCGTCGGCGCCGCCCTCATGCACTCCTCCGACGCCGTCGCCACCACCCTGGTGAGCATCGCCTGGCTGGTCGTCGCCTTCTTACTGCTGCAGATCCCCATCCCCGTCGCCGACCGCTCGGTCCTCCTCCTGCTCCCGCTCATCCCCCTCCTGGTCTCCCTGGCCGCCTCCCGCATCCGGGAGTTCCCCGTCTGGCACACCACCCTGCTGGCCCTGCTCGTCGCCCTCATCGCGGGCATGGGCACCGGCCTCGCCGGGATGATCGCCGGCGGCGCCCCGCCCGCGCTGGGCCCCCTCACCGCCGCCTGCGCGGCCGCCGCCGCACTGGTCTGGCGCGCCGTGGCCGCCTACCGCCTGCGCCGGGGCATGGTGCAGGTGGGCGCCGGGCCGTCCGGCCGGGACGGGGGCGCCGCCTCCGGCGCGGCGCCCGACCCGCGCACCGTCCGCGCCCGCGGCGCCCGCCCCGCCGCCGAGCGGGACACGGGCGCGGCCCCCGACGACGGCGGCGAGCCCATCCCGGTCGACGAGGCCCTGGCCCGGCTGGAGAACATGATCGGCCTGGACCCGGTCAAGCAGCAGGTCCGGGCCATCGCCGCCTCCATCGAGGCCGCCCGGCTGCGCGCCGACGCCGGGTACGCCGTCGACAAGCCCCTGCGCCACCTGGTCTTCTCCGGCCCGCCCGGCACCGGCAAGACCAGCGTCGCCCGCACCCTGGCCACCGTCTTCCACTCCTTCGGGCTGCTGCCCTCCGCCCGCGTGGTGGAGGCCCAGCGGGCCGACCTGGTCGGCGAGTACCTGGGCGCCACCGCGATCAAGACCAACGCCCTGGTGGACAGCGCCCTGGGCGGGGTGCTCTTCATCGACGAGGCCTACTCCCTGGTCAACGAGGGCGACGGGCAGCCCGACCGGTTCGGCAGCGAGGCCGTGCAGACCCTGCTCAAGCGGGCCGAGGACGACCGCGACCGCCTCGTCGTCATCCTCGCCGGATACGAGGAGGAGATGGACCGGTTCCTCGCCTCCAACCCCGGCCTGGCCTCCCGCTTCTCCACCCGGGTGACCTTCCCCAGCTACTCGTGCGAGGAGCTGCGCCGCATCTGCGAGCACCTCTTCGCCGCCCGCGGCGACCTGCTCGACCCCGACGCGCTGCCCGGGCTCCGCCGCCGCCTGGAGGAGGTCGAGCAGCGCGGCGCCGTCGACGAGCTGGGCAACGGCCGCTTCGCCCGCTCCCTGGTGGAGAAGGCCGCCGAGGCGCGCGACGTCCGGGTGGTGACCTCCGGGACCGCCGACACCCCCGCCCCCGACGACCTGGTGACCGTGCGCGAGCCCGACATCGCCGCCGCCTACGAGGGGCTCACCGCCCGCCTCCCCGGCTTCGGCGACGCCCCCGACCTGGAGGGCGCGCTGGCCGAGCTGGACGAGATGATCGGGCTGGAGCCGGTCAAGCGCCAGGTCCGCTCGATCGCCGCCCAGCTCCGCGTGGTCCGGCTGCGCGAGGAGCAGGGCCTGCCCACCCAGCCCCCCATGCGGCACTTCGTCTTCTCCGGTCCGCCCGGCACCGGCAAGACCAGCGTCGCCCGGGTGCTGGGGCGCGTCTTCGCCGCCCTGGGCCTGCTCACCCGCGCAGAGGTCGTCGAGGCCCAGCGCTCGGACCTGGTCGGCGAGCACCTGGGCGCCACCGCCATCAAGACCAACAAGCTCGTCGACCGCGCCCTGGGCGGGGTGCTCTTCGTCGACGAGGCCTACGCCCTGGCCAACCCGGGCTACAGCGGCGGCGACGCGTTCGGCGCCGAGGCCATCCAGACGCTGCTCAAGCGGGCCGAGGACGACCGCTCCCGCCTGGTGATCGTGCTCGCCGGCTACCCCAGGGAGATGGACCGCTTCCTGGCCAGCAACGCGGGCCTGGCGTCGCGCTTCAACGTGCGGGTCGGCTTCCCCAGCTACACCCCCGACGAGCTGTCGTCGATCGCCGACGCCGTCGCGGCCCGCACCGGCGACTCCTTCGACGAGGAGGCCCGCGAGGACCTGCGCAGCATCTTCGGCTACGTGTGCGAGGAGGGGTGGATCGACGAGCTGGGCAACGGCCGCTTCGCCCGCTCGCTCTACGAGAAGGCCTGCTCCCACCGCGACCTGCGGGTGGCCGAGGACCTGGGCGAGGCCGCCACCGCCGCGGAGCTCACCCGGGTGACCAGCGCCGACCTGCGCTCGGCCTACGAGGAGATCACCCAGCGGTGACGGGCGGCCCCTCCGGTGCCCCGGACGGCCCCGCCGCGCCGCCGCGGGCCCTGCTAGTGTCCGCTCCATGAACGCACCCAGCGCTCCGATCCGGGAAGCCGTCATCCTCGCGGGGGGCCAGGCCACGCGCCTGCGCCCCTACACCGACACCCGCCCCAAGGCGATGGTCGAGGTCGCCGACCGGCCCATCATCGACTACCAGCTGGAGTGGCTGGCCGGCCACGGCGTGGAGCACGTGGTGGTGTCCTGCGGCTACAAGGCCGACGTGCTGCGCGAGCACCTGTCCGCGCGCACCGAGGGCCCGGAGGTCACCCTGCTGGTGGAGGACGAGCCGCTGGGGCGCGGGGGTGCGCTGCGCTTCGCCGCCACCGGGCTGCGCGACTCCGGCGCCCCCTACTTCGCGCTCAACGGGGACGTGCTCACCTGGTTCCCGCTGGACGCGTTCACCGCCTTCCACCGCGAGAAGGGCGCCATGGCCAGCCTGGCCCTGGCCCAGTACCAGACGAGCTGGGGCATCGTGGAGGTGGACGAGGGCGGCACCATCGAGGGCTTCACGCAGAGCCCCATGCTGCCGTTCTGGATCAACGCCGGGGTGTACATCTTCGAGGCGGCCGCCACCGAGCTGCTGCCGGTGAAGGGCGACCACGAGTCGACCACCTTCCCGCGCCTGGCCGAGGAGAAGCGCCTGGCGGGGTACAGGATCGACGGCTTCTGGCGGGGCGTGGACACCGTGAAGGACGTCAAGGAGGCGGGCGAGCAGATCCCGGAGCTGTTCGCGCGCAAGGGCTGACCGCCCGCCGCCGCCCCCGGCCCCGCTCGGCCGCCCGCCCCTGCAGGGCAGGGCCGACGGACCGGGCGGTAGGCTCGGCCCGATGACGAACGACTCCGCCCTCGCCACCCTCCCCAACCTCCGCGACCTCGGCGGCTACCGCGCGGCCGACGGCGCCGTCGTGCGCCGCGGCCTGCTGTACCGCGCCGACGCCCTGGCCCGGGTGGACGACGGGGACTTCGCCGCGCTGTCCCGGCTCGGGCTGCGCCAGGTGCTCGACCTGCGGACCGCGCACGAGCGCGCCGCCGAGCCCGACCGGGTGCCCGAGGGCGCCGAGTACGCCGTGCTCGACGTGCAGGGCAACCACTCCACCGGCGGCGACCTGGAGCGCCTGCTGACCGACCCGCGGGCGGCCACCGAGGCGCTGGGCGGCGGGGGAGCGGCCGCGTTCATGCTGGAGGTCAACCGGGTCCTGGTGACCGAGCCGGACGCCAACGCCGCCTACTCGGAGCTGGTCCGCCGCGCCGCGACCGGGCCGACCGCCGCGGTGTTCCACTGCACCGCCGGGAAGGACCGCACCGGCTGGGGCGCGGCGCTGCTGCTGACCCTGCTGGGCGCGGACCGGGAGACGGTGTTCGAGGACTACCTGGCCAGCAACCCGCGCATGGGCCGGCTGCGCCGGGCGATGCGCCGCCAGGCCGAGCGCAACGGGGTCGACGGCGACCTGCTCGAGCCGATCGTCCAGGTGCGCGAGGAGTACCTGGCGGAGGCCTTCGCCGAGGTGGAGCGGGCCTACGGGACGTTCGACGCCTACGTGTCCAAGGGCCTGAAGCTGGCCCCGGACCTCATCACCACCCTGCGCGAGCGCATGCTGGAGGGCTGACGCCCGCCCCTGCGCCGTTGATCTCGGGGAAGTCGGGGTAAAAACGGACAGCATAAGCCCGACTTCCCCGAGATCAACGAGGTGCGGAGCGCTACAGGTCGTTCAGGTGATCGGCCAGGGCACCCGGGCGTCCCGAGCGGTCGGCGGCCTCCATGGCCGCGATCAGCGCCCGCAGTACCGCCGGGCGGCTCTCGCCCCGGTCCAGGAGGCGCTGGGCCGCCGCCCACAGTTCCGGCGGGTCGCCCTCCCACAGCCGTTCGGCCAACCGCTCGTGGGCGGCCAGCTCGGCTTCGGCCGCCGCCCGGTCCGAATCCCGCTCGGACGCCCGACCGGAACACCCCGTGCCGCCCCGCCCCGAACCCGACGCCGCACGGCGGTGGGCCCCGGTCCTCCCGCCGTCGACCGAGTGGCGGCCGCGCGGGCGCCCCTCGGGGTCGTCGATCTCGCCGAAGTGGTCCAGCTTGAGCAGCGCCCGCCGCCCCTGCGCGGTCGACGGGTCGAACGCCCCCTCGGCGTCGTCCAGCAGGTCGCCCGCCAGCAGCGGGAAGGCGAACATGCGCCGCGGCAGCGCCTCCAGGTCCCCGTCCGGCAGCAGCCGCCGCACCTCGCGGCGGCCCAGCCCGAGCGACTCGGCCGGGTCCCTGTAGGTCTCGGTGAACGGTCCGATCGCCTCCCACAGCGCGTCCAGCGCCGCCCCGACCGCCGGTTCGGGCAGCCCCCACCGGGGGCCCGCCCAGCGGATCCACGCGCCCAGCACGTGCGGCATCGCCTCGCACTCCTCGCGCAGCAGCACCACACGGCGCGGAAGCCAGGTGAGCAGGAACGCCTCCACCTTGCGGGGGCTCACCCGCAGCGGGCGCCCGCCGTCCACGTCGCACCCGTAGGCGATGATGTGGTCCACGCACCGGCTGGCGGCGTAGGAGTCGGACAGCTCGGCGGCGGTCTCCGAGGCCAGGAAGCGCGCCGCGAGGGTGGCCCGGTCGTCGCGCCGCCACACCGGCTCCGGCGCCGGGCGCCCCTCCCGGGGCAGCGCCCGCATCCGCGACCGCAGCAGCGCGTGCACCGAGCTGAGCGACCCGCCCAGCAGGTCGTCGCGCCGGGCGGCGGTGAGCCGCGCCGGGCGACCCGTGCCGCCCGCCACGACCCGGTCGGTGCGCCGCAGCGCCGCCTCCAGCAGCGTGCGCGCCCGGCCGGGGGAGATCCGGGTGAAGACCGCCATCGGGTTGTGCCCGGCCTCGGTGCGGGCGTGCTCCAGCAGGCGGCCCACCTTGCTCGTCACCCAGGCGTCCCGCAGCACGCCCCCCGCGTTGTGGTCGATGACGGCGATGAGCGCGTGGGTCGCCGACGCCTCGTCCGGCTCGCCGGGCGCGTCCGCGGCCCCGGACCCCGCGGCGGGCCCGTCCGCCGGGTCCTCCGCCTCGGTCGTCCGCCGGAAGGTGCACACCACCTCGTCGGCGTCGCCGAACCGGTCCCCGGAGCGGTACGCCGCCACCGGCCGGGCCGCGCCCAGCTCCCGCACCCACGCGGGCAGCGCCATGCCGTGGTCGGACAGGGCCAGCGCCCCCTGCCGGGCCAGCTCCCGGCGGTGCTCGGTCGGACCGAGCGCGGCGATCCCGGACAGCAGGGCCAGACCGGCCGGGCTGCGCGCGGCGGTGGCGCGCGCGATCAGCCCCTCGCCCAGGTGGCGCTCGACGTCGTCACCGCTCATCCCCGGCATGCTCCGGCCCCACCAGGCGCCCAGCATCCGGCTCAGCGCGAGCTCGGCGTCGAGCGGGTCGCGCATCGCCAGCAGGGCGCGGGCCACCCGGAGCATCTCGTCGAAGACCGGCTCCGGGGCGGCTCCGGAGCCCGGGGGAAGGGGAGGTACGGACACCTGCCCGAGCCTATGGCACATGCCGCGGCCGCACGCCGCCGATGAACAGGACCGCGGAAAGGCGGGGCGTCCGGTGTCCGCCGGGGCGGTGGGAGAGGGGCCGGGGCTCCGGCGGCGGCCCCGTGCGAATGCCGGAGGGATCGCGCGGGAAACGTGCGTGAACGACGGCGGTGCGGCGCCCGTCCCCGGAGGCGCCGCGGCCGGTTCAGTCCAGCGTGTCGTGGTCGGGCAGGCGCGGCGGCGCCAGCCTCCCCGACGGCGGCTGGGACATCACCATGGCCTGGAGCCGTTCCCGGGCGACCCGCTCCACCAGGACCGGGGTCGCCTGGAAGCCGAGGTGCTCGGCGCAGTTCCAGGCATCGCAGACGCAGCGCTCCACGAATCTCGGGGACAGGGAGCCGAACTCGTCGTTCAGGCGCCGGGCGACCTGTTGCAGCCCGGTCGCGGGAAAAGTCTGGAGCATCCTCGCTCACGCCTCTCGCCGGCGGTGGTCGGACGGTGACCACCATCCATTTCATCCGCGCGGGAGGGAGTGTCAAGACCCGTCGGGGCAGACCTTGCCCAGCCTTTAAGCCCTGCGGGCGAACCGGTGGGGCGCGCGGGGCGCGGTCGGGCAGGAGGGGTTTCGGTCGTGGCGGTCCGAACCGTTGCGACGGCCCCCTCCACCGCGGCGTGCGGGGGGCCCACGGGACAGGGCGAAAAAAGGGGGGCCGAAAAACCGGCAGGGGAAGGCGGGGAGAAAAGGGACGGCGTATCATCTGTCCTCTGCAGTCGCCCCCGACTTTCCGTCGCCGTCCGGCCCGCCGGACCGATGTGGCTTATGCTGTGGCGGTGGCGGCGACCGAGCCGCGCCGCATCGCCCCTCGGGCGGGGCCCTCCGCCCCGTCCGCCGAGCGCGGCCCGGCCGGAGCAGATGTGCACGTGTTTCCGGCGCTCGCGCGCGCGAGCCCCCGTCCAACGGGGGAAGGACCCCCCGGAGGTGTCACTGGTGAGCACCGAGACGTCCGTTCCGCTCCCTCGCATGTCCGGACTCGGCCCCTCCGACTCGGCGCTGCTGGACACGATCCTCAAGGAAGCCCCGATCGGCTTCGCGCTCTTCGACTCCTCCTGCCGCTTCCAGCGGGTCAACCCGTCCCTGGCCGCCGTGTACGGGGTGGACGAGCAGGACTGCCTCGGACTGCGCCCCGCCGACGTGCTCGGCCCGGCCGACGCCGCCGCCCACGAGACCGCCCTGGCGGCCGTCATCACCGGCGACCGCGACCTGTGCGGCGAGCACCGCTTCCCCGCGGCCGGGGACGGCGGCCACTGGGCGCTGTCCTGGTTCCCGGTGCACGACGGCGCCGGCGACGTCGACGGGGTGGCCCTGATCGCCGTCGACCTGGGCGAGAAGAACGGCCGCCGCCGCACCGAGGAGCGCTACCGGGCCCTGCTGGCCGCCACCAACCAGGTGGTGTGGACCGCGTGCACCGACGGCCTGGTCACCGAGGACTGCCCGGAGTGGCGCGCGGTCACCGGCCAGTCGGAGGAGGAGTACCGGGGCCGGGGCTGGCTCGACGCCGTCCACCCCGACGACCGCCCGCGGGTGGAGCGCGCCTGGGACGACGCGGTCGCCGACCGCACCCTGTTCGACGAGACCTTCCGGGTGCGCACCCGCTCCGGCGACCACCGCCACTTCCGCTCCCGCGCGCTGCTGATCGGCGACGGGGCGGCCTCCGAGTGGGTCGGCCACAACACCGACGTGACCACCCAGCACGAGGGCGACGAGATGCGCCAGCGCCTCACCCAGCAGCTCGGCGAGGCGGCCCTGCGCACCGTGCGCCTGCAGAAGGCCACCGCCGACCTGGCCGAGGCGCTCACCGTCGCCGAGGTCGTGCAGGCCATGGCGGAGATCGGCCGCTCGGCCGTGGGCGCCGACCGCACCCGCGTGGCCGAGCTGGACGACGGCCGCACCCGGCTGCGGGTGATCGGCGAGTCCGGGGTGCCCGAGCGCGCCCGCTCCGCCGGGGCCGGGCAGGACGCCCTGATGGGGCTGGCCGTGCGCGACCTGCGCCCGCGCTTCGCCGGACGGCCCGAGGAGCTGCGCGCCCTGCTGGAGGAGGAGGAGCACGAGGCCGCCGCGGAGGAGCCCGCCCCCGGCGAACGTGCCTGGGCCGCGCTGCCACTGCTCAGCGGCGGCAAACCGATCGGCGCCCTGGGCTTCTCCTACGCCGCCGCGCGCGACGTGCCCGACGAGGAGAAGGTCTTCCTGGAGGCGCTGGCCGGCCAGTGCGCCCTGGCGCTGGAGCGGGCCAAGCTCTTCGAGCGCGAGCACCGCACCGCCGAGGCGCTGCAGGCCAGCCTGCTGCCCGAGGACCTGCCGGAGGTGCAGGGCGTGCGGATGCGCGCCTTCTACCGCTCGGGCACCCAGCACGTGCAGGTCGGCGGCGACTGGTACGACGCCTTCCCGCTGCCCGACGGCCGCGTGGCCGGGGTGCTGGGCGACGTCATGGGCAAGGGCATCAAGGCCGCCACCGGGATGAGCCGGGTGCGCAACGCGCTGCGGGCGCTGGCCTTCAGCATGCCCGAGCCCGCCGACGTGCTCACCGGCCTGGACCGCATGTTCGACGCCACCGAGGGCGCCGACCAGGTGACCACGCTCGTGTACTTCGTGCTCGACCCGGAGACCGGCCAGATCGACCTGAGCAACGCCGGGCACCTGCCGCCGCTGGTGGTCACCGAGAGCACCGAGCCCTGGCTGCTGGAGACCGAGCCCGACACGCCCCTGGGCGTGCGGGCCGAGCGGGGCCATCATAAGTTTTTCGTCCAACCCGGTAACACCGTGGTGCTCTACTCCGATGGACTTGTTGAGAACCGGAGGCGGTCCGTCGCGTCCGGGCTGGAAGAATTGGTCACCGTTGCGTCTCAGGCGCCGCCGGAGGTGGTGGGGGATCCACAGCACATGCTCCAGTACCTTGTGGAGGGCATGCTCGCAGGGTATGAGCAGGACGACGACGTCACGCTGCTCGCCGTCCACCTCCCGGTGATCGAGGCCGCACCGGAGGCGTAGACCGTAAGAACAAGTCCGACACCTAAGGTGGAGGAACCATCATCCCCGCTCACGCGGGGGGTGGGGTCAGGACCCGACAGTGGGATCGGATCCGTGCGGCCGCGGAGAAAAATCCTACTGGGCGGATGGGCCCAAACGCTAGAGAGGGCGCATACGCTGATAGGGAATCGGCAACCCCGCCTCGCGGGCGGGGACGATCCCGGGCAACAGCCGGGGGGCGGTGGCTCCGCCTCCCACAGGTCTTCGGACCGCCGGGTCCAGCAATCTCGCCACACGTCCGTTCGAGAGGTGTTTGTGTCACCTGCCAGTTCGACCCGCTCTAAACAGCCGGAGTCGCTGCAAGAGCCCGTCATCCAGCAGCTGATCGAGCGTGGGCGGTCCCAGGGGTACCTTGAGCCCGAGGACGTGCGCCGTGCCTTCGAAGAGGCCGACATCCCGATGTCCCAGGCCCAGGCCGTGCTGCGCAGCCTGACCAAGGAGGGCGTCACCCTCGTCGTCGGTGCCGAGGAGTCCGCGCCCTCGCGCCGCAAGTCCGCGCGCCGCAAGAACGCGGCCCCGAAGAAGCCGGCCGCCCGGTCCTCCTCCGCGCCGTCCGCCTCCTCGGCCCAGCCCTCGTCGGCCTCCGCGTCCGGTTCGGCCTCCCGCACCACGCGGCGCGCCGCCGCGGCGCAGGAGCAGCCCGAGACGGTGACCGCGGTCGTGGACTCCGGCGCCGCCGAGGACGCCCCGCGCAAGCGGGCCGCCGAGGCCGATGAGGCCCAGGCGCGCCCGGCGAAGAAGGCGGCCGCCAAGAAGGCCGCGGCCAAGCCGGCGGCCAAGGCCGCGCCCGCCGCCAAGAAGGCGGCGGCCAAGGGCGGGGCGAAGAAGAAGGACGAGCCCGCGCTGGAGGTCGCCGAGGACGACGGGGACGACCTCGACCTCGAGGTCGCCGACTCCGAGGAGATCGAGGACACCGGCGCCGAGCTGGAGCTGGTCGAGGACACCGAGGACAAGCCCGAGCCGGTCGGCGGGCCGATCGCCCCGGCCGGGGGCAAGCCCGAGGTCGTCGGCATCCCGGAGAAGGCGGCGGCCAACACCTCCGAGGACGAGGCCTTCGTCCTCTACGACGATGACGACGACGCCCCCGCCGCGCAGGTGGTGGCGGCCGGCGCCACCGCCGACCCGGTCAAGGACTACCTCAAGCAGATCGGCAACGTGGCGCTGCTCAACGCCGAGCAGGAGGTCGAGCTCGCCAAGCGGATCGAGGCCGGCCTGTTCGCGGAGGAGAAGCTCGCCGAGGAGCGCGACGTCCTGAGCGACGAGTTCCTCGACGAGCTGGAGTGGATCGCCGGCGACGGCGCCCGCGCCAAGAAGCACCTGCTGGAGGCCAACCTCCGGCTGGTCGTCTCGCTGGCCAAGCGCTACACCGGCCGCGGCATGCTCTTCCTGGACCTGATCCAGGAGGGCAACCTGGGCCTGATCCGCGCCGTGGAGAAGTTCGACTACACCAAGGGCTTCAAGTTCTCCACCTACGCCACCTGGTGGATCCGCCAGGCCATCACGCGCGCGATGGCCGACCAGGCGCGGACCATCCGCATCCCGGTGCACATGGTGGAGGTCATCAACAAGCTGGCCCGCGTGCAGCGCCAGATGCTGCAGGACCTCGGCCGCGAACCCACTCCGGAGGAGCTCGCCAAGGAGCTCGACATGACCCCGGAGAAGGTCGTGGAGGTGCAGAAGTACGGCCGCGAGCCGATCTCCCTGCACACCCCGCTGGGCGAGGACGGCGACAGCGAGTTCGGCGACCTCATCGAGGACTCCGAGGCCATCCAGCCGGGCGAGGCGGTCAGCTTCACCCTGCTGCAGGAGCAGCTCCACTCGGTGCTCGACACCCTGTCCGAGCGCGAGGCGGGCGTGGTCTCCATGCGGTTCGGCCTCACCGACGGCCAGCCCAAGACCCTCGACGAGATCGGGAAGGTCTACGGGGTCACGCGCGAGCGGATCCGACAGATAGAGAGCAAGACGATGTCCAAGCTGCGGCACCCGTCGCGGTCCCAGGTGCTTCGCGACTACCTGGACTGACCTCGTCTGAGGAGATGCGGCGCCGCGGGCGCCGGCCGTTCACCCCGGCCGGCGCCCGCGATGCCGTCGGCTTCGGCGGTGCGCCCGCGGACCGCGCGTCCTGCGACCCGGGTGTGGCGAGGCCCGGGAACCAGGCGCCGCGGTGCGCTCCGCCGAGGCGGATGTCGTTCACGTCCGTCATTCCGATCCAGCATCTTGCCGTTCACGATCCTCGCGGAGAGGGCGTATGGACGGGATAAAGCGTCGATACGGCTTCGTTACGCCCTCCCGTCGCCCTCCACCACCCTCAACCCTGGCGATGATCTCGACAGAAGTGCTGCCGAACGAGCGATTTTGACAGCACTTCCGTCGAGATCATCGCGGGGGTCAGTCGCGGATGACCACGTCCAGCGTCGACGGGCGCCCCGCCTTGGCCGGGGCCGTCAGCTCGGCGGTGTGCCCCAGGTCGTTCAGCGCCTCGGCCAGCTCCGCAGGCGTCTCCGGCGCCCGTCCCTCGGCGAGCAGGGTGTGGGCGATCGCCCCGCGCGTCGCCTTGGCCATGTGGCTGACCACGCTGCGCTTCACCTCGCCGCCCTTGACGGTCTCCTTCAGCACCCGCACCGTCGCCGTTCGGTCGGCGACCTCCCCGGAGGGCTTGAACGCCGCCGCGTACGTCGATGAGCGGCAGTCGACGACGAGCCGCCCCTCCGCTCGCTTGGCCACCGCGTCGGTCAGGTGCGAGCGCCAGAAGGTTCCCAGGGCTCCCACGGGAGGCAGCTTGACGCCCATCGACAGGCGGTACGGGGGCAGCGGGTCGCCGACCCCCACCGCACCCCACAGCCCGGAGAACACCAGCACGGAATCACGCATGCGCTCCGCCGCCGGGCCGGACAGCAGCTCGCCCAGCCGCAGGTTGTCGTAGAGAACACCGGTGTACAGCCGCGCGGCGGGAAGCGTTGGCGCCGTGCGCAGCGCAAGGTTCCGGCCGACGGCGTCGGCCTGGCCTGGCGTGAGGCCGAGGACCTCCATGGCCCGCTCGCGGGGGCCCGAGCACACGGCCTCCAGGGACTCCAGCACCGCCTCCCGAGCCCCGTTCACCTCGGGCAGCGACAGCTCGGCGAGGTCCAGCGCGGGACCGTCCCCCTCGGTCGCCTTGCCTTCGGACGGGGGCAGCAGGATGAGCATGGACTCCCTCTCACAGCGAACCGGGCGGTGCCCGATGGCGGCCGCCCGGTGGTCGTCGACCGCCGGTCAGGCGGTGTGGGCTCTCAAAACCCTGATCGTAGTGCAGTGATGCCAGTGCGCCTCTCACGGGGACCGGCGGGGCCGGTAGTTCCGCTTGTCACTCAAGAACTCCAAGTCGAGTCCTCCACTGTCCGCGAGGGCCTGAAGCCCTCGGAGTGCGGCCGAGCGCTCTCGGCGAAGTCGGGCCTCCTCTTCGGTGATCTCCTCGTCATCGTGCGAGGGAGAGTCCTCGTCCGTCGGGCCACCGGACATCTGCTCCGGCAATCCGTCCTCCCAGGGAGTCGGCACGAAATCCTGATGACCCTCTGTGTAGCATCCCGACCCGCGCGATGAACGGCTTTCGAGGGAGAGCGCATGACCATCGGCACATGGGCGGCGAGGCTGGCCGAGGACTGGCCGGCCGCTGAGGTCGAGGTGCGGGGCGGCTGGCGCCTCGGTGCGGACGGCGGTGTCACCCGCCGTGCCAACTCCGCGCTCCCGGTCGGGCCCGAGCCCCGTATCGAGGCCATGGAGGCGTTCTACCGCGAGCGCGGCATCACCCCCTGCGTCCAGGTGTGGAGCGGCGACCCCGGCACCGACGAGGCCCTCGTCGCCCGCGTCGACGCCGCGCTCGAAGCGCGCGGCTACCGGGCCGAGCAGAGCACGCTCCTGATGACCAGGCCGCTCGGCGCCGCCCCGGCCCCGCCCGAGGGCGTCGACGTGCTTCCCGGACCCGACGAGCGGTGGCGCGCCGTGGCGGACGCCTCCGGCGAGAGCCCGACCCGCACGCAAGGCGCCCTGCGCATCCTCGGCCGGGCCCCCGTCGTCGGGTACGCGGTCGACGCGGACGGCGCCGCGCGGGGGAGCGTGGCCGTCGGCGGCGGCCGCTGCGGGATCTTCACCATGACCACGGTGCCCGCCGAGCGCGGGCGCGGACGGGCGGGGCGCATCATGGACGCCCTCCTCGCCTGGGCGCACGCCAAGGGCGCCCACGAGGCCTATCTGGTGGTCGAGGCCGACAACGCCGCCGCCGTGCGCGCCTACGGCCGGGCCGGGTTCGTGAAGGTGGGCGGCTACCGCTACCGGGTCGCGCCGGGCTGATCCCGTGTGACCGCGGTGCGCAGGCGTGCGGTCACGGTGCGCACCGCCCCCGGAACGACACCGAGGCGGCGGCCCGGTCGGGCCGCCGCCTCAGGTCTGCCAGGGGTGGAGTTCCTAACGCTCCTCATCGGGGGACGTGGCCGGGGTCTCCTGCAGCCGGCTGGTCTCGTCCTGGATCTCAGCGGCGATCTTGCGGATCTCGTCGTCGTGCTCGCGCATGTGGTGAGCGCAGAACAGCAACTCTCCGCCGGAGTTGAGAAGCACCCGGACGTAGGCCTGCGCACCGCAGCGGTCGCAGCGGTCGGCGGCCGTCAGCGGCTGAGTGGGGGCAAGGGTTCCAGTCACTTCGCCTTCCTCAATGCTCGGCGTTAGTCACCTCAGACAACATCTAACCGGCCCCCGACGTTCCCAACCTGGTCTTCTGTACGCCGACAGCGGAATCGGACGGCCCCCGGCCCGGGATGCGGACCGGCGACACGCCGTGCGGGGCGGGCGATGCCGCGGCCGGAGGCCCGTGGTAGAGAGGTGGTAATGTCGCTTGGGCCCGGCCGCGCGCCGCCGCCCGCACGCGCCCCGCCGCACCGCCGCGGTCGGGGGAGGCCGAGGTCGGCCCGGCGATGTCCCCGCGCGCGGATAGGCTGGCCCGAGCCCCGGCGCCCGCGGGGAGAGGCCTCCCCGCCCGCCCGCGCCCCGCGCACGCAACGCCCCGGAGGGCGTCCGCGTGCCCTGTCCGACGAAGCAGGAGACGTCCAGGTGACCGCCCTTACCGCCGCCGTCCACGAGCCCGAGGATTACTCCGCACGGCATCTTTCGGTCCTGGAAGGCCTGGAGGCGGTCCGCAAGCGCCCCGGCATGTACATCGGCTCGACCGACAGCCGCGGGCTCACCCACTGCATGTGGGAGATCATCGACAACTCGGTCGACGAGGCCCTCGGCGGCTTCTGCTCGCGCATCGACGTGGTGCTGCACGCCGACGGGTCGGTGGAGGTGCGCGACGACGGCCGCGGCATCCCCGTCGACGCCGAGCCCAAGTCCGGGCTGTCCGGCGTGGAGCTGGTGATGACCAAGCTGCACGCCGGGGGCAAGTTCGGCTCGGGCTCCTACACCGCCTCCGGCGGCCTGCACGGCGTGGGCGCCTCGGTGGTCAACGCCCTGTCGGCCCGCCTGGACGTGGAGGTCGACCGGGACGGGCGCACCCACTCCATGAGCTTCCGCCGGGGCATCCCCGGCTCCTTCTCCGACGCCGGGCCCGACGCCGCCTTCTCCGCCGGCTCCGGCCTGCACAAGGGCAAGAAGATCGCCAAGAGCGCCACCGGAACGCGCGTGCGCTTCTGGGCCGACCGGCAGATCTTCCTCAAGGAGGCCGACATCGCCCGCGAGGCGCTGCTGGACCGGGCGCGCCAGACGGCCTTCCTCATCCCGGGGCTGACCATCGCCGTGCGCGACGAGCGCACCGAGGGCGAGCCCCCCTTCACCGAGGAGTTCCGCTTCGACGGCGGGATCGGCGAGTTCTGCTCCTTCCTCGCCCCCGACGAGCCGATCTGCTCGGTCCTGCGCTTCCAGGGCCAGGGCCACTTCACCGAGACGGTGCCCGTCCTGGACGAGATGGGCCACATGACCCCCACCGACGTCGAGCGCACCCTCGACGTGGACGTCGCGCTCCGGTGGGGGACCGGCTACGACTCCACCGTGCGCTCCTTCGTCAACGTGATCGCCACCCCCAAGGGCGGCACGCACCTGGCCGGGTTCGAGCGCGCGCTGGTGCGGGTGGTCAACGACCAGCTCCGCGCCACCAAGCTGCTCAAGGCCAACGACGACGCCGTCACCAAGGAGGACGTCCTCGAGGGCCTGACCGCCGTGGTGACGGTGCGCCTGCCCGAGCCGCAGTTCGAGGGCCAGACCAAGGAGATCCTGGGCACCTCGGCGGCCTCGCGCATCGTGTCCCAGGTGGTCGCCAAGGAGCTGAAGGAGTTCCTGGCCTCCACGAAGCGCGCCGAGAAGCAGCAGGCCCGCACGGTGCTGGAGAAGGCCGTCAACGCCGCCAAGGCGCGCCTGGCCGCCCGCCAGCAGCGGGAGACCCAGCGCCGCAAGAACGCGCTGGAGAGCTCGGCGCTCCCGGCCAAGCTGGTGGACTGCCGCAGCGAGGGGCTGGACCGCAGCGAGCTGTTCATCGTCGAGGGGGACTCGGCGCTGGGCACCGCCAAGCTCGCCCGCGACTCGGAGTTCCAGGCGCTGCTGCCGATCCGCGGCAAGATCCTCAACGTGCAGAAGTCCTCGGTGGGGGACATGCTCAAGAACGCCGAGTGCGCGGCCATCCTGCAGGTCATCGGCGCGGGTTCGGGCCGCACCTTCGACCTGGACGCGGCCCGCTACGGCCGGGTCATCCTGATGGCCGACGCCGACGTGGACGGCGCGCACATCCGCTGCCTGCTGCTGACGCTGTTCTACCGGTACATGCGCCCGATGCTGGAGGCCGGGCGGGTGTACGCGGCCGTGCCGCCGCTGCACCGGATCGAGCTGACCAACGTGCGCAAGAAGCGCGGCGCCAAGCCCGAGGACCGCTACATCTACACCTACTCCGACGCCGAGCTGCAGCGGACGCTGCTGGAGCTGGAGAAGAAGGGCAAGACCTGGAAGGAGCCGGTGCAGCGGTACAAGGGCCTGGGTGAGATGGACGCCGACCAGCTCGCCGAGACCACGATGGACCCGCGCCACCGCACCCTGCGCCGCATCCGGGTGGAGCACGCCGAAGAGGCGGCCAAGGTGTTCGACCTGCTCATGGGCAACGAGGTCGCCCCGCGCCGCAAGTTCATCGCCGACGGCGCCCAGGAGCTGGACCCCGACCGCATCGACGCCTGAGCGCGCACGGCGCCCCTGCGCCCGGCCGCCCGTGGCCGGGGGCAGGGGCGCCGCCGTGTTCGGCCCGCCCCCGGCGCGGATGCGCCGTTTTCACGCTCGGTCGTGTTTGAATCACCGTAAGTGACGCAACTCGCCCGGACCCGGGCGGGGAGAACCGCGAAGCGACGGTGAGCGATGAGCGACGGTCAGCAGTATCCGGAACCCGGGGGCCAGGACCGGCCGCCGCAGGGCGGTGGGCCCGGGCAGGGCGGCCCTCCGCCTCCCGGCTCCACGCCCCCGGGTGGGCAGAGCCCCTACGGCGGCCCCGGTGGCCCCGGCGGACCGGCCGGACCCGACGTCCCGTCCGGGCCGCAGCAGCCCCAGCCGCAGCAGTGGGCCCAGGAGCCCCCCGGCCACGGGGCCGGACAGCCGGCCTACGGGGCACCCGGCCCGGCCCAGCAGGCCTACGGCGGCTACGGCCCGCCCGCCGCCGCGGGCGTCCCGGGCGATGTCGACGTGGTGGGGCGCCGGGTCGGGCAGTACATCATCGACGGCATCCTGTCGTCGATCATCCCGCTCGTGGCCATGGCCGTGCTGCTGCCGCTGGCCTTCATGCCGACCGAGCCGGACGGATCGCCCAGCAACCCCGGCCTGGCCGCGTTCCTCACCATCCTGGTGATCGTGCTGTGGGTGCTCATCTACATCGGCTACTGGGTGGTCTGGCCCGCCAAGGCCGGAGGGCAGACGCTGGGCATGAAGATGCTCGGGCTGCGGGTCGTCTCCGCCGACGGGTCCGAGGCGACCATGGGGCAGCACTTCCTGCGCTGGCTGCTGCTGATCGTGGACGGCATCTTCTACGGCCTGGTGGGCCTGATCGTCATCCTGGCCAGCCAGGGCAACCAGCGGGTGGGCGACATGGTCGCCAAGGCCTACGTGGTGCGCGCCTGAGGGGCCGCCGTCCCCACAGGCGCGCCCGCCCGCTCGATGATCTCGGGAGGAACGACGCTGCCGGCGCGGTTTCAGGGTCGCTTTTCCCGAGATCAACGCGGGTTCGGCCGCTGCGGGGTCACTCCGCGGGCGGCTCCCAGTCGCCGGTGGCCAGGAACCGCTCGATGGCGGCGGTGTAGGGCTCCAGCTCCATCCCCTGGCGGGCCACCCACGCGTCGTCGTAGTAGCTGTGCCGGTAGCGCTCGCCGCCGTCGCAGATGAGCGTGACGACGCTGCCGCGCACCCCCTCGCGCAGCATCCGGGCGACCAGCTGCCAGACGCCCCACATGTTGGTGCCGGTGGACCCGCCTGCGCACAGGCCGGTCACCCGGTCCAGGTGCCGCATGGCCGCGATGCTCGCCGCGTCGGGGACCGGCACCATCACGTCGATCACGTCCGGAACGAAGCTGGGCTCCATGCGCGGCCGCCCGATCCCCTCGATGCGCGAGGGCATGCCGGTGGCGTAGTCCGCGGCCCCGGTGACCCATCCGGGGAAGAACGCCGAGTTCTCCGGGTCCACCACCGCCAGCCGGGTGTGGTGCCGCCGGTAGCGCAGGTAGCGGCCGATGGTCGCCGACGTGCCGCCGGTGCCCGCGCCCACCACGATCCACTCGGGGACGGGGTGGCGCTCCATGGAGAGCTGGTCGAAGACCGACTCGGCGATGTTGTTGTTGCCCCGCCAGTCGGTGGCCCGCTCGGCGTAGGTGAACTGGTCCATGTAGTGCCCGCCGGTCTCGGCGGCCAGCCGCTCGGCCTCGTCGTACATCTCCGGGGGCTTGTCCACGTAGTGGCAGCGCCCGCCGTAGCGCTCGATGAGGGCGATCTTCTCGGGGCTGGTGGAGCGCGGCACCACCGTCACGAAGTCCACCCCGATGAGCCGGGCGAAGTAGGCCTCGGAGACGGCGGTCGACCCGGAGCTGGCCTCGACCACCGTGGTGCCCTCCCGGATCCAGCCGTTGGCCAGCCCGTAGAGGAACAGCGACCGGGCGAGCCGGTGCTTGAGGCTGCCGGTGGGGTGCACCGACTCGTCCTTGAGGTAGAGGTCGATGCCCCACGCCTCGGGCAGGGGGAAGGCGTGCAGGTGGGTGTCGGCCGACCGGTTGGCATCGGCCACCACCTTGCGCACCGCCTCGTCGACCCAGCCCCGGGTACGCGCGCACGAGCGGTCCACGGGCCCGTTGCCGGGGCCGTGGGCAGAGGATCCGTCCATGCAGGGAAGCCTAGCGCCGACCCTCTCCGACGTGCGGCGGCGGCCGGGCGGGCCGGGTGCGGAGGCCGGGCGCGGAAAAGGGCTGGGCCCCTCGCGCGGAGGGGCCCAGCCCTTGGGGTCGGGGGCGGCCGGAGGGCCGGCCGTCGCGGTGGGGCGCGGCGCGTCAGTCGAGCGACCCGCCCGACATGGCGGCGTGCATCCTGCGGTGGGCCGCGGCCTCGTCGTCGCGGCTCTGCCGTTCCAGCGACCGGGCCAGGGCGATGTGCGCCCAGCTGTCGCAGGGGTCGAGTTCGATGATCCGGCGGAAGGTCCGCTCGGCCTTCTGCAGCTGCGCGGAGTGGAAGTAGGCCCGTCCCAGAAGCTCCAGGACCGAGCGGCTCTCGGGCTCTTCGTCGGCCAGTGGTGCGAGGACCCGGGCGGCGGCGATCGGGTCGCCCATCTCGAAGTAGAAACGGCCGACGGTGAAGGTCTCGTAGGTGGAACCCTGCATCAGCGCACCTCTCATGGGTTGTCCGCCGTCGGGCGTCACAACCACCGCGCGCAGCGCCGTATTCCCAGCTCCTCACGGGGGAGCGGGGCGCGTGGGCAGGGGTGCGAAGGGCCGGGGCCAGGGGGGCCGACGGGCGCCGGGGCGCCCCGCGCGGTGCGGGGACGCCCCGGCGGGGCGGCGGAGCGCGCTCCCGGCGCCGGGCCCGCCCTCAGGCGTCGACCAGCTGCACGCGGCCCGTGTCCACGTCGTACAGCGCCCCCGCGACCGGCAGGTCCTTCGGCAGCAGCGGGTGGTGCCGGATGCGCTCCAGGTCGTGCTTGAGCGCCCCCATCTGGTCGTTGTCGGTGTGGAACTCCAGGCTCCGGGTGTCCACCCCGTACTGCTCCTGGATCAGGTCGTGCACCTCGTCGTCGCCGGACACCGAGGCCATCTTGCACTTGGTGTGCGGCAGCACGAGCACCCGCTCGACCCCGAGCAGGTAGACCGCCAGCACCAGCGTGCGCAGGGTGTCGTCCGTGACGCGGGCGCCGGCGTTGCGCAGGATCTTCGCGTCGCCGGGCGTCAGCCCCAGCATGTCCAGCGGCTCGATGCGCGAGTCCATGCAGGTCACCAGCGCGAGGCCGCGCGCGGCCATCGGCTTGAGCCCGGCCAGGTCGAACTCGCGCGCGTAGGCCTCGTTCGCGCCGATCACGTCGTCGAAGGCGTTGCCCATAGCGGACTCCTCCCATGGGTGTGTGCCCGGCCGCCCCTCACGGCCGGGCGTGTCCGGTCGCGTCATTCCCCGGTGCGCTCCAGGAACCCGGTGTCGTGCTGCCCGCTGCCCACCGTGGCGATGGCGCGCATCAGCGGCTCGCCGGAGCCGTCGCGGCGCGGGTCCATGTCCGGCAGGCGGACCGGGCCGCCGTCGGCCCGCGAGGCCCGGGCCGGCGCGCGGCCGATCCAGGCGAACACCAGGGCGTCCTCGCCCTTGAGGAACCTGTGGCAGCGTACGCCGCCGGTGGCCCGGCCCTTCACCGGGTAGGCCTCGAACGGGGTCACCTTGGCCGAGCCGCCCTCGGCGGCGACCAGCGCACCGTCCCCGGAGGCGCCGGCGACGGTCACCACGACCGTGTCCTCGGGGACGGCGACCGCGCCGAACCAGAGCACCCGCGCGTCGTCGGCGAGCTTGACGCCCGCCACCCCGGAGGCCGGGCGGCCCTGCTCGCGCACGGACGAGGCGCTCAGCCGCAGCAGCTGGCCGGAGGAGGTGACGAACGCCAGGTCCTCCTCGCCGGTGGCGAGCTGCACGGCCCCGGCCAGGCGGTCGCCGTCCTTGAGCGCGATGACCTCGAAGTCGTCCTTGTTGGCGGGGAAGTCGCGCGCCACCCGCTTGACCACGCCCTGCTCGGTGCCCAGCGCCAGGCCGGGCCCGTCGCCGTCCATACAGGCCAGGGCGATCACCCGCTCGTCGGGCTCCAGGGAGACGAACTCCTCCACCGGCAGGCCCGAGGCCAGCGGCGGTGCGTCCTCCCCGGCGTCGGGCAGCTCGGGCACCTCGACCACCGGCAGCCGGATGGCCCGCCCCAGGTCGGTCACCAGGCCGATGTCGCCGCGCAGCCGCGCGGGCACCGCGCAGGCCACCGCGTCGTGCTTGGTGCGCAGCCCGTCGTAGATCCGCGGCACGGCCGCCCCCTTGCTGCGGCCGAGCATCCCGTCGGCGCTCAGCAGCACCGCGCAGGGGGCGTCGTCCACCTCCAGCGGGACCGCGGAGGTGCGGGCGGCGCCGTCGGCCTCCAGCAGCACGGTGCGGCGCGGCGTGCCGTACTCCTTGGCGACCTCGGCCAGCTCCTTGGAGACCGCCTTGCGCAGCTTGGCGTCGGACTCCAGGATCGCGGTCAGCTCCGCGATCTCCTTCTTGAGCTGCTCGGCCTCCTTCTCCAGCTCCAGCCGGTCGTACTTGGTCAGGCGGCGCAGCGGGGTGTCGAGGATGTAGCGGGCCTGGGTGTCGGACAGCTCGTAGGTGTCCATCAGGCGGGTGCGCGCGTCGGCGGTGTCCTCGGAGTCGCGGATCAGCGCGATGACCGCGTCGATGTTGAGCAGGGCGACGAGCAGGCCGTCGATCAGGTGCAGCCGCTCGCGGCGCTTGGCGCGCCGGTGCTCGCTGCGCCGCCGCACCACCTCCAGGCGGTGGTCGACGAAGACCTGCAGCAGGTCGCGCAGGCCCAGGGTGCGCGGCTCGCCGTCGACCAGGGCGACGTTGTTGATGCCGAACGACTCCTCCATGGGCGTGAGCCGGTACAGCTCGGCGAGCACGCCCTCGGGGTTGAAGCCGTTCTTGAGCTCGATGACCAGGCGCAGGCCCTGGTTGCGGTCGGTCAGGTCCTTCAGGTCGGCGATGCCCTGGAGCTTCTTGGCCTGCACCAGCTCCTTGATGCGCGCCACGACCTTCTCCGGGCCGACGCTGTAGGGCAGCTCGGTGACGACCAGGCCCATGCGCCGGGGGGAGACCTTCTCGATGGAGACGGTGGCGCGGGTGCGGAAGGTGCCGCGGCCCTTGGCGTAGGCGTCGCGGATCCCGTCCAGGCCCACGATCGTGCCGCCGGTGGGCAGGTCCGGCCCGGGGACGAGCTCCATGAGCTCCTCCAGCGGGGCGTCCGGCTTGGCCAGCAGGTGCCGGGCGGCGCCCACGACCTCGCCCAGGTTGTGCGGGGCCATGTTGGTGGCCATGCCCACCGCGATCCCCGAGGCGCCGTTCACCAGGAGGTTGGGGAAGGCGGCGGGCAGGACCTCGGGCTCGTTCTCCTGGCCGTCGTAGTTGGGCCGGAAGTCGACGACGTCCTCGTCGATGGAGGTGACCATCATCTGCGCGGCCCGGTCCATGCGCGCCTCGGTGTAGCGCATGGCGGCCGGGGCGTCGTCGCCGCCGAGGGAGCCGAAGTTGCCGTGCCCGTCGACCAGCGGGACGCGCATGGCGAAGGCCTGGCTCATCCGCACCATGGCGTCGTAGATGGCGGCGTCGCCGTGCGGGTGGAGCCGGCCCATGACCTCGCCCACCACGCGGGCGCACTTGACGTGCCCGCGGTCGGGGCGCAGCCCCATCTCGCTCATCTGGTAGAGGATCCGCCGCTGCACCGGCTTGAGCCCGTCGCGGGCGTCGGGCAGGGCGCGCTGGTAGATCACCGAGTAGGCGTATTCGAGGAAGCTGCCGCGCATCTCCTCGGAGACGTCGATGTCGATGATCTTCTCGGCGAGCTCCTCGGGCGGAGAGGGAGTGCTTGAACGGGCCATGCCGCCAATTCTGGCCCGACCCGGGGACCATCGCGAACCGGGGCGCTCCGTGCCGCCCCGGGAGTGGGGCGCAGATCACCGTTAGGGTTCCGTTAACGCCCCATTGCGGTGGCGCTTCGCGGGGGCGGCTCCGGGGGGTACGGGCTACGTTGTGTGACCTCCGCGCAGGTGGCGCCGGTGGCCGGGGGAGGGGTGCCGATGCCCGGGCGGCGGGGTGATATCTCCCACGTGCGATTCGGGAATGCGGCGCCGGGCGGAACGGGCGTCCCTGGGGAACGCGCTGGTGACGACCGGAAATCACCGAGAGTAACTATTTCGCATCGCGGAAAATTTTGGGCGAATGTTACACGGCATCGCGTGGGAGTCAAGCCGGACGCATCCGCCGCCGCTAACCTTGGTGTCCCCGAAACCGCTCCGCCCCGCCGACCCGTGCCCCACGCCGCCCGACCCCGCCGCCCACTCCGAGGTCCATGCTGCTGCCGCTGATCATCGCCCTCCACGCCGCCGCCGCGGCCGTGCTGCCCCCGCTCGTCCGCGCCTTCGGCGCACGCGCCCTCCTCGCCGCGAGCGCCCCCCTCGTGCTCGCCGCCGCCTGGGCGCTGGCCCAGGCCCCCGCCGTCCTCGCCGGAGACCCGGCCGACTCCCGCCTGTCCTGGGTCCCCGCGCTGGGGATCGACCTCGACTTCCGCCTCGACGCCCTCGCCCTGTCCATGGTGCTGCTGGTCAGCGGGGTGGGAGCGGTCATCTTCTGGTACAGCGCCGGGTACTTCCACCGGAGCGAGCGCGGCCTGGGCCGCCTCGCCGCCACCATGACGCTGTTCGCCGGGGCCATGCTGGGCGTGGTCACCGCCGACAACCTGTTCGCGCTCTACGTCTTCTGGGAACTGACCTCGGTCACGTCCTTCCTGCTGGTCGGGCACGACGACCGCAGGGAGGGCGCGCGCCGCGCCGCCCTGCAGGCCCTGCTGACCACCGCCGGGCTCGGCCTGCCGATGCTCATCGGGTTCGTCCTGCTCGGTCAGGCCGGCGGCACCTACCGGATCTCCGAGCTGGTCGCCTCGCCCCCCGACGGCCCCGCGGCCACCGTGGCGCTGGTGCTCGTGCTGGCCGGGGCCTTCGCCAAGTCCGCCCAGGTGCCGCTGCACTACTGGCTGCCCGGCGCCATGGTCGCGCCCACCCCCGTGAGCGCCTACCTGCACGCCGCCGCCATGGTCAAGGGCGGCGTCTACCTGGTGGCCCGCCTGGCCCCCGGGTTCGCCGACACCGACCCCTGGCGCGCGCTGGTGCTGGCGTTCGGCCTGGCCACCATGCTCCTCGGCGGATGGCGCGCGCTGCGCCAGGACGACCTGAAGCTGCTGCTCGCCTACGGCACCGTCAGCCAGCTCGGCTTTCTGATGCTGTTGGGCGGCATGGGATCCCACACCTCCGCCATCGCCGTGGAAGGGGCCCTGCTCGCCCACGGCCTCTTCAAGGCCGCGCTGTTCATGACGGTCGGCGTGATCGACCACCAGACGGGCACCCGCAGCATCGCCGCCCTGACCGGGCTCCGCCGCCGCATGCCCGTCCTGGCGGCGGCCGCCGGTGCTGCTGCCGCCTCCATGGCCGGCCTGCCGCCGCTCCTGGGGTTCGCGGCCAAGGAGGCCGCCCTGGAGGCGTTCCTGCCCGGCCACGCCCCCGAGCTGCCGACCGCGGCCTCCATCGCCATGCTCACCGGGATCGTCCTGGCCTCGGTGCTCACCTTCGCCTACAGCGCGCGCTTCTGGTGGGGGGCGTTCGCGGTCAAGCCCGGTGTGGAGGAACCGCGCTTCCAGCGCCCCACGGCGGCCTTCGTCGCCGCGCCCGTCGCCCTCGGAGCGCTCGGCCTGGTGCTCGGCGCCTACCCCAAGGCGCTCGACCCGATCGCGCAGGCCTACGCCGCCCCCTACGACGACCACGGCGCCCCCTACCACCTGGCGCTGTGGCACGGCCTCGGCGCGCCGCTGCTGCTCACCGCCGTGGTCATCGCCGCCGGTGCCGCCGTGTTCCACTGGCGCACGGTCGTCGACCGCGTCCAGGCGGCGCTGCCCCGCGGCCCCAACGCCGAGATCGGCTACCACTTCACCGTGCACGCCGTCTACGCCGTCGCGCTGAGCGTCACCCGCCGCCTGCAGACCGGTTCGCTGCCCGCCTACCTCGGCATCATCCTGGCGACGCTGCTGGCGCTGCCCGGCGTGCGCCTGGTCCGCGCGCTGGCCGCCGGCGAGGTCGCCCTGCCCGCGGGCAACGACCTGCGGCTGTGGGACACGCCCCTGGAGGCGCTGGTGGCCGTGGTCATGGCCGTCACCGCCATCGCCGCGCTGCGCGAGCACCGCAGGTTCGCCGCGCTGATCCTGCTCAGCGCCACCGGGTTCGCCATCGCCGGGCTCTTCGTCCTGCACGGCGCCCCCGACCTGGCCCTGACCCTGGTGCTGGTGGAGACGCTGACCACGGTCATCCTCGTCTTCGTGCTGCGGCGCCTGCCCGCCACCTTCTCGGTGCGCCCGCCCGGGTGGCCCAAGCGGCTCATGGTGCTGCTGTCCGCGGCCGCCGGGGCCTTCGTGGCGCTCGCCCTGTGGCTGGCCACCTCCGCCCGGACCGAGCCGCCCGTCGGCGCCTCCTACGCCGGGTCCGCCCAAGAGGCCGGGGGGCGCAACCTGGTCAACACGATCCTGGCCGACTTCCGGGCCCTGGACACCTTCGGCGAGGTGGTGGTGCTGGCCACCGCCGCCGTCGCGGTCGCCTCGCTGGTGCTGCTCAACCGGCGCGACCGGGTCATCGACGAGCCCGCCGCCGAGGCCCCCCAGGCGGTGCCCGGGGTGCCCGGCCCACCCGCGAGCGACGAGGAGGGGAGCGCCCGATGAGCGAGGTCTCCGACTCCGGCCCCGCCCCCGCGGGCGCCGGCACGCCCCCCGAGGGCTGGGAGGCGCCCCGCGAGCGCTGGCTGAGCACCGTCGTCAGCCCGGCCTTCGGCCCCCGGTCGGTGCTGCTGGAGGTGGCCGTCCGGCTGCTCGTCCCCTCGGTGCTGGTCTTCTCGGTGTTCCTGCTGGTCGCCGGGCACGACCGGCCCGGCGGCGGGTTCGCCGGGGGGCTGGTGGCCAGCATGGCGTTCGTGCTGCGCTACATCGCCGGCGGCCGCCACGAGCTGGCCGCGGGCATGCCGCTCAGGCCCAACACCCTGCTGGCGGGCGGGCTGCTGCTGTCCGGGGTCACCGCCGGGCTGCCGCTGCTCGGCGGCGGCGAGCTGCTGGAGGTCGTGAAGCACACCGCCGAGCTCCCGGTGTTCGGCAAGGTGAAGTTCGCCAGCTACCTCGCCTTCGAGGCCGGCGTGTTCCTCATCGTGGTCGGCCTCGTGCTGTCGGTCGTGGCCGCCCTGGGCGCGCGCATGGAGGCCGAGGAGGAGGAAGTGCGCGCGGGGCGCCGTCGCCGCCGCGCCCGGAGCAAGGGAGGGCCCAGATGACACCGGCACCGAGCCTCGTGCTGATCCTGGCCGTGGGCGTCCTCTATTCCTGCGGCTTCTACCTGCTGCTCCAGCGCTCCCTGATGCGCGTCGTCTTCGGCATCCTGCTGCTGGGGCACGCCGCCAACCTGTCCCTGATGCTCACCGACAAGGCCATCACCCTGCCGCCCCTGCTGCCGGGCGAGGCCTCGGCGATGAGCGACCCGCTGCCCCAGGCCATGGCGCTCACCGCCATCGTCATCACCTTCGGCGTGACCACCTTCCTGCTCGCACTGGCCTACCGCGTGTGGCTGGGCGACGGCGACGACGAGGTCCCCGACGACCTCGAGGACCGCCGCATCGGCCGCCTCCAGGAACCGGAGGAATCGGCGTGAGCACACTCCTGGCGATCCCCTTCCTCGTCCCCGTGCTGGGCGCCGCCGCGGCGCTGCTGCTGCGCTCCTACCGGCGCGGCCAGCAGGGCGTCGCCGTGGTGACCCTGGCCCTGGTCGTGCTCGCCTCCGCCGAGCTGGTGCGGCGCACCGCCGACGGGGCGGTGCTCACCGCCCAGGCGGGCGGCTGGCCCGCGCCCCTGGGCATCACCATCGCCGCCGACCCGCTGACCGCACTGCTGCTGCTGGTCTCCTCGGTGGTGCTGCTGGTGGTGCTGCTGTACGCGATCGGGCAGGACACGGCGGGGCTCAGCCGCGCCACCCCCGCGGTCTTCCACCCCATCTACCTGGTGCTCACCGCCGGGGTCTGCCTGAGCTTCCTGGCCGGGGACCTGTTCAACCTCTTCGTCGGCTTCGAGATCATGCTGACCGCCAGCTACGCGCTGATCACCCAGGCGCCCACCCGCGCCCGGGTGCGGGCCAGCATGATCTACACCGTGGTCAGCCTGACCTCCTCGATCCTGTTCCTGACCGGGATCGCGCTGGTCTACGGCGCCACCGGAACCGTCAACCTCGCCGACATCGCGGTGCGCCTGGGCGGCGCCCCCGACGCGCTGCGCGCGGTCCTGGCGCTGCTGTTCCTCGTGGTGTTCGGGATCAAGGCCGCCATCGTGCCCATGCACTTCTGGCTGCCCGACAGCTACCCGGTGGCCCTGACCCGCATCTCGGCGATCTTCGCCGCGCTGCTGACCAAGGTGGCCGTGTACGCCGTCATCCGCACCCAGACACTGCTGTTCGCCCGGGACGACATCTCCCCGGTGATCATGTGGCTGGCGATCGCCACCATGATCGTGGGCATCCTCGGCGCCCTGGTGCAGGACGACGTCAACCGGATCATGTCCTTCGCGCTGGTGAGCCACATCGGGTTCATGCTCTTCGGGCTGGCGCTGGGCAGCGCCGCCGGGCTGGCCGGGGTCATCGTCTACCTGGTCCACCACATCGTGGTGCAGGCCGGCCTGTTCCTGGTCAACGGGCTGATCCGGCAGTACGTGGGGCACACCTCGCTGCGCGCGCTGCGCGGGCTGACCGCGGTCTCCCCGGTGCTGGCGCTGTTCTTCTTCCTGCCCGCGATGAGCCTGGCCGGGCTGCCGCCGATGTCGGGCTTCGTGGCGAAGGTGGCGCTGTTCGAGGCCGGGGCCCAGGCGGGCGGGTGGCTCGCCTGGACCGGCGTGGCCGCCGGGGTCGCCACCAGCCTGCTCACCCTGATGGCGATCTTCCGGGTGTGGGTGCGGGCGTTCTGGGGCGTCCCGCTGCCCGACGTCGTGGAGGCGGGTGAGCGCCTCCAGGGCCGCCGCTCCGGAGGCGCCCTGCTGATGGCGGGCGCCACCGGCGCCATGGTCGCCCTGGGCCTTGCCCTGGCCGCCGCGTCCGGGCCGCTCACCGCCCTGGCCTTCACCGCCGCCGAGGACCTCGTCAGCGGGCAGGCCTACCTGCAGGCCGTCCTGGGAGGTGCATCGTGAACGCGCTGAGCGGAACCGCCGTGCGCATGCTGGGCCGCCTGCCCATGGTGCTCTGGCTGACCGCCATGTGGGCGGTGCTGTGGGGCGACGCCAGCCCCGGAACGCTGATCGCCGGGTTCGCCGTGGGGGCGGGGTGCTACGCCGCCGCCAAGCTGCCGCACCTGCCGGTCCGGCTGCGCTTCCGCCCGCTGTGGGCGGCCCGGCTGGCCGGACGCATCCTCCTCGACCTGTTCACCTCCAGCGTCCAGATGGCCTACTACGCCCTGGACCGCCCGGGCCGGGTGCGCGGGGCGATCGTGGCGGTGCCGCTGCGCACCGACTCCGACCTGCTCATGGCCATGGTCAGCGGCGGGCTGTCGCTGGTCACCGGGAGCCAGACCATCGAACTCGACCGGGAGGGCGGCGTGATCTACGTGCACGGCATCCCCATCCGCGGGGAGGGCGACGTGCCGCGGCTCCGCCGCGACGTGCGGCGGATGGAGGAGCTGTTCGTGCGCGCGTTCGGCTCCACCGCCGACATCGCCGACTTCGAGGCCACCGAACGCGCGATGGACGCGGCCCGCACCGCGGGGAAGGGGGAGTCGTGAACGCTCTGGACGTGTCCTTCGCGGTGACCGGGGCGATGCTCGCGGTGGCGGTGCTGCTGGCCGTCTACCGGCTGGTGCGCGGCCCCTCGGTGCTCGACCGCGTGATCGGGCTGAGCACCGTGTCGGTGCTGCTGGTGTGCTTCATCGCGCTGGAGGTGGCGGTGCGGGGCGACACCTCCTATGTGGGGGTGATGGTGAGCATCGCCCTCCTGGGGTTCATCGCCACCCTCACCGCCGCGCGCTTCGCCGAGAGGAGGGCCCATGACCGCGGCTGACTGGGCCACCGCGATCCTGCTGCCCCTGGGGGCGCTGTTCGCTCTGACGGGGACCATCGGCATGGTGCGCTTCCCGACCCTGCTCGGGAGGATGCACGCCTCGACCAAGCCCGACACGGTGGCGCTGCTGCTGATCCTGGCGGGGGCGGCGTTCCAGCTCCCGGACGTGCGCACCGCGCTGCCGCTGGCGCTGGTGGCCGTGTTCCAGTTCATGACGATGCCGGTCCTGGCGCAGACCCTGGGCAGGGTGTCCTACAGCCGCGGGATGGTGGTCGCCGAGCACCTGGTGACCGACGAGCTGGAGGAGGCCCTGGAGAAGCGCCGGGCCGAGACGGGCGAGGCCGGGAGGGAGCCCGGCGGCGGGCGGGACTGACGCCCCGGAGCGCCCCGGAGCGCCCCGTAACGCCCCCTCGTCCGTCCACAGGACCGCGATGGCGCCCCGGGCGCCGCCCCCGCTCTGGTAGCAAGGAGGGCATGGTGCCCTCCGACGACCCCGCCGCCACCGCCGCCCCGGACACCCCGGACGCCCCGGACGCCCCGCGGTCCGGCCCCGCCCTGCGCGAGGCCGCCGAGTCCCACCTGCGCGCCCTGGCCGGGGAGCACGCCCGGCTGCGCGAGGACCAGTGGACCGCGATCGCCGCCCTGGTCGAGGGGCGGCGCCGCGCCCTGGTGGTGCAGCGCACCGGCTGGGGAAAGTCCGCGGTCTACTTCGTGGCCACCGCGCTGCGCCGCGCCCAGGGCGCTGGGCCCACCGTGATCATCTCCCCGCTGCTGGCGCTGATGCGCAACCAGATCGCCGCCGCCGAGCGGGCGGGGATCCGCGCCCGAACCGTCAACAGCTCCAACACCGCCGAATGGGACGAGGCCTACGCCGCCATCGAGGCCGGCGAGGTCGACGTGATCCTGGTCAGCCCCGAGCGGCTGAACAGCCCCGACTTCCGCGACCGGGCGCTGCCCCGGCTGGCCGCCGGGGCCGGGCTGGTGGTCGTCGACGAGGCGCACTGCGTCTCCGACTGGGGGCACGACTTCCGCCCCGACTACCGGCGCATCCGCACCCTGCTGCGGGAGCTGCCCGCCGGAATCCCGGTGCTGGCCACCACGGCCACCGCCAACGCGCGCGTCACCCGTGACGTGGCCGAGCAGCTCGGCGCGGGCGACGGCGAGGAGCCGCTGGTGCTGCGCGGCGCCCTGGACCGGGAGAGCCTGCGCCTGGCCGCGGTCGAGCTGCCCGACGGGGCCTCCCGGTGGAGCTGGCTGGCGCAGTACCTCCCCGAGCTGCCCGGGTCGGGCATCATCTACACGCTGACCGTCGCCGCCGCCGAGGAGACCGCGGCCTTCCTGGCCGAGTGCGGGTACGAGGTGCGGTCCTACACCGGCCGCACCGAACCCGAGGAGCGCCGCCGCGCCGAGGAGGAGCTGCTCGGCAACAAGGTCAAGGCCCTGGTCGCCACCAGCGCGCTGGGGATGGGGTTCGACAAGCCCGACCTGGGGTTCGTGGTGCACATGGGCGCCCCGCAGTCGCCCATCTCCTACTACCAGCAGGTGGGGCGCGCCGGGCGCGGCGTCGAATCGGCCGAGGCGATCCTGCTCCCCGGCCGGGAGGACCGGGAGATCTGGGCCTACTTCGCCGGGCTGTCCTTCCCCGCGGAGGAGACCGTGCGCCGTGCGCTGTCGGCCCTGCGGGAGGCCGGGGGGCCGGTGTCCCTGCCCCGCCTGGAGACCGAGGTGGACTTGGGCCGCTCCCGCCTGGAGCAGATGCTCAAGGTGCTCGACGTGGACGGCGCGGTGCGCAGGGTGCGCGGCGGCTGGGAGGCCACGGGGGAGCCGTGGGCCTACGACGCCGAGCGCTACCGGGCGGTGGCCGCCGCGCGCGAGCGCGAGCAGCAGGCCATGCTCGACTACATCGGCCACGGCGGGTGCCGGATGGAGTTCCTGCGCCGCCAGCTCGACGACCCCGAGGCGGCGCCGTGCGGGCGGTGCGACAACTGCACAGGGCGCGGCTGGTCCGCCGACGTCGACGCCGACCGCCGCCGCGCGGCCGCCGCCCACCTGGACCGGCCGGGCGTGCCGGTGGCGCCGCGCCGCCAGTGGCCGACCGGGATGGCGGCGCTGGGTGTGCAGGCCTCGGGCAAGATCCCGGACGGGCAGCGCGCGGCCGAGGGACGGGCGCTGGCGCGCCTGACCGACATCGGGTGGGGGACAGCCCTGCGCCGCCTGCTCGCCGACGGCGCCCCGGACGCCCCCGTGGACGACACGGCCTTCAAGGCGGTGGTGGACGTGCTGGCGGCCTGGCCGTGGGAGCGGCGCCCGGTGGGCGTGGTGGCGATGCCCTCGCGCACCCGCCCGGCCATGATCGCCGACCTGGCGTCCCGGCTGTCCCGGGTCGGGCGCCTGGCCCCGGTGGGGACCCTGGCCTACACGGACCCGGACGGGCCCGGGCCGCGGCGGCACAACAGCGCGCAGCGGCTTGCGTCGGTCTGGAAGGCCCTGGAGGTGCCGGACCAGGTCCGGGGCGCGCTGGCGGCGCTGGACGGCCCGGTGCTGCTGGTGGACGACCACACGGACACGGGCTGGACGTTCGCCGTGGCGGCACGCCTGCTCAAGGAGGCGGGCGCCCAAGAGGTGCTCCCGCTGGCGCTGGCGTCGACGTCCTAGGGGCGTGTGGATCATGGCCGCCGTCGCGCATCGGGCCGTGGCCCACGCGGAGGGGGGCGCCCGTTTCTAACCGCCCGGGTCGTCGTCGATTCCTCCGCCCTCCCAGGGGCCCCGGAGCGGGACCAGGCAGTACCACGCCAGGAAGACGGCAGTGGCGCCCAGGGCCCCTCCCATGACGAGGTCGCCCTTGACGAGGGAGACGACCGCGACCACGGCCATGACCAGTCCCAGCGGGACCAGGACGGCGAGCGTGAGCCAGAAGACGACCCGCTTCATGCCGCGAGCGACGCTCCGGACGGATTCGGCCACCGCCTCCCCGGGGTCGGGCGCCTCCCCATGGAACGCCACCCCCGCAGGAGGCGCGTCCGCAGGAGGCGCGTCCGTCGGCGGCCTGGGCGGGAGCCGACCCACCAGGGCGCGCACGCCCTGCCAGACGGAGCCCGCCGTTCCGAACCACAGGGCGACCGTGGCGATCCAGAAGGGCGACCAGTACAGCGCGAGCAGCGCGCACACCCCCGCGAGTCCGAAGAGCGGGAGCGCCGCGGCCAACCGGGCCTTCACCATGCGTGTCCTCCAGGGGGCGACACCCGGATTGACGCGTCGACACGGCGCCACGGTTCCTCCGGCGGCCGAGAAGCCCGATCCGCGCCGCCCCTAGAGCGACACGCCCTAGACGTCGCCCAGGTCGGGGCGGGCGCCCGGCATGTGCAGCGCGCGGGCGGCCAGGTGCTGGGCGCGGGCCAGGGCGTCCTTGGGGTGCTTGCCGGTGAGCCACAGCGGAAGGAACCCCGCCATGAACGCGTCGCCCGCGCCGATCGAGCCCGGGGACGGCTCCACCGGCTCGGCCGGGACGCGGACGGTCTCGTCGCGGCCCTTGGCCGCCCACAGCGCGCCCTCGTCGCCGAGCTTGATCACCACGGCGGGGAACCAGGCGGTGAGCACCTTGGCGGCGGCCTCCGGGTCGTCCCGGCCGGTCAGCACCTCGGCCTGGTCGGTGTTGGCGAACAGCAGCCGCGCGCCGTTGGTCCAGTCGAGGAAGTTCTCGGCCCCCGCCCGCTTGAGCGGGGCGTGCGAGCCGCCGTCGACCGAGATCGACATCCCGGTCTCGCGCGCCATGCGCAGCGCCATCCGGGCGGCCCGCCGGGAGTCCTCGTTGATCAGCGTGTACCCGGACACGTGCAGGTGCCCGTCGGGGGCGAACACGTCCCGCGGCAGGTCCTCGGGCTGCAGGCGGGCGTTGGCGCCCGGGTCGCTGAGCATGGTGCGGTCGCCGCGGTGGGTGATCATCACGACACAGGTGCCGGTCGGCCGCTCGGGGTCCATCACCAGGCGCGAGTCGACCCCGTAGCCCATCAGCTCCATCTCGCGGGTACGGCCGGTGATGTCGGAGCCGCGCCGCCCCACGAACGTGGAGTCGGCGCCCTCCAGCGCCAGCCAGGCGGCGACGTTGGCGCCCGAGCCGCCGCCGTAGGTCATGACCGAGGCGGGGGTGTCGCTGCCGCGTGCGAGCGGGTAGAAGGCCCGCGCGACCGAATCGGTCATGAGGTCACCGATCACGACGACTCGTGCCATTGCGTCCACCACCACCTTGCGTCCCCGCCGAACGGGGGAGAACTGCCCAACCGTACGCGCCTCCCGGCCCGCCGGCGCCCCGGTCCCCCGACCCCGCGCGCGCGGGCTTGCGAGCGTATGGACAGAGACGTTAACAGGTTCTCCGGTACGAGGAGGTAACGAAGAGGCACCGCCCGGACGTCCTCTGAAACGGGTGCGGCGTTCCCCACACCGGGGCCGATCTCCCTTAGGCTCAAATCCGTGCAGCCATACCCGAACCACTGGGAAGCCGACGTAGTACTCACCGACGGCGGGACGGCCCACATCCGCCCGATCACGCCCGACGACGGCGACCTGTTGCGCGCCTTCCACGCGCGCCTGTCGCCCGAGACCATCTACTACCGCTTCTTCGCGCCCTACCCCCGCCTGTCCGACCGCGACGTCAAGCGCTTCACCCACGTGGACTACGACGAGCGGGTCGGCCTGATCGCGACCATCTCCGGCGTGATGGTCGCCGTCGTGCGCTACGACAAGATCAGCGAGGACGAGGCCGAGGTGGCCTTCCTCGTCGAGGACGCCCACCAGGGGCGCGGCCTGGCCTCCGTGCTGCTGGAGCACATCGGCGCCGCCGCCCGCGAGCGGGGCGTGCGCCGCTTCATCGCCGACGTCCTGCCGGAGAACCGGCGCATGATCAACGTCTTCCGGGAGGCGGGCTACACCGCCCAGCAGACCTTCGACGAGGGCGTCATCCGCCTCACCCTGGACCTGGAGCCCACCGACCACTCCGAAGAGGTCATGCGCGCCCGCGAGCAGCGCGCCGAGTCGCGCTCCATCGCCCGGCTGCTCTTCCCCGAGTCGGTCGCGGTCATCGGCGCCAGCCGCACCGCCCACACCGTCGGGCAGACGGCGCTGCGCAACCTCCTCGCCGGCGACTTCCAGGGGCCCGTCTACCCGGTGCACCCCGAGGCGCGCGCCGTCGCCGGGGTGCGGGCCTACCCGAGCGTGCTCGACATCCCCGACCCGGTCGACCTGGCCGTGGTGGCGGTGCGCGCCGACATGGTGGCCGACGTCGTCCGCGAGTGCGCCCGCAAGGGGGTGCACGGGCTGGTCGTGGTCACCTCCGGGTTCGGCGAGGTCGGGCCGGAGGGCAAGGCCCGCCAGGACGAGCTGGTCACCACCGCGCGCGCGGAGGGCATGCGGGTGGTGGGCCCCAATGGCCTGGGGATCGCCAACACCGACCCGGCCGTGTCGCTCAATGCGACCCTGTCGCCGTACGTGCCGCCGCGTGGGCCCATCGGCTTCTTCTCCCAGTCCGGCGCGCTGGGGCGGGCCATCCTGCAGCGGGTCTCCGAGCGCGGCATCGGCCTGTCGACGTTCGTGTCGGCGGGCAACCGGGCCGACGTGTCCGGCAACGACCTGATCCAGTACTGGCAGGAGGACCCGGCGACCGAGGTCGTGCTCCAGTACCTGGAGTCCCTGGGCAACCCGCGCAAGTTCACCCGCCTGGCGCGGCGGCTGGCCCAGCACAAGCCGGTGGTGGCGGTGCGCAGCGGCGGCTCCTCGGGGGTGCCCACCGGGCACGCCGCGGGGGCGCTGTCGCTGCCCGACTACGCGGTGACCTCCCTGTTCGAGCAGGCCGGTGTGGTGCGCGTGGACGACATCACCCAGATGTTCGACGTCGCCCAGCTCTTCGCCTACCAGCCGCTCCCCGCCGGGCCGCGGGTGGCCGTCCTCGGCAACTCCGACTCGCTGGGGCTGCTGGTCAAGGACGCCTGCGTGCGCGAGGGGCTCAAGCCCCACGACCCGGTCGACCTGGGGCCCAAGGCCACCGCCGCGGACTTCGACCAGGCCCTGTCCAAGGCGCTCGCCGACGACGCGGTGCACGCGGTCATCGTGGTGTTCATCCCGGCGCTGACGCCCATCTCCGACGACGTGGCGGCGGTGATGCGCTCCAAGGCGGCCACCTCCGACAAGCCCATCCTCACCACCTACCTGGGCCACCAGGGGCTCCCCGAGGAGCTGCGGCAGGTCAACGAGAAGGGCGAGACCGCCCGCGGGTCGGTGCCCTCCTACCTCGCCCCGGAGGACGCGGTGCGCGCGCTGGCGCACGCCACCCGGTACGCCGTCTGGCGCGAGCGGGACCCGGGCCGCCACCCCGAGCTGGCCGACGTGGACGGGGCGCGCGCCCGCGCCGTCATCGACCGGGCGCTGGAGCGCGGCGGCGCCGAGGAGGCGCGGCCGGTGTGGTTCACCAGCGAGCCGGTGCACGGCGAGGAGTCGGCGGTGCCCCCGGAGACCGCCCGCGAGCTGCTGTCCTGCTACGGCATCGACGTCTGGCCCGACGTGCCGGTCTTCGACGCGGACGGGGCGGTCGCGGCGGCGGAGGGGCTGGGGTACCCGGTCGTGGTCAAGGCCAACGCGCCCGACCTGCGGCTGCGCGCCGGCGGCACCGGCATCCGCGCCGACCTGCGCACCCCGGACGACGTGCGGGGGGCCTTCACCGCGCTGCACGGCCGACTCGGCGACGAGGCGATGCTGGTCGTGCAGCGGATGGTGGTGCCCGGCGTGCCCACGGTGATCCGGGCGGGGGACAACCCCTCGTTCGGCGCGGTGGTGGGGTTCGGCCTCGCCGACGTGACCGCCGAGCTGCTGGACGACCGGGCCTTCCGCCTCGCGCCGCTGACCCACGCCGACGCCGGCGACCTGGTCCACGCGGTCCGGGCGGCGCCGCTGCTGTTCGGCCTGCCCGCCGGGGCCACGACGCTGGCGGAGCAGCCGAACGTGGAGGCACTGGAGGAGCTGCTCGTGCGGGTGTCCCGGTTGGCGGACGCGTTCCCGGAGATCGGGCACATGGACCTGGACCCGGTGACGGTGAACGCCGAGGGGGCGCACGTCCTGGGCGCGCGGGTGTGGCTGCGCGAGGCCCCCGACATCCGCCCGGACTCGGGCCCGAGAAGGCTGCGCGGCGTGGCGTTCTAGGTCCCGTCCGGAGTTCCCTTCACCCGGCACCTCAGACGTTGATCTCGACGGAAGTGCTGCCGAATCCGCCGGAATGACAGCACTTCCGTCGAGATCATCGACGAGGGGGCGCCCGCTCGGCGGAGCGCCGCCGAACTCCGGACAGGACCTGGCGGACGCCGCCCAGGGGGCCTCCGGCCCGGATCCCCGTTGATCTCGGGAAAAGCGCCCCTAAAAGCGGCCCGGTAGCGTCGTTTCTCCCGAGATCAACGCGGAGCACACCCGCCTCCACGGTGGCGGTTCCGCCGCGCGGGACGGCGGGCCACCGTGTCCGGCCGCCTCGGGATCAGGCGGGCTCGGGCTGCGGTTCGGGCTCGGGAGGGAGTGGGCCCGGCCCCGGATCCGGCCCGGGTCCGGGGCCCGGTTCCGGGTCGGGCACGGGCGGCTCCGGCGGGACGGGTGTGGGGCCCGGCGGGGTCGGCCCCGGCCCCGGCGGCGGCGGTTTCGGCAGCGGCGGGACCGTTCCGCGGGGCGCGGGCCCGCGGGGCGTCCGGAATCGGATGCGCGCAATCGCCTTCATGCCCCCGCCCGTACCCGCCCCGCCCGGGTGTTACCCATGGGGCGCCCCGCCGCCCCCACCCAGCCGCGACCGCGCCGACCAGGGTGCGATCTGTCCTCGGGAGAGGGCAGGATGGGAGTATGAGGAAAACGCGTGCCGTGTCCACCGACTGGCGCTCGGAGATCGAGCGCAGCGGGTACTACCCCGGCCTGGTGACCGACGCCGTCGCCGCCGCCCTCGGCAGCGAGAGCGCCGACGCCTTCGTCGTCCACCACGAGGCCACCTTCGACCCCGCGATGGAGATGCGGCGGCACATCACCGTCCTGCTGCTCACCGCGACGCGTCTGGTGGTCTGCCACACCGACGAGCACCCGGCGACGGAGGGCGCCGACCGGCCGCAGGCCTCCACCACCACCGACGCCATCCGGCTCGACAACATCCAGTCGGTCGCGCTGACCCGGGTGGTCGCCGACCCCGCCAACCACGTCGCCGGGACCCTGCCCGCCGAGCTGGTCCTGAACATCAGCCTGAGCGTGAACTGGGGCGCCGTCGCCCACGTGGACCTGGAGCCGGCCGCCTGCGCCGACGAGACCTGCGAGGCCGACCACGGCTACACCGGCGCCATCACCGCCGAGCCCCTGACCCTGCGGGTCAGCCAGGCCGCCGACGGGCCGGAGGCCGTCGCCACCATGCTCAACTTCGCCTCGGTGCTGGCCGAGGCCGCCTCCCGCTGAGGCGGCCCGCCCCGGAGCCTGGAGGAAGCCCGTGACCACCCCCTTCGACGCCCCCGGCTACGGCACCGGGTCCCTGGCCGACCTCGCCCCGTCCGTGCTCGCCTCGCTGGGGGTGGACGGCGAGCCCGGCGTGCTCGGCCTGCCCCCGGCGCGCCGGGCCTGCGTGCTCCTGGTGGACGGCCTGGGCTGGGAGGCGCTGCTCGCCCACCGCGAGCGCGCCCCCTTCCTGTCGTCCCTGATCGGGGGGTCCGCGCCGATCACCGCGGGCTTCCCCACCACCACGGCGACCAGCCTGACCTCCTTCGGCACCGGGCTGGCGCCCGGGCACCACGGGATCGTGGGCTACAAGGTCGCCGTGCCCGGCGAGGACACCGTCCTCAACCAGCTGCGCTGGGACGCCGACGTCGACCCGGAGTCCTGGCAGCCGCGCACCACCGTGTACCAGCGCGCCGAGCGGGCCGGGGTGGCCACCGGGTACGTTGCCGCCGGGGCCTACGAGGGCAGCGGGCTCAGCCGCGCCTCGGCCCGGGGCAGCCGGTACCTGCCGGCCAACGACATCACCGAGCTGGCGGTGCGCGCGGGGGCGGCGATGTCCACCGGGGAGCGGTCGCTGGTCTTCGTCTACCACGCCGACCTGGACGCCTACGGGCACATGTTCGGCATGGACTCCGACTACTGGCGGCTGCACCTGGGCCATGTCGACCGGCTGGCCGAGCAGGTCGCCGAGGCGCTCCCGCCGGACGCGGCGCTGTACGTGACGGCGGACCACGGCATGGTCGACACCGGCCCCGGCTGCCGGATCGACGTGGAGGCCGACCCGGACCTCGTGCGGGGGGTGCGCGTGCTCGCGGGGGAGGCGCGCGTGCGGCAGGTGTACACCGTCCCGGGCGCGGCCGGCGACGTCCGGGACGCCTGGGCGGAGCGCCTGGAGGGGCGCGCACGGGTGATGACCCGTGAGGAGGCGGTCGCGGCGGGCCTGTTCGGCAGCGTGGACGACGGGGTGCGGGAGCGCATCGGCGACGTGCTGGCGGTCGCGACCGGGTCGTGCGCGCTGGTGGCGCCCCGGGCGGAGCCGGTCGAGAGCGCCCTGGTGGGCCAGCACGGCTCGCTGACCCCGGAGGAGCTGAGGGTGCCGCTGCTGAGGTACACGACCATCGGCGAGTGAGCCCGCAGGGCCGTGGGCCGGCCCCGGCTGCGGCCGAGGGGGCGGCCCGGCTGCGGCCGAGGGTGGTGGCCGGGCGGCGGGTGGGCTAGATTGCGCCCCGTGGTTGATATCGGCGACACCGCGCCCGGGTTCTCCCTCCCCGACCAGAACGGGCGCGTGCGCGACCTCGACGGGCTGCTGGCACAGGGGCCCCTGGCGCTGTTCTTCTACCCCGCGGCGATGACGCCCGGGTGCACGGCGGAGAGCTGCCGCTTCCGCGACCTGTCGGAGGAGTTCGCCCGGATCGGCGCCGGATGCGCGGGGATCAGCGCGGACGCCGTCGAACGGCAGAGCGCCTTCGCCGGGATGCACGGGTTCGGCTTCCCCCTCCTCTCCGACGCCGACGGGACGGTCGCCCGCGCCTACGGCGTCCGGCGCGCCGCCCCGGGGCTGTCGGCGCTGGCGCCCACCCGCCGGTGCACCTTCGTCATCGGCGCCGACCGCCGGATCCTGCACGTCGTCAGGAGCGAGATCCGGATGAACGCCCACGCCGACGGGGCGCTGGCCGCGCTGCGGAAGGCGGACGGCGCCGGGGCCGCGGGCGGATGAGCGCAACGGAAGGAGACCCGATGGCCGAGGCCGACGGCGGCGGACCGCCCGTACGGCGCACCACCGAGCGCGGGATCGCGACGATCACCCTGGACTCCGAGCGCAACCGCAACGCCCTGTCCGCGCCGCTGCGCACCGCGCTGCTCGCCGGGCTGCGGGCCGCGATGGCCGACGAGGACGTGCGCGCGGTCGTGCTGACCGGGGCCGGGAGCGTGTTCTGCGCGGGCGCCGACCTCAAGGAGGTCGCCGAGCGGCTGGCGGGGCGCGACCCCGACCCGGGGGCGCCCGGCATGGGGGAGATCTTCTCCGCGATCATGGACGCGCCCAAGCCGGTGGTCGCCCGCCTCAACGGGACGGCGCGGGCGGGCGGGCTCGGCCTGGTCGCGGCGGCCGACATGGCGATCGCGCCGGAGGACACCGAGTTCGCCTTCACCGAGGTGCGCATCGGCCTGGTCCCGGCGGTGATCTCGGTCCCCGTCCGGCAGCGGCTGCACGACCGGGCGCTGAGCCGGTACCTGCTGACCGGCGAGGTGTTCGGCGCCCGGGAGGCGGTGGCGGCGGGGCTGCTCACCGAGGCCGTCCCGCGCGGGGACCTGGACGCGGCGGTGGAGAGGGTCGCCGACGGGCTGCGCGCGGCCGCCCCCGGCGCGCTGGCGGGCGCCAAGGCGCTGCTGGCGGAGCGCGGTGCGGAGGAGAGGGCGGCGGAGTTCGCCCGGATGACGGAACTGTCGGAGAGCTACTTCGCGGGGGAGGAGGCGGCCGAGGGCCGCAGCGCCTTCTTCGAGAAACGCGGAGCGCGGTGGGTGTTGTAATGGGAGACGTGACCTACTCCGGAGATACCAGGGTCGGCGGTCCGGCCGACGTACGCGACCTGGCAGAACTGACCATCAGCAAGCTCGCCGTGGGGCGGATGGACAACAACGCCTACCTGCTGCGGTGCAAGCGGACCGGCGAGGCGGTCCTCATCGACGCCGCCGCGGAGGCGGACCGGATCGTGGACCTCATCGGTGACGGCGGCCTGGCCCGGGTGATCACCACCCACCGGCACCCCGACCACTGGCAGGCCCTGGCCGAGGTGGTGGGGGTCACGGGGGCGCGCACGGTGGCCCACCCGAGCGACGGCGACGAGCTCCCGGTGTCGGTCGACGACCCGGTGGAGCACGGCGCGAGTGTCCCGGTGGGCGAGTGCGCGCTGCGGGTGATCCACCTGCGGGGGCACACGCCGGGGTCGATCGCGCTGCGGTACGACGACCCGGACGGGGGCACGCACCTGTTCACCGGCGACAGCCTGTTCCCCGGCGGGGTGGGCAAGACGTGGTCGGACGCGGACTTCCGGTCGCTGCTGGGCGACGTGGAGGAGCGCGTCTTCGCCGAGATGGACGACGAGACCTGGGTGTACCCGGGCCACGGGAAGGACACGACCCTGGGAGCCGAGCGCCCCCACCTGGCCGAATGGCGCGAGCGGGGTTGGTGAGGCCCGGCCGCGGCCGGTAGGGCCCGGCCCCGCCGACGGGCCTGCGGCCCCGCGTAGGGCCGACGGACGCCGCCCGCGCCCCGGCACCGGGAGCTCCCCCACAGGGTTCCGCCACCCCCGCCGGGGCGCGATGGCCGCTCCGCCTGTCGCCCGCCGGGGCGCGTCGGCCGTTCCGCCTGTCGCCCCCGCCCCGCCCGCCGCCCCGGTGCGGCGGCGCCGTCAGTGTTCGGACGCCGTGCCCGGAGGACGGCGCTCGGCCATCAGCGCTCGGACAGCGGGCGGCGTCCGAAGAAGCCGAGTTCGCTCCGGTGGTACCAGCCGAGGGCGGTCTCGCCTTCGAGCCAGCACAGGCGCACGGACACCCCGTCGAGCATGGCGGGGAAGTCGAGCAGGATCGGCGCCAGCCCCTTGACCTCGATCCCGTTGTCGGGGAACCAGGCCTGGAGCTCGCTGAAGCGCGCTTCCATCCCCTTGAGCTCGGCTCGGCCGCCGAGTGCCGAGTCCCCGGCGATCCGCAGGTCGGCGGCGAGCTCGGCCATGTCGGCGCGGAGCGTGACGAGTTCGCCGGCGCGCTCCATGACCTCCGGCATGAGCGCGTGGACCTCGCCGAGGGTGAACTCCCGATGCTCTGGGGCGTCGTCGTTCTCGTAGCTCATCGATCGACCTCCGGGAAACCCCCGCGTCCAGGCGGGGGAGGAAACGGACTCCTGCGGAGCAACGCGGGAGGGCGGCGTCCCCGTCCCACCCGATGGCCCCAGTCTGTACCATCCGCGCCGCTGACCGGAGCGGTGGCGGAGTCGTGCCCCGGTGTCATTTCCCCCGGACGCAGGACAGCGCTGCCGGAAGGGCCGCCCTCCCGCTTCTCCCGGTTCAGGCGGCTGAGCCGGTACCCCGCTCACGGCCCCGGGCCGGGCGGCGGGTGGCCGGGGTGTGGGGTGGATGGCGGCGACGAGGCCAGGTGGGCGGCCCTTCCGCCAGCACTGTCGGGCGCGGCGCGTGTGCGTGGTCGCCGTGAAGGGCGGCGACGGCGACAGCGGGGCGGTTCCCGGGCCCTGCCTGCCGTCCGCCGGGCCCCTGCTGGTCCGGGAGGTCGGCGCGGCGGGTGGGCAGGTGGTCGCCCGCGCTCGCGGCGGCCGCCACCCCGGTGCGCCCCTTCGGCGATGATCTCGACAGAGGTGCTGTCATTCCGGCCGTTTTGACAGCACCTTCGT
>NZ_JAQFWQ010000040.1 GCF_027706725.1 Nocardiopsis endophytica
GCTCGCTGGGCTCATAACCCAGAGGTCGCAGGGTCAAATCCTGTCCCCGCTACCACGGCGAAGGGGCCCAGTACCGAGGTACTGGGTCCCTTCCGCGTTCTCAGGGGGCCGCCCGGGGCGGCGCCCGCGCACCGCAGGGGGGCGGCGCGAGGTCACTCCGCCGGGCGCGTGCGCCCCTCCTCGATGGCGATCCTGCGGTCGGCGGCCGCGGCCACCGACGGCTCGTGGGTGACGATGACGACCGCCGTGCCCCGGGTGCGGGCCTGCGCCAGGAGCTGCTCCATGATCTGCTCGCTCGTGGCGCCGTCCAGGGCGCCCGTGGGCTCGTCGGCGAGCACCATGGCCGGGTCCATGCTCAGCGCCCGTGCCAGGGCCACACGCTGCTGCTCACCGCCGGAGAGCTGGTGCGGCCGGGAGGTGATCCGGTCCCGCAGCCCCACCGACTCCAGCAGCCTGCGGCCGTGCGCCCGGCGCCGGACGGCGGGCACCCCGCCCAGCACCATCGGCACGCACACGTTGGCCAGCGCGGTGCGCCGCTCCAGCAGGTGGAAGGACTGGAAGACGAACCCGACGCCGGCGTTGCGCAGGCGGGCGCGGCGGCCCTCGCCCAGCCGCGCCACGTCGACGCCGTCGAAGACGTGCTCGCCCCCGTCGGCCCGGTCCAGCAGCCCGATCATGTTGAGCAGCGTGGACTTGCCCGAGCCGGACCGGCCGACGATCGCCACCACCTCGCCGCGGCCCACCTCCAGCGCGCAGTCGACCAGGACCGGCAGGCGCCGGCCGTCCACGGTGAAGGACTTGTGCAGGCCGCTGATGCGCAGCAGCGGATCGGATCCGCCCATCAGCCGACCTCCGCCAGCTCGTCCTCGGGCCCCTCGCCGTCCCCGCCGCCGGGCACGTCGAACTCCTCGGACAGCGGGACCGGGTCGAGCACCTGCTCGCCCTCCTCCAGCCCCTCGGTGACCTCGATCATCTCGCCGTCGGTGATCCCGAGGGCCACGTCGCGCTCCTCCTCGGCGCCGTCCGGCCCGACCACGACGACCTGCCCCTCCTCGGTGCCGCCGCGCACGGCGGTGGCCGGGACCAGCAGCGCGCCCTTCGAGGAGCCGGTGGTGACCGAGACCTTGCCGGTGACCCCGGCGAACACCTTCATGTCGTCGGGCACGCGGCAGGTGAGCTGGGCGGTGGCCTCCCCGCCCCCGGAGTCCGCCTCGGGCATCATGAACTCGTCGGGCATCTCCTCGTCCCCGTCGTCGGAGCCGCTGTCGGAGGAGGAGTCCTTGGCGCCCAGGGAGATCAGCCCGCACTCCTCGGCGGGCGGCCCCTTGTCGATCTTGAGGGTGATCTCCTCGGGGTCGTCGTAGAAGCGGTACAGGTCGTTGGGCGGGATCTCGGCGACCGCGCGGTACCGGCCCCCGCTGATCGAGGCGACGGCCGCGCCGGGCTCCACCGGGTCCCCGGCCTCCAGGTCGCCCAGGCCGGTGACCTTCCCGCCGACCGGCGCGGTGAGGTTCTGCTCCTGCATCCGCGGGCCGTCCCCGCCGTCCGCGCCGCCCTCGCCCTCCGCGTCCCCGCCGCCGTCGGCCGGGGCGTCGGCGGGGGCGCGCACCGTGGCGATCGGCGCGCCCTGGGCGACCTCCTGGCCCTCGCCGACCCACACGCGGGTCACGGTGCCCCCGCGCTTGGCGACGACCTCCTTGGCGGGGTCCTCCTGGACGACGGCGTCCAGCACGACCGTGTCGGTGATGTCGCCGACCTCCACCGGGACGGCGGAGGACTCGGTGAGCCCGCCGCCCGCGGCGGCCTCGTCGGGCGGCGGGGGGCCGCCGCCCCACAGGGCCCAGGCGCCGCCCGCTCCGCCGACCAGCACGACGGCGACCGCCGCGACGATGATCCATCTCTTCACGTGATCCGCTCCTCTTCGCGCGGCCGTCGGCCCGGCCGCTCGTCACTCCGGTCGGCCGTCATTCCCGCAGCCCCGCCACGACTGAGATGCGCAGCGCCCGCCAGGCCGGGATGATCCCCGCGAGCAGCCCCACCCCGGCCGCGCTTCCCAGACCCACCAGGACGCCGGACACCGGGACGGTGACCACCACCCCGTCCGGCAGCATGTCCGCGAGCAGGGAGTGGGCGACCCCGGCCGCGCCGTAGCACAGCGCCAGCGCGATCACCCCGGCGACCATGGCCACCACCACCGCCTCGGCGACCACCACGACGAACATGGACAGCCGGTCGGCGCCCATCGCGCGGTAGACGGCCAGCTCGCGGCGGCGCTCGCGGACGGTCACCAGCCCCACGTTGAGCACGCCGAGTAGGCCGGTGGTCAGGGTGATGGCGGCGATGCCCAGCAGGCCCAGCGACAGGTAGCCCAGGACCTCGTCGATCGCCTCGGCGTCGTCCATCCGGTAGACGTCGATGGTGCCCGCGTCGGCGTCGGGCGCCCAGCGCCAGGCGGCGCCGGCGAGCCGGTTCTTGAACCCCTCGGGGTCGGCCCCCTCGGGCGGGACCCGGACCGCGTACTGGAGGCCGCCCATCATCCCGGCGGCCTCGGAGACCCCCTCGGGGAAGGCCATCTCCTCGGAGGCGGGGGAGTTGAGCAGGTAGGCGGTCCCGCCCTCGCCGCCGAAGGAGTCCATGGCGGTGGACTCCACCACTCCGACCACCCGTACGTCCCGCCATTGGCGGCTTCCGATCTGCAGGCCCTCGAACCCGCCGTCGGCCTCCAGCTGGTCGGCCAGCTCGTCGGTGAGCACCACGACCGGGGCCAGTGACCCGGTGTCGCCCTCCTCGAACCACCGCCCCTCGGTGAGGTTCATCCGCCGGATGTCGTCCAGGTCGGGGTCGGTGACGGTGAACTGCACGTCCCGGATCTCCTGGTCCCCCTGGCGCAGGCGTATGCCGGACTGGGGGGAGAAGTTCATCGCGGCGGCCTGGGCGCCGGCGCGCTCCAGGTCCTCCTTGAGGGCGGCGGGGTCGTCGACGTTCCCGGGCAGGGTGACGTCGTAGGTGGCGGCGACGCCCCAGTTGGCCTCGGAGTAGGCGATCGCGTAGCGCTCGCCGACGTGCCCGGCGGTGACCACGGTGATCAGGGCGGCGACGCCGACGACGATTCCGGCGCAGGACAGGATGGTCCGCGAGACGTTGGCCCGGGAACCGGCGAAGGCCAGGACGAGGCCCGAGGTGAGTGAGCGCAGCAAGCCGACGGCCCTTCCTCGGCGGGTCGGGGGTGGGGTGGGCCCGATGGGGTCCATCGACATCATCGCGGAGGAGGGGGGCGGCGGTTCCCCGCAGTGGCGGGCGATTCGGGCTGTTTTACGGACCGCCCGAATCGGGGCGGGGGAGGCGTGCGGACCGTTTGCGCCGAGTGGTCCGGCACGGCCTGCACCGACGCGTCCGCGGCGGCGGCCGGCCGACGGGGCGGGCGGCGCGCAGGCGCCGCCCGGAAGGGCCGCCGAGTGGCCGGATCCGGCCGGGCGGTGGGTCGGCGGGGTTGGGGTGTGGGGGAGGGTGGCGACGAGGAGAGGCCGGCGGCCCGCGCCGCAGCGCTGTCGGCCGTGGGGCAGGGGCGGATTGGGTGGTGAAATCGACGCCTGATCTGCCTAAAACCGTCGGTTTTACGACGCAGGATGCCCGGACCCCTCTCCTGGTGTCCGGTATGCCCGGTATGTGATGTCCGGGCGGCTCCCTGCGTGGTGATCTCGGGGAAGTCGGGGGTGGACCGGACGCGATGAGCCCGACTACACCGGTCGGCCGCCGGGTCACTTCACGCGGAAGCCGTCGCAGGAGATGAACGCGCCGTCCTCGGCGGACGACCAGACCACCGTGTAGGTGCCCTTCCCCGGGTCCGCGGCGACGAAGTCGCCCGGGAACTCCAGCTCGGCCCAGGAATCGCCGGAGGCCTGCGCCTCGGCGCCCCCGAGGGCGCCGTCCGGTCCGGCCACGTCGGCGCGGACCGCCAGGTCGGCCCCGCCCGCGGCGTCGCGCAGGCCGAGCGGGGCCGGGTCGCCGTCGAGGGGCTTGCGCGGGGCGGAGGTCTCCCACTCCCCGGGAACGGCGGTCGACGCGCGCGGCTCGCACGCGGCGGAGCCGGGGGCGAAGCGCATCTCGGACGGTGCGGGCTCCGGGGCGGCCGAGGCCTCGGCGGCGCGGTCGGCGGCGATCCGGGCCTCCAGCTCGGCGGTGTCCGGGCGGGGCGCCGCCCCGCACCCGGCGGCGGTCAGCGCGCACGCGGCGGCCAGGGCGGCCGCGGCGGTCCGGGGCGGGCGGTGGGCGTCACGGTGATCTGCGGGCACGGACCGAAATCTACTACGGAGTGTGTCCGAGCGATTGCGATCCGTTGAATCGGTGGGCGCGGCCCGGCCTGGGCTCAGACCGGGCGGACCGGCGTCGGCCCTCCGTTCAGCCAGGTCAGCACGCGGTCGTGCAGGGCGCCGTTGGTGCACACCAGGGCGCCCCCGTCGGCGAAGTTCTGCCCGCGCAGGTCGGTGGCGCGCCCCCCGGCCTCCTCCAGCAGGACCGGCAGCGGCGCGGCGTCCCACAGGGACAGCTCCGGCTCGGCGGCGACGTCCACCGCGCCCTCGGCGACCATCACGTGCGACCAGAAGTCGCCGTAGGCGCGGGTGCGCCACACCGAGCGGGTCAGCCCCAGGAACGCCTCCAGGCGCCCGTGCTCCTCCCACTCGGCCATGTCGGAGAAGGAGAGCGAGGCGTCCTCCAGCTCGGAGACCTTGGACACCCAGCAGCGGGTCGCCTTGGTCAGGCTGCGCCCGGTCCAGGTGCCCCCGCCGAGCGTGGCCCACCACCGGCGGAACAGCGCCGGCGCCGAGATCAGGCCCACCACCGGCCGGTCGTGCTCCAGCAGCGCGATCATCGTGGCCCACACGGGGACGCCGCGGACGTAGTTCTTCGTGCCGTCGATGGGGTCGACCACCCACACGCGGTGGCTGTTGCCGGTCTTCCCGTACTCCTCGCCCACCACGGCGTCGCGGGGGCGCGCGCGGGACAGGACGCTGCGGACCGTCTCCTCCACCGCGCGGTCGGCCTCGGTCACGGGGGTCAGGTCCGGCTTGGTCTCCACCTGCAGATCCAGGGAACGGAAATGCTGCAGAGAGATGTCGTCGGCCGCGTCCGCCAGGACGTGGGCCAGACGCAGATCATCGTCAAAGGACGCCATGGCCGGTAACGCTACCGTCCCCGCACGCCCCGCGGCAGTCCGGCACCCCCGCGTACGGGGGATTCCCCGCCGAAGGGCACGGCCTGGGCCCCTCTTGCCGGGGGCCGGGGATGGCACCATTGCCCTATGGCCTCCGAAGCATCCTCCCCCGCGGCACCACGGGCGCCGGGCGCCCCGCGCCAGGGCGACGTCCGCGAGCGGCTCCTCGACGCCGCCTACGCGGCCGTGGTCGCGGGCGGGTGGGCGCGCATGCGGATGGCCGACATCGCGGCGAACGCGGGCGTGTCCCGGCAGACGCTGTACAACGAGTTCGGCACCAAGGAGGGGCTGCTGCAGGCGGTGGTCATCCGGGAGGCCGACCGGTTCCTGGACCGCACCGAGGCGATCGTCTCCGGCCACCCGGGCGACCCGGCCGAGGCGGTCCGCGAGGCGGCGCTGTGGACGCTGCGCGCCTCGGCGGAGAACCCGCTGGTGCGGGCGGTGATCACCGGCGAGGGGGAGCTGCTGCCGGTGCTGACCACCCGCTCCCGGCCGCTGCACCTGGCGCTGCAGGAGCGGATGAACGCCTACCTGCGCCGCCACCACCCGCGCCTGGGGGAGCGGGGCGAGGTGCTGGTGGAGGTCTCCGCCCGGCTGATGGTGTCCTACGTGGTGTCGCCGACCGACCCCGAGGTGGCGGCCTCGCGCGTGGAGGCGGTGGCCCGCGCCCTGACCGGGCCGGTGCGCGAGAACGCCTGAGGCCGGCGGCCCTGTCCGGGCGGTGCGGCGGTTTCCCTTTTCTCCCGTTCGGGACGAGACTGGCAGGGTGAGCGAGACACCGACCGCGCCGCCCCGGCCCGCGGCGCCCGCACTTTTGTTCGACCTCGACGGCACCCTCATCGACAGCGTGTACCAGCACGTCATCGCCTGGCGGAACGCGCTCGCCGAGGCCGGGATCGACCTGGCCGTCTGGCGCATCCACCGGCGCATCGGGATGAGCGGCGGGCTGTTCGTCAACGCCCTCATGCGCGAGACCGGCCTCAAGCTCACGGCCGAGCAGGTGGAGGAGGTCCAGCGGGCGCACGCCGAGGAGTACCTCAAGCAGCGGGCGTCGGTGGTGCCCCTGCCCGGGGCGGTGGAGCTGCTGCGCACCCTGAGCGACCGGGGCATCCCCTGGGCGATCGCCACCAGCGGGCAGCGCCGCACCGCCGGGCACGCCCTGGAGCTGCTCGGGCTGCCCGAGGACACCGTCATGGTCACCCGCGACCAGGTGCGCTTCGCCAAGCCCGACCCGGACCTGTTCCTCGCCGCCGCCGGCCGTCTGGGCGCCGACCCCCGGCAGACCATGGTCGTCGGCGACCGCGTGTGGGACCTGCTGGCCGCCCGCCGCGCCGGCGCGCTCGGGGTGGGGCTGCTCTCCGGCGGCTACGGCCGCGACGAACTGGAGCGCACCGGCGCCTACCGGGTCTACACCGACCCGGCGGACCTGCTGGCGCGCCTCGACGAGCTGGGCGTGCGATCGGGGGACGAAGCGGTGTGACGGGCGGCGGCGGGCGACCGGAAAAGCGGGTGACGGCCCGCGCGGCCTCTGCTTGCATAGGGGCCATGTCCGACCCTGACGCCCTGCGCCTGCTGGGCCTGCTCAGCGCCCCGGACCGGCTGCGCGCGCTGTCGGCGCTGGTGCTCGGCGCCCGCACCGGCGAGGAGGTCGCCGCCCGCACCGGGATGCCCGCCAGGGACGCGCTGGCCGCCCTGGAGAGGCTGGAGCGCGGCGGCGTGGCCGTGCGCGAGGAGGGGGAGTGGCTGCCCCGGCCCGAGGCGCTGCGCGAGGCGGTGGCCCGCGCGGCCGAGTCCCGGGCGGCCCGCGTCGAGGAGCCGGCCGCCGAGGGGGCGGGCCGTGAGGAGGCCAAGGTCCTGCGGTCGTTCCTGCGGGAGGGCCGCATCGTGGCGCTGCCGGTGCAGCGGGCCAAGCGGATGGTGGTGCTGGACCACGTGGCCCGCGCCTTCGAGCCCGGGGTGCGCTACAGCGAGCCCGAGGTGAACGCGGTGCTGCGGGCGTTCCACTCCGACCACGCGTCGCTGCGCAGGGCCCTGGTCGACGAGGGCTTCCTGGACCGCGACAGCGCGCGCTACTGGAGGTGCGGAGGCACCGTGGACGTGTGAGGCGGGGAGCCTCCGGGCCGACTCCTCCGGGCCGCCGTGGTCAGGCGCCCTCTTCGCCCGCCCTGCTGGCCAGCAGACGCCGCAGGGAGGCCACGCGCAGCTCCGACAGCCTCCCCCCGGCCGCCCACGCGTCGAGGGCGCACCCCTGGGCGTCGGCCGTGTGCGGGCAGCCCGGCGGGCACTCGGCGACGGCCTCCTCCAGGTCGGGGAAGCCCGCCACCACGTCGTCGGGGTCGATGTGGGCCAGCCCGAAGCTGCGCACCCCCGGGGTGTCGATGATCCAGCCGTCCCGGTAGGGCAGCGCCACCGCCGAGGTCGAGGTGTGGCGGCCGCGCCCGGTCACCGGGTTGACGTGGCCCACCGCCCGCGCGGCCTCCGGGACCAGCCGGTTGACCAGCGTCGACTTGCCCACCCCGGAGGAGCCCACGAGCACGCTGGTGCGGTCGGCGAGCAGGCGCTCCAGGTCCGACAGGTCGCCCTCGTGGTCGGTGACCACGTGGCGCAGGCCCAGCGAGGAGTAGCCGTCCAGCAGGCCGCCGGGGCGGGCCAGGTCGGCCTTGGTCAGGCAGAGCAGCGGGTCGAGCCCGGCGTCGTAGGCGGCGACCAGGCACCGGTCGATCAGCCGCGGCTGCGGGTCGGGGTCGGCGAGCGAGCAGACCACCACCAGCTGGTCGGCGTTGGCGACGATCACCCGCTCCACCGGGTCGGTGTCGTCGGCGGTGCGGCGCAGCACCGAGTCGCGGCCCTCCACCCGCACGATGCGGGCCAGGGTGTCGGGTGTCCCGGACAGGTCGCCCACCAGCGCCACCCGGTCGCCCACCACGATGCTGCCGCGGCCCAGCTCGCGGGCCTTCATCGCGGTGACCTCCCGGCCGTCGACCAGGCACCGGTAGCGGCCCCGGTCCACGGCGGTCACCATCCCGGCGGTGGCGTCCTCGTGCTTGGGGCGCTTGCGGGTGCGCGGGCGCGATCCCCCGCGCGCGCGGACACGGACGTCGTCCTCGTCCAGGTGGCGGCCGCCGCCCCTCACGCCAGGACCCCCGCCCACAGTTCGGGGAAGTCGGGCAGTGTCTTGCCCGTGGTGGCGATGTCCTCCACCTCCACCCCGGGGACGGCCAGGCCGATGACGGCGCCGGAGGTGGCCATGCGGTGGTCCTCGTAGCTGTGGAACAGGCCGCCGTGCAGCGGGCGCGGGCGGACGACCAGGCCGTCGGGCAGCTCCTCGGCGTCCCCGCCCAGGCGGTTGACCTCGCGCACGAGCGCGGCGATGCGGTCGGTCTCGTGGCGGCGCAGGTGGGCGATGCCCGTCAGGCGGGAGGGGGAGTCGGCCAGGGCGGCCACGGCGGCGACGGTGGGGGTGAGCTCGCCGACGGCGCGCAGGTCGGCGGTGATGCCGCGGACCGTGCCGGTGCCGCGGAACTCCAGGCCCGCGTCGGTGAACACGGCCTCGCCGCCCATCCGGGTGAACAGGTCGCGCAGCGCGTCGCCGGGCTGGGTGGTGCGGCGCGGCCAGTCGCGCACGGTGACCCGGCCGCCGGTGACCAGGGCGGCGGCGAGGAACGGGGCGGCGTTGGACAGGTCCGGCTCGACGGTGACGGCCTCGGTCTTGACCGCGCCGGGGGCGACCCTCCACACGTCGGGCTCGGAGGTGTCGACCTGCACCCCGGCCTCGCGCAGCATCTCCACCGTCATGTCCAGGTGCGGCTGGGAGGGGACCGGCGGCCCGGCGTGGCGGACCTCCACGCCCTCGGTGAAGCGGGCGCCGCTGAGCAGCAGTGCGGAGATGAACTGGGAGGAGCCGGAGGCGTCCAGCTCGACCCGGCCGCCGCGCAGGGAGCCGGTGCCGTGCACGGTCATGGGCAGGGCGCCGCGTCCGCCGTCGTCGATGTCGGCGCCGAGCGCGCGCAGGGCCTCCAGCAGAGGGCCGACGGGGCGCTCGCGCGCCCGCGGGTCGCCGTCGAAGCGCACGTCGCCGTCGGCGAGGGCGGCGAGCGGGGGGACGAACCGCATCACGGTCCCGGCGTTGCCCACGTCCAGGTGCACCGGGCCGCGCAGGGTGGCGGGGGAGACGGACCAGTCCTCCCCGTCCTCGTGGACCTGCGCACCCAGGGAGCGCAGGGCGTCGGCCATCAGGCGGGTGTCGCGGCTGCGCAGCGGGCGGCGCACGGTGGCGGGCGTCTCGGAGAGCGCGGCGAGCACGAGGGCTCGGTTGGTCATCGACTTCGATCCGGGCAGCGCGACCTCGGCGTCCACGGGGCGTTCGGCGGTGGGCGCGGGCCAGTGCGGTGCGGAAGCAGGCATGCCTCCAGCCTAGCCGCCGGGTGCGGGGGGCCTGCCGGGCTCGCCGGGCCGCGCGCGTGCGAAGCTGGCGCCGCGGGAATCCGCGGGGAGCCGTGATAAGGGCGCGGAGACGCGCGGAGAGGCGACCGCGGGTGTACGAGCGACGGAAGGCGGGGCGATGGCGGCGGAGACACGGCACCGGGACAAGGAGCACGGCTACGAGGTGCGCGTCCGGTGGACGGGCAACCAGGGCGAGGGCACGGCGTCCTACCGGGCCTACGGGCGCGACCACGACGTGGAGGCGGACGGGCGGCCGCTGCTGAAGGGGTCGGCCGACAAGGCGTTCCGGGGCGACCCGGAGCGCTGGAACCCGGAGGACATGCTGGTGGCGGCGCTGAGCGAGTGCCACATGCTGTCCTACTTCGCGCTGGCGGTGGGCGCCGGTGTGAACGTGGTCGCCTACGAGGACCGGGCGACGGGCACCATGGTCACCCACGCGGACTCCAGCGGGGAGTTCACCGAGGTGGTGCTGCACCCGGTGGTGACGGTGGCGGAAGCCTCCATGGTGGAGAGGGCCGAGGGCCTGCACGAGAAGGCGCACGCGGCGTGCTTCATCGCACGGTCGGTGAACTTCCCCGTGCGCAACGAGCCGGAGATCCGGGTGCAGGGGGAGTAGGACGGCGGGGGCGGCCGCTCCGCGCGCCGCCCCGGCCCGCGCCACCCGGCCGCGGCCTCACTCCCCGCCGGGGGTCTGCATCAGGCCGAAGCCGGCGCCCTCGGGGTCGGTAAGGGCGGCCGCGGTGACGCCGCCGGGCATGCGCATGGGCGGCATGACGGTGGTGCCCCCGGCCCCGGCCGCCTTGGCGACGGTGCCCTCGATGTCGGCCGTCGCGAACGAGGGGAGCCAGTGCGGGGGGATCCCCTTCGGGTAGCCCTCGTCCGAGCCCTGGTCGAAGACGCCGCCGAAGGGGGTGCCGCCCACGGAGAGGACGCGGTAGCCGGTGCCGCCGCCGAGGTCCCAGCCGAAGAGGCGGCCGTAGAAGTCGGAGGCCGCGGCCACGTCGCGGGTGTGCAGGTCGACCCAGCACAGCGAACCGGGCTCACCCATGAGCTGGGCCCCGGCGAATTCCTTGGCCTGCCAGAGCTGGAAGACCGCGCCGGCGGGGTCGGCGGCGACGGCGAAGCGCCCCTCGTCGAAGACGTCCATGGGGCCGAACACGGCCGCGCCGCCGAGCCCGCGGACCGCGTCGAGGGCGGCGTCGACGTCCTCCACCCGGAAGGAGACGTTCCAGGCGACGGGCTGGTCGTCCCCGTAGAGGGGGGTGATGGCGGCGACGCGGCGGCCGCCGAGCGAGGCGGTGGTGTACCCGCCGGCCTCGGGGCGGGGGTCGGTGGCGGTGTCCCAGCCGAACACCTTGCCGTAGAAGTCCTCCTGGCGGGGGATGTCCCTGGCCCCGAGCTCGACCCAGCAGGGTCCGTTGACCTTGGGTTCGGTCGTCATCGCCGGTCTCCAGTTCCGCTGTCGCTGTCCGCTTCCGGCCGCTGAACGTCCGCCGTCGGCGGCCGACGTCCCGGATGCTAGGCGGAGGCGGTGCCGTTTTCCGGTCGACGCGCGGCTGATGGGCGTGACCGTTCCGCGCGGGACTTCTCCGCAGGTCGGAACGGGCGGGTACTGCGCAGCGTCGGACCGTAGGCCGTTGAGATGTGGTCGAATCGGTAAGGTCGGGCGGTCCGGTGGTCGGGCGGCCGGGCGGTCGGAGGCCGCAGGGAGCCACGGAAGGCCGTGGGAAGGGCAGGACGCTGTGCAGTGGATCGGGGTTCTCGGTTTGGCCGTGGCGGTCGTCTGCGGCTACCTGACCTGGAGGACCAACAAGCGCGTGTCGTCGGTGGAGCGGGTGGAGACGCTGCCGGTGAGCGAGCTCAAGGCGCTGCACAAGGCGGCGTCGGACGCGGCGGGGCCGGGGCACTTCCGTCAGCAGGTGGAGATCGTCGGCGCCGCGCGGGCGCACAAGAACGGGCTTCTGCGCTCCAAGCTGGAGGAGCGGGAGTGCGTCTGGCACCGGCACCGGATCACCCGCAAGTACGAGGAGACCTACCGGGACAGCGACGGCAACCGGAAGCGCCGGAAGAAGAGCCAGGTGGTGTCCTCCTTCACCAGCTCGACGGCGTTCTTCGTGGAGGACGGCACGGGTCGGGCGGTCGTCCGCCCCGGGGACCTGGTGGTCGACGGGGCGGAGAAGACGCTGGACACCTTCGAGCCGCACCAGGGCGGCGGACGGGTGCGGATCGGCCCGATCACCCTGGACGGGGGCGGCGGCGGGACGCTCGGCTACCAGAAGGAGGAGTGGATCGTCCGGGCCGGTGTCCGGCTGTTCGTGCACGGTGAGGCGTCCGACGAGAACGGGCGGCTGGCCATCGCCGCACCGGCGGAGGACGGCGAGTACATCATCTCGGCCAGGTCCGAGGCCGAGATCAGGAAGAGCGAGAACAACAAGTTCCTGGCGTTCGCGATCGGCACCGGCGTGAGCGCGGTGGCGGGCGTGGCGTTGCTGGTGGCGGGCCTGTTGACCTGATGGGCCCACGGGGCGGCCCCGCCGGGAGGACGGGGCCGCCGGGGCGGGTCAGGCACCCAGGTGGGCGACGATGCGGGCGACCATGTCCTGCGTGTCGCTCATCTGCGTCTTGAGGGTGGCCACGTCGCTCTTGAGGGTGGCCACATCGCTTTCGAGAGAACCGAGGCGTCCTTCGACCGCGTCGAAGCGGAGGTTGACCTGCCGGAACCCCTCTCGGGTCTCGCGCCGGTGCTCCATGAAGGCATCGGCGAGGGAGTTGATCCGGTCGTCGGTGTTGGCCTGGTAGGCCTGGATCCTCTGCTTGTCCAGAGAGTGTTCGACGAAGGCGGCCTCGAGGTTGGTGATCCGCCGTTCGAGCTTGCGCATCGGGGTGTCCCCTTCCAGTAGGGAAGCAGGTGTTCACAGGTTAGCCGTGGTGCTGGTGCCGAGCGGGTCATCGCGTGAGCCTGTGGATGACTGCGAGGAGCGCCAGAGTACCTTACTTGTAAGGACCTGTCAGATGATGTCGTGCGACGTAATACAGCGTTTGAGGGCGAATAGTGTCGTTGTATGGAGATCGATCTCGACGGCCCGGAACCGCTGTACGAGCAGATCGCGGACATGCTGAGCGCCCGCATCGCGGAGGGGACATATGAACCGCGACGCAGGATCCCGTCCGAGGCGGCGCTGTGTGAGGAGTTCTCCGTCTCCCGGCCGACCGTGAGAGCGGCCGTGAAGCTCCTGAACGATCGAGGGCTCACCGTGACGGTGCGCGGAAAGGGCACCTTCGTGGCAGAAGCGCGCCCCGAATCCGAGGCGGGCGATCGGGCCAATCGGTGAGTGGCCGACCGGGAATCGGGCTACCTTGGCGGCATGCGCCTCAACCTGACAGGGCCGCAGCTTGCCTACGTCGCGGTGGCCGACCATATCGCCGCGCGGATCGAGGCGGGGGAGCTGCGCCCCGACATGCAGCTACCTCCTGAGCGCGAGCTGGCTGAGGAGTACGGGGTCGCCTACATGACCATCCGCCGTGCCAACAAGGAGCTGAGGGAGCGCGGACTCATCGTTACGGTCCACGGCAAGGGGACGTTCGTCGCCGGGGAGGAATGAGCTCGGCGTCGGCTCCGGTCAGCGGAAGGACCAGCCCGACCATCGGACGACGTGGACCAGGATGACCGGTCCCTCCGGGCGCCTGTCGGCATATTGGGGGTACTTCGCCTGCAACGTGTCCAGGGCGTGTTCGCGCTGCTCCCCTCGGCCGACGACCTGTGCCGTGCCGTCCGCCCGTGCCCACCAGAGCTGGGACCAGTCGTCCGAGTACACGTCCGCCAGCAGGCACACCTTCGGGTTCTGCCCGATGTTCGCCAGGCGCTTCACGTTCACGGTCGACTTGGGCTTGTGGTCGATGGCGATGGCGACGGTGTCGCCGTCGACCGCGAACGTCACCGGCACGCAGTGCGGCCACCCCTCTTCGGAGACGGTGGACAAGCGAGCCACACTGCTCTCGGTGAAGGCTTTCCGGGCTCGTTCGGGGGGCCAGCGCACTGTTCGACCTTGGCACACGTAGCGGCCCCGGCTCCAGGGGAGGGGGCCGGGGCCGCTTGCCGGTCACCTCGTCACACGCCCACGCCCTTGCGCATGGCGCGGGTGCCTAGGGTCAGGCCCACTGCGGCGACGGCCGCCGCGGACAGGGCTCCCCAGGCGATCGACGGGTCGGTGAACGAACCGGTGAACAGGGCCCGCATCGCGTCGGCGATGTGGGTCACCGGGTTCACCGTCGCCACCGTCTGCAACCACTGCGGACCGAAGTCCATCGGGAGCAGCACCCCCGACAGCAGCATCAGCGGGAACACCGCCAGCTGCGTCACCCCGTAGAACAGCTCCCCGCTCGGGGCCGACTTCATGGCCAGCAGGAACGACAGCGAACCCAGCCCCACGCCGAACACGGCGAGCAGGAGCAGTCCCGCCAGCAGCCCGAGCGGGTAGAGCTCGAATCCCATGGGCACGGCCAGCAGCACGATGAGCACGGCCTGCACCAGCAGCACCGCGAACTCCTTCAGCGCCCTCCCGATCAGCATCGCCGTGCGGTTCATCGGGCTGACCAGCATGCGCTCCATCGCGCCGCCCAGCAGCTCCACCAGCAGGTTGTAACCGGCCATCATCGGTCCGAACAGGGTCAGCATCACCAGCACACCGGGGACGAACCACTGCCACGATCCGTCGCCTCCTCCGGCGCCGACCCCTCCCAGCAGCGGGCCGAAGAAGAAGAGGAGCAGCAGCGGCTGCCCCATCGTGAGCAGCATCCCCAGCGGGTCCCGCACCGAAGGGGTGATCTCGCGGGTGAAGACGGTCGCGACGTCGCGGACGAAGGACGCCGCCGGCGAACGGGCGGGAACCGGGGCGGGCGCGAGGGATTCGGTGCGGACGGTCATTCGGTGGGCTCCTCTTCGGTCAGGCTCCGGCCGGTCAGGGCCAGGAACACGTCGTCCAGGGTCGGGCGCACCCCGCGTGCGGTGGCGACCTTGATCCCGGCCCCCTCCATCGCGGCGAGCAGCTCGGGCAGGGCCGTGTCCGCGTTCGGGACGGGGATGCGCACGGTGGTGTCGGCGGGTTCGGCGGGAGCGGGGGACGGGTCCGGCGCGGCGGCTGCCTCGGAGGAGAAGCGGGCGGCGACGCCTCTCGCGCGCTCCGCGTCGGCCGCGTCGCGGAGCCCCAGGTCGATCCGGTCGCCCGCCAGCTCCGACTTCAGCTCGTCGGCGGTGCCGTCGGCGATCGTCCGCCCCCGGTCCACGATCACCACCCGCTCGGCCATGCTGTCGGCCTCCTCCAGGTAGTGCGTGGTGAGGAACAGCGTCATGCCGCTCTCCTCGCGCAGCCGGAGGATGAAGTTCCAGACCTCCGCCCTGCTGTGCGGGTCCAGGCCGGTCGACGGCTCGTCCAGGAACAGCAGCTCCGGCGCGTGCACCAGCCCCAGGGCGATGTCGACCCGGCGCCGCTGTCCGCCCGACAGCGTGGTCGGCGTCCGGTTCGCCAGCTCCTGGAGGTCCAGCCGGTCCAGGAGGGCGTCGGCGCGCTCCCCGGCCCGCGCACGGGTCATCCCGTAGGCCCTGCCTTGCGCCACCAGCTCGTCGCGGACCCGGTGGTGGTCGGAGGCGGAGTTCTTCTGGCCCACGTAGCCGATGCGCCGCCGCACGCCGTCCGGATCCCGGGCGATGTCGCACCCGGCGACGGTCGCCGTCCCCGAAGTCGGGGGGAGAAGGGTGGTGAGCATCCTCAGGGTGGTGGATTTCCCGGCGCCGTTCGGGCCGAGGAAGGCCAGCAGCGTGCCGGCCTCCACGTCCAGGTCGAGGCCGCGCACGGCGTCGACCCGCTCCTTTCCGCGCTTCCGTGTGAAGGTCCTCGACAGTTTCCGGGCATGGATCATGGCCCCTCCTCAGGGGTGGCTCGTAAGGAACGTCGAGCGGGTCCGCGCCCGCTTCTCGGCACGGCAAAGGCCCCCGTTCAGGGGGTGCTCGGCTCGGAAGGGCCTAGATTCTTACCCGGGAAATCGGGAAAAGCAAACGCGAACGTCGTCTTCATGTTCGCTCTGACCTGCGAAAACGATGAAATGCGAACGGGGCGTCGAAGAAATTTTCTTGAGCCCCGGAAGGCATTGGGAACGGCCTTCCGACAGCGGACGGCCCCGGCCCCTTTCGGGGAACCGGGGCCGGGGCGCTTCCTGGTCAGGTGGCGGGGTGGTCCGTCCCGCCCCACTCCTCGGGGCACTCCGTCCCCCGGGCCTCGGGCAGCGCGGCCTCGATCTCGGCCTTGGTGTCGGTGAGCCGCTCGCCCTCGAACACGTCGGGGATCCCCCACCCGGTCCGCGGTATCGAGACCAGCACGTGCGCTCCCGGTTCGATCGCCTCCCGCGGGTCGACGAAGGCCGGGTCGGACACGGTGAGCTCCACGGTGTCCTCGCCCGTCGCCGGCTTGATCCACTCGCTCACCTCCAGCGTGAACGTCACCGTCGGCGGCTCCGGCCCGTACGGCCCGCCGGTGGCCGGGTCGACGGGTTCGACGGGCTCTTCGACCGAGGTGACCTCGCCCTCCACGATCGTCGTGGAGCAGGCGATCCACTCGGGAAGGGTCTGTCCCTGCCCGCCCTCCGGCCCCGCGCCGGGGGCCCCGCCCGCACCCGGGGACCCGCCCGCGGCGGGCTCGGACCGGGGCCCACCGGCCCCTTCCGGCGCGACCGCCAGCAGGCCCGCCGCCGCGGCCGCCACGAGGGCTCCGCCCCCGACGGCCGCCCACCGCAGCCGGGCGCGCCGCGCGGCCGGACCTGTCCGGGAGGGGGCCGGGTCCGCGTTCCCGGCGGGGGAGGGGCGGCCCGCCTCCTCACCGATCACCGCCAGCGCGCGGCGCAGCCGCCGCTCCTCCTGCTCATCGAACGGTTCGCCCATGGTCGTCACTCCATCCCTTCGCGCGTCAGCGACGAGCGCAGCGCCCCGGCGGCGGCGTGCAGCCTGCTCTTGACCGTGCCTTCCGGGACGTCCAAGGCCTGCGCGATCTCACGCACCGTCAGGTCGGCGTAATAGCGCAGCACCAGGACCTGGCGCTGGGGCGGGGAGAGCCCCTCCAGCCCCTCGGCCACGGTGAGCGCCAGGACGCGGTCCTCCTCCAGCCCGGGGGCCGTGCCCCGGGTCCAGCGCGCGGCCAGCCGGTCCCGCAGGCCGGCGTCCCGGCTCCGGTCGCGGTGCCAGTCGACGGCGACGCGCGAGGCGACGGCCGCCAGCCACGCGGCGGGGCGGCGGATCGGCGCGCCCTCCGGCCGGGCCCGGTGCTGGAGGAGCCGCAGGCGCACCTCCTGGACCCCGTCGTCCAGCTCGCTCCACGGCATTCCGCCGAGGGCGAGGACCGCGCGGATCCGCGCCGTGTCCTCGGTCCCGGCGGCCGCCCGGGGCGCTCCGGCCTCGTCCGTGTCGGCGGCGTCGGCGTCACTGTCGTCAGTGTGGGGGCGTCTCGCCATGTCCGCGTCCTCTCGTCTGTGGTGGTGACGGAGAAGTGCACCGGAACGTTCGGCCGCCCCGGCGGGGATTCGCGGCGGAACCCGGGATGGGCGTACGGACGGGGGGCGGGCCGGGCCCTCGGGCCCGGCCCGCCCTGTGCCTCGACCGGCTCAAGCGCGCGTTCGGGTCAGTCGCACGCGCCGCCGGGGGCGGTGGCGTCGGCCGCGTCCGCCTGGGGGCGGGCCGACTCCAGCTCGACGATGAGGGCGTCCGCGCCCTCGCCCGCCAGTTCGTCCTCAAGGGAGTCCGGGGAACCGGCGGAGCCCTGCGCCGAGGCCGCGCTCTGCGCGTCGGCGGCGCTGCGCACCGCACCCTCGAACTCGCCCTTGCCGATCACCCCGTCATCGAAGGGCACCTCGGAGCCCTCCCCGAGGCCGCGCCATTCGGCGGGGGCCGCAGGTTCGCCGGGGGCGCAACGGGCCTCCTCCCAGACCATCGCCAGGATGTAGGTGTGGCCCTGCTCGATCCGGGGCCGACCCGCCAGGGCCATGGGCCGCCGCTGGTCGGTGCCGCCGGTGAAGGCGTACCCCGCGGCCGCGTACTCCCAGGTGTCCGGCGCGGGAGGGGCCCCGTCGCGGGACCACAGGACCCGCTCGGTGTCCAGGGTCAGCTCGCGCCCGACCAGCCCTTCGCCGCGGGCCTCCTCCTCCGCGCTCGGGGGGATCTCCCGCTCGGCGGCCACGCTGACCACGACGACGTGATCGGCGTAGGTGACCCAGTCGGAGGCGGTCCTGCTGGGCAGGTGGTCGGAGCCGTGCGCCAGGAGGACCTCCCCCTGGGCGGCCCCGCCGCCGGATCCGCCGTGCGCGGAACCGGACGCGCTGTCGGTCGTGCCGGTGGAGAGCACCGCCACGGCCGCCGCGCACGCGGCCGCCACCGCACCGATGGCGGCCGCCTTCGCTCGGAAGTCCATGGGAAAGCCCTCCTCTCAGTACGTGCCGTTGATGTTGTCCCGGTTGTTGGCGCCCAGGCCGACGCTGTAGCCGACCGGGGTGACCATGCAGCCCAGCCGCGAATCGGTGTCGCTCAGACGCGGTGAGGAATAGCGGCCGTGCTGAAGGCCGACCGCATGACCGGTCTCATGGCAGGTCAGCCCCGGCGTGTAATGGCCGCGCCCGCGAATTCTGATGTACTGCTGGTCGCACTTGTAGCGCGCGCCGTTCACCGCGTCGTTGCACCAGGTGATTCCGTCGGCCCCGGAAGGGAGCCCGGCCCGGCCCTCCTGGTAGATGACGTCCGTTTCTCCGCTGCCGGAGAATGTGGGCGTCGAATCGTAGGAGATCCTCAGATCGGTGGGGGCGTACTGGTTGCGCATGACGCCGCGGACGGTGCGCTTGTCACCGGCCTCCAGCTTGAACCGCTCGTGGCTGTCCATGTAGTAGCTGACGTTGCGGTTGTCGGTCCGACAGGGGAAGTCGGCCGTGCGGATCGTCATGTTGTTGCAGCGGTTGTCGGTGTTTGCCGTGGGGTACATGTTGTCGGTGACCGCGGCCCAGGCCACGCCGCCTCCGGCGAGCGCGGCGGCGAGCGCGACGGGGACGGCCAGCATCGCCGCCCGCTTTCTCGGCCGCTCTTCGGGTCCCATCATGATTTCCTTTGGGGGATGTCGAAGTTCGATGGGAAGACGATCGCTCCCGGGATTCGAGTCCGGGGCGAGCGTGGGTGCGAGCCTAAATAAATGTTTTGGGGACGAAAAGGGCCCCTGCTCAATTCTCTAGAGAGAGCCGATGGCGGCGGTCCGGTGGAGGGAGGGGGCTAACCGGGAGAAAGGTGGGAGTGAATCGACGTCGGCCATCGGAACCACATTCCGCGCGTCCGGAACCGGCACCGGGTGTTGCCCTTCGGTGCCATCAGGTGTACGGAGCCGGGCGCCGAATGCCTACAGGCCCGGAGGCTCCTCGTCGGGGCGGCGGTCGGTGAAGAGGTGGACGCCGTCGGCGAGGTCGTGGGAGCGGCGGGAGAAGAGGTCGGTGTCGAGGAGCGAGCGGTAGGCGCGGGCGGCGCGCGGGGGCGGGTCGTCGAGTTCGGCGAGGAAGCGGGTGACGTCGGGCTGGATGAGGGTGGGGGCGTGATCGGCGTCGCGGTCGCGGGCCGTCGCGATCCAGAGGCCGTCGGTGCGGCGGATCGACCAGCGGTGGCCGTAGTAGGCGCGGAGGAGTTCGAGGAGGAGGTCGCGCTTGCGGCTCATCGGAGGCCTCCCCGGAGGGCGGCCAGGACCCGGTGCAGGTCCCGAGAGCGGTGGACGGTGGCGATGGTGCGGTCGACTTCGCAGGTGAGGACGTAGCGGCGAACACGGGGTGCGGGAGGGCGGTTCCGGCGGATATCGTTCATCTGTCGTCAGCTCCTGGGTAGCTGGTGGCCACGCCCCCGGACGGCTGCAACCGTCGCGGGGGTCTTTGGTGCCTCCACCATGCCTACGCAGCGAACACGGAGCTAGTGGTTTGCTATCACTATATTTTTTGTCAACCCAGTGAAGAAATGTGAAGGCGTAGTGTAGAACAGTGGTATGCCCTCCAAGGTGAAGCGCGAGTGGACCAGGTTCGGCGCGGAGGTCAAGAAGCTCCGGGAGAAGTCAGGGTTCACGCAGGTCAGGGTCCAGTCTGAGACCGGGATCTCCGCGTCCATGCTGTCGTCGATCGAGAATGCGACACGCGCCCCGAAGCGCAATCATGCCGACATATTGGACCGGGTGTTCGCTGCTGAGGGGGTGTTGATCCGGATCTGGCTCGACGTCAACGACACGGCCTTCATGCCCGATTGGTGGCGGGATATCGGTCTCCTGGAGCGGGAGGCTGTGGAGATCCGTGAATACCAGATGCTGATCATCCCTGGAGTGCTTCAGACCGAGGCCTACGCTCGTGCTGTGATCCGTCCTGGTCGTCCATGGGACTCCCAGGAAGCGGTCGAGAGGGATGTCGAGGCTCGGTTGGAACGGTGGAACCGGCTCCGGGGCGAGGTGCTTCTCTGGTTCGTCGTGGACGAGTACACGCTCACGAGGGTCGTTGAGAGCCGCGAGACGATGGGCGGACAGCTGGACCATGTCGCTCGTCTGATCGACGAGGCTAGGATCCGGCTCCAGGTGATCCCCCAGCCGAAGGTCTATCACCCTGGTATGAGCGGTGCGCTACGGCTTCTCGACTTCAAGGACCGTAGTCCTGTGGCGTTGGTCGAACACTTGGCAGGCGAAGAGATCATCCATGACTCGGACCGGGTGCGTCACCTCCGTACCTTGTACGGAGCTTTACAAGGCGAGGCACTTTCCCTGGAGGAGTCGGCGCATGTGCTCAGGAAGATCAGGAAGGACTACCGAGATGAGTGAGAAGCGGTGGCACAAGTCGAGCTACAGCGGAGGAAGCACAGGAAGCTGTGTCGAGGTTGCTGAAGGGGTCGCAACTGCAGTGCGGGATACCCGAAATCGCGAGAAGGGGCACCTGGAGTTCCCAGCAGCCGAGTGGGCCGCGTTCGTGGTCGGTGCGAGATCCGACGAACTGTGACGCGGCGTCCAGGTTCCATGTGTTCGTCGTTCCTAAGCAGGGGCAGCTCGTTTACATGGAGGCTCGTCCGCCGGATATCCGACCGATGGTGAGGATCAGGAGAGAGTGCGACGACGATGACGAGTGACTGGGTGAAGTCCACCTTCAGCAAGGGCGGTGCCGACAACTGTGTCGAGTGCCGTTCGTTCCTGGGGAGAGCGCTGGTGCGCGACACTCAGAACAGGAACCTCGGGCACCTGAGTTCCTCTTCCGGCGAATGGGTGGCCTTCCTGGCCGCACTGCGGGGCGGTAGATGGTGAGAAGGGGCGCGACCGTGACGGCGAAGGCGAGTGACGAGACTCCCTGGCACAAGAGCAGCCATAGCGGCTCGTCGGGGAGCTGCGTTGAGGTGGCCGAGGTGGAGTCGGCCACGTCTGACTGGGCCAAATCCACCCACAGCACGGGAGCCAATGAATGCTTAGAGGTGCGTGGAGACGCCATCCGCATGGACATGCGTGACAGTCAGCATCCTCACCTCGGACACCTTGGGTTCTCCGCCCCCGAGTGGGCCGCCTTCCTGCGGGCCGCCTGTACCGACGGTCTCTGAGGCCCTGCGGTCCCGGTCGGTGCCGGGGCCGCGCGCGCTTCTCTCTTGGCAGTGCCAGACTTGTTCCCATGTGCGGACGTTTCGCCAGGGCCAGGAACGCCCACGAGCTCCAGCTCGCCTTCGACTTCGCCGAGGTGCCCGACCCCTCCGCCGCGGCCGACCCCCGTTCCCGCCCGCCCCTCGAAGAGCTGGAGCCGGACTACAACATCTGCCCCGGCAGACCCGTCCACGCCGTGCTCGGCACCCCGCCCAACGAGGCCGCCCGGGGCGTCCCGCCCGGCCCCCGCAGCCTGGCCACCTTCCGCTGGGGCCTCATCCCCTCCTGGGCCAAGGACGCCAACGTCGGCTTCAAGATGATCAACGCCCGCGGCGAGACCGCCGCCGAGAAGCCCGCCTTCCGCGCCGCCCTCGCCCACCGCCGCTGCCTGCTGCCCGCCGACGCCTACTACGAGTGGCAGCTCCTCCCCGACGCGGCCCCCGGCACCGCCGAACCCGGCACCTCGCCGGCCACCGACCCCGGGCACAAGCGCCGCAAGGCCTCCTCGAAGAAGAAGCCGTTCTCCGTCTCCTACCCCGACGGCGAGCCGCTCGCCCTGGCCGGGCTGTTCGAGCGCTGGCGCGACCCCGACGCCCCCGAGGACGACCCCGCCGCGTGGGTGTGGAGCTGCACCGTCGTCACCACCCAGGCCACCGGCGGCCTGGCGGACATCCACGAGCGCATGCCCGTCGTCGTCCCCCGCGACGAATGGGCCGCCTGGCTCGACCCGGCCTCCGGCCTGGCCGACGTGCAGCGCGTCATGGCCTCCACCCCGGTCGACTCCTTCGCCGTCCGGGAGGTGTCCACCGCCGTCAACAGCATCAAGAACAACGGCCCTGAACTGCTCGAACCCCCGGCGCCGACCCCCTCGGGCGGGGACGGCACACTTTTCTGACCTCCGCGGCCCCACCCGGCCCCGGGGTGGATCGCGGAGGCACGGCCCGGTTAGGGTGGCCCCGGTCATATGACCGCCGTGCCACGGACGCGCGGCGGCGCACCGTGACGACGGTGCGTGATTCGACAATCGCAAACACGCGGGAGCTCGCGCCATGGCGGGCTGAGAGGGCGGCTGCCTCCAGAAGGCGGCGGTGCCGCCGACCGCAGAACCTGTTCGGGTAATTCCGACGTAGGGAGGCGTGCCTTGACGGCGCTCGACAACGTCCGACACTCCGTGACCACCGGCCCCATCATGGGCTCGACGAAGGTCTACCGGGAGGTCCCCGACCCCGATTCCGGGTCGGTGCTGCGCGTTCCCCAGCGCAGGGTCGGTCTCAGCAACGGCACCCACTTCGACCTGTACGACACCTCCGGCCCCTACACCGACGACGACGCCGACATCGACGTGCACGCCGGGCTCGCCCCGGCGCGCGCCGACTGGATCGCCGCCCGGGAGCCGGTGGGCGGCGCGGTCACCCAGCTGGCCTACGCCAAGGCCGGGACCATCACCCCCGAGATGCGGTTCATCGCCGCCCGCGAGGGCCTCGACCCCGAGTTCGTCCGCTCCGAGGTGGCCATCGGCCGCGCGGTCATCCCCGCCAACCGCTGCCACCCCGAGTCCGAGCCGATGATCATCGGCAAGAACTTCCTGGTCAAGATCAACGCCAACATCGGCAACTCCGCGGTCACCTCCTCGGTCGCCGAGGAGGTGGAGAAGATGGTGTGGGCCACCCGCTGGGGCGCCGACACCGTCATGGACCTGTCCACCGGCAAGCGCATCCACGAGACCCGCGAGCGCATCCTGCGCAACTCTCCGGTGCCCATCGGCACCGTGCCCATCTACCAGGCCCTGGAGAAGGTCGACGGCGACCCGGCCAAGCTGAGCTGGGAGGTCTACCGGGACACCGTCATCGAGCAGGCCGAGCAGGGCGTGGACTACATGACGGTGCACGCCGGGGTGCTGCTGCGGTACGTCCCGCTCACGGCCCGCCGCACCACCGGCATCGTCTCGCGCGGCGGCTCCATCATGGCCGCCTGGTGCCTGGCCCACCACAAGGAGAGCTTCCTCTACACCCACTACGAGGAGCTCTGCGAGATCCTGCGGGCCTACGACATCACCTTCTCGCTGGGCGACGGCCTGCGCCCGGGCTCCATCGCCGACGCCAACGACGAGGCGCAGTTCGCCGAGCTGCGCACCCTCGGCGAGCTGACGCACATCGCCCGCGCGCACGACGTGCAGGTGATGATCGAGGGCCCCGGCCACGTGCCGATGCACAAGATCGCCGAGAACGTGCGCCTGGAGGAGGAGCTCTGCGGCGAGGCGCCGTTCTACACCCTGGGCCCACTGACCACCGACATCGCCCCCGGGTACGACCACATCACCTCGGCGATCGGGGCGGCCCAGATCGGCTGGAACGGCACCGCGATGCTGTGCTACGTCACGCCGAAGGAGCACCTGGGCCTGCCCAACCGGGACGACGTCAAGACCGGCGTCATCACCTACAAGCTGGCCGCGCACGCGGCCGACCTCGCCAAGGGGCACCCCAAGGCGCAGGAGTGGGACGACGCCCTGTCCCAGGCCCGCTTCGAGTTCCGCTGGCAGGACCAGTTCAACCTGGCCCTCGACCCGGAGACGGCGCAGGCCTACCACGACGAGACGCTGCCCGCCGAGCCCGCGAAGACGGCGCACTTCTGCTCCATGTGCGGGCCGAAGTTCTGCTCGATGAAGATCACCCAGGACGTGCGCCGCTTCGCCGAGGAGAACGGCCTGTCCACGGTGGAGGCCATCGAACAGGGCATGGCCGAGAAGTCCGCGGAGTTCGCCGACCAGGGCAAGCGCGTCTACCTGCCGGTGGCCGACTGACGGCCGCCCCGGTGCGGGGACGGCTCATCCCCGCACCGGGGTGAACGGCGCACGGAGGGCGCGCGGGGCACGGTGCCGCCCCGCCGCCCGCCGCGGTCCTCCGGGCGGGCGGAACGCCCGGGGGAGGGGCGGCGTCCGAGGGGTGTTCCGAACCCCTCAGACACCGAAGGGCACCGACCCCATGACCGAACCGCGATCCCTGCCGCCCGCGAACGAGCTGTTCGAGGTGGACCGCGTCGACATGTACATCGACCACGGGGCGGGGACCCAGCTCACAGTGCTGCGCCGCCGCGGCGACGAGGCCGTCGACCTCGCCTTGGACGCCGGAGGCGAGGCGGTGGAGGGGCTCACCCGTGACGACCTGCTCGGCGTCATGAAGGACCACATCAACGCGTCGTTCGCGCGGCACCACGAGTGGCAGGAGTCGGTCGCCGGGGAGAGGACCGACGCCGAGCGGCTCGCCCGCGCCTTCCGCACCCTGGACGGGGCGGGCATCCTCGCCCGCGAGGACCTCGGCTGGGAGGCGGCCGAGGCGCACATGCTGATGTACGGCGAGTGGAGGGACTTCCCGGACGCCCGCGGATATGCCTGCTGGGCGGGAGAGGACCCCTTCGGCATCCGCTTCGGCGTGTTCACCGAGGAACAGCGGCAGGACCCGGAGGAGCAGGCCGCCATCGGGCGGGAGGTGGTCGCGGCCCTGGAGGCCGAGGGGCTGGAGGTGTCCTGGAACGGCTCCCCCGGCAAGGTGATCGACCTCCGCGGGTTCGACACCCGCAGGCGGCGCTTCGGCGGGCTGGCCGCGTTCAGCGGGATCGAGACCGACCCGCCCGTGGAGGACGTCGACGACCTGGCGGGCGGCGGCCCCGGCGTGCTGCGCGCCTTCTACAGGGACGCGCACCCCGAAGCCGGCATGAAGCCGCAGGCCGGGCGGCACCAGGCCGTCTCCGACCGCATGTGGCGCGAGCTGATGTACCGGCTCACCCCCGCCGAGGGCTCCTTCATCGTCTTCCAGGACCTGGAGGAGAGGCGCTTCGTCCAGATGTACTGGGACGCCGGGCCGCGCCTGTGGATGGAGTCCCCGCACGCGCAGCAGGACGTGTGGACCGGCGCCCACGTGAGCCCGGCCACGGCCGAAGAGGTCGTCGCCGCGTTCGCGGCCACCGGCCGCATCCCCCTCGCCGGGGTCGAGGGCGCCCGGACCTGGACGCGGGGCGAGGACGCCTGAAGCGGCGCCCCGCCCGCCCCTACTCCGGCTTGCGGGCGCTGGCCAGCAGGTGCACGCCGACGTAGTCGTCGGACTCCTCGGCGCGCAGTTCCATCTCCACCAGCCTGCCCAGCGCCCGCGGGTCGCGCCCCAGCATCACCTCGACCGTGGAGGCCGACAGCACGGTGCGCGGCCGGATCCACTCGACCTCCAGCCCCGCGCCCGACAGCAGCTCGGTGAGCTGCTCGGCGGTGAAGCAGCGGGTGATCGACCCGTCGGGCCAGGGGACCAGCAGCACGTCGGCCGACGGCGCCGAGCTCAGCTCGGGCCAGCAGTCCTGCTCGGCGAGCAGGGCCATGCCCAGCACCACCGAGTCCACGCACAGCAGGGTCCGCCCGCCGGGCCGCAGCACGCGGGCGATCTCGCCGAGGGTCTGCTCGGTGGCGAGCTGCCGGGAGAGCACCCGGTCGTCGGCGACGACCCCGTCGAACCCCTCCGAGGCGAAGCCCAGCAGCGCCGCCGGGTCGCCGACCACCGGCCGCATCCGCCCGGGGCCACGGCCCGGCCGGGGGGCCGGTGCGTGCCCGTTGACCAGCGACAGCGAGGGCTTGGGGGCGTCCTCGGCGCTGGGCAGCAGGGCGACCACGTCGTGCCCGGCGGCCACGGCCCGGGAGGCCCCGCGGAACTCGGGCGCGGACAGGTCGAGCAGGCGCGAGCGCTCGGCGGGCAGCCAGCGGGCGAGCTGCGCCCCGGCGACCGCCCAGTAGAAGCGCCAGTACGCCGAGAGCGGATCGGAGCCGGCGAACTGCTCCGCCGGTGATCGCGAAGGCTCCTCAGGGAGGGCGCCGACCGGGATGCCGGTCGGGGCGCCCGTCCGTGAGGACGCCGGGGTCCGGGCCGCGAAACCTGAGGACGGGCGCACGACACTCCTCTCCCACGTCGTCTGCACAGGTTCCTACCCGCGCCGACGCGCGCATCACCTGCGGAAGCGGGGCCGTGCGGGCGGTACGGGCGCCATCGCGCACCGTTCCGCCCCGTGGAATCAGCCGGACCCTTCCGTTGTTTGCACCTCCATCACGCACCGGCACTGTGCAGCCGAACGCCGACCCGGAGCGCGCGGCGCGCCCCCGTCCGAGCGTCCGGTGGCAACGAGGGAGGTCAGAAGCGTTCATGGCGGCAACGGGCACCTGCGGCGTCCTCGAACGGGAGACCGCCACACGGCCGGCGGGCCCAAGCGTGCGCCCCGCTCCCACCGCGTCGTATCGTGAGGCGACGATGGTCACCCCACGGCGGACCGGTACAAGGAGGCAGGCGGGCTTGAGTCAGGGCCAGGAGACACTCGACGAGCGGGGGGCTCGGTTCGAGCGGGACGTGCTCCCGTTCTTGGACCAGCTCTATTCGGCCGCGCTGCGGATGACCCGCAACCCTTCGGACGCCGAGGACCTCGTCCAGGAGACGTTCGCCAAGGCCTTCGGGTCGTTCCACCAGTTCAAGGAGGGGACGAACCTCAAGGCCTGGCTGTACCGCATCCTCACCAACACCTTCATCAACTCCTACCGCAAGAAGCAGCGGGAGCCGAAGCAGGCGGGCACCGAGGACGTGGAGGACTGGCAGCTCGCGCAGGCGGCCTCGCACTCCTCCTCCGGGCTGAAGTCCGCGGAGGCCGAGGCGCTCGAACACCTCCCCGACAGCGACGTCAAGCGCGCGCTGCAGGAGCTTCCCGAGGACTTCCGGATCGCGGTGTACCTCGCCGACGTGGAGGGCTTCGCCTACAAGGAGGTCGCCGAGATCATGGACACCCCCATCGGGACGGTCATGTCGCGGCTGCACCGGGGCCGCAGGCAGCTCAGAACCCTCCTGGAGGAGTACGCCGTCGACCGGGGCATCCTCTCCGGCGCGGTGGCCTCGGGGGCCAAGGGTGACGGGGCGACGCGGGAGGAGCGGCGATGAGCTGCGGTGGAGAGCACGAGACGCCGTGCAGCGAGGTGCTCGAGCGGCTGTACGTCTACATCGACGGCGAGCTGGCCGACGCCGGCTGCGAGGAGATCCGGCGGCACCTGGACGAGTGCCGCCCGTGCCTGGAGGAGTACGGCCTGGAGGAGGCCGTGAAGAAGCTCGTGGCCAAGCACTGCGGGTGCGACCCCGTCCCCGGCGACCTGCGGGGCAAGGTCCTCTCGCGGATCGAGGCGGCCCGGGTGGACATGCAGTACCGGGAGGGCGCCGCCGAGTAGCGGCGGCCTCCGCGGCGCAGCGCGGGGATCAGGGGCGGTGCCGTAGGGCGCCGCCCCTTTCGCGTGCCCGCACCGCGCTTTTCGGCCCGCCCCGCCGCCATTCGCGCACCGTCCGGTGATGCGGTCGAAGGGGACACGGAAATGTCGTTTTCGGCCATCACGCACGAACTTCGCATATGCGGGGCAATACGTACAGAATGGTAGGCCGCCCGGAGCGACACGCCCGACCGCGGAACGAATTTTCCCACCGGTGCGCCGACGGGGCCGGTCCGACCCTATTGCCGTGCACCGCGTCACGCTCCGTGACTCTCCGTGGTGATTGCTGGTCGGAGGTAGTGGGAACCGCTGTCCGAAGCGCGCTGAACGTCGAGGATGTCGCGGGTTCTCCGCCCGGTGCGCCCAATTACTTTGTGTAGTCGCGGATTCTCCGAATCGGATTCGTAGTTTCGCATTCTGAAACGGGCGCGACGGCGGATGCTTACGGTTGGCTCACGGTTCGGTCCGGGGAAATCGGTGCACGAGTGGGGGCCGTTAAACTGGGCGCCATATCGACCGTAAGGGGTTGAATTCGCGTGCCGGGTCGCGCCCGGGGCCGGGGAGGGGCGGGGCGCGGCCTGCGGGCACAGGAGGAGGGGGATTTCCATGGCGGGTCTGTTCGCCGTCGCGCACGAGGTGCTGCTCGCGGCCACGTGGCTGTTCAGCCATGTCAACGGCTGGTCCTGGTGGTAGAACGGGAACGATGAAATCATGACGGTTCGGTCGGCAATGGGGCGGGAGGTACCGGGAATTGCGGTCGCTGCCGGTAGCGGCGCGGTTGTACGTCTGCCTCGTCGCCCTGGGCGCCCTCGGGGTGCTGGTCGCCGGACCCTACGGGGGGATCGACCCGGCCACGCTGCTCCTGCTGGCGGTGCTCTTCGTGGTCGCCGAGTCGATCAGCACCATGGTCGACAGCGGCGGGGACGGCGGACGGGCGGGCATCTCGCCCAGCTCGTCGGCCTCCCTGGCCGCCGTCGTCCTCGTCGGCCCGGTGGGGGCGGCGGTGGTCGGGCTGTGCTCGATGCTCGTCGTCTTCCGCCGCCAGAACCTGGTCAAGCGGGTCTTCAACGGCGCCCAGTTCGCCCTGGCCGGGTACGCGGCCGGGCACGCCTTCCTGCTGTTCGGCGGGCAGATGGGGGTGCCCACCCGTGAGTCGTTCCCGTGGATCGTGCTGCCCTACGTCGGCGCGATCCTGGTGCACAACGCGGTCAACGGGGCGCTGATCGTCGGGCTCATGCGCGCCCTGGGCGTGCTGGACATCCAGCGCCCCAAGCGGGTGCGCTGGCGCCCGATGGCCACCCTGGAGCTGTCCTCGCTGGGGTACGGCATGCTCGGCCTGCTCATCGCCGCCATCTGGGGGCTGGTCGGGCCGTTCGCGGTGCTGCTGGTGCTGCTGCCGCTGTTCATCGCCCGCTGGGCCTTCGACCAGTACATGGCCGAGCAGCGGGCGCACGACGCCACCCTGGCCACCCTGGCCCAGGCGGTGGAGACCAAGGACTACTACACCCGCGGCCACTGCATGCGGGTGTCCAAGGCGTCGGCGATGATCGCCCGGGAGCTGGGGCTCAACGCCGAGCGGGTGCACACCATCCGCTACGCCGGGATGCTGCACGACGTCGGCAAGCTGGGCGTGCCGACCAAGGTGCTGCAGAAGTCGGGGCGGCTGACCGAGGAGGAGTTCGCCGCCATCCAGCTGCACCCCATGCGCGGCTACGAGATCGTCCGCGAGATCGGCTTCCTCGACGAGGCGCTCGCCGGGATCATGCACCACCACGAGCGGATGGACGGGCGCGGCTACCCGATGGGCCTGGCCGGGGAGGACATCCCCGAGTTCGCCCGGATCATCTCGGTCGCCGACGCCTTCGACTGCATGACCTCCACCCGCTCCTACCGCAAGGCCCGCTCCATCGCCGAGGCCGTCGCCGAGCTGCGCCGCTGCGCCGGCCCGCAGTTCGACCCGCGCATGGTCGACGCGCTCATCGCCGCCGTCGACCGGGACGGCTGGCAGGCGCCCGACGCGGTGGAGCCGCCCGACGACGACGTCGCCGAGGTGGCCAAGCAGGACCACGACGACCCGAGTGTGCCGCTGCGCGTGGCCGGGGAGGCGGAGCGGTGACGGTCATGGGGACGGCCTCGGCGGCCTCCGCCGGGCGGGGCACGGTCCCGCCGCGCATCGACCACACCCGGATGTGGCTCATCGCCGGGGCGTGCGTGTGCGCAGCCGCCGCCCTGGTGTGGACGCTGGCCGAGGGGTTCGTCGAGCCGCACTCCGCCCTGGCCTTCGGGGTGCTCATCGCGGTCGGGGAGATCGCCCGCATCACCCTGCCCGGTCACCGGGAGGTGGCGCCCATCGCCTCGGCCGGGGCCATCGGGTACGCGGTGCTGTCGGACGTGGGCGGCACCGTGGTGCACCACCCGGCCCAGCAGGTCGGCGCGGTGGTGGCGCTGGGCCTGGCCGTGGGCGAGCTGCCGCACCTGGCGGTGGGGCGCGGCCCGCGCTGGAGCGACCTGTCCCGCCGGTTCCTGGCCCCGGTGGCGGTGGCCGCGGTCTTCCGGCCCTTCGCCGACGTGCTCGCGCCGACCCCCGGCGACTGGGGCGTCGTGCTGGCGGTGATGGCCGGGCTGGTCATCGCCGCGTGGACGCTGGACGCCGCGCTCGCGGCGGCGATCCGCGCCGAGCGGCTGCGCACCCGCTTCACCGTGGCGCTGCGCGACGAGGTGCGCGCCCAGTTCGGGATCGGCATGGCCATCGGCGCCTCGGGCATCCTGATCACCCTGGCCACCACGGTGACCGGGCTGGTGGGGCTGCTGGTGTTCACCGCGCCGCTGCTGGTGACCCAGGTGGCGTTCCGCCGGTTCGCCGACATCCGGCTGACCTACCTGCAGACGGTGCGGGCGCTGTCCCGGGTGACCGAGGTGGGCGGCTACGTGGAGACCGGCCACTCGCGCCGGGTGAGCCGCCTGGCCTCCGCGGTCGGCTGCGAGCTGGGCATGCGCGAGTCGGAGCTGCGGGAGCTGGAGTACGCGGCGCTGATGCACGACATCGGCCAGCTCTCGCTGCGCGACCCGATCGCCAGCGGGGCCACCGTGCTGGCCTCCCCCCGCGAGCAGCGGCGCATCGCCGAGCTGGGCTCGGCGGTGATCCGCGAGACCGGGGTGCTGGACGGGGTGGCCGAGCTGGTGCGGCGCCAGTGCGAGGGCTGCCGCGGCGACGGCGGGGACGGCCCGCCGCCGCTGGGGAGCAGGATCATCAAGGTCGCCAACGCCTTCGACGACCTGGTGGGCGACTCCGGCGACCCGGACCGCACCGAGGCCGTCCTGGAGCGGCTGCGCATGGACGCGGGCGAGGAGTACGACCCGGTGGTCGTCGAGGCCGCCTCCCGCGTCCTCACCCGCCCCGAGGCCCGCTGGTAGGGGCCTACGCCCCCCCTGTGCCGATGATCTCGGGAGAATGGACGCTAAAACCGCGCTTGTAGGGGCGTTTTTCCCGAGATCAACGTGGGGCGCGCGGCCGGGGGTCAGTCTCCGGCGGAGGCGATGAAGCGCTCGCGGTCGACCACGACGCGCTCGACGGTGCCGCCCGCGACGGCGCGGCCGTCCGAGCCCTCGGATCCGGCCGGGTTCCGGTCGAGCTGGACCACGGCCACCTCGAACACCAGCCGCTTGCCGTCGGCCTCGGTCAGCACCGCGTCGGCGCGCACCCGGGCCCCGGCCGGGGTCGGGGCGGTGTGGCGCAGCTCCACCCGGGTGCCGACGGTCGTGCGGCCCGGCTCCAGGGCGCCCTCCAGGGCCGCCACGGTGGCCTCCTCGGCCAGGGCCAGCACCCGCGGGGTGCCGAGCACGGGCACGTCCCCGCTGCCCAGCGCGGCGGCGGTGTCGCCCGGTCCGACGGTCGTCTCCACGCGCCCGCGCGCTCCGGGGCGCGGCTCCGTGATGTCGCTCATGGCCTCCGAACCTACCGGGGGGGGGCGCCGGGCGCGGGACCGGCCGGACGAAACGGCCCCGCGCCCGGCGCGCCTCCGTCAGGGTTCCTTCCCCCTCCGGCGCCGCTGAGACCTCCATCCCCGTTGATCTCGGGGAAGTCGGGCTTGAGCGAGCCCTCATAAGCCCGACTTCCCCGAGATCAACGGGGGAAGGGCCGGGCCGGGGACCACTGGCAGGACTTAGACGCCCATCGTCTTGCGCGGGTACACGTTGTCCGGGTCGGTGGCGATGTTGACCATGTACGGCACCCCGGAGTCGAAGGCGCGGCGCAGCGCCGGGCCGATCTCCCCGGGGTCGGTCACCAGCTCACCGCCGCCGCCCAGCGCGCGCACGACCTCGTCGTAGCGGGTCTGCGGGGACAGCTCGGCGGCCACGTCGTAGCCGTAGAGCATCTGCATCGGCGCCTTCTCCAGGCCCCAGATGCCGTTGTTCCCGCACACCATCACCACCGGGAGCCGGTGCCGGACCAGGGTGTCCACGTCCATCAGGGAGAACCCGGCGGCCCCGTCCCCGAACAGCGTCACCACCTGCGAGGAGGGCCGGGACAGGCGGGCGGCGATCGCGTAGCCCATGCCGGTGCCCAGGCAGCCGTAGGGGCCCGGGTCCATCCAGTTGCCGGGGCGCTTGGGCTCGATGTACTTGCCCGCGTAGGACACGAAGTCCCCGCCGTCGCCGATCACCACCGCGTCGTCGTCCAGGATCCGGTTCAGCTCGCCGTAGATGCGCGCCGGGTGGATCGGGTCGCTCGTGCTGGCCAGCACCTCGGTGTCGGAGGAGGCGGCCTCCGCGGCGGCGCGGGAGATCCGCTCGGCCCACTCGGCGGCCTCGGGGCGCGGCTTGGCCTCGGCGGCGATGCCGCGCAGCAGCGCGCCCAGGTCACCGGAGGCGGAGGCGGCGAGGGTGAGGTGCTCCGCGACCTGCCCGGCAGAGTCGGCCAGGTGGACCACCTTCGCCAGGGGCGCCCCGTCCTTGCCGCCGAACAGCCCGTGCCCCAGCCGGAAGTCGAGCGGGGTGCCGGCCACGACCACCAGGTCGGCGCCGCCGAACGCCGCCCCGCGCGCGCGGTTGGCCAGCAGCCGGTGCCCGCCGGGCAGCAGCCCGCGCCCCTGGCCGTTGGTGACGACCGGGACGCCCAGCTCCTCGGCGGCCTCCAGGGCGGCCGCCTCGGCGCCGTCCAGCCACACGTCGCCGCCGAGCACCAGGACCGGGCGCTCGGCCTCCGACAGCAGCCGCGCCACCCGCGTCACCTCCCCGGGGTCGGGGGAGCGGTCGGGCGCCGGCGCCCCGCCCTCCAGCACGACCTCGGCCTGGTCGTACAGCTTGTCCATGGGGACGTCCAGGAAGACCGGGCCGCGGTGGGCGCCGTTGGCGGCGGTGAACGCCTCGTCCACGGCCGAGGCGATGGCGCCGGTCTCGTGCACGGTCCACGCGCGCTTGGTGACGGTCTCGAAGAGCGGCGGCTGGTCGAGCTCCTGCAGCAGGCCCTGGCCCCACCGGGCGTCCGGGGCCCGCCCGCCGACCAGCACCAGGGGTGATCCGCTGAACCGGGCGGTGGCCACCCCGCTGACCGCGTTGGTGACCCCCGGCCCGGCGGTGACCACGGCCAGGCCGGCGCGCCGGGTGAGCTTGCCGACCCCTTCGGCGGCGAACACGGCGGTCTGCTCGTGCCGCACGTCCAGCAGCCGCATCACGGGTTCGGGCTTGACCGCCGCGTCGTAGAGGGGGAACACGTGCCCGCCGCTGAGCGTGAACATGGTGTCCACGCCGTGGTGGCGGGCGGCGGCGACGGCGTGCGCGCCGCCGTGTCCGCCGACGGGGCCGGTGAAGGGGGCCGTTTCCATGGGGAGCCTCGCTGTCCTGGTGCTCGCTGGGGTCGGGAGAACGCGAAACTTACTCGCGAGTCAAATAGCACCGTAGTGATTCCGGTCGCACCGGGACAAGAGGGCGCGGCGGGCGGCCCGCCGGATGGTCCGCCGGGCGCCCGGTCACCACTCCTCGGGCGGGCGCAGCCGGGTGACGAACTTGTACCGGTCGCCCCGGTACAGCGAGCGCACCCACTCCACCGGGTTGCCCTCGTTGTCGAAGCTGTGCTGGCAGTGCAGCACCAGCGGAAGGCCCACGTCCACGCCGAGCAGCCGCGCCTCGTCCGGGGTGGCCAGCACCGTCTCGATGGTCGCCTCGGCCTCGGCCAGGCGCACGTCGTAGGCGCTGGCCAGCGCCTCGTACAGGGAGGCGTACCGGTCGAGCTGGCGGCGCAGGCCCGGGAAGCGGCGGGCGGCCAGGTGCGCGGTCTCCACCGCCATCGGCTCGCCGTTGGCCAGGCGCAGCCGCTCGATGCGCAGCACCCGCCCGCCGGAGCGGATCGCCAGCAGCTCGGCCAGCTGCTCATCGGCGTTGATGTAGCTGACGTCCAGGATGCGGGTGGCCGGGTGCAGGCCGTGGGCGCGCATCTCCTGCGTGTAGCTCTGCAGCCGGAGCATCTGGGCGACCTTCGGCTTGGCGACGAACGTCCCCTTGCCCTGGATGCGCAGCAGCCGCCCCTCGACCACCATCTCGGTCAGCGCCTGGCGCACCGTGGTGCGCGAGGTGCCGAACTGCGCGGCCAGCGCGCGCTCGGGCGGCACCGGGTTGCCCGCGGGCATGGTCTCGATCAGCTCCAAGAGCTGTTTCTTGACCTGGTAGTACTTGGGGACCCGGGGGTCATCCCGGACCGTTCGCTGACCCGTCACGTCCGTCTCCTCCACCCGCCGTCGCGGTGCGCCTGGCCCCATTGGTGTGGACCACTGGTCGAGTTCGTCCAACGAGTATGCCCGCACTCGTGGGATGATCTGTGTGTGCCTCACCTCAGCGACCTCATCCGACGCTATACGTCGCTCAAGACCGCGGACCTGGAGTGGCTGCACTCCCTGGTCTCGGACTGGCAGCTGCTGGCCGACCTGTCCTTCGCCGACCTGGTGCTCTGGGTCCGCCTGCGGGACGGCTCCGGCTGGGTCGCCGTCTCCCAGATGCGCCCCACCACCGGCCCCACCGCCTTCCAGGACGACCTGGTGGAGGCGGTGCTCCCGGACGAGGTGGGCGGCGTGGCCGACGAGGGCGAGCGCATCCGGATGGCCTCCCGCCTGGCGCTGATCGACCGCGCCTGGTCCGAGGGGCGGATCTGCCGCGAGGGCGACCCGGACTGGTCGGGCGGGGTCCCGGTGCGCGAGGAGACCATCCCGGTGCGCCGCCAGGGCAAGCTCATCGGGGTGATCCAGCGCAGCACCAACCTCAGCTCCGCGCGCACCCCCAGCCGCCTGGAGCTGACCTACCTGCAGAGCGCCAGCGACCTGGCGCAGATGATCGCCGAGGGCGCCTTCCCCTTCAGCGACCAGGGGCCGCTCATGGTGCGCTCGCCGCGGGTCGGCGACGGCCTGCTCCGCCTCGACCGGGACGGGGAGGTCGTCTACGCCAGCCCCAACGCGCTGTCGGCCTACCGCAGGCTGGGGCTCACCGCCGACCTGGTGGGGGCCCGCCTGGCCCGCACCACGCTGGACCTGGCCGCCGCCGGGGACGCCCGGGACGAGTCGCTCACCTGGACCGCCGGGGGCCGGGTGCCGCAGGAGTCGGAGGTGGAGGCGCGCGGCTCCACCGTGCAGCTGCGCGCCATCCCGCTGATCACCGAGGGGGTGCGCATCGGCGCCCTGGTGATGGTGCGGGACGTGACCGAGCTGCGCCGCCGCGAGCGCGAGCTGATGACCAAGGACGCCACCATCCGGGAGATCCACCACCGGGTGAAGAACAACCTGCAGACGGTGGCCGCGCTGCTGCGGCTGCAGTCCCGCCGCCTCGACAGCACCGAGGGGCAGGCCGCCCTGGACGAGGCGGTGCGCAGGGTCGGCTCGATCGCGATCGTGCACGAGATGCTCTCGCACACCCCCGACGAGATCGTGGATTTCGACGATATCGCCGACCGGGTGATCGAGATGGCCGCCGAGGTCTCCTCGACCGAGGCGCACGTGACCCCGCACCGGGTGGGCCACTTCGGGCTGCTGTCGGCGCTGGTGGCCACCCCGCTGTCGATGGTGCTGACCGAGCTGGTGCAGAACGCGGTGGAGCACGGGCTGGGGTACGGTCCGGGGTCGATCGAGGTGCGGGTGCGGCGCGAGGACGCCCCGCCCGGGGCCGAGGAGGCCTCCGGCCGGGTGTTCATCGAGGTCACCGACGACGGCGGGGGGCTGCCCGCCGACTTCGACATCGAGGGCAGCAACAGCCTGGGGCTGCAGATCGTGCGCACCCTGGTGGTGGCCGAGCTCGGCGGCCACCTGGAGATCAAGCCGCGCGACGACGGGGGCACGGCGGTGGCGATCGAGCTGCCGGTCGACGCGGCCGTCGAACAGACGCCCTGACCCGGCCGCCCCCCGCGTTGATCTCGGGGAAAACGCCCCTACCGCGCCGGTTTTAGCGTCCTTTCCCCCGAGATCAACGAGCGGCCGGCGGTGCGGGGGCGGGCCCATGCCCGAAAGCGGCACCCCCGGTGCGGCTTCGCGGGGGCGGGTGCCAGTATGGCCTCAGGACGCCGGAGGGCGAGGGCCGACCGGTGTCCGGGGACACGACCCGGCACGACCCGGGGCGCACGCCGGTGCACCCCGGTGGTGAGGGAGGGAGGCGGAGGGGACTAGACTCCGGCGCGGACCGCGGGGCGGACCCGGCGACGGCGGAGCGAGCGGCGCTCCTCCTCGCTCATCCCGCCCCAGACGCCGCCGTCCTGGCCGGTCTCCAGCGCCCACTGCAGGCAGGCGCTCGACACCGGGCAGGCGGCGCACACGGACTTGGCCTCTTCGATCTGGATCAGCGCGGGGCCGGAGTCACCGATGGGGAAGAACAGTTCCGGATCTTCGTCACGGCAGGCGGCGTGGTGGCGCCAGTCCATGCGGATCAACTCCTCACAGCGAGGCGTGCGGGGGCGTGCGGCTCGTGAACGCGTTCACGAGATCGGCGATATGGGCGCGGGGCACACCCTTGTCGCCCCGGTCCGTAGGGCACGCGCCCGACGGGACAGTGCTTCGGTACGATCCTCGGCCACGGGTAGCGGTACTGCCCGTTCCGGCCGCGGAACCGTCCGTTTTACTCGCCCGTAACGTGCGGCGACATTTTGAGCCTGTCAGGGTTGAACCACCCGCGCAAGACCGCCCGGGGGCGATCGGCGCAGGCCGAGGTGTCGTGTGCGTCACAAGGGGCTTGCGCGTGCCCTCAAACGATGATTCGTAATGCCTTCGGTACGGAGTGGAGATCCATCCGATCCCGCGTGCCGAGATACTCCCCGTCGATCTGGAACGGGCGCGGGTGCTCCGAGGAGATCGTCAGCGACGGCACATCGTGCCACGTGGTATAGCCGCGCCCCATGGGCGGGACCCCCGACGGGGAGAGCATCTTCCCCAGCAGCCGCGCCGTCGTCGCCGGGTTCAGCGTGCTCATCCCGAAGGCGTCCAGCCCCAGCCGGAACCGCGACCGCGGCGTCGGCTGCACCGGAACCGTCCCGGCGAAGGTCCACGGGGTGGTGTTGGTGACCAGCGCGAAGTGCAGCCCCGAGACCGGGCCCCGCCCCGGCGTGCGCACCTGGAGCGAGGGGTCCCGGGTCTCGCCGCGCAGGAACTTCTGCAGCGCCACCCCGGTGTACAGCGCGGGGGAGGCGCGCCGCCCCCGCCGCCGGCGCCGCTCGACCTCGTGGACGACGTCGGCGTCCCAGCCGAACCCGGCGCAGAAGGTGAAGTAGCGGTCGTCGCGCCCGGAGGAGATCCGCCCCAGCCCCACCTCGCGGGAGGAGCCCGACCGCAGCGCCTCCAGCACCGCGCCGGTGGCCTCGACGGGGTCGTTGGGCATGCCGAGCGCGCGGATGAAGACGTTGGCGCTGCCGCCGGGCAGCGCGGCGTAGCTCGGCCGGTCCAGGCCCTCGGGGGTGCGCAGCAGGCCGTTGACGACCTCGTTCACCGTGCCGTCCCCGCCCAGGCTGATCACCAGGTCGAATCCCTCGCCGGCGGCGTCGCGGGCCATCTCCCCGGCGTGGTCGCGGTATTCGGTCTGGGCCACGTGCAGCTCCACGTGGCGGGCGATCGCGCCGACGATGACGTCCCGCGAGCGCGGCGTGGTGGTGGTCGCCTGCGGGTTGACGATGAAGAGCGCGCGCACGCCGACAGTGTAGCGAGGCCTTGCGGTGCCGGGGTTCCCGGGCTCGCGGGGGCCGTATGGGCCCGCACCGGGGTCCACGGGGATGCCGCCGCGGGCCGTTCCCTGAGCCGAACGTCGAGCCGTCCGTCGGGCCGTCCCCTGAGCCGAACGTCGAGCCGACCGTCGGGTCGTCCGGGGCCGGTCCCCGGACCAGCCCGGACCGGCCCCGGAGAGGAGCGTGCCGGGCGGCCGATAGTGTGGAACGTGTACAACCGCCCGGTCACCGTTCTGCTCGCCGCCGCCCTCCAGGCACTCGTCGCCTTGGTCGTGGTCTATGAGAGCGGCACCCTCGTCTACCGCACCGTCCTCGGAGACGTCTCCGACACGTCCTTCGCCCTGCCGCTGGCCGTCTTCGGATTCGCCGTGGCCGGGGCGCTCGGGTACGTCGCCTGGGGCCTGGTGATGCTGCGCCCCTGGGCGCGCACGCCGGTGGTGCTCACCCAGATCTTCATCCTGGTCGTCGCCTACTCCATGTACGAGGCCGACCGGATGTCCGTCAGCGTGGGCATGGTCGCCGTGGCGGTCGCCGCGATCGGCCTGGTGCTGGCGCCCTCCACGACCGCCGTGCTCTTCCCCGAGGAGGCCGGCGGCCGCGGTGCCGAGAGCGGCGGTTGAGACGCGGTCGGGACGGAGCGCCGCCCGTGGAGCGCGCGCGGCGGCGTGCTGCGGCGCGCGGCCGAGGCCCCGGGCACGGAACGGGCCCCGCGCCGTACGGCGCGGGGCCCATCTGCGTGCCTCTGCGTGCCTCTGAGGGCCGACCCCTCACTCGTCGGTGGTCAGCGCCTGGCGGAGCTGCGCGAGCGTGCGGGCCAGCAGGCGCGACACGTGCATCTGCGAGATGCCCAGCTCCTGGGCGATCTGCGACTGGGTCATGTTGCCGAAGAAGCGCAGCAGCAGGATGCGCTTCTCGCGCGGCGGAAGCTGCTCCAGCAGCGGCTTGAGCGACTCGCGGTACTCCACGCCCTCCAGCGAGTCGTCCACGATGCCGAGCGAGTCGGCGACGGCCGGGGCGTCCTCGTCCCCGCTGTCGGGCGCGTCGAGGGAGACCGTGGAGTAGGCGTTGGCCGACTCCAGGCCCTCCAGCACCTCCTCCTCGGTCATGCCGAGGTGCTCGGCCAGCTCGTGCACGGTGGGCGCGCGGCCCTCCCGCTGCGACAGGTCGCTGACCGCCTTGGTCAGGGAGAGCTTGAGCTCCTGCAGGCGGCGCGGCACCCGCACCGCCCAGCCCTTGTCGCGGAAGTGGCGCTTGATCTCGCCGACGATGGTCGGCGTCGCGTAGGTGGAGAACTCCACCCCGCGGTCCAGGTCGAACCGGTCGATCGACTTGATCAGCCCGATGGTGGCGACCTGGGTCAGGTCGTCGAGCCACTCCCCGCGGTTGCGGAAGCGCCGGGCGAGGTACTCCACGAGCGGCAGGTGCAGCTCCACGAGCTCGTCGCGGATCCGCTGGCGCTCCGGGGAGTCCTCGGGAAGCTCGCTCAGGCGCTCGAACAACTCTCGTGCGCGGGCCCGGTCCGGCACCGCGTGCTCCGTCTTCGCCGTCAGAGCGGGCCCCCTCTCGCTCACGCCGTCTCCACCGCGCCGCGCCGTTTGTGCAGGACGATGGAGACGCGGTCGTCGGGCCCGGCCGCGGTGTCGACCTCCCCGGCCAGGGCGGAGAGCACCGTCCAGGCGAAGGTGTCGCGGGCCGGGAGCCGGCCGTCGGCGGTCAGCACCGAGACGCTGATCCGCATGCCGTCGCCGGTGAGTTCGAATTCGCAGGTCAGATCGGTGCCGGGGAGGGCCTGGGCGAGCAGCATCGCGCAGGCCTCGTCGACCCCGATGCGCAGGTCCTCGATCTCGTCGAGGGTGAAGTCCAGGCGGGCCGCCAGGCCGGCCGTCGCGGTGCGCAGCACGGACAGGTAGGCGCTGTCGGCCGGCATCTTCACCGTGACGGCGTCGCGTACGTCCATGGCGCCCGAGACGGGCGCGGCGGTTTCTTCGGTCACGTCCCTCCTCCGGGAAGCGAGTGTGCCGCTTGAGTGCAATCTATCGTGTTTCCCGCCGGGGTGGCGGCACGCGGTCGGGTCCGTGTCCGCCGGGCGGTCCGGTCGAACCGGGGCGAACCCGGACGGATCGGCGGTCGTTAAGGGTGTGGGCCCCCACACGCGGCGGAGGATCCCGGGGTCGGCCGCGCATTCGTCCGGGGCCCATCCGGCGCCGCGGATTCCGGGCCCCTTCCGGCCCCGTCCCGCACGCCCCTACGGCCCCGCCCGGTGCGGCCCGGCCGGCCGGGCCCACCCGGCCCTAGCCCTTGCCGCCCAGGGCGTCCAAGGCCGCTCCGTCGAGCCGGAAGACGGTCCACTCGTCCATCGGCTTCGCGCCGAGGGAGCGGTAGAACTCGATGGAGGGCGTGTTCCAGTCCAGCACCGACCACTCCAGGCGCCGGTAGCCGCGCTCGGTGCACACCCGGGCCAGTTCGGTCAGCAGGGCCTTGCCCAGGCCGCGGCCGCGCATCTCCGGGCGGACGTACAGGTCCTCCAGGTAGATGCCGTGGCGGCCCGTCCAGGTGGAGAAGTTCAGGAACCACAGGGCGAACCCGACGGCCTCCCCGTCCTCCTCGGCGATGTGCGCGTAGGCCGCCGCGCCCTCGCCGAAGAGCGCGCGCTCGATGTCCGCCTCGGTCGCCTCGACGGCGTCCGGCTCGCGCTCGTACTCGGCGAGCTCGTGGATCATCTTCAGGATGGCCGGGACGTCGTCCGGGCGCGCGCGGCGGATCATGGGACTCCTCGTCACTGGAAGGGGGGACCCACGCTACCTCCCAGCCGAGACCCCCGATGATCTCGACGGAAGTGCTGTCGTACTCGCCGGTATGACGGCATCCTCGTCGAGATCATCGGGGAGGGGTCCGGTCAGAGCACCTTGGACAGGAACGCCCGGGTGCGCTCGTGCTGGGGGTCGGTGAGCACCCGCTTGGGCGCACCCGACTCCACCACCACGCCGCCGTCCATGAACACCAGGCTGTCGCCCACCTCGCGGGCGAAGCCCATCTCGTGGGTCACCACCACCATGGTCATGCCCTCGCGGGCGAGGTCCTTCATCACGTCCAGCACCTCGCCCACCAGCTCCGGGTCCAGGGCGCTGGTCGGCTCGTCGAACAGCATCAGCTCCGGCCGCATGGCCAGGGCGCGGGCGATGGCCACCCGCTGCTGCTGCCCGCCGGAGAGCTGGCGCGGGAAGGAGGCGGCCTTGTCCGCCAGGCCCACCTTGTCCAGCAGCTCCATCGCCGTCTCGCGGGCGGCCGCGCGCGGCTCCCGCTTGACCCGCACCGGCGCCTCGACCACGTTGCCCAGCACCGACATGTGCGGGAACAGGTTGAACGCCTGGAACACCATGCCGATGTCCCGGCGCTGCGCGGCCACCTGGGAGTCGCGCAGCTCGTAGAGGCGGCCGCCGTGCTGCCGGTAGCCCATCAGGCGCCCGTTCACCCACAGCCGTCCGCCGTTGATCTTCTCCAGGTGGTTGATGCACCGAAGGAAGGTGGACTTGCCCGACCCCGAGGGGCCGACCACGCACATCACCTCTCCGCGGCGCACCTCCAGGTCGATGCCGCGCAGCACCTCCAGCCGCCCGAAGCTCTTGTGCACGTTCTCGGCCAGGACCATCACGTCGTCGCCGGGGGCCTGCGGCAGGTCCCCGGCCCGTGTGGACGCGTCCTCGCCGCCCGCCGTTGCGCTCAATGTCCCGCCTTGCTCTGCATGATCGTCACCTCGGCCTGTGCGCTGCGGTCGCCCCGGGTGAAGGAGCGCTCCAGGAAGAACTGGCCCACCATCAGCAGGCTGGTGATGGCCAGGTACCACAGGCACGCCGCCACCAGCATCGGGAACAGGTCGAAGGTGCGGTTGCCGATGGCCTGCAGCTGGAAGAACAGCTCGGTGGTCAGCGGGATCGCCGACACCAGCGAGGTGTCCTTCAGCATCGCGGTGACCTCGTTGCCGGTGGGCGGCACGATCACCCGCAGCGCCTGCGGCAGGGTGATGCGGCGCAGGATCAGCCCGCGGCCCATGCCCAGCGCCTGGGCGGCCTCGGTCTGGCCCTTGTCCACCGACAGCAGGCCGGCGCGCACGATCTCGGCCATGTAGGCGCCCTGGGACAGCGCCAGCGCCAGCAGCGCCGCCATGAACGGGGTGAGCACCTCGTTCATCGGGACGCTGTAGAAGCGGGCGTCGCCGTCCAGCCCGAGCGCGGGCATCCAGTAGTTGTCGAACGGCAGCCCCAGCTCCAGGTTCTGGTACAGGATGCCCATGTTGCCGAAGAGCACGCACAGCACCAGGCGCGGGACGGCGCGGAAGAACCAGGTGTACACCCAGGCCAGGCCCGCCAGGATCGGGTTGCCCGACAGGCGCATCACCGCGACGGCGATGCCCAGCGAGATGCCCACCGCCATGGCGAGCACGGTCAGCTTCAGGGTGGTCCACACGCCGTAGAGCACCGGCGGGGAGAACATGTTCTCCAGCAGGAACGGCCAGTTGAACTTGTCGTTCGTCACCAGCATGTTGACGAACATGGCCGCCAGGACCAGCAGGACGGCCGCGGCGATCCAGCGGCCCGGGTGGCGGACGGGCACGGCCTTGATCGGCTCGGGCGCCGCCCGCCCCTCGGTCGGGGTCGGTGTGCTCACGCGGCCCTCTTACTCCTCGACGTCGGGGTTGATCTCGGCCTTCTCGATGGTTCCCTGGTCGGCCAGGTCCCACTCGGCCAGGATCTCGTCGTAGGTGCCGTCGTCGATGATCGACTGGTAGCCGGCCCGGATCGCCTCGGTCAGCTCCTCGTTCTCCTTGTTGACCACCGCGCCGTAGGGGGCCGCCTCGTACTGCTCGCCGAGCGTCTCCAGCTGGCCGTCGGTCTGCTCGACGGCGTAGACCGCCACCGGCATGTCGGCCAGTCCGGCGTCGCTCTTGCCGGACACGATCGACTGCGTGGCCTGGTCCTGGCGCTCGTACTGGTCGATCTGGATCGCCGGGTCGCCGGCCTCCTCGCAGGCCTCGCTGCGGGCCTCGATGTCCTCGACCTGGACGGTGTTGGCCTGCACGGCCACGGTCATCCCGCACGCGTCGTCCGGGTCGACGCCCTCCGGGTTGCCCGCGGCGGTGAACCACTGGGTGCCCACGGTGTAGTAGCTCACCATGTCCACCTGCTCCATGCGCTCGGCATTGATCGTGAACGAGGAGACGCCCACGTCGTACTTGCCGCTGTCCACGCCCTCGACGATGGTGCCGAAGGTGGAGGCCTCCCAGTTCGCCTCGATGCCCATCTTGGCGGCGACCGCGTCGAACAGGTCGACGTTGAAGCCGATCACGGTGGAGCCGTCGGCGTCGAGGAACTCGCCGGGGGCGTAGCTGGCGTCCACCCCCACGGTCACCGAGCCCTGCTCCGCGACGTCGTCCGGGACCAGGGCGGCGACCTCCTCGTCCGCCTGGACCTCGGGGGCGCCGTCCCCGCCGGCGCCGTCCTCCTCGGAGGCGCCGCCGCCGCAGGCCGTCGCCGCCAGCGTGGCGGCCGCGGCTCCGGCGGCGAGCAGGCCTCTGGCGCGGAAGGGTGTCATGGGGGAGCTCGTCGGCGAGGCCACGGTGGGTCTCCTTCGGGCCGGGGGCGCGCTGGCGCCCGGACTGGCTGCGTCCGCCCGCGTCCGCGCCGGAGGCCGGGATCGGCCGACACCCGGCCGGTACCGCGGTCGTCCCATGCTCGTCCACCCGGCATGTTGCTCGGGTCACCGTTGTGAGATGATTGGGTAACGGGTCACCCCCGTGGACGAGGCGGCGCTTGGCCTGCATACCGGCCGAGCGGAGGCCGGCTCGTACGCCCCGGCCCTGGCCGGCCGGGAGCGGAGCCGTCCCCTAGCACCCACTCGCCTCCGCGCGCCGTCCACCTGATCACCCGCCCCCGTGTCATGGCCGACCGGCGGGCACCGATGTACTGAGGGGTTTGTGAGTTGACCACCCAATCGCCGCGCGAGCGGCATACCGAGCGCGATTCCGATCCGGCCTTCGCCCTGCACCGGGGCGGCAAGCTGGAGGTCCGGTCCACGGTCGACGTGAGCGACCACGCCGGGCTGTCCCTGGCCTACACCCCCGGTGTCGCGCGTGTGTGCAGCGGCATCGCCGAATCCCCCGAGCTCGTCGACGCCTACACCTGGAGGTCCAACCTGGTCGCGGTCGTCACCGACGGCTCGGCCGTGCTGGGCCTGGGCGACATCGGCCCCGAGGCCTCGCTCCCGGTCATGGAGGGCAAGTCGCTGCTGTTCAAGCAGTTCGGCGGCGTGGACTCGGTGCCGATCGCGCTGAACTGCACCGACGTCGACGACCTGGTGGAGACGGTCGCCCGGATGGCGCCCTCCTTCGGCGGGATCAACCTGGAGGACATCTCCGCGCCGCGCTGCTTCGAGATCGAGCGCCGGCTGCGTGAGCGCCTGGACATCCCGGTCTTCCACGACGACCAGCACGGCACCGCGATCGTCACCGTGGCGGCGCTGCGCAACGCGGCCCGGCTGACCGGGCGCACCCTGGGCGACCTGCGCGCCGTGGTCTCGGGCGCGGGCGCGGCCGGGGTGGCGGTCACCAAGATGCTGCTCGACGGCGGCATCGGCGACATCGCCGTGGCCGACAGCAAGGGCATGATCTACGCCGGCCGCGACGGCCTCACCCCGGTCAAGGAGGAGCTGGCGGCGATCAGCAACCGGGCCGGGCTCGAGGGCTCGATCGAGAACGCGCTCTCCGGGGCCGACGTGTTCATCGGGCTGTCCGCGGGGGAGGTGCCCGAGGAGGTCGTGGCGACGATGGCGCCGCAGGCGATCATCTGCGCGATGGCCAACCCCAACCCGGAGGTGCACCCGGACGTGGCGCGCAAGTACGCCAGCGTCGTGGCCACCGGGCGCAGCGACTTCCCGAACCAGATCAACAACGTGCTGGCGTTCCCGGGCGTCTTCCGGGGCGCGCTGGACGCGGGCGCCTCGGACATCACCGAGGGCATGAAGCTCGCGGCCGCCGACGCGCTGGCCGACCTGGTCGGCGACGACCTCGCCGCCGACTACATCATCCCGAGCACCTTCGACGCGCGGGTCGTCCCGGCGGTCTCGGCCGCCGTCGCGGAGCAGGCGCGCAAGGACGGGGTGGCGCGGGCCTGACGGGCCGGACCGCCGTTCGTGTGATCGGACGGTGGCACACGGTAGCGGATCCGGAGCGGGGTCACCGGCTCCGGATCCGTTCTGTGTGGGCCCCTCCCGTCCGCGGGGTGTGCCGCCCGCGGGTCCCGGCCCGATGCGTGGGGAGGCCAGGGGGTGTTGTGTGGGTCATGGCCGTAGCGAGCGGCGTCCAGGTGCGTCCATCGCAAGGCCACTGTGCTCCCAAGGGATCGGGGGAGTCAGCCTGGGCGTGCTGTCGACTGATGAGAACGCAGCGAGGGGCGTGCCTGGGCGTTGCGCAGTAGGCCGTGATCCACTCAACGCCCCCTAGAGCCGCCGGTCGGCCGCGGCCCCGACGAAGGCCGCCCAGGCGGCGTGCCCGAAGGCCAGGACCGCCCCCTCCGGTGCGCGCGAGTCGCGCACCCACGTGCCCTCCGGCACGTCCGCCACCTCGACGCACTGGCCGCCGCCGGTGCTGCTGTGGCTGCTCGTCCGCCAGCGGGGGTGCCGGGGGAGCTGTGGATCGATCGCGGGCATGCCGCGCCTCCTCGTATCGCGATTACTCGTCGTCCTGCGCCCGCGCCCGCATGGAGCGCTCCATCTCCGCCAGGACCTGGCGGGTCCTTTCCGGGTGCAGCGCGGCGGTGCGCAGGTGCTCGAAGGCCACCGTGTAGAAGTGCACCTCCTTGGCCTTTTCTATATAGAGGCTGCTCGTCAGGTTCTCCAAATGGACGAGTTTGGGGGTGTGGATATCGGATTCGGGGAACTCGAGGATGTCGAACGCCCCGTCGAGTCCGGAATGCACCCCGATTCCGAAAGGTACGACCTGCACGGTGACCTGCGTCCTCCGCCCGGCCTCCAGCAGGTAGGCGATCTGGTCGGCCATCACCTGCGGCCCGCCGACCGGCCGGTGCAGGACCGATTCGTCCAGCACCACCCAGACGTGCGGGGACGGCGAGCGCTCCGAGAACAGCAGTTCCCGGCGGCGGATGCGCAGCTCCACCCGGCGCTCGACCTCCTCGGGGGCGACCGAGGCCGGGTGCGCCTCCAGGAGCGCGCGGGCGTAGGCCTCGGTCTGGAACAGCCCGGGGACGATCTGCGCCTGGTAGAAGCGGAGCACGGCCGCCTCCGGCTCCAGGCCGAGGTAGACCTCGAAGCGCTCGGGCATGACGTCGCCGTACACGTGCCACCAGCCGCGCCGCCGAGACTCGCGGGCCAGCGTCACCAGCGAGGTGCGCAGGCCCATGTCCTCCACCTTGTACAGGTCGAGCAGGTCGCGCACGTCGTCGGAGTTGGTGGCGACCTGGCCGCGCTCGATCCGCGACAGCTTGCTGCCGGACCAGGCCATCCGCTCCGCGGCCTCTTCTCCGGTCATTCCGGCGTTTTCCCGCAGACGGCGCAATTCGACGCCGAGGCGGCGCCGCCGCGCCGTGGGGCTGTTGGAAGCGGACATGGTGACCTCCTGGCTGAGGGGAGTGCCGAAAGGAGAACGGAACGAGGCTACTGGACATCAGTGGGAGGTAAAGCGGGTAGGGAAAAATCAGGGAAGCAATTGCAGCGGCCGGGGCGCGAGGGGAGGATGGTCACCCGGGCGCGGACCCGGGTCTGCCGGAGCGCCACCACGCCCAGGGGGGAGCCAGCCATGAGCGCGACACTTCAGGGACCGCCTGCCCGGGAGTTCCCCGCGGTCCCCCGGGCCCGGGGCGCGGGCGCGGTGGTCATGGCCCGGTGCGGATTCCCCGGCGAGGAGCCGTACGTGCGCGAGGCGCGCGCCTTCGTACGGTCCACGCTCGCGCTGTGCCCCGCCCTGAAGGACGACCTGGTCGACGCGGCCATGCTGCTGGTCAGCGAGGTCGCCGCGAACGCCGTGAGGCACACCCGCAGCGGCGAGCCCGGCGGGCGGTTCGGCGTGGAGGTGGTGCACCGCCCCGGGGCGGTCACCGTGTCCGTGCACGACGAGGGGCCGCGCCCCGACACCCCCGGCGACCGCCCGGCGGTGCGCGGGTTCTCGCCCGACTCCGAGAGCGGCCGCGGGCTGGCGATGGTGGAGGCGATCTCCAGCGAGTGGCACACCTCCCCGATGCCCGGAGGCCGTGTGGTGGCCTTCTCGCTCGACCCCGGGGCCCGGGCCGACGGCGCCGCCGCCCATCGCTAGGGTTCGGGGCATGTTCGCTATCACCGCCGCGCGCATCGACCCCGACGACCCCGTCTCCGGCCTGGAGGCCGGCGAACGGCCCGATCCCGCCCCCCGCGACGGCTGGACCGTCGTGGACGTGAAGGCGGCCTCCCTCAACCACCACGACCTGTGGAGCCTGCGCGGCGTGGGCCTGAGCGCCGACAAGCTGCCCATGGTGCTGGGCTGCGACGCCGCCGGGGTCGACGAGGACGGCAACGAGGTGATCGTGCACTCCGTGGTGGGCGACCCCGGCGTCCCGGGCGGGGAGACCTACGACCCCAAGCGGTCCCTGCTGTCGGAGGTGTACGACGGCACGCTCGCCGAGAAGGTCGCGGTTCCGCGCCGCAACCTGGTGCCCAAGCCCGCCGAGCTGAGTTTCGAGGAGGCGGCCTGCCTGCCCACGGCGTGGCTGACCGCCTACAGCATGCTGTTCACCAAGGCGGCCCCGGCGCCCGGGTCGACCCTGCTGGTGCAGGGCGCGGGCGGCGGCGTGGCCGGGGCGCTCATCGCGCTGGCCGCGCAGGCCGGGCACCGGGTCTACGCCACCAGCCGCAGCGAGGCCAAGCGCGACCGGGCCGTGGCCCTGGGCGCGCACGCGGCCGTGCCGACGGGGGAGCGGCTCCCGGAGAAGGTGGACGCGGTGTTCGACTCGGTCGGCCAGGCGACCTGGGGGCACTCGGTGCGCTCCCTCAAGCCCGGCGGCAAGATCGTCACCTGCGGCGCCACCAGCGGCGACGCCCCTTCGGCCGAGCTGACCCGGGTGTTCTTCCTGCAGCTGCAGGTGATCGGCTCGACGATGGGCACCCGCGGCGAGCTGGCCCACCTGACCGAGATGCTGGCCCGCACCGGCGTGCGTCCCGCCATCGACCGCGTGCTCCCGCTGACCCAGGCCAAGGAGGGCTTCGAGGCCATGGCGGCGGGCGACCAGTTCGGCAAGATCGTCTTCACGGTCTGACCCCCGGGACGACCGTCAGGGCCCGGTACCGGTCACCGGGCCCTGACCGCCCTCCTCGGATTCGGCCAAGGCGGCGATCCCCTCCATGAGGTCGGCCAGCGCGTCGGCGGGGTCGTCGCCGTATCCGAAGGCATGGTGTCCGGTGCGGACCTCCGCGTGGCCGTTCCAGACCCCGTCCTCGTCCTGTTCAAGGGTGATCCTCACGGCGCCCCCCGCTCCGCACCGGGGCGCCGGGGCGTCCCGAACTCCTCGATGAGCCCGGCGAGGGCCTCCTGGAGATCGGCGAGTGCCTCCTCCGGCGTGCCGCCCTCGCCGACGGCCCCGACGCCCGGCCGTAGGGAGACGTGGGCGCACCACATTCCATCCTCGTCCCGGACCACGACGGGGGACATGCGCGTCGTTCGGCTCTCGGGCATCAGCGCACCGTGAGTTCGATGTTCTGATTGCTCGAACGGCGCTTGCGGAGGACGGCCAGGACCGTCTCCTCGAGGTCGTCCTTGGCCGCCGCGGGGGTGGGGCCCTCGCCGACGACCCTCAGGCCGCGCAGTTCGGTCCCGGCGTACCAGACCCCCTCGTCGAAGACCATCGTGTAGGGGAGCTTGACGGGGCGGTTCATCCTCGGCGGCCCTCCGTAGCGGTGTGGACGAGCCCGACATGAGAAAGGTACGCGACCGCCCCGGCGGATGCAGGGTGATCGCGTACCTGTGGACGAGTGGCCTCAGGCGGGTCCGGGCCTGTCGTCGCCCTTGGCGTCCTCAGGGCCGTCGCCGTCTCCGTCGGCTCGCGCCTCCGGCTCCGCCGGCGGGGCCTTCGGCGACGGGTCCTCGTGGACGGCGGTGGACCACGGGTCGGAGCGGTCCTCGTCGGCCGGGGGCTGGGCGAAGGGGCCCTTCGGCTCCTCGCGCTCCTCCCGGTCCTCCTGGGCGCCGGTGGTCTCCTCCTCCTCTTCGGAGGACTCCTGGCGGCCGCACGGGTGCTTCCCGCCGCCGGGGCCCCAGTGGGCCATGTCGCGCTGGATCACGTCCAGCGTGTCGTCCAGGATCCGCTTGAGGTCGCGCGCCGCCGACTCGCCCACGGCGCCGCCCTCGCGGACCACGTCGCGGACCCGGTCGGCGAACTCGTGCAGCGTCCGCTCGAACTCCGAACGGCCGCCGCGGTGCTCCCCGCCGGACGCGGAGTCGCCCTCGCCCGAGGCCCCGGAGGCCTCCTCGTCCTCGGCGGTGCGGCCGGAGCCCCACGACCCCCAGGTGCCCCACGCGCCGCCCCACGAGCCCTTCCAGGACTCGCCGACGTCCTTGGCGAGGCGCTCCCAGTCGCGCCCCCACCAGCCGCCGTGGCCGCCCTGGGCGCCCTGCCCCGCGCGCTCGCGGTCCGCGCCCTCCTCGCCGGCGGCATCGGCGGCGTCGGCGGTGTCGCCGGAACCGGCCGAGCCCTCCGTGCCGGAGGAGGCCTCCCGGGCGCGGCGCCCGCCGGAGGCGGCGTACTTCAGCTCCTCGCGCAGTGAGCTGATGGTGTCGCGCACGTCCTCCTTGACCGCGCGGGCCACGTCCCGCACCGACTCGGTGATCTCGCGCTCCAGGTCGTTCAGGTCCGCGCTGCGGCTGTTCAGCTCCTCGCGCCCCTTGTCGGTCAGCCGGTAGACCTTGCGGCCGTTGACCTCCTCATGGGTGACCAGCCCCTCCTCCTCCAGGCGGGCCAGGCGCGGGTAGATCGTCCCCGGCGAGGGCGAGTACACCCCCAGGAACCGGTCGCGCAGCAGGCTGATGATCTCGTAGCCGTGCTTGGGGCTCTCGTCCAGCAGCTTCAGCAGGTAGAGCCGGAGCCGGCCGTGGCCGAAGATGGTGCTCATGCGTTCCCCCTCGGGATCTCGGCCGGGGCGTCGGCGGCGCGGCGCAGCAGGGAGACCGCCCCCGAGACCGTGGTGGTGCTGATGGCGGCCGGATCGGGGCCGTTCCCGATCGTGCCGCCCAGCCGGGAGCGGCCGCGCAGGGCCTTGCGCTCCAGCCCGAACTCCGAGTCCAGGGCGCCGGTGGCCGAGCGCAGGTCGACGTCGGCGGAGGTCTCGGCGGGCACCCGCAGCGCCACCCCGCCGGAGATGGAGCCCAGCCGCACCTTGGCGGAGGCGGCCAGCTCCACGTCGGCCAGGACCTTGCCCGAGGCGGTCTTGGCGGCGAAGGAGGACAGCCGCCCCCCGGCCACCGCGGCCTGGCCGCCGACGCTGTTGAAGGACAGGCCGCCCTGCAGGCCGCGCGCGGCCAGGTCGCCGCTGACCGTGGAGACCTCCACGTCCCCGGTCAGCTCGTCCAGGGTGACGTCGCCCGAGGCGGTGCGCAGCTGCACCCGCCCGGCCAGCCCCGCGGCCACGATCGGCGCCGACAGGGTGGTGACCTCCACCGGGCAGTCGCGGGGGACCCGCAGGTCGACCGAGGCCGAGCGGCGCCCCACGTCCTTGTAGCCGGACAGCTGCACCGGCTTGAGCCGCTCCAGCAGCCCGCCGCCGGTCAGGTCCTCGTAGGTGATGGTGAGGATCCCGGCCTCGTGCGTGACGAGGACGGGCTCCCCCTTGATGTCGGCGACCTCGAAGGTCGCCGGATCGTCGGTGGGCAGGATGTTGACATGACCGCCGATGACACGGACGCGCAGCGCCACGATCCCGTCGAGGACCCGCGTCGTCGGCTGGTCGATGGTCCAACGCGCCATCGCGACACCTTTCGACTCGAACGCTTCTGCAATCACGATATGTCGCGTTCGCGGGCGCTTCAAGATATGTCGCGAAACATCCGGGGCGTGTCGGGGGAGACCCCGAGTCCGGCCCCGAGGCCGGCCCCGGGCGGCGCCCCCGGCCCCGAACGCCGCAGGGGACCCCCGACGCTGTCGGGGGTCCCCCATCACCGGCGCGCGGACCCGGCCCGCCTCACTCGTCCTCGTCGTCGTCGAGCCGGGCCAGCCAGGTGGCGAGCCGCTCGACGGCCGTCTCGAACTCCGGGTTCAGGTCGGTGAACGTGCGCAGCTGCTCGGAGAGCCAGGCGAAGGAGACCTCCTCCTCGCCCCGGCGCCGCTCCAGCTCCTCGATCCCGCGGTCCGTGTAGTACATGGCGCCTACTCGACCGGCGGGAACACCGTGTTGACCACGGCCTGCTGCTCCACCTCATGCCGCTTGGCCGAGCCGACCGCCGGCGAGGAGGAGGCCGGGCGCGAGACCCGGGTGAAGGGCCGGTCCAGCTGCTCGGAGAAGACCAGCGCCACGAACGGCCAGGGGCCCATGTTCGCCGGCTCCTCCTGCACCCACAGCACCTCGCCGGCGTTGGGGAACGCCGCCAGGCGCCGCCGGATCTCCTCCACGGGGAGCGGGTAGAGCCGCTCCACGCGGATGATCGCGGTGTGCTCGTCGCCGGTGCGGTCCCGGGCGCCGTCCAGGTCGTAGTAGACCTTGCCGGAGCACAGCACCACCCGGCGCACCTTGGCCGGGTCGACCTTGCGGTCGTCGATGACCGGCTCGAACGACCCCGAGGTGAACTCGGCGGCCGTGGAGGTGGCCTGCTTGGCGCGCAGCATCCACTTGGGGGTGAACACCACCAGCGGGCGCCGGTAGCCCGACAGGCCCTGCCACCGGAGCAGGTGGAAGTAGCTGGCCGGGGTGGTCGGCATCGCCACGGTCATGTTCTCCTGCGCGCACTGCTGCAGGAACCGCTCGACCCGGGCCGAGGAGTGGTCCGGGCCCTGGCCCTCGTAGCCGTGCGGCAGCAGCAGGGTCACGCTGGAGCGCTGGCCCCACTTCTGCTCGCTGGAGGAGATGTACTCGTCGATGACGCTCTGCGCGCCGTTGACGAAGTCGCCGAACTGGGCCTCCCAGCACACGAGCGCGTCCGGGCGCTCCACCGAGTAGCCGTACTCGAAGCCCAGCGCCGCGTACTCGCTGAGCAGCGAGTCGTGCACGTAGAACTTGGAGGTGCCCCGGTCGAACCGCTTGAGCGGGGTGTGCACCTCGCCGGTGGCCTTGTCCACCAGGGAGGCGTGCCGCTGGCCGAAGGTGCCGCGGCGGCTGTCCTGGCCCACCAGGCGCACCGGGTGCTCGTCCATCAGCAGCGAGCCGAAGGCGAGCAGCTCGCCGGTGGCCCAGTCGATGGTGCCGTCCTCGACCACCTTGGCGCGGCGCTGCAGCTGCGGCAGCAGGCGCGGGTGGGCGGTGAAGCCCTCGGGCAGGTCGGTCTGGGTCGCGATGATCTCCTTGACCGCCTGCTCGGAGATGGCGGTGGGGACCTGGGTGTGGTCCAGGCGCCCCTCGTCGAAGACCTCCGGCTTGACGACCGAGCCGGGCTCGACCGGCTTCTTGTCGGCCTCGCGGGTCTCGGAGAAGGCGCGCTCCAGCTCCTGCTGGTACTCGCGCAGCGCCTGCTCGGCCTCCTCCATGGTGATGTCGCCGCGGCCGACCAGCGCCTCGGTGTAGAGCTTGCGGGTGGACCGCTTGGAGTCGATCAGCTCGTACATCAGCGGCTGGGTGAAGTGCGGGTTGTCCGACTCGTTGTGCCCGCGGCGGCGGTAGCACACCATGTCGACGACGACGTCCTTGTTGAACGCCTGGCGGTAGGCGAAGGCCAGCCGCGCCACCCGCACCACGGCCTCCGGGTCGTCCCCGTTGACGTGGAAGATCGGCGCCTGCACCATCCGCGCCACGTCGGTGGCGTAGATGCTGGAGCGGCTGTCGGCCGGGGAGGTGGTGAACCCGACCTGGTTGTTGACGATGACGTGCACCGTGCCGCCGGTGCGGTAGCCCCGCAGCTGCGACAGGTTGAGCGTCTCGGCCACCACGCCCTGCCCGGCGAACGCGGCGTCGCCGTGGATGAGCAGCGGCAGCACCGTGAAGCCGTGCGGCCCCTTGTCGAGCACGTCCTGCTTGGCGCGGACGATGCCCTCCAGCACCGGGTCGACCGTCTCCAGGTGGCTCGGGTTGGCCGCCAGGGAGATCGCGATCTTCTGCCCGTCGGGGGTCTCGAAGGTGCCCGCGGTGCCCAGGTGGTACTTGACGTCGCCGGAGCCGTGCGCCGAGCGCGGGTCCAGGTTGCCCTCGAACTCGCCGAAGATCTGGCCGTAGGACTTGCCGCAGATGTTGGCGAGAACGTTGAGGCGGCCGCGGTGGGCCATGCCGATGACGACCTCGTCCAGCTCGGCGCCGGCCGCCTGGGAGATCACGCCGTCCAGCAGCGGGATGAGCGACTCGCCGCCCTCCAGCGAGAACCGCTTCTGCCCGACGTACTTGGTCTGCAGGAAGGTCTCGAAGGCCTCGGCGCTGTTGAGGCGGCGCAGGATGTGCAGCTGCTCGTCGCGGTCGAGCTTCTCGTGCTCGCGCTCGATGTGCGCCTGGATCCACTCCCGCTCTTCGGGGGACTGGATGTGCATGTACTCGATGCCGACCGTGCGGCAGTAGGTGTCGCGCAGCACGCCCAGGATGTCGCGGAGCTTCATCACCGGCTTGCCGCCGAAGCCGCCGGTGGGGAACTCGCGCTCCAGGTCCCACAGGGTCAGCCCGTGCTGCAGCACGTCCAGGTCGGGGTGGCGGCGCTGCTTGTACTCCAGCGGGTCGGTGTCGGCCATGAGGTGGCCGCGGACCCGGTAGGCGTGGATCAGCTCCTGCACCCGGCTGGTCTTGTCCAGCTGCTGGGAGGTGTCGACCGAGATGTCCTGCGTCCAGCGGACCGGCTCGTAGGGGAGCCGCAGGGAGGCGAAGATCTCGTCGTAGAAGCCGTCCTCGCCCAGCAGGAGCTGGTGGATGCGCTTCAGGAACTCCCCGGACTGCGCGCCCTGGATGATCCGGTGGTCGTAGGTGGAGGTCAGCGTCATGACCTTGCTGATGGCCAGCCGGTTCAGCGTCTCGGGGGAGGCGCCCTGGAACTCGGCCGGGTACTCCATCGACCCGACGCCGATGATGGTGCCCTGGCCCGGCATCAGCCGCGGCACCGAGTGCACGGTGCCGATGCCGCCCGGGTTGGTCAGGCTGATCGTGGTGCCCTGGAAGTCGGGCACGCCCAGCTTGTTGTTGCGGGCCTTGCGGACCAGCTCCTCGTAGGCGCTCCAGAACCCCTTGAAGTCCAGGGTGTCGGCGGCCTTGACCGAGGGCACGACGAGCTGCCGGGAGCCGTCCGGCTTCTGCAGGTCGATCGCGAGGCCGAAATTGACGTGCTCGGGCTTGGCCACCCCGGGCTTGCCGTCGACCTCGACGTAGGAGTGGTTCATCTCCGGCATCGACTCCAGGGCCTTGACCATGGCGTAGCCGATGATGTGGGTGAACGACACCTTGCCCCCGCGCGCGCGGCGCAGGTGGTTGTTGATGACGATGCGGTTGTCGAAGAGCAGCTTCACCGGCACCGCACGCACCGAGGTGGCGGTCGGCAGCGCGAGGCTGGACTCCATGTTGGTGGCGGTGCGGGCCGGGGCCCCGCGCAGCCGCTCCTCGGTGACCTTCAGGGCCTCGTCGGCCGGGGCGGAGGAGGACTCGGCGCCCGCCGCGGGCTTCTTGCCGCCGTCCTTGGCCGTCGCCGGAGCCTTGCCGTCGGCCTTGGCGGGTGCACCCGTGGCCGTCGGTGCACCCGCGGCGCCGGACGCGGCGGTCCCGGGCTTGGCGGATCCGGACTTGTAGTCGGCGAAGAAGTTCCACCACGCCTTGTCAACGGAGTTCGGGTCGTTCAGGTACTTCTGATAGAGCTCCTCGACCAACCACTCGTTCGGGCCGAAATCTGTCAGGGGTTGAGACGCCTCAGACGACACGGCGGAGATCGCCCTCTTCCGCAGCTCGCTTGTGAATGTATGGATCTGGAGATGGCCGCCAAGCAGGGCGGGCTCGCAGCGCGCCAGCTACCGCAGGCGGCGGGGACGCTTCGCCCGGCCGGCAATCTCGGTAACAGGCTAGCTGTACAGGCATGAAGATGCCGCCCCCAGACCGATACCGGACTGGGAGATACCTAACAATCATTCACAAAGTCGGCTCGCCGCACGGCTGCGGCACGCGGTGGATCGGATACCCGGACCGCCCGCGCTTCCAGGGGTTCCGTGCGCCCGTCCGGGTCCCGGAGACCATGCCCCGCCCGGCACCGGGCCAATCGTGCGGGGCGCCGGAGATTTTTTCGGAACCGGGTGCCGGTGCCCGGCGTCACACCAGGTGTGCGCGGCCGGGCAGGACGGCCGTTCCCGAGACCGGCGGGACACGGGGGTTCCGCCGGACGAGGGAGCGGGTCCGGCCGCGCACGACTTCTCTCCCCCTGCGCCCGCCCCGGCCGGGGCCCTCAGAGCTTGGAGTGGTCCCAGCTCGCGGCGTGCTCCTCCCGGACGAACACCGCCACCCGCTTGCGCCCGGCGCGCTCGATCTCCTCTCGCGCGCCCGCGGCCTCCAGGGCCTCCTCCGGGGTGCCGGTCATGGCGGCGGTCACCGCCGTGCCCACCCGCCGGACCGTCCCGGGGTCGTCGGCCGTCTCCGCGGTGCCCCGCAGCATCAGCCCGCGCAGCTCCCCGTACTCCTCCCCGTCCTCGACCAGGCAGGTGATCCGCGGGTCGCGGCGCAGGTTCACCGCCTTCTGGGAGGCGGCGTAGGTCCAGAACGCCAGGCGGCCGCCGACCAGGGCGTAGAACAGCGTCGACAGGTGCGGGGCGCCGTCCGGCCCCACCGTCGCCACCTGCACCTTCCGGTTCGCGGCGAGGAACGCCGCCCGCTCGTCGGCGGTCATGGCGATCTGGGCCCTGCGGTCGCGGCGCCGTTGCTCCACGCGGTCCTCCTCCGTCGGCCCCCGGGCCTCCCATTGTGGCGCGGGCCACTGCGGACCGATCGGGCGGGGGCGCCGCGCGCGCTTGCTCCGTGCACCGCACCACGGGCGTGTCGCCGAAATCCCCCGCCGAACACCCCCAGGGTGTGCGGATCGGTGCGTTCTCGGCGAATCCCCGGCGGAGGGGAAAGGCCCGCTCTTAGCATGGCGGAACGAATCCTCAGGGAGGTCCGTGCAGTGAAGGAGTTCGGGGAGCTCGAAGCGGCGATCATGGACGCGCTCTGGAGCGCCGACGGCCCACTCCCGGTGCGGGAGGTCCGCGCCCGCATGCATTACGGCCGCGAGGTCGCCTACACGACCGTGATGACCGTGACCACCATCCTCTTCCACAAAGGCCTGCTGCAGCGGGAGAAGTCCGGCCGGGCCTGGCTCTACCGCCCCTCCGAGAGCCGCGCCGAGTACTCCGCCCGGGTCATGGGCGAGGTGTTCAACGACTGCGGCGACCCGGGGGCCACCATCCGCCGGTTCGTGGCCGGGATCAGCGCCGAGGACCGCCTGCACCTGGCCGACGCCCTGGTCGAGACGCGCGCCGACCACCGCCCCGGCCGCCGTCGCCGCCCGACCGGCCGCGAGGTCGCCGGATAGCCGTCCTGCCGCGGATCGGCACCCGGCGGCCCACCACGCAGGGAGGGCGCACGTCTATGCTGCCCCTGTGGACGAACCCCTTGTGGAACGCATGCGCGCCTACGGCGAGACCGTGTTCGCCGAGATGAGCCGCCTGGCCGCCGAGACCGGAGCGATCAACCTCGGGCAGGGCTTCCCGGACACCGATGGGCCCCGCTCGCTGATCGAGGCCGCCGCGGGCCGCATCCGCGACGGCGTCAACCAGTACCCGCCCGGCCCCGGCAGGCCCGAGCTGCGCGCCGCCGTGGCCGCCGACCGGGCCGAGCGCTTCGGCACCGAGTACGACCCCGACGGCGAGGTCTACATCACCGTCGGCGCCACCGCGGGGATCGCCGCCTCGGTGCTGGCCATGGTCGAGCCCGGGGACGAGGTCGTGCTCTTCGAGCCGATGTACGACTCCTACGCCGCCGTGGTCTCCCTGGCCGGGGGCGTGCGCCGCCCCGTCCCGCTGCGCCCCGGCCCCGACGGGCGCTTCACCTTCGACCCGGCCGAGCTGCGCGCCGCGGTGGGCCCACGCACCCGCATGGTCGTCGTCAACTCCCCGCACAACCCCACCGGCACCGTGCTCACCCGTGCCGAGCTGGAGGAGATCGCCGCCGTCTGCCGCGAGCACGACCTGATCGCGCTCACCGACGAGGTCTACGAGCACCTGCTGTTCGACGGCGCCGAGCACGTGCCCCTGGCCTCCCTGCCCGGAATGCGCGAGCGCACCGTCGCGGTGTCCTCGGTCGGCAAGACGTTCTCGGTCACCGCCTGGAAGACCGGGTGGGTGATGGGCCCGGCGCCGCTCGTGCGCGCGGTGCAGACCGTCAACCAGTTCCTCACCTTCTCCGCCAACGGCGCGCTCCAGCTCGCCGTCGCCGAGGCGGTCACCGGGGAGCGGGAGTGGGTGCGCGGCCAGCGTGAGGCGCTGCAGGCCAAGCGCGACCGCCTCTCGGACGGCCTGGACCGGGCCGGGTTCGGCGTGCTGCGCCCGCAGGGCACCTACTTCGTCATGGCCGACGTGCGCCCGCTCGGGTTCAAGGACGGGCTGGAGCTGGCCCGCACCCTGCCGCGCACCGCCGGGGTGGCCTGCGTGCCCGCCCAGGTCCTCTACGACCGCGTGGAGGAGGGGCGCCACCTGGTCAGGTTCGCCTTCTGCAAGCGCGACGAAGTGCTCGACGACGCCGCCGACCGGCTCGTCCGCGCCTTCGCCTCCTGAGACTCCGCACCTCCCCGTCGTTGACGCTTCTATGTCAAGCGGCCAACGAGAGTGCTTGTTGCTCGCGGGCCGT
>NZ_JAQFWQ010000041.1 GCF_027706725.1 Nocardiopsis endophytica
CTCCGTCCTACCCGCTACGGCCCCCGGACGCCCGGGCCCGGGGACGCGTCCCCGGGCCGGCGGGCCCAGCCCCCGCACCGCTCCGCGCGGCACGCCACCGTGCGGGTCGGCCGCCGGACGGCCGTGCCGGTGCCGCGCACGGGACGGGGGCTCCGGACCGCGCCGGAAGGAGCCGGCGCCCCGCCCTCCTCTGGGGGTCGGGAGGGCGGGGCCGAGCGGACCGGTGGCGGGCCGTCGGGGATGGTGGTGCGTTGTACGGCGGCCCGACCGCCGCTCCGGCTCCGGCGCCCGGTTCCGACACACGCCCGCGGAGCGGGCGCGGGCGTCCTCGGGCGCCTTGGTCCCGGAGCACGGCCGGCGGGGGCCGGGCTCCGGGCCGCTCACCAACGGATTCTCCCGCCCGCGCCACCTGCCCCGATAGGCCCACCACAGGCCCTGATCCCGATTTGGGCCGTTGGACCCCCTTTAGGGCCCACGGGCCCAAAGCCGTGCCCGCCGTCCGGTGCCGTTCGGTGGCGCGGCGCGGGCCCCGGCCACCGATTCCGCCGCCGCCGAGGGCCGGAGCGAGCGGAGCCCCGCGCCGCGCCCGCACCGGGTGACGCCGGTCTACCGGACATCACCTGAGACGACACCACGCGCGGCCCCGCCCCACCGCCTCGTGCCGACACCGAGGGAGCTCCCATGGCACCCGTCGCCGCCACCGAGATACAGGCCAAGCGCCTCGCCGCGCAGGCAGGCGTCCCTGTCCCCCGCGGCACCGCGCACCCCACCCCCGAGGAGGCGGCCACCGGCGCCGCGTCCCTGAGACCACCGCTGGTCCTCAAGGCCTTCGGCCCCGGACTCCTGCACAAGTCCGACGCCGGCGCCGTGCGCCTCGGCCTGGACGGGCCCGGCCGGGTCCACACGGCCGCCGAAGAAATGCTGCGGGACCTGAAGGCCCAAGGCCTCGCCCCGGACGGCTTCCTGGTGGAGGAGCAGTGCCCGCCCGGCGCCGAGGTCATCGTCGGCGCCGTCGCCGACCCCTCCTTCGGCCCGCTGCTGCTGGTGGGCCTCGGCGGGGTCTGGGCCGAGGCCCTCGACGACACCGTGGTCCTGCCCTGCCCCCTGGAGCCCGGCGAGGCCGCGCGCCTTCCGGACCGGCTGCGCGGGGCCGCCCTGCTCAGGGGCGGGCGCGGCGCACCGCCGGTCGACCGAGCGGCCCTGGCGTCGGTGATCGAGGCGGTCGGCGGCCCCGGCGGGCTGGTGGAGCGCCTCGGCCCGGCCCTGTCCTCGTTCGAGCTGAACCCGGTGATCGCCGGGCCGGATGGGGCGATGGCGGCCGATGCCCGCCTGCTGGTCGCCGACGGGTCCCCCGTTCCCGGGGACCTCCCCCCGGCGGTCGCGGGCGGGCGGTCGAGCGGCGGCGCCCCTCCCACCGACTTCACCCGGCTGTCCGCGCCGCGCGGGGTCGCCGTCGTCGGCGCCTCCACCCGAGGGCGGGGCTTCGGCAGCATGTTCCTGTCCAACTACCGCTCGTCCGGCTACCCGGGCACGCTCGTCGCCGTGCACCCCACCGCCCGCGAGGTGGAGGGCGTGCCCGCGGTCCCGACGCTGGCCGACGTCCCCCCGGAGACCGACTACGCCCTGGTCGCCGTCCCGGCCGCCGCCTGCGCCGATGCCGTCCGGCAGGCGCGCGGAATCCCGTTCGTACAGGTCGTGGGGGACGGCTTCGCCGAGTCCGGGCCCGAGGGCGCGGCCCGTGAGGCCGAGCTGGTCGCCGCCGCCCGGCAGGGCGGGGGGCGGCTGCTGGGCCCCAATTGCATGGGCGTCTACTCCCCCGCGGGCGGCCAGACCTTCCTGGGCGGGCCGCCCGGCGCGCCGGGCCGGGTGGGCCTGGTCGCGCAGAGCGGCGGCCTGGCGGGCGAGGTCGTCCGGGTCGGCGAGCGGCGCGGGCTGCGCTTCTCCACCGCGGCGACCGTCGGCAACGCGGCCGACGTGGGCCCGGACGAACTGGTCCGGTACCTGGTCGACGACCCGGGGACCGGGGTGGTGGGGCTGTACGTGGAGCGCCCGCCGGACGGCCGCGCCCTGGCCCGTGCGCTGCGTGCGGCGCGGGGGCGGGTGCCGACGGCGGTCCTGGTGGGCGGGCGCAGCCGGCAGGGGCGCCGCGCCGCCGCCTCGCACACCGGCGCACTGGCCGGGGACGCGCGGGTGTGGACGGGCCTGGCCGCCCGGTGCGGTTTCGCGCTGGTGCGGAGCCAGGAGGAGCTGCTCGCTGTTCTGGAGATGTTCGACCTGCAGGCCGGGCGCCCGGCGGGCGGCGGCTCGGACGTGCTGGTCGTGGGCCCGAGCGGCGGGGCGGGGGTGCTGGCGGCGGACGCCTTCGACGCGGCGGGGGCGGCGCTGCCCCCGTTGGGCCCCGAGGCGGAGGAGGCGCTCCGCGCGGCGGTGCCGCGCGCGGCGGCGGGCAATCCCCTGGAGATCCCGCTGGGTCCGCTCGGCCCGAAGGACCTGGCGCGGGCGGCGGTGGCGGCGGTCTGCGGCGCCCGCCCTTATCCGGACGCGGTGGCGCACGCCAATGTGCAGAGCTTCGCGGCGTTCGCGCCCCCGGCCGGGGGCGGGGCCGGGGACACGTCCACGGCCGAGGCGGTGCGCGCCGGTCTGCTGGAGTACGTGGGCCACCTCGGTCACTTGCAGGAGGAGGTCCCGGGGACCCGGGTGTCGCTGGTCCTGCGCAACGTGGAATGCGGCCCGCCGGACCTCCTCGACACCCTGCGCCCGGCGGCGCGGGAGGCGGGCATCCCGTGCTTCACGTCGATGGAGACGGCGGCGGTGGCGGTCATGGCGGCCAAGACGTTCGCGACGGCACGGGACGAGGCAGAGGACCGGGCCGATCCATAAGAACGGGCCTGAGCCCGGTCCGACCAGAGCACTCGGCGGCGACGCTCCTCGGCGATGATCTCGGGAAACTCGGGGTTGAACCGGACACGATAAGCCCGACTTGCCCGAGATCAACGACAGCACGCCCCCGCACCGCCGTCCCCTCGTTGATCTCGGGGAAAAGGACGCTAAAACCGGCCCGGTAGCGTCGTTTTTCCCGAGATCAACGCGGAGGGGGCGGACGGCGGGGACGGCCGGGAACCGCCCGGCTCCCTCCGTCGCCGCCCGTCACGGCGGCCACGCGACACGGCGGCGGGGCGGCTTCTCCGGCAGGGGGCCATGCGCCTTTGGGCGGGCCTGTCGCTTCTCTTCGCGGGTGGCATTCCGCCGGGAAACGGGCGTCCCGAATCAGCTCAGGCGGATGCACAGAAGATAGGCCTTCGAGGTCTCCTCTTCACCGATCTCGGTCACTTTCCACGTCTGCCCGCCGACGGTGAAGGTGTCGCCGACATGCACGACCAGCATTCCGCTGGGACGCCATTCCTCGGGGCCGCCGATCTTGGCCGTCGGGCGTCCGTCGTCGTCACGCCAGAACCTCCCTCCGCCCACCGGGCCGCCCTTGAAGCGGTCGTTCCGGCCGTAGGTGATCTTCTCCTGCGCCCCGACCTCGTGGATCAAGACCGAACCGTCTCCGTTCCATCGGCGGCCGCTCCCCCCGACGCGGCCGAAAAAGCGACGCGGCGCCCCCTGACGGCCCCGCGCGGATTCTCCGAACTCTACCCCCCGTGAATGTAAATGCATATGACCGGCGACCCGCATTTACCGTCCGTTTCGCGAAGTGTCGGAGATGGAATCCCGCTGGGGACTTTGGTCCCACCCGCCTCACGCGCTCCGCAGATAGGCCAGAACGGCCATCACCCTGCGGTTCAGCCCGTCGTCCGGCGGCAGGTCCAGCTTGGCCAGGATGTTCCCGATGTGTTTGCCGACCGCCGCCTCGCTCAGGTGCATCCGCAGCGCGATCGCGGTGTTGGAGTGCCCCTCGGCGATCTCGGCCAGCACCTCGCGCTCGCGCGCGGACAGCCGCTCCAGCGGGTCCCGGCGCCGCCGCAGCAGCTGGCGCACCACCTCCGGGTCGACCACGGTGCCGCCCGCCGCCACCCGCCCGAGCTGCGCGGCGAACTCCTCCACGTCGGCCACCCGCTCCTTGAGCAGGTAGCCCACGCCTGCGCCCCCTCCGGAGTCCAGCAGGTCGGCGGCGTAGCTCTGCTCCACGTACTGGCTGAGCGCGACCACGGCCAGGCCGGGCCGCTCCCGGCGCAGCCGCACCGCCGCGCGCAGCCCCTCGTCGCTGAAGCCGGGCGGCATCCGGATGTCGGTGACCACCAGGGCGGGGTCGTGCCGGCGCACCGCCTCCTCCAGCGCGGCCGCGTCGCCCACCGCCTCCACGACGGTGAACCCGAACCGCTCCAGCAGTCCGGACAGCCCTTCGCGCAGCAGCACCCCGTCCTCGGCCAGGACGGTGCGGACGGCGCCGTTCGGGTGGTCACCGGGGGTCACGGACACGGCAGCTCCAGTCTCAGAAGGGTCGGCCCGCCGGGCGGGCTGGACAGCAGTATCCTCCCGTCGGCCACCGCCGCCCGGTCGGCGAGGCCGGTCAACCCGCCTCCCTCGGCGACCCGGGCCCCGCCCCGGCCGTCGTCGGCGACCTCCACGACGAGCGTCCGCGCCTCCATGCGCGCGTTCACCCGGGCGCTCCCCGCCCCGCTGTGCTTGGCGGTGTTGGCGAGCGCCTCGGCGACGGCGAAGTAGGCGGTGGCCTCGGTGTGCGCGGGCGGGCGCTCGTCGAGCTCGACGACGACCTCGGTGGGCACGGCGCACCGGTCGGCCAGCTCCGGCAGCGCCGCCACCAGGCCGCGGTCGGTGAGCACCTGCGGGTGGATGCCGTGCACCAGCTCGCGCAGCTCGACCAGCGCGCGCTTGGCCTGCTCCTGGGCCTCGGCGATGCGCTCCCGTGTCGGCGATCCCTCCGGCAGGTCCAGCCGCGCCAGCCCGAGCTGCATGGAGAGCGCCACGAGCCGCTGCTGGGCCCCGTCGTGCAGGTCCCGCTCGATCCGGCGGCGCTCGGCCTCGAAGGCGTCCACCAGCCGCGCCCGGGACCGCGTCACCTCGGTGAGCTCGGCCCGCAGCGCCTCCTCGCCCCGGTCGCGCTGCATGAACCGGACCAGCTCGACCTGGGCGGCGACGGCCAGGCCGCCGATGTAGGCGCCCACCGCCAGCACCGCGGCGCCCGCCAGGGAGGGGAGCCAGGCCTCGGGGAGGGTGGAGACCTCCCACGGCCCCAGGGAGACGTTGTCCCCGTAGACGAAGACGAGCAAGGGCGTGCCCGCCATCGTCGCCCCCAGCACCAGCAGCAGTCCGACGGCACCGGTGATCGGCAGGAACAGCAGTGCGGTGACGACCAGCACGGCCAGCCCCCGCCATGTGGCGCCCTCGGTGTAGCGGGTGGCGAACCAGGCGGCCAGGCCGGGCCGGCGCGGCTCCCGGTGCGGGGTCGGAAAGGGCCGGTCGTCGGTCAGGCGCACGCGCAGGCGCTCCAGCGCGGCCCCGGGCACGGCGACGAGGGGCCCCGCGGTGGCGAGCAGCAGTGCGCCGAACACCACGAGGAAGACGATCTCCCCCGGGGACCCACTGTGGGCGTCGTCGGCGATCACGGCGGCCAGCATCAGCCACGGCGTGCCCAGCAGGCCGAGCGGAATCCCCCACAGGAGCGCCGACAAAGGCGTGGTGATCCCGTACAGCACGGCGCGCAGCGGCCACGGGCTCAGCAGGTAGCCGGGCCGGGCCATGGCCTGGAGCAGGGTTCGCGGGCGGTCGTCGGGCATGGTGACCAAGCTATGCGGTTCCGGTCCGGAGCGGCATGGCCCTACACATGGCTCAGGGGTAGGGCCACCCCTACCCCTGAGCCGTGCGTGCGGTGCGCGGTGTGCGCGGACCCTAGTCCGACTTGCGGCCCTTCAGGCGGCCCACCACCGTCTCGATGTCGGACGAGAACGGGTGGTCGTGCACCATGTAGGTCCAGGTCATCGACGGGCGCTTCACCCCCGCCGCCGCCACGTCGACCGTGCCGTCCTTGACCTCGGCCTCCTCGAACGTCTCGGCGGCCCGCGCCCGGGCCTCGTCGAGGAACCCCTTGAAGGCCGGGACCGCGTCCCGGTTGAACTCGTCCAGCGGGTCGCGCCGCCCCAGGAAGCGCAGGTGGATACCCTCCCGAAGCTCGGCCAAGAAGGCGTTGTGGTCGGTCCACCCGCGGTCCAGGTGGTACAGGGTGATCAGCCGCGCGGCGCGGGCCGTCTCCTCCTCGCCGGCCTCCTCGACCAGCTCGCCGTGGCGGGCGGCGCAGTCGACGGCGAGCTGCCGGTCGCCGAGCCCCTGGGTGAGCACCGCCTCCCGGTGCTCCAGCACGACCTGGCGCTGCACGTCGATGATCTTGTTGTAGCGCCAGGTGTTGCGGTGCACCTCCAGCAGGCGCCCCTCGGCGATGCGCTGGGCGCGGTCGACCATGGCCAGCCAGCCCTCGTCGGCGATCCGCCCGTCGGCGTCGGCGGTGTAGCCGGTGGTCTCCCCGCCGTTGGCGGTGATCAGCTCGTCGTCCAGGCTGACGAAGAACACCGAGCCGCCGGGGTCGCCCTGGCGGCCGGCGCGCCCGCGGAGCTGGTCGTCCAGGCGGCTGCTCGGGTAGTGCCCGAAGCCGAGCACGTACAGCCCGCCCGCCTCCACCACGCGGTCGCGGTCGGCCATGTCGCTGCCGCCGAGCCGGATGTCGGTGCCGCGCCCCGCCATCTGGGTGGACACGGTGATCGCGCCGTGGGTGCCCGCCTCGGCGATGACGGCGGCCTCGTCGGCGTCGTTCTTGGCGTTGAGGACCGTGCACTCCAGGCCCTCGTCGGCCAGGCGCTTGGCGAGCAGCTCGGACTCGGCCACGTCCTGGGTGCCGATGAGCACCGGCCGCCCCTCCGCGTGCACCCGCGCCACCTCGGCGACGAGGGCGTCCTCCTTCTCCTCCCGGGTGGCGTAGAGCCGGTTGGGCTCGTCCTCGCGCACGCAGGGCTTGTTGGAGGGGATCTGGGCGACCTCGAGCTCGTAGAACTCGCGGAGCTGCTCGGCCACGGCCATGGCGGTGCCGGTCATGCCGCACAGGGTCGGGTAGCGCAGCACCAGCGACTGCACGGTGACCGAGTCCAGCACCTCGCCGGTCTCGGAGACCTCCACCTTCTCCTTGGCCTCGACGGCGGCCTGCAGCCCGTCCGGCCAGCGCTGCAGCAGGGCGATGCGCCCGCGGGACTCGTTGATCAGCCGCACCTGGCCGTCCCGGACCACGTAGTGCACGTCGCGCTGGAGCAGCACGTGGGCGTGGAGCGCCAGGTTGACCCGGGGCAGCACCGAGGTGTCGTTCTCGTCGTAGAGGTCGACGCCGCCCAGCGCCTTCTCCACCGCGTCGATCCCGTCGTCGGTGAGCTGGACGTTGCGCCCCTCCTCGTCCACCTCGTAGTGGATGCGGGGCTTGAGCCCGCGCACGAGGTCGGCCATCTCGGCGTCGGCGTCGGAGGCCTCGGCCGCGCCGGCCAGCACCAGGGGCACCCGCGCCTCGTCGACGAGGACCGAGTCGGCCTCGTCGACGATGGCGATCTCAGGCTCGGGCAGCACGCGGTCGCCGGCGTCGGTGACCAGCCGGTCCCGCAGCACGTCGAAGCCCAGCTCGCTCACCGAGGCGTAGGTGATGTCGGCGCTGTAGGCGGTGCGGCGCTCCTCGCCCGTGGAGTCCTCGGCGATCCACGCCGGGGCGACCCCCAGCAGGTCGTACAGGGGGCGCATCCACTCGGCGTCGCGCCGCGCCAGGTAGTCGTTGACGCTGAGCACGTGCACCCGCTTGCCGCGCAGGGCGAACCCCGCGGCGGCCAGCGCGCCGGTCAGCGTCTTGCCCTCACCGGTGGCCATCTCGGCGATGCGCCCGTCCAGCAGGGCCATGGTGCCCACGAGCTGGACGTCGAAGGGGCGCTCGCCGAGCGCGCGCCGGGCGGCCTCGCGGCCCACCGCGCACAGCTCGACCAGGTCGGGCCGGTCATAGGGGAGCTCGGCGTTGCCGAGGTCGGTGGCCCTGCGGGTGAGCTCCGCGTCCTCCAGACCGCGCAGCTCCTCCTCGCGGGACTCGATCTGTTCCAGCAGTCTGCTATAGGGCCTGATGTCCACCGCTCCGGGCTTGCCCAGCAGCCTGCGGACGCCTTCCGCCATTCGTCCGAACACCACGCAAGACTAACGCGCCCGCACGGATGTGTGTTCCGGCACATTCCGCTCGACCCCCGCCCGCGCCCCTCTGCGGCGCGGTACACGGCTCCCCCGCGCTGCGCCGTGCCCGGCGGCGCCGCAGGACGCGGGGCCCGCGGCCGGGCACGCGGCCCATGTGAGTGGGAGTTGACACACGGCCGCGGCGGGGGCAATCTGGGCGGTGCGTTCGGCATTGTCGTACGCCGGTCGACATCAGGAGAGTCAGGAACACCAGCGATGCGCACCTCCACCGTGACCCGCCCCATCTCCCCCGCCCGCGAGCACACCCGCGCCGAACTCACCCGCGGCACCTTCGACCTGCTGGTCATCGGCGGCGGCATCCTCGGCACCTCGGTCGCCTGGATGGCCACCCAGGCGGGCCTGCGGGTGGCGATGGTGGACGCCGGCGACTTCGCCGGGGCCACCTCCAGCGCCTCCTCCAAGCTCGTCCACGGCGGCCTGCGCTACCTGCAGACCGGCAACGTGGGCCTGGTCGCCGAGAACCACCGCGAGCGGCGCGCCCTGTCCGGCTCGGTCGCCCCGCACCTCGTCAACCCGATGCCCTTCCTCGTCCCGGTCTACAAGGGCGGCCCGCACGGCGCCGCCAAGATGGGCGCCGGGGTGTTCCTGTACTCGGCGCTGTCGGCCTTCGGCGACGGCGTGGGCCGGGTGATGACCCCCGCGCACGCCCGCCGCCTCGTGCCCGACCTGCGCACCGACGGCCTCAAGGCGGTCGCCGCCTACCACGACCACCAGATGAACGACAGCCGCGTGGCCGTGATGACCGTGCGCGCCGCCGTGGAGGCCGGCGCCGTGGTGCTCAACCACGCCCCGGTGCAGGGCCTGCGCACCACGCACGGCCGCGTCAGCGGGGCCGAGGTGCGCGACGGCGTCGACGGTACCGAGTTCGGCATCGACGCACGCCTGGTGCTCAACGCGACCGGCCCCTGGGTCGACCACCTGCGCCGCATGGAGGACCCCGCGGCCGAGCCCAGCATCCGCCTGTCCAAGGGCGCGCACCTGGTCGTCAAGCCGAACCGCCCGTGGCGCGCGGCGCTGACCGTCCCGGTCGACAAGTACCGCGTCTCCTTCGCCATCCCGTGGGAGGACCACCTGCTGCTGGGCACCACGGACGAGGAGTTCACCGGCGACCCGGCCGAGGTCGCACCGGACCGGGCCGACGTGGACCAGATCCTCGGCGAGGCGGGCACCGCCGTCGGCGCCGACGTGCTCGACCCGGCCAACATCACCTACTCCTTCGCCGGGCTGCGGGTGCTGCCCGGTGGGCCCGGGGGCACCAGCGCCGCCAAGCGGGAGACCGTGGTGACCCGCGGGCGCGGGGGCATGCTGTCGGTGGCCGGCGGCAAGTGGACCACCTACCGGCACATCGGCCGGACCGTCATCGACCGGCTGCGCCGCAGCCGCTCGGTGCCCCTGGCCGAGGACATGTCGCCGACGCTGAAGACGGTGCCGCTGCCGGGCATCGCCCGCCCCGAGGCGGTGGCGCACCGGCTGACCGCCGACGCCGAGCCGCCGCGGCGGATGGACCCGCTGGTCGCCCGGCACCTGGCCACCCACTACGGCAGCGTCGCCCTGGACCTCGCCGACCTGGTGCGCGAGGACCCGTCGCTGGGCGAGCGCATCCACCCCGACGGCCCGGACATCTGGGCGCAGGCGGTCTTCGCCCGGGACAACGAGTGGGCCGAGACCGCGGACGACGTGCTGCGCCGCCGCACCACCGTCACCGTCCGAGGCCTGGACACCGATGACGTCCGCGCGCGCGTGGAGGCGCTTTTGGCCGGGCGCTGACGGCCGCGCGGAGCACAGCGGAGCCCCGCCGGACCTCCTGGGGAGGACCGGCGGGGCTCCGTCGTGAGTCTTGGGCCGCGCCGGGCCCGGGCGCTCAGGCGGGCTGGCCCTGGCGCCCCATGGCCTCCACCGCCATCGCGCGCTTGACCAGGGACACGAGCACGTTGAGCACGGACTGTCGGTCCCGGGCGTCGCAGTGCACGATCGGCACTCCGGCGCCCAGGTCCAGGGCGTCGCGCAGCTCCTCGTCGGAGTAGCCCGCGGGGTCGTCGAAGTCGTTGACCGCGATCAGGAACGGCAGCCGGTACTGCTTCTCGAAGTAGTCGAGGGCCTGGAAGGAGTCCTCCAGGCGGCGGACGTCGACCAGGATGACCGCCCCGAGCGCGCCGCGGACCAGGTCGTCCCACATGAACCAGAAGCGCTGCTGGCCGGGCGTGCCGAAGAGGTAGAGGACCAGGTCGGTGTCGAGCGAGATCCGGCCGAAGTCCATGGCGACCGTGGTGCTGCCCTTGTCCGGCGTCTTGGAGAGGTCGTCGATGCCCGCGCTCGCCGCGGTGACCGCCGCCTCGGTGCGCACCGGCGGGATCTCCGAGATCGCGCCGACGAACGTCGTCTTGCCGACCCCGAACCCGCCGGCGACGATGATCTTCGTAGAGAGCTTCGGTGACTCGTTCACTGTCTGTTCAAGTCCTCACGACTCCGGGTTCACGGGGGGCGGCCTGAATAACCGGGACGGCCCGCCGCAAAAGGGATACGGTCCTCGCGGCCGCACCCGGGGACCATGCAGTGAACCTAGCACCGACCGGTCGCGCCGCGTGACCGGATCGTCGGGCTCGTGGGCCCCGCGCAGGTCGGCGCGGGTGCCCGCGAGGGGGTCGGCACAGGGCGGGTCGGGGTCAGCCGGCGGCGTCCCCGGAGGGCGGCGCGGCGCCGGCGACCGGATCCGCCCCGCGCCCCCGGCGGGACAGCCGGGCCAGCGCGTGGTAGCCGGCCAGGGTGATGACCGTGCCCAGGGCGATGCCCTCGATGGAGAAGCCCTCGCTGATCCGCAGGCCCACCCCGCCGATCCCGGCGACCAGCCCGGCCGCCAGCGGCACCAGCACCACCGGGTCGCCGAAGTCCACCCGGTTCTCGACCCAGATCTTCGCGCCGAGCAGGCCGATCATCCCGTACAGCACCACGGTGACCCCGCCGAGCACGCCCGCCGGGGTGGCCGCCACCAGCGCCCCGAACTTGGGGCACAGTCCGACCAGCACCGCCACCGCGGCCGCCACCCAGTAGGCCGCCGTGGAGTAGACCCGGGTGGCCGCCATGACCCCGATGTTCTCCGCGTAGGTCGTGGTGGGGGCGCCGCCGACCGCGCTGGACAGGGCGGTGGCGATGCCGTCGGCCGCGATCGCCCGCCCCATGTAGGGGTCCAGGTCGTCGCCGGTCATCTCCTGGACCGCCTTGACGTGCCCGGCGTTCTCGGCGATGAGGGCGATGACCGCGGGCAGCACCACCAGGATCGCGGAGGCCTCGAACTGCGGCGCGTGGAACTCGGGCAGGCCCACCCAGGGCGCCTCGCGCACCGCCGACAGGTCCACCCGCGGCGCGGGGCCGTCGGGACCCGCCGCCGGGCCGAGCAGGACGTCGGCCGCCAGCGACAGGGCGAACCCGAACACCAGGCCCAGCAGGATGGCGATGCGCCCGAGGAACCCCTTGAGCAGCACGGTGGCCAGGATGACGAAGACCATCACGGCCAGCCCGGTCCACTGGTCGAAGGGCCAGTAGTTCTCGGCGACCACGGGCGCCAGGTTGAAGCCGATGAGCAGCACCACCGCCCCGGTGACCGCGGGCGGGAAGGCCGCCGTGATCACCCGGGGGCCGAGCAGGTGCACCGCGAACCCGGAGAGCGCCAGCACGATCCCGGCCACGCAGACCGCGCCGGTGAGCACGGCCGGGCCGCCCCCGGCCCCGGCGATGACGGCGGAGGCGCCCACGAAGGAGGCGCTGGAGCCCAGGTAGCTGGGGATGCGCCCGCCCACGATGAGCAGGAAGAGCATGGTGGCCAGGCCCGACATCATGATCGCCAGGTTCGGGTCCAGGCCCATGAGCACCGGGAAGACGAAGGTGGCCCCGAACATGGCCACCACGTGCTGGGCCCCCAGGCCCACGGTGCGGCCCCACGACAGCCGCTCCCCCGGGGCGACGGACTCGCCCGGGGGCGGCGCGCTCCCGTCTCCGTACAGCGTCCAGCCCAGCTTCATGCGCCCTCCCGGGGTTCCGCCCGATTCGTGCCGAATATCAAGAATGCCGGATGTTTAGCGGCCCTCTTCCCGCCGCGGCGGCGAGCGCTGCGGCGGAGGGCCCCGGGGACCACCGGAGCACGCGGACTTTACGACATTGTGAGCGGCCCATTTCGGCCGCCGGGAACGGTGTCGGCGGCGAGGGGCCCCGGACTACCGTGGAGGGGAGGCCTTCGACGCGGCGACCGCCTTCTTCGCATTCCTGGCACAGCGAACTCGGCGCGGCCGCATAGGAACGGTCCTCACCGACGCGCAGAGGCGTCCGGACGCCCGACGTCCCGGCCCCTGCGGCGCGCGGTGGCCCCACCGGCCCACTCGACCGTCCAGGTGGGCCGGTGGCGGCGTTCCCGGCGCCCTTCGCGCGGCGCCGCGCCCGCCACGGCTCCTCCCCCTGCGCTCCCGGCGTCCCCGCTGCCGCGCGCCCGGCGGTGCGGTCCGGCCCCCCGCCAGGGCCTACCATTGGTCTGATCCCTGTACCGGCTTAAGGAGCCAACCGAACCGATGTCCGAACAGCGCGTCATCCGCCCGACCCCCATCAGCGGCTTCCCCGAGTGGCTGCCGGAGATTCGGTCCGTGGAGCAGCGCTGGCTGGACCATATCCGCGCTGGCTTCGAGCGGTACGGGTTCGCCTCGGTCGAGACGCCCTCGGTGGAGAACCTGGACGTCCTGATGGCCAAGGGCGAGACCTCCAAGGAGGTCTACACCCTGCACCGGGTGCAGGAGGAGGAGGGCGGGGACTCCGAGGCCCGCCTCGGTCTGCACTTCGACCTGACGGTGCCCTTCGCCCGCTACGTCGCCCAGCACTTCAACGAGCTGGCATTCCCGTTCAAGCGCTACCAGATCCAGCGGGTCTGGCGCGGTGAGCGCCCCCAGGAGGGCCGCTACCGCGAGTTCACCCAGTGCGACATCGACGTCATCAACGTCGACGGGGTGCCGCTGCACTTCGACGCCGAGATGCCGCGCGTGGTGCACGAGGTGCTGGCCGGACTCGACCTGCCCGCCTGGACGCTGAGCATCAACAACCGCAAGGTGCTGCAGGGCTTCTACGAGGGGCTGGGCATCGCCGACCCGCTCGCGGTCATCCGCGCCGTCGACAAGCTGCACAAGATCGGCGACGACGGGGTGCGGGCGATCCTCACCGACGAGGGGCTGTCCGGCGCCCAGATCGACTCCTGCCTGGAGCTGGCCCGCGTCAAGGGCGCCGACCGCTCGGTGGTCGACGCGGTCGCCAAGCTCGGCGCCGAGTCCGACCTGCTCACCGAGGGCCTGGAGGAGCTGGGCTTCGTCCTCGACTCGCTGGCCGACCTGCCCGAGGGCAGCGTGGTGGCCGACATGTCCATCGCCCGCGGCCTGGACTACTACACCGGCACCGTCTACGAGGCGGCCTTCGACGACGACCCCGGCTACGGCAGCATCGTGGCCGGCGGCCGCTACGAGAACCTGGCCGGGCAGTTCATCCGCCGCAACCTGCCGGGCGTGGGCATCTCGATCGGCCTGACCCGCATCTTCGCCAAGCTGGTCGCCGAGGGGCGGCTCCCGGCCGGGCGCACCTGCCCCACCGACGTGCTGGTCGCGGTGCCCTCGGCCGAGCGGCGCGAGGAGGCGCTGCGCACCGGTGCGCTGCTGCGCTCCCGCGGGTTCAACACCGAGGTCTTCCACCAGGCCTCCAAGGTGGGCAAGCAGCTCCAGTACGCCTCCAAGAAGGGCATCCCCTTCGTGTGGTTCCCGCCGTTCGCCGACGGCCGCCCGCACGAGGTGAAGGACATGGCCACCGGCGAGCAGGCCGAGGCCGACCCCGCGCTCTGGGAGCGCCCCGCGCGGTAGGGGGCCGCGGGACCCGCAGGCGTGGCCCGGTCCGGCCAGTTTCGCGGACACGGGCCGCCCCGCGTGGAACACTTGAAGCAGGGCTCACGTGTGCCGGTCCCGGGTCGGCACGGCGGAGCGGCATCCCTCAGTTGCGCATCGCCCAGTGAACGAGGCCATGTCAGACCCTCGCCATAACCTGCCCGTGCCCCCCGACGACCTCATCGGCCGCGAACGCGACGTCGCCGACCTCCGCCGGATCGTCACCGGCACGCGGATGGTCACCCTGGTCGGCACCGGCGGGATCGGCAAGACCCGACTGGCCGTGGACGTGGCCGACGGCGCGGCCGCCTCCTTCGGCGACGGCGCCCGCTTCGTCGACCTGGGCCAGGTCGCCTCCCCGGAGCAGGTGGCCTCGGCGGCCGCCCTGGCCACCGGGGTCTCCGAGCGGGGGCACCGCTCCCCGCTGGACGCGGTCGCCATGGCCCTGCGCCCACGCAGCGTCCTGCTGGTGCTGGACACCTGCGAGCACGTGGCCGCCGCGGCCGCCGCGCTGTGCGCGCACCTGATCGATCAGTGCCCCGGCGTGCACATCCTGGCCACCAGCCGCCAGCCGCTGCGGGTGGAGCGCGAGGCGGTGTGGCGGGTGCCCCCGCTGTCGGTGCCGCCCGACCCGGGGGCCCACCAGCGCTGCGGCGCCCCGCCGATCACGCCCGAGCGGGCCCTGGCCTCCGAGGCGGTGCGGCTGTTCGTCTCCCGCGCCCTGGCCGCCCGGCCCGGCTTCGAGCTCACCCCCGCCAACACCGGGGCGGTGGTGGCGGTGTGCCGGATGCTCGAAGGGGTGCCGCTGGCCATCGAGCTCGCCGCCGCGCGCATCCGGGTGCTCTCGGCGCAGCAGGTCCTCGCCCGGCTGGACGACCGGTTCCGGCTGCTGGCCACCGACGAGCCGAACGTCCCGGCCCGGCAGCGCACCATGCGGGCCGCCCTGGAGTGGAGCCACGGCCTGCTCAGCCCCGCCGAGCAGCTCCTTCTGCGCCGCCTCGCGGTGTTCTGCACCTGGAGCCTGGACAAGGCGGTGCACGTGTGCTCCTTCGGCGACCTGGACCCCGCCCAGGCGCGCCGCGCGCACGCCTGGCTGGTGGACAAGTCGCTGGTGGCCCTGGACACCGAGGTCGGCTCCGAGCGCCACTACCGGCTCACCGACACGGTGCGCGCCTTCGCCTCCGCCGAGCTGGCCGCCGCGGGCGAGGAGCGGCGCGTCTGGCGGCGCATGCTCGCCACGGCCGCCGAGTGGTACGAGGCGCTGGCCGAGCGGCTCGCCGAACGCCTCGCCTGGGAGGAGCGGCTGGAGCACATCCGGGTGCTCGACCACTGCCTGGACAACACCCTGCAGATGCTGGAGCGGGCGGTGGGCGCCTGCATGGTCGAGGAGGGGCTGCGCATCTGCGCCGCCCTGCGCAGCTACTGGTACGTGCGCGACCTGCACCAGCCCGCCTGCCGGGCGATCGAGCGGCTGCTGGAGAGCGGGGAGGGCGCCGCGCCGCTGCGCGCCCGCGCCGCCGCGGTCCGCGCCGAGCTGATGCTCGGCCTGCACGGCCCCGAACCGGCCCAGACCGCCGCCCGGGAGGCGCTGGAGGCCGCCGAGGAGTGCGGGGACGGGGCCGCCGCCGGGATCGCCCGCACCACCCTGGCAATGACCGCGCTGCGCCGCGGGCACGCCGAGGAGGGGCTGCGGCACGGGCGCGAGGCGCTGCGCCTGGCGATCGCCTCCGGCGAGCGGTTCACCGAGATCTGCTCCCTGGGCGCGCTGTCCCAGCTCGCCCGCTCCCGCGGGGACGACGACTCCTCCGAGGTGTTCCTGACCCGCAGCATCGGCATCGGGCAGGAGATCGGCGACCGGTGGTGCGTGGCCCGGTGCCTGAACGCGCTGGGGATGCTCTCCACCCGGCGCGGCGACCTGGACGCCGCCGCCCGCCAGCTGCACGAGGCCCTGCAGGTGTTCGTGGAGATGGAGCTGGTGCCCGACATCGCCCGCTGCACGGCCGGGCTGGGCTACCTGGACCTGGTGCGCGGCGACGTGTCCGGGGCGCGGCGGCGGCTCTCGGCCGGCCTGCGGATGAGCGTGGCCAGCGGGCGGCGGCTGGCCGTGGCACACGCCCTGGAGGCCCTGGGCGACCTGGCGCTGGCCGAGGAGCAGCCCGAGCGGGCCGCCTCGCTGGCCGGATCCGGCGCGCTGCTGCGCGAGTCGCTGGGGGTGCCTGCGGCGCACGCCGAGGCGCTGCTGGCCGAGGCGCGGTCGGTGCTCAGCGACGACGCCGCGGAGAAGGCCTGGCATGCCTGGCGGGGGCTGCCGCTGGAGCAGGTGGTGGAGAACGCGCTGTACTTCCCCACCCCGCGCAAGGCGCTGCCGTCCCTGCTCACCCGCCGGGAGAAGGAGATATCGGTGCTGGTCAGCCAAGGGCTGTCGAACCGCCAGATCGCCGACCGGCTGACCATCAGCCAGGCCACCGCCGCCCGGCACATCGCCAACATCTTCCGCAAGCTGCTGTTCACGTCCCGCTCGCAGCTGGCCGAGTGGGCCCACGAGCACCGGCTCGACCCGTGATCCGGGCCGCGCGGCGGCGGGACGCCGCCCGGACACGCCGCGGATCCGCGCGGACACGCGGCGTGCCGGAAACGGGAGGCCTCCGATTCCCCCGTACCGCTTGCACGCGCCGTGCTCACCTACTAAGAACAGAGCCAAACCACGCCCACGACCCCCACTCAACGCCCTTACCCTCAGGCAAGGTGAGAGCGGCCCCCGACCGCCTGATCGCGTGATGGCCATGGCACCTCGTACCGCGCCGGCGCGGCAGAACCTCCCCCTGGAATCCGACAGCTTCATCGGCCGCGAGCGCGACCTGAGCGACCTGCTCCGCCTCCTGGAGGCCGACCGGGTCGTGACCTTGTGCGGGGTGGGCGGGATCGGCAAGACCCGGCTGGCGCTGCGGGTGGCGGCGCACGCCACCGGCTCCTTCGCCGACGGGGTGTGGCTGGCCGAGATGGCGGGGCTGGCCACCGCGCACGAGGTCGCCGCCCGGGTGGCCGCGGCGGTGGGGGTCACCGAGGAGGCCGGGCGCCCGCTGGAGGACACGCTGCGCGACGCCCTGCGCTCGCGGCGTGTGCTGCTCCTGCTGGACGGCTGCGGGCACGTGGCCGGGCCGGTGGCCCGGCTGGGCGCCTCGCTGGTGGAGTCCTGCCCCGAGGTGTCGCTGCTGATCACCTCCGAGGAGCCGGTGCGCATCCCCGGCGAGGCGATCTGGCGGGTGCCGCCGCTGGCGCTGCCCTGCCCGGACGGCGAGAGCGACGTCCGCGGCTCCGAGGCGGTGCGGCTGTTCCTGGAGCGCGGCCGGGAGGCCCGCCCCGACCTGTCGGCCGACCCGCGCACGGTGGCGGCCGCGGCGGCGGTGTGCCGGGCGGTGGGCGGCATCCCGCTGGCGGTCGAGCTCACCGCGGCCTGGCTGCGCCGGCTGTCCCCGGATGAGGTGGCCGCGCAGGTCACCGCGTGCCTGCGGGACCAGACGGGGGCGGCCCCGGCGCCCCGTCGCGGCCGCCCCCGCCCGTTCGCCTCCCGGGAGGCGGTGCTGCGGGCCCTGCTGGACCACGTGCACGGCCTGCTCTGCGAGCAGGAGCGGGTGCTGCTGCGGCGGCTGTCGGTGTTCGGCGACTGGGACCTGGAGTCGGCCGAACGGGTCTGCCCGGGCGGCCCGGTCGAGGAGGGGGCGGTGCTGGACCTGGTCTCCTCCCTGGTCGACCGGGGGCTGATCGCGCTCACCGCGGAGCTGCAGGAGCGGGTGCGCTACCGGCTGCCCGGGGCGGTGCACCGCTACGCCGCCGAGCTGCTGGAGGCCTCCGGGGAGCGGGACCGGGTGCTGCTGCGGCACCGGGACCACATGCTCGCCGCCGTGGAGGACCTGGGCTCGGCAGCGGTGGCGGGGCGGCTGATGCCCTGGGCCGAGCGGTTCGGCCGGTGGCGGCGGGTGTCCATCGAGTACGACAACGTGCGCGCGGCGCTGCGCTGGACGGCGCGGCGCGGCGACACCGAGGCCGGGCTGCGCTTCTGCGCGGGGCTGCGGGCGTACTGGGTCACCGGCTACCACTTCACCGAGGGCGTGCAGTGGAGCGGGTGCTTCCTGAACGGGCCGGACCACCACGGGACGGACCGCGACGGGACGCACGCCGACGGCACGCCCTCCGGGGCGCCCGTCCCGCCCGGCCGAGCGCCGGACCCCAAGGGCGAGGGGGGCGGCGCCCGCGCGCGGGCGCTGCTGTGCCGGGCCGAGCTGGAGTGGGCCCGGGGCGGTACCGGGACCGCCCGCCGCCTGGCCGAGGAGGGCCTGGCCCGGTGCAGGGCCGACGACGACGCCGCGACGGTCGCCATGGGGCTCAACCTCCTGGCCCTGCTGGACCTGCAAGCGGGTGACCGCGCCGCCGCCGAGGCGCGCCTGTCGGAGGCGCTGGCGCTGGCCCGCTCCGCCGGGGACCTGTGGAACGAGGCGCTGGCGATGAGCGGGCAGGGCGCGCTCGCGGCGCACCGGGGCGACCTCGCCGCCGCCGACTCCCGCTACAGCGCGGCGCTGATGATCCTGCGCGGGATGGACCACCGCTGGGGCGTGGGGGTGGTGCTCATCGGGCAGGCCACCGCCGCCGAGCGGCAGGGCGACCTGGCCGCCGCGGACCGCTGCTACCGCGAGTCGCTGGACGTCCAGCGCGACATCGGGGCCGCGCCCGAGCTGGCACGCTGCCTGTACGGGGTCGGCCGGGTGGCCCGCGCCCTCGGGTCGGCCGCCCAGGCCTACGACTACCTGAGCGAGGGGCTGGTGCTCAGCCAGAGCACGGGCCAGCGGGAGGGCGTCGCGGTGGGGCTGGCCTCCATCGCCCGGGTGGCGGCCGGGGACGGCGACGTCGCCGAGGCGTGCCGCCTGGCCGGGGCGGGCGCCGCGCTGCGCGAGCGGACCTCCCCGGGGCGCCCGGTGCGGTCCTGGGCCCGCACCGCCGAGGAGCTCGGCGTGGACGCGGCGGCGATGGCGGCCTGGTGGCACGAGGGGCGGCGGATGGACCCGGGCGCGGCGGCGGCGCTGGCGCTGCGGGTCGCCGAGACCGGGCGGCTGCCCCGGCCGCGCACGCCCCGGCGCGAGGAGGTGCCCGAGCGCCGCGACCTGACCGCCCGCGAGCTGGAGGTGGCCCGCCTGGTCAGCCGTGGGCTGGGCAACCGGGACATCGCGGTGAAGCTGTTCATCGCCCCGGCGACGGTCGCCCGGCACGTCGCCAACATCAACCGCAAGCTCGGCTTCCACTCCCGGCGGCAGATCGCGGCGTGGGTCGGCGGCCCGGGGCGCACACGGTGAGCCGCGCCACCCGGGCCGCTGACGCACCTCCCTCCCGATAACCGCTACGACCTGCTATTTCAGGATCACGACGCCCCTGGGTACGGAAAATACATATGCAGGTGCACACGTGAATGCATGTGCAAACGCCGATTCGCGCGCTAGTGTCGTGCACATGAGGACGCCGAGCCCCGCCGACGTCAGGCGGAGGGGCGAGGCCCTCGGAGGTCCTGGAGGTGCGAGTCTCCAGGGCACCGCGGAGCGGCCGTGCGGGGCACCCGCCCGGCGGCCCCGCTCCGTCCCCTCGGGGGCGGCGGAGCGGGGGTCCGGCGGCGGCACCGCGGAATCGCTGGAGGACCGTGCGGCCGCGGGTGCGGAGAGGGGAGGCACCCGCGGCGCCGACGGGCACGGCGCTACCGGGCTCGCCACGTGGAGGGGGCGTGACGAGCCCGGCAAGCGATGGCACCGGGCGGACCGGTGCGCGAGCGAGGCGATGTGGGGGACGGGATGAGGGATCTGCCCGCGCACGGCACCCCGGCCGGTTCGCTCACCGAGGGGCTGCTGGAGCGGTTGCAGAGCTCGGCGCGCACCCCCGCGGTCACCGCGGCCGGCGGCGCGCGCACCCCGGCGATCGTCTTCGCGGCCACCGCCGAGCGGGCCGCCGCGGGGCTGGCCCGCCGGGGCGTGCACCCGGGGGACGTGGTGGCGGTGCTGGTGCCGCCCTCCCCCGAGCGCCTGCTGGCGGTGTTCACCGCGCTGGCCGCCGGGGCGGTGGTGCTGCCGCTGGAGGGGGCCGACCCGGCCGCGGCCGAGGTGCTCACCTCCACCGACACCCGGATGCTGCTGGTCTCCGAGGCGCTGGCCTCCGACGCGCTGGCGCTGGCCGACCGGTCCCGGGTGCGCCAGGTGGTGGCCTTCGGCCAGGCCCCCGAGACCACGCCGTTCGACGAGCTGCTCCTGCCCGGGCCCGAGGGGGCCGATCCGGACCGGGCCGCCGGGGAGGCCGGGGGCGGGCTGCTCACCTACCGGGCCGACGCCCGGTCGGTGCGCACCGCGGTGCACGGGCAGGAGGAACTCCTGGACCGGTTCCGCGCGCTGGACGCCCAGCTCGCCCTGACCCCGGAGGACACGGTCGCCCTGGACGCCGCCATGCCCGAGCCGGAGCAGGTGGTGCTGGCCGCGGTGGCGCTGTGGAGCGGGGCCTCGGTGGTGGCCTCCCCCGGCGCGCCGCCCTCGGAGCTGGCCGCCCTGGGGGTGACGGTGCAGGGGTCGCCCGCCCCCGCGCGCATCGGCTGATGCGCGCACCCGGTCCAGGGGAGGTGCGTCGGCTCCCGTCCGATTCCGCCGGCGCACCTCCCCGCCCCGGACCGGGGCCGACGTCCCCGCCGATCTCGGGAGAGCCGGGGCCGAGAGGGGCGCCATGAGAGCCCGCACGGACAGGCGCGGGCGGACCGCAGGGGTCCGGCCCCGCCGACTCCGCCGCCGAACCCCGTCCCCCGGCGATGATCTCGACAGAAGTGCTGCCATTCCGGCAGTTTTGACAGCACCCTTGTCGAGATCATCGCCGCGCAGGGGCGCACCGGGCCGACGGCCGCCACGAGCGCGGGCGACCACCCACCCGGCCGCGCCGCCCCGCAGCCCGGCCACCCGCCGCCCGGCCGGGGCCCTGAAGCGGGGTACCTGCCCAGCCGCCCGCTCCCACGCCGAAAACGCAAAACGTGAGCGGACAGCATGAGCCCGACTTCCCCGGGATCAGCGATGGAGCGCCCGGTGCATCGCGTCGTAGAAGGGCTGGGCCGACCGACGTGCCGCGGGCACGGCGTGCATCCAGCGCAGGAAGCTGTGCACCATGCCGGGGGCGTCCCAGGCCTCGACCGGGACCCCGGCCTGCTCCAGGCGCTTCGCGAAGGCGGTGCCGTCCTCCTTGAGCGGGTCATGCTCGGCGGTGAGGATGAACGTGGGCGGCAGGACCGACAGGTCGCGGGCGCGCGCCGGGGGCACGTAGTGCGGCAGCTCGGACAGCGGGAAGTCGCCGAGGAAGGTGCGCAGGTACCAGCCGAGCTCGTCGGCGCTCATGCCGCCCGACTCGTCGGCGCCGTCCGTGCCCGGCCCGGCGAAGCCCTCACCGGAGGCGGCGCCGGTGCCGGGGTAGACCAGGCCCAGGTGGACCGGCCCGGGCACACCGCGCTCGGCGGCGATGAAGGCCGTGCTCAGGGACAGGAAGCCGCCCGCGCTGTCCCCGGCGACCGCGATGCGGGCGGGGTCGGCGCCCAGGGCGGCGGCGTTGTCGCGCAGCCAGGCGTAGGCGGCGAAGCAGTCCTCCAGGGCGGCGGGGAAGCGGTGCTCGGGCGCCATCCGGTAGTCGACCGACACCACGAGCGCCCCGGCCTGCTCGGCCAGCAGCCGCACCGCGTTGTCGTGGGTGTCCAGGCCTCCGACGACGAAGCCGCCACCGTGCAGGTAGAGCACCGCGGGCAGGCCGGACTCGGCGGTGGGCCGGTAGACGCGCACGGGGATCTCGGGAGCTCCGTCGGGGCCGGGGACCGTGCGGTCCTCAACGGAGTGGAGCCGCGCGAGGCGGGGCGCCTCCAGCGCCTCCGCGCGCTCGCGGGCCCGTTCGGCCGGGACGTCCAGCGCGTCGTCGAAGACCACCTCGGTGAGGGTGTCGATGTAGGCCTGAAGTTCGGGGTCGACCGCCATGCCGCCCGTCTCCTGTTCCGCTCGCCGGGCGCCTGGGGCGGCGCCGCCGGGGACGCCCCGGCCGGGAGCGAACCTACCCGCTCCACGGTCGACCCTCACATCACGGAGAAAACAGGTACATAACGGACAGCACCACACCCGCTCCCCGCCGATGCCGGGGACCCGGGGTCGAAACGGACACCTCCCGTTTCGGGTCTCCGCGGTGCGGGTGGGCGGGACGGACCGCAGGTGCCCGCTTCAGTGCCTGCGAGGACAGGCGGGTGCGCATTGTTGTTGATCTCGGGGAAGTCGGGCTTATCGTGTCCGGTTTAACCCCGAGTTCCCCGAGATCAACGACGCAGGGGCGGCGCTCGCACGGACGGCGTGGACCCGCGACCCGGCGTGCTCCCGTAGCGCCGCCTCTCCCGGGACCGACGGGGTCAGGACTCGGGGAGGTCGATCTCGAACCAGGCGACGTGGGTGCCCTCGCCCCGGTACTCGCCGCTGCGGGAGGTGCAGCTCTCGATGATGAGCTTGCCGCGGCCGTAGTCCCCGTCGGCGTCGCGCAACTCGCCGTCGGGACCGGCCTCCGCGTTCTTCTCGCCCTGGTCGGCCACGGCGACCCGGACCAGGCCGCGCTCGGTGCGGATGGACAGCGTCATCACGCCGCCCACCTGCCCGGAGCGCGAGTGCAGCAGCGCGTTGGTCGCCAGCTCGCTGGCGGCCAGCTCGGCGTCGTCCACGGAGTCGGGCGGGACCGGGCCGCCGGGGAGCCGGACACTCTCCAGCACATCGCGCACGCGCGCGCGGATCGAGCGCACGGCGGTCAGGTTGCCCACGCAGCTCCACACGGTGTGGTCGGTGGCGGCCTCCGCGAACTCCTCCTCGGCCAGGCCGGGGGCGGCGACGGGGTCGGCAGCGGCGTACTCCTGGAGTCGCTGCGATTCGGTCATCCCCGTGTCACTCCCATCACCGGCCGACGGTAGCCGCCGACCTCACCTTAGACAAAGGCGCACCATGACCAGGACAGCACATCCGGGCCCGAGGGGCGGCGGCAACCCCACAAAACGCGCCTCCGTGTCCGGTCCCGATACGACAAAGGACACGCCCGGGCGTCAACACCCTTTCCGACCTGGGAATTCCCGCCCCTGACCGGCGCCGGGCGGCGGGCCGGGGCGCCGCGGCCGCCCGCCGGACGCCCCGCGACGCGCCGGGATGCGGCCGGGGTGAAATCCCCGACACCGCCTCATTGCGGAACGATAATCGTTATCATCGCGGGCACCCCGCACCGCGGGGCCCAGGGACCACGTTCGGAAGGCACCAGATGAAGATCGCGTTCGCGGGCAAGGGCGGAAGCGGCAAGACCACCCTGTCCGCCCTGTTCACCCGATTCCTCGCGGAGTCGGGCCACACGGTGGCCGCCATCGACGCCGACATCAACCAGAACCTCGGCGCGGCGCTGGGCGTGCCCGCCGCCGAGCTCGCCGGCCTCCCCCCGCTCGGCGGGCACCTGGCCGAGCTGAAGGAGCTGCTGCGCGGAACCAACCCGCGCATCCCCTCGGCCGAGGACATGGTCAAGACCACCCCTCCCGGGCGCGGCTCGCGCCTGCTCGGCCTGGACGGGGACAACCCGGTGCACCGCCGGTTCGGCCTGCGCGCGCCCGGCGGCGCCGTGCTCATGGCCACCGGGCCGTTCACCCCCGACGACCTGGGGGTGGCCTGCTACCACTCCAAGGTCGGCGCGGCCGAGCTCTACCTGAACCACCTGGTGGACGGGGCGGGCGAGTACGCGGTGGCCGACCTGACCGCCGGGGCCGACTCCTTCGCCTCCGGCCTGTTCACCCGGTTCGACGTCACGTTCCTGGTCGCCGAGCCGACGCTGCGCGGGGTGGGGGTGTACCGCCAGTACGCCGACTACGCGCGCGAGCACGACGTTCGGATCATGGTGGTCGGCAACAAGGTGGAGGACGAGGCCGACCTGGAGTTCCTCCGCGAGCACGTCGGGGACGCGCTGGTCGCCTCGTTCGGCCACTCGCGCTTCGTGCGCGCCATGGAGAAGGGCCGCCACCCCGCGCTCGGCGAGCTGGAGGAGGCCAACCTCAAGACGCTGGCCTGGATGCGCGACGCGGTGGACGCCACACCCAAGGACTGGGAGAAGTTCACCCGCCAGGGGGTGGAGTTCCACCTGCGCAACGCCGAGGCGTGGGCCGAGGCGGCCACCGGGCGCGACCTTCGGGCGCAGGTGGACCCCGGTTTCACCGTCGGCCCCGAGGCGCTGGCCGAGAGCCGCCGGACCCTGGCCGGCGCGGAGGCGGGGCCGCGCTGATCCGATCTTTACCAAGCGTGCGCTTGATATAACCCAAAACGGGCGAAATCAACCTCAAACAACACGTTTTCGCGTATCGCCCGCATCGATTCGGTCACGACCTCGCGGCCCCGGAGGCGCCTTCCGGGGCCGCGACGCACACTCGCGCCATCCGGACGGCGGTGCGCCTGACGCAACTTGCGATAATCGCATCACCCCTGGTCACACCCATTTTAACTACGCGCCGTGACGAAATGCCATCGGGTGTCCGTCACAGTCCGATTTCACCCTGTGTCACCGCTTGACCACGGTTTGACGTGCATGTTCGTGGTGATGACTATCGATCGGGTCGGCGCATGCGTGCGCCGCGGGTGCCCCCTCCCTTCGCGCCTCCCCCCGACGCGGCGTCGAAGCGCACCCTGTCCCGACCCCAGTCGAACCGAGGTGTCACGTGTCGTCCCTGCCCACCGAGTCCGACCATCAGCCCGCCGCGGACGCGAAGGCGGCGCCCAGCCGCCGCACCGTCCTGATGGCGGGCGCGGCCGGCGCCGTCGTCATCCCCGCCCTGTCCGCCTGCGGCTCCGGCGGCGGGAGCGGCGAGGGCGGCGGCCGCCTGCGGGTCGGCGTGGCCGGCGGGTCGTCCAACGACACGGTGGACGCCCACAACCCCACCGACAACCCCGACATCGCCCGCGTCTACAACCTGTACGCCGGCCTGTGCCGGTTCGCCGCGGACTTCTCCATCGAGATGGCGCTGGCCGAGTCGCTGGAGCCCAACGACAAGGCCGACGTGTGGACGGCCGTGCTCAAGAAGGACCTGACCTTCCACGACGGCTCGCCGGTCAACGCCGACGCGCTGATCTTCACCCTCAAGCGCATCACCGACCCGGACAAGCCGGGCACCAGTGCCCAGCAGCTGTCCACCATGAAGCGCGACGACATCAAGAAGGTGGACGACCTCACCGTCGAGATCCCCTTCGAGGAGGGCTACGTCACCTTCAAGGAGCTGTGCGCCGAGTACGCCATGGGCCTGGTGCCCGAGGGCTACGACCCGGAGAACCCGGTCGGCGCCGGCCCGTTCGCCTTCTCGGAGTTCACCAAGGGCGAGCGCAGCGTGTTCACCGCCTTCGACGACTTCTGGGACGGCCGCCCCAAGATCGACGAGGTGGAGATCATCAACTTCGCCGACGAGAGCGCCCGGGTCAACGCCCTGGTCAGCGGCGAGGTCGACGCCATCGCCCAGGTGCCGCACTCGCAGATCGAGGTCATCGAGTCCAACGAGTCCCTCCAGATCATGGAGTCGGAGTCGGGCATGTGGCTGCCGTTCACCATGCGGGTCGACCAGGAGCCGTTCGACGACGAGAAGGTGCGCCAGGCGTTCCGGCTCATCGTCGACCGCCAGGAGATGATCGACCAGGCCCTCAACGGCCACGGGCTCGTCGGCAACGACGTGTACGGCCGGTTCGACCCGTTCTACGACGAGGAGCTGCCCCAGCGCGAGCAGGACATCAAGGAGGCCCGCAAGCTCCTCAAGGAGGCCGGCTACGAGGACGACCTGGAGGTCGAGCTGGTCACCGGCCCGATCAACGCCGGTGCCGAGGCGGCCGCCCAGGTGTTCAAGGAGCAGGCCAAGGAGGCCGGGGTCACCGTCAAGCTCAAGCGGGTGACCAGCGAGGAGTTCTACGGCGACAACTACCTGAAGTGGACCTTCGCCCAGGACTTCTGGAGCGCCCGCCACTACCTGTCCCAGACCGCCCAGGGCTCCTACCCCGGTGCGCCGTTCAACGAGACGCACTGGGAGGACGAGGAGTGGATCGGGATCGTCGACAAGGCGCGCGCCGAGACCGACGACGCCGAGCGCGAGAAGCTCGTGCAGCAGGCGATGAAGATCGAGTACGAGCGCGGCGGCTACATCGTCTGGGGCTTCCCCAGCATGATCGACGGGCTCAGCAAGAAGGTGAAGGGCTTCGAGCCCTCGGTGGTCGGCCACCCTCTGGGCGGCTACAACTTCCACGCGGTGACCGTCGAAGCCTGACGGTCGAGCACTGACCGGACGGGGGCGGCGCGCCGGCGCGCCGCCCTCGACGAACGCCCGCTCCCGCAGACACCGAAGGTCACCATGCTCCGACTCATCCTGTACCGCCTGTTCTACGGGCTGCTGACCCTGTTCGTGGTCTCGCTCGTGGTCTTCGCGGCGACCCAGGCCCTGCCCAGCGACCCGGCCCAGGCCATCCTCGGCCGCGAGGCCGCCGACCCGGCCCGGCTGGCGGCGCTGCGCGAACAGCTCAACCTCGACCAGCCGCTGGCCCTGCAGTACTGGAGCTGGCTCAGCGGAGTCGCGGTCCTGGACTTCGGCACCTCGCTGTCGGGCGGCATGCCCGTCTCCGAGCTGCTCGGCCCGCGCATCCAGGCCAGCCTGACCCTGATGCTGGTCACCGCGGTGATCGCCGCCCCGGTCGCGATGGCGATCGGCGCCTTCGCCGCGCTGCGCCGGGACCGCCGCTTCGACCACGCCTCCTCGATGGCCACCCTGGTGCTGGCCGCCGTGCCCGAGTTCGCGATCGGCATCGCGGGGATCCTGCTGCTGGCCACCGGCGGCCTGAAGCTGCTGCCGGCGGTCTACGCGGGAAGCTCCACCGAGGTGCTGGCCAACCCCGACCAGCTGGTGCTGCCGGTGCTGACGCTGGCGATCGCGGTCAGCCCGCCCATCATCCGGATGATGCGCGCCTCCATGATCGAGGTCCTGGAGAGCGAGTACGTCCAGCAGGCCCGGCTCAAGGGCCTGCCCGAGCGCACCGTCATCTGGCGCCACGCCGCCCCGAACGCGATCGGGCCGGTGGCCCAGGTCATCGCGCTGCAGCTGGGCTGGCTGGCCGGAGGCGTGGTCGCGATCGAGTTCCTGTTCAACTTCCCGGGGATCGGCAAGGCGCTGATGGAGGCCATCGAGGCCCGCAACCTCCCGGTCATCCAGGCCGTCACGCTGCTGATCGCCGCCGTGTACGTGCTGGTCAACCTGATCGCCGACGTCGTCGGGCTGGCCGCCAACCCGAAGGTGAGGGTGTCGTCCCGATGAGCACCGCCGCCACCGCATCCGGCGCGGCGCCCGCCGCGCCCGCCGCCCCCGTCCGCCGCCCCGGCCTGCTGCGCACCGCTTGGCGCTTCCACCGCACCAAGATCGGCGTCCTGCTGGCCGGAGCCGTGCTGCTGGTCGCCGTGGCCGGGCCGTTCGTCAGCCCGTTCTCCCCCACCGAGGGGGCGGGGATGCCCAACAGCGCCTCGGCCGCGGGCACCCTGTTCGGCACCGACGACGTCGGCCGGGACGTGTTCAGCCGCTTCCTGCACGGCGGCTACACGCTGGTGACCATCGCCGTGGCCTCGGCCCTGGCCGGTGTGACCGCCGGCGCCGTGCTCGGCATCGTCGCCGGGTACCTGCGCAACTGGGCCGACGAGCTGATCATGCGCACCAACGACATGCTGCTGGCCTTCCCGCAGCTGGTGCTGGCGCTGCTGCTGCTGTCGATCCTGGGCCCCAAGGTGTGGCTGATCGTCACCATCATCGCGGTCTCGCACGCCAACCGGGTGGCGCGGGTGACCCGCGAGGCCACCCTCAAGGTGGTCGAACAGGACTTCGTCAAGTCCGCCGAGGCGATCGGCGTGCCCCGGTGGCGGATCATGGCCACCGAGATCCTGCCCAACATCACCAGCCCCCTGCTGGTCGAGCTGGGCCTGCGGATCACCTACTCGGTGGGCACCATCGCCACGCTGAGCTTCCTGGGCATGGGCCTGCAGCCGCCCCAGGCCGACTGGGGCCTGATGATCAACGAGGGCCGCACCGCCATCACCATCCAGCCGTGGGCGGTCGTGCTGCCGGTCACGGCGGTCGCGGTGCTCACCATCGGCGCGAACCTCATCACCGACGGGCTCTCCCGGGCCTCCATCGGGATCGACCGGGGGGTGGAGAAGTAATGACCGGCTCCGAAGCGAACGCGGACACGGGCGCGGACACAGGTACGGGAACGGGCGCGGCCGCCGGGCGCGGCGGCACCGCGCTGCGCGTCGAGGACCTGGCCGTGGTGGGCCACCCCTCCGAGGTGGAGATCATCTCCGGGGTGTCGCTCACCCTGGAGCGCGGCCACATCCTCGGCCTGGTCGGCGAGTCCGGCTCGGGCAAGACCACCCTGGGGCTGTCCCTGCTGGCGCACTGCAAGCGCGCCACCGAGGTCTCCCAGGGCTCCATCGAGGTCTCCGGAACCGCGCTGACCGGGCTCGGCGAGAACGAGGTGCGGGCGCTGCGCGGCCGCGCCGTGGCCTACATCCCGCAGTCCCCGGCGTCGGCGCTCAACCCGGCGCTGCGGCTGCGCACCCAGCTCACCGAGGCGCTGCACGAGTGGGACGAGCAGGAGCGCGGGCCGCGCGCCGACCGGGTGCGCGAGGTGCTGCGGGAGGTGGCGCTGCCCGACGACGACGCCTTCCTGGGGCGCTACCCCCACCAGCTCTCCGGCGGCCAGCAGCAGCGGGTCGCCATCGCCATGGCCTTCGCCGGGTACCCCGACGTGATCGTCATGGACGAGCCCACCACCGGGCTGGACGTGACCACCCAGGCGCACGTGCTGCAGACCATCCGGTCGATGACCCGCGACTACGGCACCGCCGGGGTGTACATCAGCCACGACATGGCGGTCGTCGCCGATCTGGCCGACGACATCGCGGTGATGTACAAGGGCGAGGTCGTCGAGCGCGGCGCGGCGTCCCAGGTGCTGGCCGAGCCCGAGCACCCGTACACGCGGCGGCTGCTGCGCGCGGTGCCGCTGCTGCGCACCGAGGGGCACCCCGAGCCGGAGGCCCCGGCCGAGGGGCCGGTGCTGGAGGTGAGCGGGCTCCAGGCCGGGTACGGGGGCACCACGGTGCTGCGCGACATCGACCTGCAGGTCCAGCGCGGCGAGTGCGTGGCGCTGCTGGGCGAGTCCGGTTCGGGCAAGACGACGCTGTCGCGGTCCGTCGCCGGCCTGCACACGCAGTTCTCCGGCGGTCTGGTGTTCGACGGGGAGGCGCTGGCGCACAGCAGTTACAAGCGCACCGCCGAGCAGCGGCGCCGGGTGCAGTACATCTTCCAGAACCCCTACGAGGCGCTGAACCCGCGCAAGCGGGTGCGCGACCTGATCCTGGCGCCGTACCGGCACCTGGCGGGCAAGCCGAAGGACCCCGACGCGGTGGTGGCGCGCGCGCTGGAGCGCGCGGCGCTCCCCGCGTCGTACGCGGCGCGCTACCCCGAGCAGCTGAGCGGCGGCGAGCGGCAGCGGGTGAGCATCGCCCGCGCCATCTCCACCGGCCCGGACCTGCTGATCTGCGACGAGATCACCTCCGCGCTGGACGTGTCGGTGCAGGCCGAGATCGTGGAGCTGCTGCGCAACCTGCAGGACGAGGGGATGGCGCTGCTGTTCGTCACCCACAACATCGCCCTGGTGTCCAACATCGCGCAGAAGGTCGCGGTGCTGAACAAGGGCGAGATCGTGGAGTACGGGCACGTGGGCGAGGTGATGGCGCGGCCGCGGCACGAGTACACGCGCGCGCTCATCGCGGACACGCCCGACTTCGAGCTGTCCCTTCCCCCGTCCGACGCCGACCTCCAGGCGCCGGAGGCGGCCGGACAGTAGACCGCTCCCTCCTCCTCATGTTGATCTCGGGGAAGTCGGGGTTATCGTGTCCGGTTTAACCCCGACTTCCCCGAGATCAACGAGGATCCCCGTCGGCCTGCTGCGCTTGGACCGCGGTGATGGCGACGGTGTTGACGATGTCGCCCACCAGCGCTCCGCGCGACAGGTCGTTGACCGGGCGGCGCAGCCCCTGCAGGACCGGGCCGACCGCCACCGCCCCCGCGCTGCGCTGCACGCCCTTGTAGAGGATGTTGCCGGTGTTCAGGTCCGGCACGATGAACACGGTGGCGCGCCCGGCGACCTCGCTGTCCGGCAGCTTGGTGCGGGCCACGCCAGGGTCGATGGCGGCGTCGTACTGGATGGGCCCCTCGACGGCCAGCTCCGGGGCGCGCTCGCGGACCAGCTCGGTGGCGCGGCGCACCTTGTCCACGTCGGCGCCGGTGCCCGAGGCCCCCGTGGAGTAGGACAGCATGGCCACCCGCGGTTCCACGCCGAAGCCGCGCGCGGTGCGGGCGGAGTCGACGGCGATGGCGGCGAGCTGCTCGGCGTCCGGGTCGGGGTTGACCGCGCAGTCGCCGTAGACCAGCACGCGGTCGGCCAGGCACATGAAGAACACGCTCGACACCAGGGAGCTGCGCAACAGCTCGAAGGAGGGGCGGATGGTCTGGGCGGTGGTGTGCACCGCGCCGGAGACCATGCCGTCGGCCATGCCGCACTGCACCATCAGGGTGCCGAAGTAGGACAGTTCGCGGACGGTGTCGCGGGCCAGTTCGACGGTGACGCCCTTGTGCGCGCGGAGCCGGGCGTACTCGTCGGCGAAGCGCTCCACCAGCTCCGGTGAGGCCTCGGGGTCGACCACCTCGGCGGCGCCCACGTCCAGGCCGAGGTCGGCGGCGCGGGCGGCGATGTTCCGGGGCGAGCCGAGCAGCACCAGGTCGGCGGCGTCGCGGCGCAGGAGCAGGTCGGCGGCGCGCAGCACCCGCTCCTCGGTGCCCTCGGGCAGCACGATGCGGCGGCGGTCGGCGCGCGCCCGCTGCAGCAGGGTGTGCTCGAACATCAGCGGGGTGACCGCGGCGGAGCGGGCCACCTGGAGGCGCTCGACGATGTCGCGGCCGTCGACCGACTCGGCGAAGGCCCGCAGCGCCGTCTCGATCTTGGGCCCGGCGCCGGGGGCGATGCGGCCGCGGGTGCGGGCCGCCCGGGTGGCGGTGGGGAAGGTGTCCAGGTCGGTGGCGAGCACCGGCAGGCGGATGTCCATCCCGGTGAGCAGCCGCCACACCGGTTCGGGGAGGTCGGCGCCGCCGGTGAGGACCACCCCGGCCAGCGGCGGGAAGTCGGGCGAGGTGTGGGCGGCGTTGACCGCCGGGAGCAGGGCGCTGGCGCGGTCGGCGGCCATGATGACCGCGTGCTCGGGTTCGAGCCGGTCCAGGATGCTCGGCAGCGACATGGCGGCCACCAGCAGGCCGGACACCTCCCGGCCGAGCCGCTTCTCCTCGCCGAAGAGCAGCCGCGCCTCGCAGGCCCGCTGCAGGTCGCGCAGGGTGGGGGCGCGCAGCCGGGGCACCTCGGGCAGGACGTAGCCCTCCCCGGCCAGCTCCCGGCGCAGCGTGTGGGCCTGGTCGGGGTCGACCCGGTCGACGACGGTGGCCAGCAGGGAGGCGTGCTCGCGGTCGAGCTCCTGGCGGGCGATGGCGATGACGTCGCGCACCTCGGGCTCGCCGCGCCCGGCGCCGGAGACCACCAGCAGCACGGGGGTGCCGAGGTTGGCGGCGACGCGGGCGTTGAAGGAGAACTCGGTGGCCGAGCCGACGTCGGTGTAGCCGGAGCCGACGACGACCACGGCGGCGTGCCGGGCGGCGGCCGCGTGGTAGGCGTCGACGATGCGCGAGAGCGCCTGCTCGGGGTCGGTGCGCACCTCGCCGTAGGTGGCGCCGACGCAGTCCTCGTAGTCGTCGCCCAGGCCGAAGCGGGTGCGCAGGGTCTCCACGATGGGGTCGCGCCCGCGCCCGTCGACGACGGGGCGGAACACCCCGACCGAGTGGACGGTGCTGGACAGCTGCTCGGCGGTCCCGAGCGCGACGACGGCCTGCTGGCTGTCGGCGTCGGTGGCCGCGATGTAGACGCCCCGCGTCATGCCCCCGCCTTTCGCGCAGTCCCGGGCGCGCCCTCGGCCGCGCCCCGTGCCCCGGGCGGCCCCGGCCCCGGAAGGGGGACGGGGGTCCCCGCCCCACGGTAGCCCCGGGGGCCGGAGGAGCCCGGCCGGGCGTGCCGCGGGGGTGCCATCCGAACAGCAAAACCTCGCCCAAGCCGCCCCGCACCGCGTGTGCTCGGCGTTGATCTCGGGAGAAACGACGCTTCCGGGCCGGTTTCAGGGGCGCAGTTCCCGAGATCAACGAGGCGGGGGCGGCGGGTCCCGGCCCCGCCCGGCCGGGACGTGACCGAGGGGGACCCCACCCCTCTTACAACCTAGCGCTCGCTTGGTATGCGGGTTACGATGCGCGCACGACTCCCCCACGCCCCCGCCTCCGCACTCCGCCGGACCCGCGGCCCGGCCGCCGGAGCACGGGCGGCCGCGAAAGGACACCCCCGATGACGCTGCCCACCTACCTCAACCACATCGGCGGCGAGTCCCGGCCCGCGATCGGCGGCGGGTGGCTGGACAGCACCGACCCCGCGACCGGGCGGGTCTGGGCGCGGGTGCCCGACTCCGGCCCCGACGACGTCGCCGAGGCCGTGCGGGCCGCCCGGCGGGCCGCGCCCGAGTGGCGGTCCGTCCCGCCCGCACGGCGCGCCGCCGTGCTGCGCCGTTGGGCCCACGCCGTCACCGGGCACGCCGACGACCTGGCCCGCATCGAGAGCCGCGACAACGGACGGGTGCTGCGCGAGACGCGCGGCGCCGACCTGCCCGGCGACGCCATGCACATCGAGTACAACGCGGGCCTGGCCGAAACCGTCACCGGCGACACCTTCGACCTGGGCGGCACCGCCGCGGTCTCGACCCTCCTGGAGCCCTACGGGGTCGTCGGGGTGATCCTGCCCTGGAACGCCCCGCTGGCCATGTTCTTCGCCAAGGTCTCCGGCGCCCTGGCCGCGGGCAACGCCGTCGTGGTCAAGCCCGCCGAACAGGCCTGCTGCTCGGTGCTGGCCGGGTGGGCGCTGCTGGAGGAGGCGGGCCTTCCGCCCGGCGCGGTCAACGTGGTCGCGGGCACCGGGGAGCGCGCGGGAGAGGCGCTGGTGGCCCACCCCGATGTCGCCAAGGTGCACTTCACCGGCTCCACCGCCACCGGGCGGCGGGTCATCGGGCTGTCCGCCGCCGGGATCACCGACCTCTCGCTGGAGCTGGGCGGCAAGTCGCCCTGCATCGTCTTCGACGACGCCGACCTGGACGCGGCCGCCGCCGGGGCCGCCGGGGCGGTCTACACCGGCGGCGCGGGGCAGTCGTGCGTGGCCGCCTCCCGGTTCGTGGTGCAGGACACCGTCTTCGAGGAGTTCACCGAGCGGGTGCACGCCCACGCACGGGCGCTGCGGGTGGGCGCCCCCGGCGCGCCCGGCACCGATATGGGCCCGATCGCGTTCGAGGAGCAGTACCGCAAGGTGCTCTCCTACCTGGAGCTGGGCCCCAAGGAGGGCGCGGAGCTGCTGTTCGGCGGCGGCTCGGGCCCCGGCGCGCTCACCGAGCCCGACCCCGGCCTGGCCGGGGGGTACTGGGTCGAGCCGACCCTGTTCCGGGCCGACGACGCCGGCCTGCGGATCTGCCAGGAGGAGATCTTCGGCCCGGTGGCCGTGGCGCTGCCCTTCACCACCGAGGAGGAGGCCTACGCCATCGCCAACGCCACCGAGTTCGGGCTGGCCGGGGGCGCGTGGACGCGCGACCTGGCGCGGGCCCGGCGGGCGGTCGCCGCCATCGACGCGGGGACGGTGTGGATCAACACCTTCCGGCGCATCCACTGGGCGGTCCCCTTCGGCGGGCGCGGGCAGAGCGGCAACCTGCCCTCCAACGGCCCCGGCGCCCTGCGCGAGTGGCTCACCCTCAAGGCCGTGTGGATCGAGCCGGGCTGAGGCGGCCCGGACGGGAAGGACGTGACGGATGCTGATGCGCGCGGCGGTGCTGACCGCCTTCGACGCCCCGCTCGAGGTCCGCGAGGTGGAGGCGGGCGACCCCGGCCCCGGCGAGGTGCGGGTGCGGGTCGCCGCCTCGGGCGTGTGCGGGTCGGACCTCAAGGCGATCGACGGGCACAGCCCGGTGGTGCCGCGGCCGCCGGTGGTGTGCGGGCACGAGAGCGCGGGGACCGTGGACGCGGTCGGCCCCGGGGTCGGGGCCGTGGCACCCGGCGACCCGGTGCTCATCGCGATGAACCGGCCGTGCGGGCGGTGCCGGATGTGCGCCGGGGCCCAGGCGCACCTGTGCACGGACGACGCGCGCCTGAAGGCGATCATGGGGATGATGCCCGACGGCGGCACGCGCCTGCGGATGGACGGCGCCGAGCTGCGGCCCTACCTGGGCATCGGGGCCTTCGCCGAGTACGCGGTGGTCTCCGAGCGGGCGCTGGTGCCGCTGCCCGGAGACGTCCCGCTCGCCCCGATGGCGCTGCTGAGCTGCGCGGTCGTCACCGGGGTGGGTGCGGTGCTCACCACGGCGCGGGTCGGGCCCGGCGCCTCGGTGCTGGTGGTGGGCTGCGGGGGCGTGGGGTTGAACGCCGTGCAGGGGGCGGTGGTGGCGGGCGCCGCCCGGATCATCGCCGCCGACCTGGTCGAGGCCAAGGCGAAGGCGGCGGAGCGCTTCGGCGCCACCGACACCGTCGCCGCCGGGGAGGGCCTGGAGGAGCGGGTGCGCGACCTGGTCCCGGGCGGGGTGGACTACGCCATCGAGGCCACCGGGGCACCGGGGGCGCTGGCCGGGGCTTTCGGCGCGACGCGGCCGGGCGGGACCACGGTGATGGTGGGCAGCCCGCCGCCTGGCGCCGAGGCGGCGGTGCCGGCCGGGGCGCTGTTCGCCTCCCGGCGCCTGATGGGCTGCCAGGGCGGGGACGCGTCCCCGCACACGGACCTGCCGCGCCTGGTCGACCTGTACCGGGCGGGGCGGCTGCGCCTGGAGGAGCTGATCACCGAGCGCGTGGGCCTGGACGGCGTGAACGGGGCCATCGGCCGCGTCCGGAACGGGGAGACCGCCCGCGCGCTCGTCGTCCCGGGGGCGTGAGCACCGGCATGCGGGCGGGCGGCGTGCCCGGAAGGGCGGTGCGTACCGGGCCTTCGGGGCGCGGGTACGCCGGATCGGCCGTCCAGCACGGTGGAACGGTCGCCTCAAGGGTGACCGGGCGGTGGAACCGCCGCCTTCGCCGCCTCGGGGGCCGCCACCGGGCCACCGGGAGGCCCAGCGCCCGTCCGCCGGGGCCGGGGACCGCCCCGCCCTCACCGTCGCCGCCCCTTCGACGACCGCGCACGCGCCTGCCGCCCGACGGCGCCGCCCCGAGGGCCGCCCCCATTCCCCTCCCGCCCTCGGAACGGACCCCGCGGCGATTGATCGGGCCGGTGGGGACGGGTTACCGTGAACACGCCCGAAAAACTGAAACACGTTCTGCTTTTTGACCGCTCGCATCCCCCGCGGGAGCGTCCATGGCCTTCACCGACCTCTCCGACGTGCGGCTCTTCCACACCGACGACGGCCCGGCCGACCCCCGGCGCACCCTGCTGCTCGTGCACGGGTGGGGATCGGACTCCCACGAGTGGGTGCACCACATCGGCCCGCTGGCCGAGCGGCACCGGGTGCTCGCCCCCGACCTGCGCGGGCACGGGGCATCCTCGGGCCCCGCCACCCCCTGCACCTCCGCCGCCATGGCCGCCGACCTGGCCCGCCTCGTCGAGGGCGCCGGCGCCGCCCCGGTCACCGCGGTCGGCCACTCCATGGGCGGGCAGGTGGTCAGCCTGCTCGCCGCCGACCGGCCGGACCTGGTGGAGGCGGTGGTCACCGTCGACCCCGGCTACGGCTTCGGCCCCGACGAGACCGACCCGCTGCCCGCCGCCGTGCGCGCCCTGAGGGGGCCCGACCCGGTGGGCACCGCCCTGGCCCTGGACGCCTGGAGCACCACCCCCGCCACCCCCGGCTGGATCCGCACCTGGCACGAGCGGCGGCTGCGGGCCGCCCGGCCCCGCGTGCTGGCCGAGGCCTTCGCCGGGATGTTCACCGACCCCGGGGCGATCGGGCCGCGCCCCGCCGCACAGGGGCACCTGGCCCGGCGCCCCCAGCCCGCGCTGTCCCTGTGGCACCACCCCGGGCGGGCCGCCTGGGAGCGCCCCCTGCTCCCGCCCGGGTCCCGGGTGGAGTGCTGGGAGGGCGCGGGCCACCGGCTGCACGAGGAGCGGCCCGCCGAGTTCCTCCGGGCACTGGAGGGCTGGCTGGCCGGAGACGACCACGAGAGGTGAGAGCGCAGTGAAGTTCAGCCTGTTCATGAACCCCCAGATCCCCGGCTCCGGGTACGCCGCCGAGGAGAACGCCCGCGCCCTGCGCCCCATCGGCCGCGACCCCGCCTCCTACCAGCGCCTGCTGCACGAGGTGCGGGAGATCGCGGTGCACGCCGACCGGATCGGCTTCGACGCGCTGATGCTGACCGAGCACCACTTCCACTCCGAGGGCTTCGAGTTCTCGGTCAACCCGCTGATGGTGCTGGCCGACCTGGCGGCGCGCACCGAGCGGATCCTGCTGGCCCCGCTGGGGCTGGTGCTGCCGGCCTGGGACCCCATCCGCGCCGCCGAGGACGTGGCCCTGCTCGACCACTTCTGCCAGGGGCGGCTGCGCCTGGGGGTGGCCCGCGGGTACCAGTCGCGCTGGGCCGACGTGCTGGGCCAGCGGTGGAGGTCGCGGGCCGCGCGCAGCGACGGCTCGCGCACCGACGACCGCAACTTCGACGTCTTCGGCGAGCTGCTGAAGATCATGAGGATGGCCTGGACACAGGAGACGCTGCGCTACCGCAGCGACGTGCTGGACTACCAGGTGCCCGACCCCTACGAGGGCATCGAGGGCTGGCCCGCCCAGGAGTGGACGCGCACCTTCGGGGCCCCGGGCGAACTGGACGAGCAGGGCCGCATCCAGCGGGTGAGCGTGGTCCCCCGCCCCTACCAGGACCCGCACCCGGAGCTGTGGCAGCCCTTCACCGTCAGCGACCGGTCGGTGGTGCGGGCCGCCCGGGAGGACATCCTGCCGTGGATGTTCACCCCGCTGCCGGGCGAGCACCGCAAGAAGGCCGAGCTGTACCGGCGCGTGGCCGCCGAGCACGGGCGCGACTACCGGCTGGGCGAGCACACCGGGATCCTCAAGATCGTGGGCATGGCCGACACCCGCGAGGAGGCGATCGCGACCTACGGGTCCAAGATGCACAAGGACTTCGCGTCGTTCTTCGGCCCCTTCGGGTACCTGGAGGTGCTGCGCACCGAGGACGACGACGCGGCCGCCCCCATCAGCCCGGAGAAGGGCGACTTCAAGCGGATGGCCGACGTGCAGATGGCCCTGATCGGCGGCCCGGACGACGTCAAGCGCGGCATCGAGGCGATGCTGAAGGAGATCCCCGACCTGGAGTGGTTCGGCCTGTTCATGCAGGGCCAGCAGGGTGTGCTGCCGCTGGACACGGTCAAGCGCAACCTGGAGATGTTCGCCGAGCACGTGATCCCGGAGTTCCGGGACTGAGAGCCCGCGCGGACAGGCGTGTGTTCTCGGCGTTGATCTCGGGAGAAACGACGCTACCGGGCCGCTTTTAGGGGCGCTTTTCCCGAGATCAACGGTGCGGGGGCGGGGCCGGAACCGGCCGCCCCGCCCGGTCCCCCGCGCCCTTCCTTCCCCGCCGGCCGCCCGCGCGCGGACCGCCGCGGCCGCGCCTCCCTTCCACGGCGCCCCAGCGCAGAGCGGGGGGAGCGGACCCGAAACGCCCCGTTCCCTCCCTTCTTCCCTTCCCGAGTGAGCCGAACGGCCTTCTGCGACCGGGGCGCACCCATGCCGGAAATGGGCCCTCTTCCCCCTGTTTTCGGGCATTTACCCGGGCGATAATCGACTGCCCCGCCCGCCGGCCGCTCCTGGCGCGGCCGTCCGGGCGGCCGGTCCCGGACAACTGAAGAGGAGCCGCATTGGAGCTGGAACGCGTCGTCATCGGACTCGTCGCCGCCCTGCTGCTCCCCTACTCCGTCCCGCCCGTCCGCCCCCGGCCGCTGCTCGCACTGCCCCTGACCGTGCTGTACGCGGCCTACGCGCTGGCACCGGTGCTGCCCTCCCCCGCAACCGCCGTCCTGCTGCCGCTGACGGCGGCCGCGTCCTGGGGGCTGTGGCGGCTGGCCCGCACCGACGCCCACATGCAGGGCTCCCCGCGCATCCTCATCTCGCGGTCGGTGGCCGGGACCATCTTCGCCCCGCTGGGGCTGACCGCCGCCCTGGCGGTCACGGCCGCGGCGTTGCACACGGGGACGCAGGTCCTCACCGGGGCGCGTGATCTTATCCTGGACGACAGGACGGCGATCACGGTGTCGGGGCTTCTGATCGCCACGTTCATCGGAGGGGAGGTCGTCACGCACACGCTCCACCCGTTCTACGCCGAACTGAAGAAGGCGGAGGCGGAGGAGATGGAGCCCCTGAAAGGGGCGGGAACCGCCATCGGATGGCTGGAGCGGTCCATGACCTACGCCCTCACCGTCGCGGGACGGCCGGAGGCCATCGTCGTGGTCGTCGGCATCAAGGCGCTTGCGCGCTTCCCCGAACTGCAGAGCAACCAGAAGCGGTTCGCCGAGTACTTCCTCATCGGCTCGATGAGCAGTATCGGCCTGGCCCTCCTGATCGCCGCGGTGATCCGCATCGTCCTAGGAGAGAAGGCACTCGGGTGACACAGCAGCACGCACTCCTGCACAGCCATCCCCTCTTCGTCGACCTCGCCCGCCTCGGCCTGCCGGCCGAGGACTACATCATCGCGGGCAGCGGGCCGCTCCTGGCGCGCGGCATCCGCGCCGACATCACCGACCTGGACGTGGTGGTGCGCGGCCGCGCCTGGGACATCGCGCGGACGCTGGGCCCGGTGGTCACCGCGCCGTGGGAGGGCGTCCGGCGGGTGGTGCTCGACGGCGGCCGCCTGGACGTGCTCAACGGCTGGTTCCCGTCCATGTGGGACCTGGACGAGTTCATCGAGACCCGCGAGTACATCCACGGCCTGCCCTTCGCACCGCTCGACCGGGTCCTGCGCTGGAAGCGGCGCCTGGGCCGGGCCAAGGACATCGCCGACATCAACGCGCTGATGGAGTACTTCGACCCGGAGGTGGGCACCGTGGCCCGCGCCCCCGTCGCCGCCGACGGGCCCGCCGCCCCCTGATGCCGGTGAGCTCCAGGTCTCTTTCGAATTGCCGATAAACCCGCCTTTCGTCCCGGGCCTTCCGCCCATAGTTGCCCCCGAGAACCGCGAACCGGCTTCCGGTTCAGGAACAAAGCGGGGAAAGGACGGGACGGAATGGGCGGCAGGATCCCCGAACGCACGCGTCGGCTCATCATCGCCACCGACGCCGAGGCCTACAGCGCGCGCGACTACACCGGGCAGGTGCGCCTCCAGGAGGACCTCCACGAGGTCCTGGAGGCGGCCTGCACCGAGGGCGGCCTGGACCGGGCCTCATGGGAGCTGCAGGTGCAGGGCGACGGGGAGATCGCGGTGCTCCCCGTCGGGACCCCGGAGGACACCGCGCTCTCGGCGTTCCTCGACGGCCTGGCGCAGGCGCTGCACCACCACAACCGGCCGCTGAACGACGCCTACCGCGTGCGCCTGCGGGTCGCCGTGCACCAGGGCAACGTCGCCTACGGCCGGAACGGGTTCGTCGGCACGCCGATCAACGAGGCCTGCCGCCTGCGCGACTGCGACCTGGTCCGCAACGCCCTCGCCGACGCCCCCGGCGCCGACTTCGTCACCGTCCTGTCGCACGACCTGTACAAGGACGCCGTCGCCGACGGCACGGCGGGCCTGTACCGGTGGCCCTTCGAGCGGGTCGCCATCGAGATCCCGTCCAAGGCGTTCCGCGCCGAGGCCTGGCTCTGCGTCTCCTCCGCCTCCGGCCAGGGGACCGGGGCCGGGCAGCAGGGCGGCCGGGAGGGCTCCGGCGGGCGGTCGGCGCCGGAGGGCCCCGCGCCCGCGGCGGCCCCCTCCGGGAAGGCCCCGGACGACGGAGCCGGACCGGGGCGCGCGGAGCCGCCTACGCCTTCACAGACGTTCAAGGTCAAGAAGGGCGACATGACCTTCGGCGACCACTACGGGCCCAACATCCGCAACTACCGCTAAGCGCGCCATGGCCGAGGACAACGACCAGCACCCCCAGCAACCGCCCCCCGAGCCCGATTCCCCTGAAGGTGCGCCCGCCGCAGGCGCGGGCGACTCCCCCGCTCCCCCCAGCCCCTACCGAGCCGAACCGACCGAGGATCCGAACGCGGGAGGCGGGGCGGACGGCGAACGGCCCCCGGACCCGGAGGAAGAGGAGCTCAAGGCGTTCGCCTTCTCCGAGCAGAAGCGCCGCGACAGCAGATACGCCCGCACGAGCGGCAAGTCGTTCAAGGTCAAGAAGGGCGACATGACCTTCGGCGACCACTACGGCGACAGGTTCACCTACTACAACGTCTTCACCCAGCGGGACGGCTCATCGGCCCGGATGGGCGCCGTCGACAAGGTCGGAACGGCGCTCGCCGTACGTGTCACAACGGCGAGTGACACCGAGTTGGCCCGGCGACTGAAGCGGGACCGGATCGTCCTCCTACGCGGCCCCGAGGGCTCAGGCCGGACGACCTCCGCCGTGTGCGAGTTGGCACGGCAAGGCGCCCCCACTCCGGAACGCCCCATCCGCACCGTCCCCGCCTCGACAGGTCTGGGCGCGCTCGACGCAATGCTGAGGGACCCGGACGATGAGGCCTGCGGGTACGTGCTCGACGCCTCGGGTGCACCGTGGCTCGCCGACGCCGCCGCCGCCGAGCTGTCGGCGCTCTCATCCACGCTCGACCGGCATGACGCGCGCCTGTGCGTCCTGGTCGACCGGGACGCCACCGTTCGGCACCTGCAGTGGACCCCCGTCGAGCACACGCCCGTGGACCTGCGGGGCGTCCTGGAACGGACCCTCGCCGCCGCCCTGCTCACGCGGGGGACGGCACCGACGGAGAACCGTGATGCCGTCGACGCCGCGGTCACCAGGCGCGCCCGGCCCGTGCTGGAGGAGGCCGAGAAACGCTCCTCCGCAGCCCGGACCTGGGCCGAGACCGCCGACACCCCCGAGGACGCCGCCGCCCTGGGAAACCTCCTCGCGACGCTCGCCGATCCCGGGGACGCCCTCCCCGAGGACACCGACCGCCGTGTCGGCGAGGTGCGGGCGCGCCGCCTCGCCGACCGCGCCCGCGCCCTGCTGCGCGGGACCTCCCGCCGCCGCTCCCCCGTCGACCAGGCCTACGTGATCGCCACCGCCGTCCTGGACGGCTGCTCCCTCGCCAAGGTCATCACCGCCGCCGAGGACCTGGCGGCACGGCTCCACCAAGCCGAAAGGCCGAACGGCCCCTGGCGGCGCGAGGCGTTCTCCCTGCCGCTCAACCACCGGCTCCGCCACGTCGACCTGGTCGCCGCCGCCGACGGCGGCGGCTCCGGCGACACGGCCGGCTCCCCGGGCGACGCCGCCGTCCGGCTCAGGCAGCCCGACCTGTGGGCGGCCGTCGTCGACCAAGTGTGGATCGACCATGAGGCCGCTCGCAGGCCGCTGCTGGAATGGCTGGCCCGGCTCTGCGAGACATCCGAGGAAGGCGATACCGGCGTCCAGAACGGCGTCGAGCTGACCCTGGCGCGACTCGCCACCGAGGACTTCGACGAGATCACCCGCACGGTCCTGGAACCGTGGGCGCGACGCCGCCCCGCTTTCAGTACCGGCGGGGCCGGGTCGGCCGCGTTCACGCACTGTCGCCGCGTGGCGGCCTGGGTGCTGGAGCGCCTCGTCGTCGAGACCCGGCAGGAGCCCCGCGCGCTGCGCCTGCTGGATCGCTGGATGCGGTCGAACGACATCCCTCTGCGCCGCACCGCGGTCCTGGCCTACGGGTCCCGGGTGGCGTGCAGGGTCCCGGGCACCGTCTTCGCCACCATTAGGAATGAGCTCGACCGCATCGCCGAGAACACGCGCCGCGGCATCGACTCCGTTGGGACCCTGATGCGCACCATGCTGGTCGTCGAAGCATTGCAGGGCGCATACGACGCGGGGATGCGCGATGGCGCCGTCTCCCTCATCGCCCGCGAGGCCGACGCGGCGCGCCCGGGCGCCTCAAAGGCGGCACTCATCGCCCTCATGCACATCTGCCGGCTCCGTGAGCGCCCGCCGGGGGCCGAGGCCGGAGCCGCCCGCGGCCCCCACCCCGACCTGCTCACGTGGCTGGACGCCCCCTGGCCGGACCCGCCTTCGGACTCCTCGGCCCCCGCCCGCACGAGCGACCGCCCCGACCCGTCGGAGCTGCTGGCCGGGATCGCCCGGCTGTGGGCCGCGGCGCTGCTCGACGACATCCACGGCCCCACCGCCTGGCGGATCCTCCTGCAATGGGACACCGCCGCGGGCCCCGCCGCCGGGGACGGGGCGGCCGTGACCGCCCCGGGGCGGCGGGCGCGCATGGACGAACTCCTCGCCCACCTGCGCAGGGTCCCCGACCTGCACGACCTGATCGACCGCTATGAGCGGGTCCGCGCCCGCACCGCCCACACGCGCCGGCCCCGCCGCGGGCCGGACGCATCCCCCGGAGAGGAGGCCGCCGATGGGCCGGCCTGACCAGCCGCGCGACCCGGCCACCGGCCGCTACACGTTCGGACGCGCCCGCCCCGGCGAGGGGCCGGGACTGTTCCGCCGCCTGATGGACCGCCTGTTCGGCGGCCGGGAGCCCGACGACCGCCCCGGCTGGTTCCCCGACGAGCCGGAGGAGCCCGAGACGGTCCACCTGGACATCTCCGACGACCTCGAACACTTCGCCACGCCCACCCGGGACGACGCCTTCACCTTCGACGTGCGGATCAGGGTCGTCTGGAGCGCGAGCGTGACGTGCGCCGACCCCGAGGAGCGCCGGGAGATCGAGGAGGCCGTGGAGGCCTTCGTCGAGGAGCGCCGGGCCTCGGTGCGCGGCGAGCTGATGAGCAGGGTCCGCCCCCTCGGACGGCGGCTGCCCCCCTACCAGGCCGCCGAGCTGGAACGGCTGATCAACGAGGACAACGCGCGCGAGCACTTCCTGATCCCCCGGCGGCCCGAACCGCCCCGCCACGGCCCGGCCGCGCGCCCCGGGCGCGACCGCTCCCTCCTCGACGCCCCCTACGAACTCGTCGACGCACAGGTGCACGCCTGGGTCGACCCGTGCGACGCGGTGCGCCGGCTGGTGCAGGACCAGTGGCTCGAGCAGACGCGGCGGGCGGGCCGCCAGGCCCTGGCCGTCCAGGAGGTCGCCCGGCTCGCCGAGCGCCAGGAGTACTGGCACGACCTGTTCCTCCGGACCCTGCGGCGGATGGGCCGGGTGGACGAGAACCAGGCCGACTGGGTGGCCGTCGACGCACTGCGGATGGCCACCGACGCCGACGCCTCCCCCGGCGGCGCCGAGGCGGTGCTCAGGGAGGCGCTGGACCGCCGCAACCGGGAGGGGTCGCAACTGGCACAGCAGCTCGCGGGGATGATCGACGCCGCCGGGCGGGACGAGGCGGGCCTGCTGGAGTTCGCCTTCGCCAGTGACACGGCCCTGCGCGCGGTCCTCGAACACCTGGGCGTCCCTGTGGAGCAGATCGAGCGGGCCCGTGAGAGAGGGGACCTGGAGGGATGAGCGCGATGAGCGAGCGGCGGCCCCCGGCGGGCCGCCTGGTGACGGCCGCCGCGGCGGCCCTCCTCCTGCCCGCGGCGGCGGCCTGCTTCCCCGACCCGGTCCCGGCCGCGGACGGCGTGCGGTGCGACGCGGTCCTGTCCTCCACCGGGGCCTCCGACGCACCGGTGACCGCGGAGGTGGTCGTCCTGATCGACGTCAGCGCCTCCATGTGGACCGACCAGGGGTATCCCGACCTCGCCGAGCGGATCGCGGCCGAGGCCGTGGACGCCGACGTCTTCGGGAGACCCGACCAGCGCCTGCTGTCGGTCGGCCTGTTCGGCGGCCCCGGCGCACCCGCCTTCCCGCTCGACCGGGTCCCGCTGCCCGAGGCCGTCGGCCTGGCCGACGGGCGGCAGGCCACGGACCTGCGGGCGGTCACCGAATGCCTGAAGGAGGAGCTGCGGGAGCGGGTCCCGGGCGACGGTGCGCTGCGCGCCGGGAGCGACATCCTGCGCGCACTGACCGCCGGGGCCGGACGGATGGAAGGGAACGCGGGTGAGGCGGGGAACGCGGAGGACGGGGAGGGCGCCGACCGGCGGCTCCTGGTCTACACCGACGGCCTGGCCAACACCGGGTGCCTGGACATGGACCGCTACTTCGGCGACGGCCTCGGCTCTGAGGAGGTGACGGCCGACTGCGCGGCCTCCGGCGAGGACCGGGGGCTGGAGCTGTCCGGCGTCGACGTGCGGCTGCACCTGCAGGACACCGGCGCCGAGGCGCGCGACCCCTCGCAGGACGCGGCCGTCCGGAGCTACTGGGAGCAGGTGTGCGCGGCGTTCGGCGGGACGGACTGCCTGGAGGAGGCACAGGCGCCGGGAGGCTACGTGGACGCGGCGGCGCCCGAGGCCGAGGATCCGGAGGTGGCCCTGCCCCGGGCCGAGTTCCCCGACCGCGGGACCGTCTCCCTGCCGTCCCAGCTCCTGTTCGCCTTCGACTCGGCCGAACTGCTGGACGAGGCCGAGACGCTGCTCGACGAGGCCGCCGCGCACCTCCGCGACGGCGCGGACGAGGCGCCGCGGGTGACGGTCACCGGCCACACCGACAGCAAGGGGAGCGGCGGCTACAACGAGGACCTCTCCCTGCGGCGCGCCGAGGCCGTCGCGGAGTACCTGGAGTCCGCCGGCTTCGCCGAGGTGAGCGTGTCCGGTGCGGGAGAGCGGGACCCGGTGTGCGAGGGCGACTACCGGGACGGCGAGCTGCTGGACGCCGCGTGCGCCCAGGAGAACCGCCGCGTCGACATCGAGATCGCGGACTGAGGGGGCACGATGCCCGGAAACGACGACTTCCCCGGCGGGTGGGGGCCGAACGGCCCGAGAGACCCGGGCGGCCCGAGAGACCCAAGCGGCGCGGGCGGTGCGGGCGGCGGCAGGGGCCCACAGGGCGACTTCCCCGCGCTGCCCGGCGACGGGTTCATCCCGCTCTCCTTCCACCAGGGGAGCTGCGGGTGCCCGCTGGAGGACGCGGTGTCGGGGCGGGGCCACTTCCCGCCCGCCGACGCGCCCCACCTCGTCGCCAACCACGAGATGGCGCACCAGCTCAGCGCCTCGTTCAACGCCACGCGCATCATCGTGAACCGCGGAGCCGAGCTGGGCGCGTTCATCAACTCCGTCACCCAGACCGCGGCGGCCGTGGGTGTGGAGCTCCACCGGCTCCGGCTGCACGTGCGCGGCCGCCCGCTCAGCACGGCCCGGCGGCGGCTCGACGAGCTGGACCGGGTCTACGGGGTCCTGCCGCCCGCCGACAGGGTGCGGCCCGGCCTGCCCCTGCGCATCGCCGCTTGGACGACCATCGCCGCCATCGGCCTGTTGGAGGCGTGGTTCCTGCACCGGATCGCCGTCGACTCGCTCGGCATCCCGGTCGGCGAGTGGTCCTCCGTCCTCGCCTGGTTCATGGGGCCGATCCTGGCGGTCCTGCTCTTCGCCCTGGGGCGCATGCTGTCGTCCCAGGTCTTCTCCCATCGGGCGGACTTCTGGGCCCGGCGCGGCGACGCCGCGCCGGCCGGTCCCGACCCCGACGCCCCCGATGGCGCGCTGAGCCGGGCGCGGCGCGCCACCGCGGGATTCCTGCGGTCGTGGCCCGCCCTGCCCTGGATCATCATCTCCCTCCTCGCGCTCGGCTGGATGGGCTTCCTCTTCCTCATGCTGGCCCGGTTCCGTGCGCTCATGGGCGAGTCGGGCACGTTCACCGAGGACCCGGTGACGGTCCCTCCCGAAGTGTTCATGGCCCTCTTCGGCACGTTCGCGGTCGGAGCGGTGGTGCTGGAGTACATGGTGCACAACCCCTACATCGCCGCCCGCGACCGCGCGGAGGCCGACTACAGGCGGGAGCTGAGCACGTGCGACCGCCTGTGCGAGGCGGTGACGGCCCAGGTCTCCCGGCACCGCCAGGCGCACGCGACGCTGCGCTCGCGGCGGGACGAGCTGCTCGCGATGGCGCGGATCGAGGTGGTGCGCGCGTGGCAGTGCGTCAACCTTCCCGCCCGGTTCGTCCACGGCCGCTCGGGCCCGGTGGCACCGCTCACCGCGTCGCCGACCGACGTGCTGCCCGAGCGGCCGTTCCCGGACCGGCTCACCCCGGAGGAGGTCGCCTCCTACTTCCGGGTCTTCCGCGACGTGGACACCCCGGCCCCCGAGCTCGCGTCGCTGTGGGAGGCGGGGCGCGTCCTCGAAGAGAGCTCGCCCGAGGCCTACGAGCGCGAGATCCGGGAACTCATCGACGGGCTCGCCCGCGACGCGGAACCGGCGGCGGGCCGGTACCGCTCCCCCTCCCGTGACGCGGACGGCGACGGGGGCGACACCGCCAGGGACACGGACCGGGAAGGAGCGCACCCGTGACCAGCACACACGAGGCGGCCGACGAAGGCGCGCACGACGTCCGCGACCGGCCCGCGCCGGAACCCGCGCCGGAGCCCGCGGGCAACCGGTACCGGCTCGCCGAGAGCGCGAAGAGGCTGGCCCGCACGTCCGGGGACGCCGAGGCCGCGCTCGACGCGTTCGAGGACGCGCTGCCGGACCCACCGGTGAAGCGGGCCGAGCCGGCCGCCCTGCTGTCCCCTCCGCCGACACCGTTCCCGGGGTTCCCGAGCACCGTGGAGGCGGAGGATGAACGGGAGGGGACCGACGGGACCCCGCGCCGGCGCCGGTTCGGCGCCGTCCTCCCCCTGTCCGCCCTCCTCCTGGGCGCGCTGCTGCTGGTCGCCGGGGCGGAACTGGTCGAGGCGACCATCGAGGCGGCCGGCGGGGCGAACGGCGGGGCCGGCGGGGAGGCGGTCGACCCGCGTCCCGTGCTCGCCCCGCTGCCCGGGCTGCTGCTCCTGGTGTGCCTGCTGGGAGCGGGTGAGCACATCGCCGTCGGGCGGCCCCGTCCCCGGCGCGGGACGGAGGGCGCGTCGGCCGGACGGTCGTCCCCGCCCCGTGGGCGCACCCGCTGGGGGCCGCCGCTGCTCTACGGCGCGGTGCTGGCCTCGGCCTGTGCCCTGGCGGCCCTGTGGGGCCACGCCGCGGCGCCGTCCGGCCCACTCGCCATCGGCACGGCGGTCGGTGCCGCGCTGCTGACGGCACTGGCGGGCGCGACCTGTCTGGCGGCCCAGAGGCGCTCGGCCGCGGCCGCCCGGGACGGCGACGGACGGGTGGCCCCCTTCGTCGACGCCTCGTCACTGCTGGCACGGGTGCGCACCCGGCGGAGCCGCTCCGGGCTGCACCGGCTGCGCGACCGGGCGCGCACGGCCGTGCACACGCACGTTCGCGCATGGGAGGACGTCCATCACGAATGCCTGCGCCTGATCGACGCCCGGTCCGAGAGCGGCCCCGCGGTGGCCGCCGCGCTCAACGAGCTGGGGGCGGTGGCGCCGCCCGGTTCCCGCACACCGCTGCCGGGCGGTGCGGTGGACTTCGCCGGGCTCGGCGGGGGCAACACGGCCGCGACGGTGCGCTGCCTGGCCCGCTACCACCCCCGCGACCTGGAAGAGCGCTTCGACGACCTGCGCGGCCGCACCCCGGCGCCGGTCCGCGTGGCCCCGGAGCGGCGAGCGGAGGAGCAGTGAGCGCACGCCGGACGGCGCCCGCCGTGTCCCCGCCCTCCCCCGCCGTCGTCCCCGATGCGCCGGTCCACCGCACCGGCTCCTCGCCCACACCGCCCGGACGGGGCGGCGGTGCGCGGCCCGGACAGGGCGGAGGTGCACGGCCGCGCGGTGCCCTGACGGCGCTCGTGGCCGCCGCGTCCGCGGCACTGCGCGCCGCGGCCTCCCGGCGCGCTGCCCGCCGCTCGCGCGCCCGCGCCCTCGTCGCCGACGCCTACGCGGAGATCAGGCACGCCGATCAGAAGGCGGCGATCCTTCTGGCCGCCTCCGGTGTCGTGCTGGGGGCCTTCCTCGGAGCGGTCCTGTCGGGGGACTGGTCCCCCGGCGCCCTCCGCACGCCGTGGGACCGGCTCTTCTGGGGCGGGTGCCTGGCGTTCGGGGCGGCGACGGCGGCGTTCGCCTCGGCCGTCTACCCCCGTCTGCCCACGGCCCAGCGGCGCCCGGTGACCACGGCGGTGTCCTTCCTGGACATCGAGCGGATCGGCACGGACACCGAGCTCCGCAGCGCCCTGGACGGCGACCTGTCGGCGCTCCTCGGCCACCTGCGCACCGTCAGCCGGATCGTCGTGCGGAAGTACCGGCTGCTGCGCACAGGCATCGCGCTGCTGGTGCTGTCCTTCACCCTCATTGCAGGAGCGGCCGTCGGGACCGCCGCGGCATGAGGGTGGCGCCCCGCCGAGTGGGCGCCCCCTCGTCGATGATCTCGACGAAGGTGCTGTCATTCCGGCGGATTTGGCAGCACTTTCGTCGAGATCAACGTCTGAGATGCCGGGAGCCAGACCCTGCGTCGTTGATCTCGGGAAATGCGCCCCTAAAAGCGGCCCGGAAGCGTCGTTTCTCCCGAGATCAACGCCGAGCACGCCCGCCGATCCGCTTGGGCCCTCAGAACAGGATCGACATGACCTCGCCGACCTGGCGGAAGCCCACGCGGTCGTAGACGGCGCGAGCCGAGGTGTTGAAGTCGTTCACGTACAGCGTCACCCGGGGGGCGATGTGCTCGCGCGCCAGGCGGGCCACGGCGGCCATGCCCGCCACCCCGTGGCCGCGGCCGCGCAGGTCCGGGTGGACCCAGACGCCCTGGACCTGGCAGGCGTGCGGGGTGACGGCCCCGACCTCGGCCTTGAACACCACGCGCCCGTCCTCGATGCGGGCGAAGGCCCGGCCGCTGCGCACCAGCTCGGCCACCCGGGACCGGTACAGCGCGCCGCCGTCGCCCGCGTCCGGGGGCACGCCCACCTCTTCGGTGAACATCGCGACGCAGGCCGGGAGCAGGACGTCGAGCTCCTCGGGCCGCACCCGGCGCACGCGCGGGTCGGGGTCGGGGCGCGGGGCCCCCATCAGCTCCAGGACCGGCTGGCGGTCGCGGATCGCCCGTGCCGGGCCCCAGGACGGGCCCAGCCGCTCCCACAGGTCGGTGACGGCCGGGATCGGGCCGACGATCGATGAGCAGCGGCGGCCGCGCCAGCGCGCGTGCTCGGCGAACTGCCGGACCGCGCTGGGACCGGCGTCCACCGGGACCAGGTTGGCGCCGGAGTAGCACAGGGAGCTCAGGCGGCCGTTCTCGATGTAGCCCCACACCTCGCCGCCGAGGCGGGCCGGGTCCAGGCCCGAGGCGCGCAGGCGCGAGCTGACGAAGACGTTGCCCACGGGGTCGCGGTCGAGAAGTGCGTGCACGTCCTCGGTATCGCGCCGGTCGAGCACGCGAACTGAGGAGGTTCGCAGCACCCGCATCACCCCGCCTGCCTTCAGCCGCCAACCGCCCACGGGCCGCCTTCCGCCGACCTCCGGGCGCCTTCGTGTGCATGGGCCCGCCCCGCGGCGGAGTGCGCCGCGCCCCGGTTTCCAGACTATGCGACCGCGCGGTTTCGGTCGCTCTCCGCCCCCGCTCAGAGCGCGGGACCGGGGTCCGGCCGCCGCCCCCTCCGCAGGGGTGCCCCGACGGCCCGGACCGCTCCCCGGGCCGCCCCGTCCGCCCGGGGCCGTTCCGCCTCCCCGGGCCGCGTTCCCGGCTAGGGGCCGATCAGCCGCACCCGCTCCTCCCGGTCGACCTCGGCCGCGCTCTGCGGAAGCTTCGCCTCGGGTTCCGGTCCCGCCTCGCACACCAGGTCGGCCGCGCGCCCGGAGGCCTCATAGGGCAGGGTCCCGTCGCGCAGGTAGTCGGCGACCGCCTCGTCCACGCACGTGTTCCCCGCCAGGGAGACGCCGTGGCTGAGGCCCCCGTCCTCGATCACCAGGCGCGCACCGGGGAACCGGTCGCGCAGGGCGTAGGCGCCTTCGACGGGCGTCGGGCCGTCCTCGGTGGCCTGCACCAGCAGCGGCCCCTGGTCCGCGGCGCCCCGCTCGGCACCGGCGGCGGACCCGACGTTCAGCCACGCCCCCGCCTCGGCCGGCCACGTCCGGCACGGCGCGTTGTACCAGATGTTGTTCCACCCGCTGACGGGCGCCTCCGCGGAGGACCGCTCGGCGGCGTCGCGCCAGACGGGCCACGCCGACGGCCACGGGGAGTCGGTGCACTGGGTGGCCAGGTAGGCGGCGTACCCGGGTTCGTCGTCGGGCCCCTCGCCGAAGCGGTCGGACGCGTCGACCAGGGCCGCCTCGTCCTCGCCGGAGACATGGTCGGAGAGCGCCGCGGCCAGGCGGGGCCACACCGCCGAGGCGTAGGCCGCGGACATGAAGGCGTTCTCGTACTCGGTCGGCCCCACCGCTCCCCCGGCGGGCTCCTCTGCGAGCTCTTCGCGCACGCGGAAGTAGGTCTTCTCGACCGCGTCGGCGTCGGCCCCCAGGGCGTAGACGTCGTCGTGCCGCCCCGTCCAGTCGAAGAAGTTGCGGAGGGCGTCGTCCAGGGCGCGGCTCTGCCGCAGGTTGCTCTCGTACCAGGGGCGGCCGGGGTGGACGACGCTGTCGAGCACCAGGCGTCCGGCGCGCTCGGGGTAGAGCGTCGCGTAGGCGGCGCCGAGGTAGGTCCCGTAGGAGTACCCCAGGTAGTCGACGGTGTTCTCGCCCAGGGCGCGCCGGATGCGGTCGATGTCGTGCGCGCTGTCCTCGGTCCGCATGTGGCCGAGCAGCTCGGCGTTCTTCTCCCCGCACGCCTCCGCGTAGCCGCGGGCCCGCTCCAGCAGCGCGCGCTCGTCCTCGCGGGACGCGGGCACCGTGTCCGGCCGGACGGGGTCGAAGTAGGACTCGTCGCAGGTGACGGCGGGCGTGCTCGCCCCGGTCCCCCGCGGGTCGAACCCGATGACGTCGTACTGCTCGCGCAGGTCGTCGGGGAGCTGCTCGGCGATCCGCAGGGCCCACTCACGCCCGGCGCTCCCGGGGCCGCCGGGGTTGACCAGCAACACGCGCGACGCCTCGGCCGCCCCGCCGTCGGCCCCGCGCGCGGGGACACGGGACAGGGCCAGGCGCACGGTCTCGGCCGCGCGGGCGTCCGCGCCGTCGGACCGCGCCGTCTCCAGCGGGACCTCCAGCTCTGCGCAGTCCGCCCCGGTCGCCTCGACCCTCTCGGCCGTCAGGTCGTCGCACGCGCCCCATTCCAGGGCGGCCCTGCGCTCCCCTCCGGCCCCGTCCCCCTCCGCGTCCGCGGCCGCCGCGCCCTGCGCGGTCGCCGCGAGCGCGAGCAGCAGCGCGGCCGGCACGGCCGCGGGTACACCTTTCGCCCCCACCGCACACCCCTCACCCTCGGTGATACTGCCGATCATCCCTGTCACGGCGCCGGATGGGGTGAAACGACACGGCCGATCCGCCCCGGAGGCCGGACCCGCGCCCCGGTGCCGGTGGGTAGCATCGGTCAGGCCGGGCCCCGGACGCGCCCGGCGCGACGTGAGGAGCGGGCAGTGCGGTTGGATCGGGTCGATGAGCGGATCATCGCCATTCTCGGCGCCGACGCGCGCACGAGCTTCGCCGACATCGGATCGGCCGTGGGGCTGTCCGCCTCGGCGGTCAAGCGCCGCGTCGACCGCCTGGTGGAGTCCGGCGCGATCCGCGGGTTCACCGTCGTGCTGGAGCCGTCCTCGATCGGGTGGACCACCGAGGCGTTCATCGAGGTGTACTGCCGCCCCCGCACCTCCCCGGCGGAGATCCGGGCCGGGCTGTCGGGCTACGCCGAGGTGACCTCGGCCTGCACGGTGACCGGCGAGGCCGACGCGATGGTGCAGGTCCGGGCCCGGGACATGCAGCACCTGGAGGAGACCATCGAGCGGATCTGCGCCGAGCCGTTCGTGGTGCGGACCAAGAGCACGCTGGTGCTGTCGCGGCTGGTCGACCAGCCCATGCTGGCCGGGTCCGCCGAGGGGCGCCCCGCCTGACGCCGGACTCCGCGGCGCGCGCGGGCCCACACCCTGGTTCGAGGGTGTGGGCCCGCCGCCGTCTCGGGTCGGCGCTTCGGCCGGTGTGGATTCGGCCGGTGCGAGGATCGGCGCCCGGTCAGTCCTCGGGCAGCTCGACCGGGGCGATCCCGTCGAAGACGTCGCCCGGCCCGGGGTTGGCGGGGTCGGTGGCGCCGCCGAAGTGGTTCATCACGCCCCACACCGCGTTGAGCGCGGTCTGCACCGCGCCCTCGGCCCACCCGGCGGTCCAGGAGATGTCGTCCCCGGCCAGGAACAGGCCGCGGTGGCGCGGGTCCAGCCGGTCCTGCTTGAAGTGGGTGAACAGCCGGCGCTGGTAGCGGTAGTGGCCGGGCAGGTTGGCCTTGAAGGCGCCCATGAAGTACGGCTCGGCCTCCCAGGACACCGTCACCGGGTCGCCGGTGATGTGCGCGCGGATGTCGACGTCCGGGTAGACCTGCGCCAGCGAGTTGAGCATGACGTCCATGCGCTCGTGCGCCGACAGCGGCAGCCACTTCAGCGAGTCGTCGCACCAGGTGTAGGACAGGCAGATCGCCGCCGGGCCGTCGCCCTCGCCCTCCAGCAGGTAGGTGCCGCGGGTCATGCGGTCGGTGAGCGTCATGCTCATCGCGTCCCGCCCGGTGGCCGGGTCGGTGTCCTTCCAGAACGGGCGGTCCACCGGCACGAACAGCTTGGAGGACTCCATGTAGTGGGTGCGCTCGATCGCGGTCCAGTGGTCGATCGGGAGCAGGTCCTCGTCGCAGGCGATCTTGCTGAGCAGCATCCAGCTCTGCGCCGTGAACACCGCGGCGCGGTAGGTGCGGATGGACCCGTCGGCGTCGGTGACGGTGATGTTGCCCGCCGGGTCGCCCGGGGCGGCGGTGCGGCGCAGCGCGGTGACCGCCGGGCGCGGGGCGCCGCCGTGCAGCGAGGACAGGGTGGTGCCCTGGTCCCAGTGCACGAGCTTGTCGGGGGCGTGCTCCCACAGCCACCGCGGCAGCTGCTCGCTGCCCCCGACGATGCTCAGGTGGTCGTCGTCGGCGCCGGTGTAGGTGACCCGCAGGATCTCCAGGATGGAGTTGGGGAAGTCGGTGTCCCAGCCGCCGGTGCCGAACCCGACCTGGCCGAAGATCTCCCGGTGGCGGAAGGAGGCGAAGGCCGGGGAGTCGCACAGGAACCCGTAGAACGTCTGGTTGTCCAGGCGCTCGACCATCCCGTCCCAGATGCGCTTCATCGCGGGCACGTCGCGCTCGCGGATGGCCCGCTGCATCTCGGTGTGCCTCGCCCCCTCCTCCAGGGTGGCGTTCCACGCCCGCGCGACCTCCTGGTAGACCTCCGGCAGGTCGTCGGTGGTGCGCGCGTAGTGCGCCTCGCCCTTGAGGTCGACCACGGTGCTGGGCGTGGAGGGCGCCAGCGGGTTGGGGAAGGGGACGGTGCCCAGGCCGGCCCGGTCGATGTAGTGGAACAGCGAGGTGGAGGACGGCGGGAAGCGCATCGCGCCCATCTCGGCGACCACGTCGTCGGGGGCGCCGTCGAAGCGCTCGGTGCGCAGGCGGCCGCCGAGCCGGTCGGCCTCGTAGACGACGGGGCGCAGTCCCATCTTCATCAGCTCGTAGGCGGTGACCAGCCCGGACAGTCCGCCGCCGATGACGGCGACCTCGGTGCCGTGCGCCTCGGGCGGCACCGCCCCCAGGCCGGCCGGGTGCTCCAGGTACGCGTCGTAGCCGAAGGGGAAGTCGGGGCCGCACATGGTGAGCGGGCGGCGCTCGGTGCGCTCCTCCGGAACGGCGGTGGGCACGGCGGACGTCATTCGGTGATCCTCCTTGCGGTGGCGGGCGGCCGGCGGCGGGCGGCCGGCCGCGGGGCGGGGGCGGTGTGGGGACGGGGCCGGTCCCCCCGCCTCAGACGGCGAGCGAGCCGTACAGGTCGGGCCTGCGGTCGCGCAGGTAGGTGGTGGCGCCGCGGGCCTCCTCCAGGGCCGAGCGGTGCAGGTCGGCGATGAGCAGCTCCTCGCCGGCCCCGGCGCGCACCGCCTCGGTGCCGTCGGGGGCGACCAGGGTGCTCAGCCCGCAGTAGTCCAGGGCGCCCTCGGTGTCGCAGCGGTTCACGTAGGCCAGGTAGAGCTGGCTCTCCATGGCGCGGACGGGGACCAGCGCGGTGGCCACGCCGGTGTGCGGGTGCATGAGCGCGGTGGGGACGGCCAGCAGCTCGGTCCCGGCCAGCGCGTGGGCCCGGACGGCCTCGGGGAACTCCACGTCGTAGCAGATCAGCAGGCCGACCCGGACGCCGCGCAGTTCGGCCTGGACGACCGCCTCGCGGCCGGGGCGGAAGGCGTCCCGGTCGAGGTCGCCGAAGAGGTGGGCCTTGCGGTAGGCGGCCAGCGGCGCGCCGTCGGCGCCGACCAGGCGCACCGTGTTGTACACGGCGTCCCCGTCGCGCTCGGGCTGGCCGTACACCAGGGCGATCCCGGCGCCGGCGGCGATCCGCGCGGCGCGGGCCCCGATGGGCCCGTCCAGCGGTTCGGCCAGCTCGGCGGTGCGGGCGCCCAGGTTGTAGCCGGTGAGCGAGCACTCGGGGCCGATGAGCAGGTCCGCCCCGGCCTCGGCGGCGGCACGGGCGACCCGCTCCAGCCGCGCGAGCCCGTCGGAGGCGTCCCCGCTGCGCCCGGCGCCCTGGTCCAGGGCGATCCGCAGCACGGGTCCGGTGTCCGGCATCCCCCACCCCTTCCTCGGAGAACGGCGCGGGTGGTCCGCACCTGAGCCGGACCCACTGTAGACGCACGGATCAACGAATACATTGCATGGACACAGGTGATGTGTTGCGTATTTTCGAGACCATCGACCGCTTCATTGCACACCCCGCCACAGACGCACACCGGTGCACGGCTCCCCCCCCTGAACGGGGCGGGCGCCCTGAAGCGCCTCCCGGAATGCCGGGGGCCGTGCCGCGTTCGGCGGCACGGCCCCTCATCGCTCCAGCGGCCGAAAGGCTCAGGCCTCGGCCGTCTCCGGCTCGGTCTCCAGGGTGGAGCGGCGCATGGAGTAGCCGAAGTAGACGGCCAGCCCCACCACCATCCACACGCCGAAGGTCACCCAGGTCGCCACGCCCATGCTGAGCATCAGGTAGGCGCAGGACAGCACGCCCAGGGCCGGGGTCAGCGGCGCCAGCGGCATCGTGAAGCGGCGCCGCAGGTCCGGGCGGCGCTTGCGCAGCACGATCACCGCCACGTTCACCAGGCCGAAGGCGAACAGGGTGCCGATGCTGGTCGCGTCGGCCAGGTGGCCCAGCGGGACCACGGCCGCCAGCACGGCGATGACCGCCGACAGGATCCAGATGTTGGCCGTCGGGTTCCCGCGCCGGTCCAGCTTGGAGAAGACCTTGGGGATCAGCCCGTCGCGGGACATCGCGAACAGGATGCGGGTCTGCCCGTAGAGCACCACCAGCACCACGCTGGCGATGGCGATGACCGCGCCGATCGCGAAGACCACCGACCAGATCGGGGTGCCGGTCACCACGGTCAGGATGTGCGCCAGGCTCGCCTCGGTGTCCTGGAAGTCGGTCCAGGGCATGGCGCCCACCGCGACGAAGGCCACCAGGCAGTAGATCGCGGTGACGATGACCAGGGAGAGCATGATCGCGCGCGGCAGGTCCCGCTGCGGGTCCTTGGCCTCCTCGCCCGCGGTGGAGGCGGCGTCGAAGCCGATGTAGGAGAAGAACAGCGTCGCGCCGGCCGCGCTCACCCCGGCCATGCCCAGCGGCATGAAGGGGGCGAAGTTGCCGTCCTGCACGGCGGTGGCGGCGATCGCCACGAACATCACCATCACGGCGACCTTGACGACCACCATCGCGCCGTTGAGCCAGGCGCTCTCCCGGACGCCGCCGATCAGGGCGACCATGGCCAGCACCACCACGACCGCGGCGGGGATGTTCACGATGCCGCCGTCGGCGCCGGGCGGCTGGGTGAGGGCGGCCGGCAGGCTCGCGCCGGTGACCAGCCGCAGCAGCTCGTTGATGTACTCGCCCCAGCCGACGGCGACCGCGGCCACCGACACCCCGTAGGTGAGCATCAGGCACCAGCCGCAGACCCAGGCGACCAGCTCGCCCATGGTGGCGTAGGAGTAGGAGTAGGCCGACCCCGAGGCCGGGATCATCCCGGCCAGCTCGGCGTAGGCCAGCGCGGAGAACAGCGCGGTGACCCCGGCGATCACGAACGAGAGCACCACGGCGGGCCCGGCCACCGGGACCGCCTCGCCCAGGACGACGAAGATGCCGGTGCCCAGGGTGGCGCCGATGCTGATCATGGTGAGCTGGGGCAGGCCCATGGTGCGCCGCAGGCTGCCGCCCTCGCCGTGGCCGGCCTCCTCGGTGAGCCGCTCCACCGGCTTGCGCCGCATCAGCCGCTGCTTCACCGTCCTTCGCGGCGCCGCCGGCGCGGGGGCGCCGACCGTCTTCTCCTCAACCACCAGGGTCTCCTCGGGGGATGTCAGGCGACAGATTCCGGGCGCGCTCGCGGAGCGGATCCGAACGGACCCTGAACAGGGGGGAAACGCGCCTCGGCAACAGTAGCGATGTTACCTGGGCTACAGAACCATCGAACGTTGCAGGTTCGACCGAGAAGCCCCGCGTTCTTTGCGGTGTGGCGCAATGAAACGCCGCCCCATGTGGGTCAATTCACAAATTCAGCCTTGATGACCTCTGTCACGCACCCCTGTGGCGTGGATGTCCGAATATGCACAACGGATGCCCGAGACCCGGCGGTGGACACGCGAAAGGGCGGGGCGCCACTGGCGCCCCGCCCCGGAAGCCCTTCCGAAGGCCTCAGCCAGCGACGGCCACGGACGGCTCGCCGGACTCCACGCCCTCGTCCTTCATGTCCTCGG
>NZ_JAQFWQ010000042.1 GCF_027706725.1 Nocardiopsis endophytica
GGCAGGGCCGGGGAACCGCCCTGCTCACCCCCTCGGCGCCCAGCACAGCAACCACCCACACGCCCCAACCCGACAGCGCTACCGCAGGCGCCACCGCCCCCGTCGCCGCCGCCCTCCACCCCACCCCCGTCATCCCGCCGCCCGGCCGGGACCCGTAAGCGGGGTACCAACCCAGCCGCCCACCCGAACCACCAGCGACCCGCCACCCGGCAGGCAGGGCCCGGGAACCGCCCCGCTCACCCCGTCGGCGCCCAGCACAGCAACCACCCACACGCCCCACGGTCGACAACGCTGTCGGATGGGTCGCTGACCCTTGCCGTTGCTGCCCTTGCGGCATCGCACCCCGTCATCCCACCGCCCGGCGAGCAGGGCCCGGGAACCGCCCCGCTCACCCCCTCGCCGCCATCCACGACAACCACCCACACGCCCCAACCCGACAGAGCTGCCGCAGGCGCCACCGCCCCCGTCACCGCCGCCCCCTCCCCCGGTGTTCCGGAGGGGCGGCGCTCGACCCCGTCACATTTCCGCCCGCTCATGCCCTCGCTCCTCCGTCCCCGGCCGGTCGGCCTCGGACGGGTTGTCCGCTCTGGAGGTCCCCCTTGCGGTCGTCGCTGCTCTTCGGGACGGACGTGCCCGACTCCGAACCCGAATACGGCGCTGGGGCCCAGGCCTTCGATCTGCGGCTCGTCGGGCCCGCCGTCGGGGCCTGGGTGACGGCGGCACTCCTCATCGGCGGTACCGCCGCCCCCGCAGCCTGGCTCGCCTTCCTCCTCGTCCTGCTCACCGTCGTCGCGGTCGTCCGGGTCTGCCGTCGGCCCGCCCCGTGGAAGCCGACGCTCGCCGCCCTGCTCGCGTGCTGCGCCGCGGCGGCCGTCGCCTGTGCCGGTCGGCTGGCCGCCCTCGAGGCCTCGCCCGTCGCCGACCTCGCCGCCCGCGAGGCCCCCGCCGATCTCGAGGTCGAGATCTCCGAACCCCCTCGCCCCAGGGCCGGGGGAGACACCGGGGACGAGTCGCGCCCGGCCGGGGAGCGGCACACCGTCGCCGCAATGACGGTCACCGTGACCGTCCCCGCACACCACGTCGGCGCGGACCACGACAGCACAGACCACCACGGCGCGGACCACGACAGCGCGCACCGGAGCGCGACACGCCACGACCGCCGCCTCGCCACCCGTGTCCCGGTCGTGCTCATCACCTCCGGGCCCGGGTGGGGCGGCCTCCTGCCCGGGCAGCGCCTCCGTGTGTCCGGCCCGGTCGTCCCCGCCGACGGCGGCGGCCGCGCCCGGGCGCTCGTCCTGGTTCGGGGACCACCCGACGAGGTCCGGCCGCCGCCGGAGGCCCAGGCCTGGGCCGGGCGGGTCCGTGCCCGGCTCCATGCCGCCTCAGCCGGCCTGCCCTCCCCCGCGGACGCCCTCCTGCCCGCCTTCGTGGCCGGCGACGCCGCACGCGTCCCCGCCGACGTCCGCGAAGACTTCCGCGCCTCCGGGATGACCCACCTGATGGTGGTCTCCGGCACCCACCTGGCCGTCCTCACCGGCGCCGCCCTCGCGGCGGCCCGGTGGTCGCGCCTGCCGCCGTGGGCCGCCGCGGCCGTCGCCGCCTGCCTCATCGCCGCCATGGTCCTGGTCGCCGGACCCCGCCCCAGTGTGCTCCGGGCCGCCCTGATGGCGCTCATCGCGCTGGCCGCCCTCGCCGCCGGCCGCACCCGCGGCGGGCTCGCCGCCCTGTCCGCGGCGGTACTGGCGCTCGTCCTGGTCGACCCCCACCTGTCCCGCGCCCACGGCTTCGCCCTGTCGGTCCTGGCCACCGGCGGCATCATGGTGCTCGCCCCCGGTTGGAGCCGCGCCCTGCGCGCCCGTGTCCCCCTCGTGCCGCGGTGGGCCGCCGACGCGGCCGCCGTCGCCCTCGCCTCCCAGCTCGCCTGCCTGCCGGTGCTGGTCCTGCTCACCCCCGAGATCGGGTGGGTCGGTGTGCCCGCGAACACCGTCGCCACACCACTGGTCCCCATCGCCATGACGGGCGGCTTCGCCACCGCCGTCGCCGCGTCGGTCCTGCCCTCGGCCGCCCCCGTGCTCGCCTGGATCCCCGGGGCCGCCGTGCTCGGCATCGCCGCGATCGCCCGGACCGCCGCCGACCTGCACCACGCCGCACCTCCCCTGACGGCGCCGCCCTGGCGCGGTGACGCCGCCGGGGCGCTCGCCCTGGCCGTCCTCGTGGCCGCCGTCCTGGTGCTGCGCGGACGCGCCCGCACCGCCCTCCTGTCGGGCCTGACGGCGGCGGCCGTCTCGGTCGCGGCGACCACCTGCGCCCTCAAGGACTGGCCACCGGACGGATGGGCCCTTACCGCCTGCGACGTCGGCCAGGGCGACGCGCTGGTCCTGGCCACCGGAGGCGGACAGGCCGTGCTGGTCGACACCGGTGAGCGCGACGCCGGTGTCGACCCGTGCCTGCGCGACCTGGGCGTGGGCCGCCTCTCGTTGCTCGTGCTCACCCACGACCACTCCGACCACATGGGCGACACCGTCGGCGCGCTCAGGGGCCGCACCGCGCACGCCGCCTTGGCGCCCGGCGGTTTCGAGACGTCATCGGGGGCGGAGCACCTGCGCGCCGAGGGCGTGCCCCTGCACGCCGCCGAAGCGGGTCAGACGTGGACGACGGGCCCCTGGACGCTGACCGTGCTCTGGCCCGAGAGGGGAACGGACGGGGACGGGGACGCCGGGCACTCGGAGAACGACCGCAGCGTGGTCCTGCACGCGCGCTGGGCTCCGCCGCCCGGCGCCGATGCCCTCCCCATGACGGTCCTTCTCACCGGCGACATCGAAGAGCCCGCCCAGCGCGCGCTCATGCACGAGGGAGGCGTCCACGGGGTCGACGTCCTCAAGACGCCCCACCACGGGGCGAAGACACAGGAGGAGGCGTTCCTGACCGCCACCGGCGCCCGCCTGGTCCTCACCTCGGTGGGCCGGGACAACTCCTACGGCCACCCCTCCCCCGAGACCCTCGCCGTTCTCGAAGGGCTCACCACAGAGCACTACCGGACCGACCTCCACGGCGACGTCGCCGTCGTGCCCGGCCCGGGCGGCCCCGAAGCCGTGGCCCGGGGAAGGGCGGAGGCGGACGGGGAAGGGGGCGCGCCGGGCGGACCGGAGTGAGCGGGGCGGCACCGGCATCCGCCCCATCCGGTCACCGGCGCGTGGCATGCTGCTGGTATGGCTTCCACCTCCGTCTCCCCCATCACCCTCGTCGTCGGCGACGAGGAGCTGCTGGTCGACCGGGCCGTCGCCGCGCTCGTCGCCGCCGCCCGGGACGGCGACCCCGAGGTGGACGTGCACGACCTCGTGCCGTCGCAGGTCACCGCGGGCCGACTGGCCGAGGCCGCCTCGCCGTCGCTGTTCGGCGAGCGCCGCGTGGTCGTCCTGCGCTCCTCCCAGGACCTCACCAAGGACCTGGCCGCCGAGGTCACCGCCTACCTCAAGGACCCCGCCGACGACGTGGTCCTGGTGCTGGTGCACGCGGGCGGGGCCAAGGGGAAGGCCCTGCTGGAGGCCGCGAAGAAGGCCGGGGCCGCGCGCGTGGACTGCGCCAAGCCCACCAAGCCCGCCGAGCGCCTGAAGTTCATCAAGGAGGAGTTCTCCCGGGGCGGCCGCCAGATCACCGCCGACGCGGCCCAGGCGCTGCTCGACGCCGTCGGCAACGACCTCCGTGAGATCGCCGCCGCCTGCACCCAGCTCATCGCCGACACCGACGGGCGGGTGGACGCGGCGGCGGTCGCCCGCTACCACACCGGCAAGGCCGAGGCCACGGGCTTCACCGTCGCCGACCGGACCGTGGAGGGGCGCCTGCCCGAGGCGCTGGAGCAGCTCCGCTGGTCGCTGTCGGTGGGCACCGCGCCGGTGCTGATCAACAGTGCCCTGGCGGGCGCGGTCCGGGGCATCGCCGTGGCCGCCCAGCCGCCGCGCGGGGTCCCCGAGGCCGAGATCGCCAAGCGCGCCAAGGTCCCGCCGTGGAAGCTGAAGACGCTGCGCCAGCAGGCGCGCGGCTGGACCCCGCAGGGCGTGGCCCGCGCCATGCGCGTGGTGGCCGAGACCGACGCCCTCATCAAGGGCGCCGGCCGCGACCCCGCCTACGCCCTGGAGCGCGCGGTCATCGAGATCGCCACCGCCCGCAACGCGGGCCGGGGCTGAGGCCCGGCCCTCCCCGTCACAGCCCCGCCCCCAGCAGGCGCCCCACCGGCCTGCGGACGAGGAGCAGGCCCAGGCCGATCCCGCCGCCCGCGACGATGGAGAAGGACCGGGAAGGTCCAGCCGCCGATCCCCAGGTCGAACGGCCGCACCGGCGACGGCCCCCACTGCGGCGGCCGCGACCAGCGCCGCCAGCGGCCTGCGGTTCGCGGGCAGCGGATTGTCCACCGCTCGCGCGCGCTCGGGCAGCCGCCGCATCGACACCGCGTACTGGACCAGCGCCGCGGCCAGGCCGACCGCGGCAAGCCCGAACCCGAAGTGGGCACGGTGGTCATCCGTCAAGTCCTGCCAATCGCGATCCGAAGCGGGCGATGAGGGCGGTCTCCCGGGAGTGGCGGAGCTCCTCCCACCGGTCGGCGACGCCGAAGAGCCGGTACATGCCGTGCACCCCGAGCCATCTGACCGGCTCGGGCTCCCAGCGGCCGGAGTCGTGGTCGTTCCAGGGCAGCCGGGTCAGCGCGGTGTCCCGCCCGGCGGCGCGGTCCAGCAGGGTGCGCGCCGCCAGCCGGGTGGGCGCCACCCCGTGCCCGGCGAAGCCGCGCACCGCCCCGATCCGGGTGGCGGGGTCGAAGAAGACCCCGGCGCACCAGTCGCGCGTCACCCCGATCGCCCCGCGCCACGCGTGCTCGACGGTGAAGTGCACGTCCGGGAAGAACAGCCGGAGCCGGTCGTAGAGCATGCGGACGGTGCGCGCGTCCACCGCGCCCCGGCCCGGGGTCCCGGAGTTGAAGGCGTAGGGGGTGCCGCGCCCGCCGATCGCGATCCGGTCGTCGGCGGTGCGCTGGGCGTAGACGAAGGTGTGCGCCGCGTCGCCCAGGCATTCGCGGCCCTGCCACCCGATCCGTTCCCAGGCGCGTTCAGGCAGCCGCCCCGTCACGATCATCGACGAGTTCACCGGGATGACCTCGCGCGGCCCGGGCCCACGCCCCCCGACCGTGCCCGAGTAGGCCTCCAAGCAGCACAGGACGGTCCGCCCGCGCACGGTCCCGCGCGCGGTGTGCACGGCGCCCGGGTCGATCCGGGTGGCGGGGGCGCCTTCGAGGATCCGCACGCCCCGGCGCTCGACCGCCTCGGCCAGGCCCCGGGTCATCTTGGCCGGGTCCACCCGCGCGGTCGTGCGGGTGAGCAGCCCTCCGAGGGCGGGGCGGACCGCGACCCGGTCGGCGACCTCGGAGGCCGAGAGCAGCGCCAGCTCCGACTCCTCGAACCCGGCGGCCAGGTCGGCGCCGTGCGCGCGTTCGAGCCTGCGCATCGCCGCCGGGGTGGTGGCCACCCGCAGGTGCCCGCCCCGGTGCTGGTCGGCGTCGATGCCCTCGTCGGCGAGGATGTCCAGGGTGCCGCCGACGGCCGCGGTCAGTTCGCGCTGGAAGGCGCGGACCGCCTCGTCGCCGTCCTCGCCGCGCGCCCGCGCGGCCCGGGCGTAGACCGCGCGGTTGCCCGGGATGAGGGGCGACAGCCAGCCGCCGTTGCGCCCGGAGGCCCCGTAGCCGACCTCGTGGGCCTCGACCACGGTGATCCGCGCGCCCGGGCGGTCCACCGCCGCGTGGTAGGCGGCCCAGAGCCCGGTCAGCCCGCCGCCGACGATGACCAGGTCCTGCTCGTCGCCGGGCGGGGCGGCCGAGCGGCGGGCGCCGTTCCCGGCTCGGCCGCCGCGCATCCAGTGCGATATCTCGCCGTTGCGGTACGCGGGCATGGGACCTCCAGAGGACGGGGGGACGGGGCGGGGGCTCAGTAGGTGGGGGGCGCCATCGCCCACAGCACCCGGGCCTCGGCCCGCCCGGTGGCCTCGGCGACCCTGTGCGGGTCGCTGCTGCGGTAATGGACCGAGTCGAGGGGGCCGAGCCGGTGGACGCGCCCGCCGACCCCGACCTCCACCTCCCCGGACAGCACCAGCAGCAGTTCCTCGGAGTCGCCGTGGGTGTAGGGGTCGACCCCGGTGGAGCCGCCCGGCTCGAAGCGGCCGAGCAGGACCTCCAGGTGGTCGAAGGTGCCGGGGGTGAGCTTGATCTTGGTGGCGCCCTCGCCGAACGCCATCCCGCGGGCGTCCCGGAAGCGCAGCACCGGGCTGCCGGACGCGCCCTGGTCGAAGAGCTCTCCGACGTTGAGCTTGAGCACCCCGCACAGCTTCTGCAGGATGCGCACGCTGGCGTTGGCCCGGTCGCGTTCGACCTGGGAGAGGTACCCCTCGGTCACGCCGGTCCGCTCGGCGACGTCCTTGAGGGTCAGGTGCAGGGCGCGCCGCCGACGGCGCAGCCGGGCGCCGATGCCCGGCCCGGGGGCGGGGCCGGCCTGGTCGTTGGACATGCCGAGGAAGCTAACATGGCTTCGCTCACACCACAATTGATCTTGGTGTTACTAAATTTTTCTTTAGTGATGCTGCTGGGTGAGGGATTCCGGAGCGTGTTCGGCCGCGCGGAGGGGAGGGTCAGGGGGTCCGGCGAAGAGGCGGGGACGGTGCGCCGGCGCGTCACCACCCGCTCAGTGCGTCAGCGCGTCACCACTCCGCCCGGGTCGTCAGCGGATCGTCTCGCCGCCGCGCCAGACGCGCAGGGACTTCAGGCCGTACGACCACGCGAACGCCCCCTCGTGGTCGGCGTCCCACTGCACGATGTCGGCGTACTTGCCCGGTGCCAGCACCCCGCGGTCGCCGCAGCCGAGCGCGTGCGCCCCGCCCGCGGTGGCCGCGCGCAGCGCCTCCAGCACACTCATACCGAACATCGCCACCGCCATCGACACGGCCAGCGGCAGCGACATCGCCCCGGCCTGCCCCGGGTTGTGGTCGGTGCCCAGCGCCACCGGGACCCCGTGGTCGAGCAGGGTGCGCACCGGCGGGCGCGAGCCCTCCATCAGCGAGGTCGTCGGGCACACCACCACCGGCGTGGCGGTCTTGGCCAGCGCCAGCACGTCGTCCTCGTCGATCTCGTGCAGCAGGTCCACCGAGGTGCACTGCAGGTCGGCGGCCATGCGCACGGCGCCGTGCCGCGGCTTGGCGCAGGCGTGCAGGTGGGTGCGCAGCCCCGCCGCCCTTCCGGTCGACAGCAGCCGCTGCGCGTCCTCGGCGGTGAAGTGGTGGTTGTCGCAGTAGACGTCCATGCCCTCGGCCCCGGCCTGGGAGGCGTCGCCGAGCCAGGAGGCCACCGCGTCCACGTAGTCCTGCGGGCGGCCGAAGTACTCGGGCGGCACCGCGTGCGCCGCGAAGAAGGTGACGTGCAGCCGGGGCATGCCCGGCTCCTCCTCCAGGGTGCGCAGCAGCCGCACGTCGGCCAGCTCGCCGTCGCGGGTCAGGTGGTAGCCGGTCTTGGCCTCGACGGTGGTGCAGCCGGACAGCACCCAGTACCGCAGCCGCTCGCGCACCGCGTTGCACAGCGTCCACGGGTCGGTCCCGCGGGTCACCGTGACCGTGGAGGCCACCCCGCCGCCGACCCCGGCGATCTCGGACTTGGTGGCGCCCCCGGCGCGCATCGCCACCTCGGCGTAGCGGTTCCCGGCGTAGACCGGGTGGCAGTGGGCGTCGATCAGGCCGGGGGTGACCAGGCCCCCGCCCAGGTTGTCGACCTCGTCGACGTCGACGATGTCGTCGATGACCCCGGGCAGGCTCTGCGGCAGGTCGGCGGCGGCCCCGACCCAGGCGACGCGGTCGCCGTGCAGCAGCATGGCGGCGTTGCTGAGCAGGTCGGTGCCGGTCCACAGGCGCCCGATGTTGGTGAGCAGTCGCACGGTCATCGTCTCAGCGGCTCCCGCCCGAGGTGCTCACGGCCGCGCCGCGGCGGAGGGGGCGGCGCTGCACGGTTTCGGGGAGGACATGGACGGACCTCGATCTCGTCGGCCGGGGAGGCGTGGGCGCCGGGTGTCGGGAGCCCGCCGCCAGTGTCCCAGAACGGTAGTTCATGCGTGGACGGCGTGTACACCTCCGTACCGCGAATCCGCCGCGGCGCGGGGGCCTCCCGGTACCCGGGGCACCTCCACGATAGAGCGAACGGCGGAACCCCGCGCAGGGTTCCGCCGTTCGGGAGCCGTTCGGCCCCGGCCGCCCGCCCCGGGGGCGGGGCCGGGGTCAGCTCAGGGCCGCCTCGTAGTCGCGCAGCTTCCCGGCCAGCAGCGGCGGGACCCACGCGTGCAGGGCGGTGCCCTCCCCGGTGTGCTCCTCGGAGACGATGCGCCCCTCCTGGTGGACCCGGGACACCAGGTCCCCGCGGTCGTAGGGGACCAGGACGCGGACCTCGTGCTGGAGCTCGGGCAGGGCGGCGGCGACCGCCGCGATGACGTCGTCCACGCCCTCGCCGGTGCGGGCCGAGACCTCCACCGCGTCCGGCTCCCGGGTGCGCAGCCGCTTGACGTCCACCGGGTCGGCGGCGTCGGTCTTGTTGAGCACCACGATCTCGGGCACGTCCTGGGCGCCGATGTCGGCGAAGACCTCGCGCACCGCGGCGAGCTGCTGCTCGGGGTCGGGGTGCGAGGCGTCCACGACGTGCACGATCAGGTCGGCGTCGGCGACGTCCTCCAGGGTGGAGCGGAACGCCTCGACCAGCTGGTGCGGCAGGTGCCGGACGAAGCCGACGGTGTCGCTGAGGGTGAACGCGCGCCCGTCGGGCGTGCGGGCCCGGCGCACGGTCGGGTCCAGGGTGGCGAACAGCGCGTCCTCGACCAGCACCCCGGCCCCGGTGAGCCGGTTGAGCAGGCTGGACTTGCCGGCGTTGGTGTACCCGGCGATGGAGACCGCGGGGACCTGCCGGGCGCGCCGCCGGTCCCGCTTGACGTCGCGCGCGGTGGACATCTGCGCCAGCTTGCGGCGCAGCTTGGCCATCTTGGTGTTGATCCGCCGCCGGTCGGTCTCGATCTTGGTCTCACCGGGGCCGCGCAGGCCCACGCCGCCGGAGCTGCCGCCCGCCTGCCGGGACAGCGAGTGGCCCCAGCCGCGCAGCCGCGGCAGCAGGTAGTTGAGCTGGGCCAGCTCCACCTGGGCCTTGCCCTCGCTGCTGCGGGCGTGCTGGGCGAAGATGTCCAGGATCAGCGCGGTGCGGTCGATCACCTTGACCCGGACCGCCTCCTCGAGCTGGCGGAGCTGGCCGGGGGCGAGCTCCCCGTCGCAGATGACGGTGTCGGCGCCGGTGGCGGCGACCACCCCGGCGAGCTCCTCGGCCTTGCCGCGGCCGATGTAGGTGGCCGGGTCGGGCCGGGAGCGGCGCTGGGTGAGGCCCTCCAGCACCTGGGCGCCGGCGGTCTCGGCGAGCTGCTTGAGCTCGATCAGCGAGTTGTCGGCGTCGGCCTGGGTGCCGCCGGTCCACACGCCGATGAGGACGACGCGCTCCAGGCGCAGCGACCGGTACTCGACCTCGGTGACGTCCTCGAGTTCGGTGGACAGCCCGGCGACGCGGCGCAGGGCGTTGCGCTCCTCCAGGTCGAGCTGGCCGGGTTCGGGGCCGGACCCCTGGGGGCCGCCGCCCTGGGCGTCTTCGGCGCCGTAGGGGTCCGCGGCGCCGCCTGCACGGCCGTCCGACGGAGCGTGGCCGAAGTCCTCGGCCGCGGTGTCGGTGCCGTGTTCGTGAGAAGTACTCAATATCCCTCCAGCAGGGCCAACGTCCCGGTGGCGCCGGTTGTTCCCTGGGATCGTCGCACGGCACCGGGCCGTTGGCACGGGATTTTCACGCCGGCCGGCCCGTGGGCGCGCTCCCGGGCGCGCCGGGGGCGGGCGGCGACGCCAGGCAGAACACACCTTTTCTGCCGGTATCCGAAGGAGGCGGGACCCTTCCCAAGAAAACTTCGCGAAGTTTACTCTCAGAGGAAGGTTTCCGGGCGTGTGAGAGGCTCACAACGTTGACCAGCGGTCCGGCCGGAGAGTAGCGTCATATTCCACATCCCAGAACCAAGTTTCGCTTTGTGGAAGGTATCGCATGGGCGCCACGAACGGGGTCGAGATCACCGGCCCCCTCCACGACCGGTACGACGAGATCCTCACCGATGACGCTCTCGCGCTCGTCGCCGACCTGCACCGGCGCTTCGAGCCGCGCCGCCGCGAGCTGCTCGCCGCGCGCAAGGAGCGCCAGGCCCGCATCAACGCCGGCGAGAACCTGGACTTCCTGCCCGAGACCCGGGCCGTCCGCGAGGACACGGGCTGGAAGGTCGCCCCGCCGGCCCCCGGCATCACCGACCGCCGCGTGGAGATCACCGGCCCGACCGACCGCAAGATGACGATCAACGCCCTCAACTCCGGGGCGAAGGTGTGGCTGGCCGACTTCGAGGACGCCAACACCCCGCTGTGGGAGAACATGATCGGCGGCCAGCTCAACCTGCGCGACGCGCTGGACCGCGCCATCGACTTCACCTCCCCCCAGGGCAAGACCTACGCCCTGAAGGAGGACTCGGAGCTGGCCACCATCGTGGTCCGCCCGCGCGGCTGGCACCTGGACGAGAAGCACATCCTGGTCGACGGCGAGCGCACCTCCGGCGGCATCGTCGACTTCGCCCTCTACTTCTTCCACTGCGCCCAGCGCCAGCTGGACAAGGGCAAGGGCCCCTACTTCTACCTGCCGAAGATGGAGAGCCACCTGGAGGCCCGGCTCTGGAACGACATCTTCCTGGCCGCCCAGGAGCGCCTGGGCATCCCGCGCGGCACCATCCGCGCCACCGTGCTCATCGAGACCATCCCGGCCGCGTTCGAGATGGAGGAGATCCTCTACGAGCTGCGCGAGCACTCCGCCGGGCTGAACGCCGGGCGCTGGGACTACCTGTTCAGCATCATCAAGACGCACCGCACCCGCGGCCGCAGCTTCCTGCTGCCCGAGCGCAACGCGGTCACCATGACCGCCCCGTTCATGCGCGCCTACACCGAGCTGCTGGTGGCGACCTGCCACCGCCGCGGCGCCTTCGCCATCGGCGGGATGGCCGCGTTCATCCCCAGCCGCCGCGACGCCGAGGTCAACGAGCGCGCCCTGGCCAAGGTGCGCGACGACAAGACCCGCGAGTCCGGCGACGGCTTCGACGGCTCCTGGGTCGCCCACCCCGACCTGGTCCCGGTCGCCATGGAGATCTTCGACGGCGTCCTGGGCGACAAGCCCAACCAGCTCGACAAGCAGCGCGAGGACGTCGCGGTCAAGGCCGGCGACCTGCTCGCGGTCGACGCGACCGAGGGCGGCATCACCGAGGCGGGCCTGCGCTCCAACGTCAACGTCGCCCTGCAGTACCTCGCCGCCTGGATCGGCGGCAACGGCGCGGTGGCCATCCACAACCTCATGGAGGACGCCGCGACCGCCGAGATCTCGCGCTCGCAGATCTGGCAGTGGCTGCACAACGACGTCACCCTCGACGACGGCCCCAAGGTCACCGCCGAGCTGGTCGACCGCATCATCGACGAGGAGCTGGAGGCCATCAAGGCCGAGCACGGCGACGCCTACGACGCCGAGCTGTTCGGCCGCGCGGTCGAGCTGTTCCGCGAGGTGTCGCTGGCCGACGACTACGCCGACTTCCTCACCCTTCCCGCCTACGAGCGGATGCCGTAACGTCTGAGGCCGAGATCACGGAGCGCGCGGGACGTCCCGCCAGGGGCCCGGCCCCGCGCGCTCCGCACGGCTGTCGCCGACGACGGGCGGGAGGACGAGTGCCATGCGGGATCGGCCCATTCGGGATCGGTCGGACGAGTCACCCGATGACCGGTCGACCACGGATCCGGCGGGCACGGACCGCGGCCAGGCGGACCGCGCGGACCGGGCGGACCGCCTGAGCGCCCTCGTCCCCCGCCTCAAGGGCATCTGCGGCGACGACGGCGTCATCACCGACCGCGCCCGCCGCCGCACCTACGAGAGCGACGGGCTCACCTACCACGCCGAGGTGCCCGGGGTGGTGGTCCTGCCGACCACCGCCGAGCAGGTCGCCGAGGTCCTCGGGCTGTGCTCCGCCGAAGGCGTGCCATTCGTCCCGCGCGGCGCCGGGACCGGCCTTTCGGCGGGAGCGCTCCCCCGCACCGACGGGGTGCTGGTCACCACCTCGCGCATGCGCCGCGTCGTCGAGGTCGACCCGGACAACGAGTGCGCCGTCGTCCAGCCCGGCGTGGCCAACCTCGACATCACCCGCGCCGCCGCCCCCTACGGCTACTACTACGCCCCCGATCCCTCCAGCCAGCAGGTCTGCTCGGTCGGCGGGAACATCGCCGAGAACTCCGGCGGCGCCCACTGCCTGAAGTACGGGTTCACCGTCAACCACGTGCTGGGCCTGCAGATCGCCACGCCGCAAGGGGAGCTGGTGCGGCTGGGCGGAAAGGCGCCCGAGGCCCCCGGCTACGACCTGATCGGCGCCTTCATCGGCTCCGAGGGCACCCTGGGAATCGCCACCGAGGCCACCGTGCGCCTGGTGCGCACCCCGCAGAAGGTCACCACCCTGCTCGCCGCCTTCACCGGCATGGACGCCGGCGGGGAGGCGGTCTCCTCCGTCGTCGCCGAGGGGGTGCTGCCCGCCGCCGTGGAGATGATGGACGCGCTGTCCATCGCGGCCGCCGAGGCGGCCGTGGCCTGCGACTACCCCGAGGGGGCGGGCGCGGTGCTCATCGTCGAGCTGGACGGGCCCGCCGCCGACGTGGACGCCGACGCCGCCATGGTGCGGCGGCTGTGCGAGCGCGCGGGGGCCTTCGAGATCCGGGAGGCCAGCGGCGCCGCCGAGCGGGCGCGCATCTGGAAGGGGCGCAAGTCGGCGTTCGCCGCGGTGGGGCGGATCAGTCCCGCCTACATCGTCCAGGACGGGGTGGTGCCGCGCACCGCGCTGGGCGAGGTGCTCGGCGACATCGCGCGGCTGTCGGCCGAGAGCGGCATCCGGGTGGCCAACGTGTTCCACGCGGGGGACGGCAACCTGCACCCGCTGGTGCTGTTCGACGACGCCGAGCCGGGCGCGGGCGAGCGCGCGGCCGAGGTCTCCGGCGCCATCCTGGACCTGTGCATCCGGCACGGCGGATCCATCACCGGTGAGCACGGCGTGGGGGTGGACAAGGCCTGCTCGATGCCGCGCATGTTCACCCCGGAGGACCTGGAGACGATGGACCTCTTCCGGCGGGCGTTCGACCCCGCCGGGGTGGCCAACCCGGAGAAGCTGCTGCCCACACCGCGCCTGTGCGGGGAGGTGCCGGGGGTGCGCAAGGACGTGCACCCCTTGGTGGCACAGGGCCGGGCGGAGCAGTTCTGACGCCCCTCCCGCGTTGATCTCGGGGGAAGCGACGCTACGACCGCGGTTGTAGGGGCGTTTTTCCCGAGATCAACGGGACGGCGGCAGGGTAGACGAGGCGTCGAGGAACCGTTCAAGAAGGGCGGGCGATGACCGGCGAAGACCATCAGGACTTGGCTGCTGGGCAGGCTGCCGGGCCGGCCGACACGGACCGCGCGGACGGCGCGGCAGGGCCCCTGGCGGCGTCCGGCGTTCCCGTGCGCCCCGGGACCGACCGGGACGCGGTCGGCGGCGCCGTCCCCCGGTGGGTCGCCGCGCCCGCCGATACCAAGGGGTGCGCGGCGGTGGCCGCCGCCGCGTCCCGTGAGGGCCTGGCCCTCGTACCGCGCGGGGCGGGCACGAAGACCGGGTGGGGCGCTCCCCCGCGCCGGTGCGACGCGGTCGTCGACCTGTCGGCGCTGAACCATGTGGACCACGCCGCCGGAGACCTGGTGGTCGAGGCCGGTGCCGGGACGCCGATGAAGGACCTCGCCGACGTGCTGGGCACCTCGGGCCAGCGGCTCCCGGTCGACCCGGTGGTGCCGGGCTCGACCGTCGGCGGTGTGGTGGCGACCGGGCTGTCCGGGCCGGGGCGGATGCTCTACGGACCGGTGCGCGACCTGATCCTGGGCATGACCGTGGTGCGCGCCGACGGGGTCGTGTCGAACTCGGGCGGCCGGGTCGTGAAGAACGTGGCCGGGTACGACCTGGGCAAGCTGCACACCGGCGCCCTGGGCACGCTCGGCATCATCACGTCGGTGACCTTCCGCCTGCGGCCGGTCCCCCCGGCGGCGCGCGTCGTGTCCGCCAGGGCCGACGATCCCGCGCGCGCTCGGGAGCTGGTGGCGTCGGTACTGCGGTCGCACACCGCCCCGACCGCGATCGAGGCCGACCGTCCGGACGGAGGTGCGGTCACGGTGCACGTCCTGCTCGAAGGGCCTGAGGAGGGCATCAGAGCGCGCGCTGAGGAGGTGTCCGCGCTGCTGCCCGGCTCCTCCGTGGCGGAGGACCTTCCCGACGGCTGGGGGGCGCTTCCGGGCGGCCCCGGGGACACGCTCCTCAAGCTGACGACCCCGCCGGCGCGCCTGCCCGCCGTGTTGGACGCCGTGGCCGACGCCGCCCCTGACACCGGGCCCCTGCCGGTCCGGGGTTCGGCGGGCTCCGGTGTCCTGTACGGCGCCCTGCCGTCGGCCACCGCCCCGGCGAGCGCTGTCCGGGCCGTCGCGTCCTTGCGTGCCCGTGTCGAGGCGGTGACCGGGGGCCACGGCTCCCTGACCGTCCTGGACGCGCCGCCCACCGTGCACGGGGCGGGCCTCGACCCGTGGGGGACGGTGCTCGGCCTGCCGCTCATGCGGTCGATCAAGCAGAACCTGGACCCGGACGGTGTCCTCTCCCCCGGCCGGTTCGCCGGGGGCATCTGACGCCCGCCCCTTCCCTCGCATTCCGCGCCCCGACCCGCAGGGAGGACACCCGATGACCGAAGGCGCCGAGAGCACGCAGAGCACCGGAGGCCCCGAGAGCGCCGAGAACGGCGCAGGGACCGCCGAGCGGCCGTTCCCCGACCTGCTGTCCGACTGTGTGCACTGCGGGTTCTGCCTGCCGACGTGCCCGACCTACGTGCTCTGGGGCGAGGAGATGGACTCTCCTCGGGGGCGCATCCACCTCATGGGGCAGGCCGAGGAGGAGGGGGCGTTCACGGACGCCTCGGTGGGGCACTTCGACAACTGCCTGGGGTGCCTCGCCTGCGTGACGGCGTGCCCGTCCGGGGTCGCCTATGACGCGCTGATCGAGACCACCCGCGCGCGCGTGGAGGAGGAGCACGAGCGCCCCCGGGCGGAGCGCCTCATCCGGTCGGCGATCTTCTCCCTCTTCCCCCACCGCCGCCGCCTGGAGCTCATGCGCGGCCCGTTGCGCGCCTATCAGGCCAGCGGCCTGGCCGGTCCCCTCCGCTCGTCCGGGGTGCTCGAACGCGTCTCCCCCTCCGTCGCGGCGATGGAGCGGATGGCGCCGCCCATCAAGGGGAAGGTGCCCGCGCTCCCCGAGCGTGTCCCGGCCGTGGGTCGGCGGCGGGCCGTCGTCGGCATGCTCACCGGGTGCGTCCAAGGGGCGTTCTTCCCTCAGGTGAACACGGCGACGGCGCGCGTGCTGGCCAGCGAGGGATGCGAGGTGGTCGTCCCGAAGGGACAGGGCTGCTGCGGCGCGCTCTCCTCGCACTCGGGCCGCGCCGAGGAGGCCGCGCGCTTCGCCGAGCGGACCGTCAGGACGTTCGAGAAGGAGGGGGTCGATGCCGTCGTGGTGAACTCCGCGGGATGCGGCGGCACGATGAAGCACTACGGCCGGGTCCTGCGCGAGGCGGGCCGCCCGGACGACCTGGTCCGCCGCGCCGAGGCGCTCTCCGCCAAGGTCGTGGACCTCTCCGAGTACCTGGTGGCGCTCGGCCCGCGCGCCGAGCGCCGCCCTCTCCCGGTGAAGGCCGCCTACCACGACGCCTGCCACCTCTCCCACGGCCAGGGGGTGACCGCCCAGCCCCGCGAGCTGCTCCGCGCGATCCCGGAGCTGGAGGTGGCCGACCTGCCCAACCCGGAGATCTGCTGCGGCTCGGCCGGGGTGTACAACCTCCTCAACCCCGAGCCCGCGTCCGACCTGGGGGCCCGGAAGGCCGACGACGTCGCCTCCACGAAGGCGTCCCTGCTGATCGCGGGGAACCCCGGGTGCTCACTGCAGATCGCCGCGACCATGCGCGAGCGCGGCGAGGAGATCGCCGTCGCCCACACGGTCCAGGTGCTCGACGCCTCGATCCGGGGGCTGCCGCCGTCGGCGCTGGTCTAGGCCCCGTCCGAAGGACGGCAGCGGCCCACCCGACCGCTCCCTCCGACGCGGCCCGGCCCCCGGTGATCTCGGGGAGGCCGGGCTTGAGCGGGCCGTCGCAAGCCCGACCTCCCCGAGACCGACCAGGCCCGGCGCCGACCCGCGGGCCCGAAGTCAGCAGGACTGGGTGATGAGGACGCCGTTGGTCTGCTCGGGGTTCAGGAAGGCGTAGGCGAGCCCGCTGTCACCGCAGTTGATGGAGTACTTGTCGGTGGCCGAGTCGATGGTGGCCACGTGGTGCCAGTCGTCGCCGGGCGCCTCGTCCATCTGGAGCCAGAAGGCGTCCCCGCCGACCTGGACGTCGGGGCGGCCGCCCTCCTCCCCGTCGAACTTCGACTTGCCCGACCACCAGGCGACCGGTTCGTCCTCCTCCCCCTCGACCTCCGCCTCCACCGTCTCCGGAACGTACGGCGCGAGTTCCACCCGGTACACCACCGGCATGGTCCGGCCGGGGACGGTGTTCTGCAGCGTCGGCCCCTCCGCGACCGGCGCGGTGGGCACCCGCGGCGTGCCTCCCGGCTGCACGATGACGGTGTTGGGGGCGTGGGAGTCGGTCACGCGGTAGGTGGACGGGGCGTCGGTGTTCCAGTCGTACTCGCTGAGGTCGCCCGGGTCCGGGTCGTCGTCGCCCAGCCCGTCGTCCTCCATGAAGATGTAGGCCATCCTCGGCTCGGATCCGGGGAGCCGCACCTGCGCGATGAAGCGCTGGGCCTTTCCGGACGCCAGGGGCCACTCCGGCTGGGAGAGCCAGTCCGGCTGCCCGCCGAACCTGGTCGCCGGCCCGCCGTCGTCCGCCCTTGCGGACTCGCCCTCGGCCAGGGGCACCAGCCGCCCGAGCCGCAGGGTCCGCAGGTCTTCTACCGTCATGGATTCTCCTCGTCCCGATCCGGCGGCGCCCTGTGCGGCCCCGGCAACGGACAAGACGGGGCCGGAGGGCATCCGGTTCCCGCGGATCCCGACACGGATCCCCCCACCGATCGGCGCCCGCTCTTTGGCGAGTCCGAACCCCGCATGTGTCGTGCCTTTTGCCGGGGCGCTCCTAGCGTTGACGTGGAGAGGCCTGTGGACGGCCCCGTCCACCAGGAATCCGAGCCGAGGAGGCCGGGACATGACCACCGCCGCCGACATCATGCACTCCGGATCCCATTGGATCCCCGCCGACGAGACCCTGGACCGTGCGGCGCAGCTCATGCGGGAGCACGGCGTGGGCGCCCTACCGGTGGGCGACCCGATGGATGAGAACCAGCGCATGGTCGGGATCATCACCGACCGCGACATCGTGGTGAATTGCGTGGCCGCGGGCCACGAGCCGTCCCACGTGACCGCCGGGGAGCTGTGCCAGGGCACGCCCCACTGGATCTCCAGCCGCGCGAGCGTCCAGGACGTCCTGCGGGAGATGGAGGACAACCAGATCCGCCGCCTGCCGGTCATCGACGAGAACCGCAGGTTCGTCGGCATGATCAGCGAGGCCGACCTGGCCCACTTCCTCTCCGAGGACCAGCTGGCGAAGTTCGTGGAGCGCGTCTACTCCTGACGCACCGGACCGGATTCCGACCGAGGGGCAGCCGAAGGGCGCCCCTCGGTTCCGTATGCGCCGGAACGCCCCACCGCCCCGCCCGGCTCGGCTCTGCTCCGGAGGAACCGCTTTCCCGTCCCATGCGTCGGTACCGCCGGAACGACAGGGGCGCCAGGCCCCCCGCAGCAGCCCGACGAACGAACGGAAGCCCCCCGTGGACAAGCAGAGCCTGCATTTCAAGGAGTCCGACGTACCGGTCCGGGAGCCGGTCACCAAGCTCGGCGGGCAGCCCGTGTGGCTGGAGGAGCCGGCATGGCCACTGTCGGCGGAGACCGGCAACCCCATGAAGTTCATCGGGCAGGTCCGACTGCCCGGAGCCCGGGTGCGCCTCGCCTACCTCTTCATGACCGACGAGGAGGACTTCGTCGATGGCACGTGGGAGCCCGAGGCCGGCGAGAACGCGTTCTTCGCCCAGCCGGGACGCCCCGCGGCCTTCTATGAGGTCGCCCCGATGGAGACCGGGCCGACGCACGGCCCCGACCACATCGCGGTGACGTCCGCGCCCGACAAGGACGACAAGGCCCACACCTTCCTGGGCGGCGACCCCGCCTGGCTTCAACGCGACGAGGAGCCCGAAGCCCCCGGAACGTGGGAGCACGTGCTCCAGCTGGACAGCTGCGACGCCCCCTTCGACGTCAATTTCGGAGACGCGGGAATCGGCTACGCCTTCCTGAACCCGGAGACGGGCGAGGGCCGCTTCCTCTGGCAGTGCGCCTGACCCGCGGCCCCGCCGCGATGCCCGGTGGGGGCGGCTCCCCGCCCCCACCACCAGAACGCATCGACCGGAGTGGAGCATGTCGGTAGCGCCTGCGACACTCTCCGCCATGCCGACGCCACACCCCTCGAATCCCCACGAGTCGACCTCCTACCTCGACTGGGTGAAGGCCCACGACCCCTCCCGGGCGGAACAGGCCGACACGCTCATCACACGGATGGGCTCCGAGATCCGCCGCTCCTGGGCGAAGCCCAAGGCGGCGATCAGCGCCCTGGAACGCCTCACCCGCGGTCTGCCCGCCGAGCACCTGCCCCGGTTCTGGGAGACGGTCGGGCACCGGATGCTGCGGGACGCCCCTCAACAGGCCGGCAGCGCCTACTCCAAAGCGCGCGCCGCCGAGAGGAGCAACGGCCACTCCTCCAGCCCGGAACGGCTCGCCGATTCCGCCGCGCTGTTCGCCCGGTACGGCGGGCTGCCGGCGAAGGAGCTCTCCGCCGTGCAGAAGCTCCTGGCGGCGGAGCTGCCCGGCGACAGGGCGCACGCCCTGTTCGTGCGGATCCTTGAGGCGTGGGCGCACGGCGGCGCGGCGCCCCCGGCCGACCTGCGCACGCGGGTCCGCGCCTCGGTGAAGGCCGCCGGTCTCGGTGCCGAAGAGGAGTCCCGCCTCCTCGCCCATGCGCTCGCGCACGCGCGCGGCACCGCGGTCCCCGACCGCCTCCTGGACGCCGCCGCAACCGTGTTCGCCGCCGTCCCGCCCGCCGATGACGACGTGCACGCACGCCTGGCCGTGCTCTTCCCTTCGTCCGCGACCGACGGCGGGGCCTGGCTGCGCCTGCTGCAGGCCGCGGGCACCTTCGACCGCATGGCCGAGGGCCGCCTCGTCCCCGAAAGCGGCCTGACGGCGTGGCTGTCGGCGTTCGCGCGGCAGTACAACTACGTGCTCGCCGGCGGGGGCGGAGTCATGGCCCAGCGCAAGCCCGAGGAGCTGTTCGCGCTGCTCCCCCGGCTGGCCCCGGGGATCCGCGCCGAAGGCTCCCCCGTCCGGCTGCACGAATCCCGGTACCACCACTTCTGCTTCGACTCCGACGTCGTCGACGCGTGCCTCGCCGCCGGGATCCCGGTGGAGGATCCGGGGCCGAAGGTGCGCCTGCACCTGTGGCACCGCGGTGGGCGCCGCGACCTGGCTGCCCTGGCCGCCGACCCGGTGCTGGGCGGGCGCCTGGAACGCGCCGCGCACGCCCCGGAGCGGGTCGGGTTCGGGCAGCAGCGCACCGGGGGGACCGCCATCAGCCGCCTGCCCGACGCCCCGGGCGTGGAACCGCACGTGCGCTCGCGCATCGCCGGCCTGATCGGCCGCGCGGCAGACGGCCCACTCGGTGCCGCCCACCAGGCCGTCCAGGAGCTGGACGGCCTGCTCGACGCCCCCACGGCCACCGCGCTGGACGGGATCGGGGACGACCTGTCCCCCCTCGACCTGGCCGCGCCGCTCGCCCGCACGCTGCGCACCGGCATCCCCGCCGAGCTGCACTGGCCGGCCCTGGAGGAGGCGCTCGGCGACCCCGTGCTCGGCGACGGGCCCTTGAAGGGCGCCACCGCGACCTGGCCCGTGCTCACCGTCTTCACCCGCTCGGGCGCCGTCGCCGTCGACCACGAGGGCCGCCGGGGGGCCTGCACGTTCTCCCTGCCCGAAGGCGCCCACCAGATCTCCGTGCACTTCTCCGGCGGCGACTTCCTCGTCGGGTGGGCCCCGCCCGCCGATGGGGCGCACGACTCGAAGGCCTCGGCCCCGCACCGGGCCTTCTGGGCGAGCGCGCCGGACGCGGTGTTCACTCCGGACCGCATCCACGCGATGGAACCGTGCCGGGACTGGCTGGAGGGGGCCTACGGCTTCCAGTTCGAGATCGAAGGAGGCAGGCACGACGGCGAGCGGCTGCTGCGTCCCGGCGACCGGCACGGAATCGGCGGCGAACCGAGGCAGATGAGCGACGGCTCCACCGTATGGAGTCTTCGTGACGGCGGACCCGGTGCATGGGGGTGGGCCGAGGTCGACCCCGTCACCGGTGAGCGGGGCCCGCTGTCCATGCCCTCCTTCTTCGAGGAGGTCGATCTGCCCGACGGGTGGTCGTGGGTCGACAGGGCGTTGACCCTGGTCCGGCTGCCCGACGGCGTCCCCGGATCACCGCTCGGTTCGGCGGACGGGCTCTCCGGTTTCCGTGTCTCCCAGGACACCACCGCCCGTTTCAGGGCGCCCGACCGCTTCGTCATCGAAGGGGTCGACGGCCGACGCGCCGAGGTCCCCGGAGGGTCGGCCAAGGACGAGCCCTGGGCGATCCTCCGGATGCCCGAAGGCGGCGCGGACGTCGTCCTCTTCGACCAGCGGGGCGGGGTCGGCCCCGAGCGGACCGGGCCGCTGGCCGCGTACGCCGCCGGCGGGGACGGCGGGGACGCCCTGCTGTGGCAGGTGTGGTCGCTGCACGACCGCGAGGTCCTCTCCGCGCGCGGGATCCATCCCGAGCTCCACGACCACCTGTGGTTCCCGCCGCCCGCCTTCTGGCACTTCCTCATGCCCGCCGACCCCGCCTCCTCACGGGCCCTGCGCGGTGCGGACGAGGAGGCGGCGCGGGCGCTGATCGGCGCCGCCCGCACGGCCCCGGCGGGCGGGGAGGAGGCGGCGGTCCGCGACGCGCTCGCCCGAGTCCTCCCCGGCGTCACCGACCCCCGCGTGGCCGATGGCGTCGTGTGGGCCGCGCGCTGGGCGGCCCACATCCTGGGCATCCGTGAGGACCTGTCCTCCCGCGTGGACGTTGTCCGCTCGGATGCGCGGGTCTCCCCGCCCGCCCCGGTGCCGGACGCCGAGCTGTTCCCTGCGCTGCGCGGGCTCCTGCCGCTCCCGTCCGGGGCCTACAGCGGCTCCTCGGCGGCGCACCCCGCCCTGCTCACCGCGATCGCCGCCGACGGCGCCCTGTTCCGGGGCGAGGTCGACGACGAGGTGCGCCGCCTCAGCCCGCCGGTCCCGCCCCAGGACTGGTCCCCTCTGCTCGGGCGGATCGACGCGGCCGCGCTGCGGTTCGCCGTGGGGGTCGGGGCGGACGCCGAGCGCGACGCCTTGGAGGCGCTGCTTCGCACCTGGGTCGAGCAGCCGTTCGCCGCCCCCGGCCGGTGGCGGCGCGGACGGGCCTCCGGGAAGGCCCTGGCGCCGCTGCTCGCCGCCGGTGAAGCGGTCGCGACCGGGACCGCGCCCGCCCGCGATGAGCGGCGGGGGTACGGGCGGCCTGCCGGGGCACCGCTCCCGGAACCGGGCCACCCGCTCGACCCGGAACGCGAGTACCGGTTCGTGCAGCCGGACCGAGCCGCGCCGCCTGAGGGGGCGCACGGTGTCGAAGAGGTGGAGATCGGCCGCGACGACGCGGAGCGGCTCCGGCGGCTGCTCTCGCTGGTCAAGGACAACGGGCCGGTACGGGTGTCCGCCGACCCGGAGGCGGTGCGGGTGTTCATCGAACGCACAGGGGTCCGGCGGGCCGTGGCGCTCCTCGCTCTGGACGGCCTGCCGAGGCGCGCCGAGTTCGGTACCGACTACTCCCCCCGCTTCGACGAGCACAAGGCGATGCTGCGCGCCGCCCCTTACAAGGCGAACGCGTCCGTCGCCGCCCAGGCGGACGGCGCCGCCGCCTCCCTCGGGGACGAAGGGCGGTTCCGACTGCTCGCGGCGGGGGTCCCCGACGACCCGGCGGAGCTGTGGCGGCCGGGCGGGACCGTGGCGGCGGCCGAGCGGATGGCGGCGGTGTGGGCCGAGGTGCTCGGCACCCGCGCCCCTGTGGGCGAACACGCCGCCGACCAGCTCCAACGCGATCTCGGGTTCTCCGACCGGTGGGCCGCCGAATTGGCCGCTCCGAGGCGTTTCGGATCCGAGACCCACGGCCTGCGGTGCGAGCTGATGATGGACCTCTTCGGCTTCCATCCCGAGGTCCGCACGGCCGACGAGGACGGCGAGTTCGACCGCGCCGGCCGGTCGCTTCGGACCACCCTGTTCAGCACGGTGCCCACGCTCCTGTCCTGGGCTCTTACGGAGCGCCCGGTCGGCGACCCGGCCGTGGTGGGGGTCCCCCGGCTCTATGAGCGCCTGTGCGCCCGTCTGGACGAGCCGGAGCTCCTCCAGCGCCTGGACCTGGTGTCCTTCGGGGGGTCCGGCACGGACCTCGCGGCCGTGTTCGGCCCGGACACCCACCCCGTGCTTCCGCACCCCGCCCCCAAGGAGCAGAGGAACGATCCCGTCGTCTACGACGGAGGCCTCCTCCTCGTCGAGGCGGGGAGAACCGTTCAACGACCCTTCCTCAGGCCGTCCGTGCTGGCCGACCCGGAGGCCGTGGAGCGGACGCTGAAGGCGTGTGAAGAGCGCGGGTGGCGCGAAGCGGCACTGGAGATCCACCGCGCCCTGGTGGTGCGCACGGGCCTGGGGCGCATGGTGGAGCGGGCGGCCTCCACCCCGGTCCCGGCCGGGGGCTACGAGGCCGATCCGTCCCTGAGCGTCCCGTCCCTCGTGGCGGAGGTCGCCGACGAGCTGGGGAGCGGTCCGGACGCCGCCGCGCTGTACCTCCAGCTGCTCGCCCTGGCCCGCCCCACCGACAAGAACGTCCGCCGGTGGAACGGCTGGACCGCCGCCCGCCTCAAGCAGGCACGCGAAGAGCTGGCGGCCCTTGGGGCAATCGTGGAGGAGAAGCGCCCGAGGGCGGGCCGCACCGCGTTCCTGCCTGGCCCCTGGACCGAGCTGAAGGCCCCGGAACTGCCGCTGGAGACCGCCAAACTCGACCTGTACCTGGCGAGGGAGACGAGGAAAGAGGTGACCGCCCCCTTCGGGCGCCTCCTCCCCCCGATCCCCCTGCACGAACTGTTCACCCGCGCCTGGAGGGAACGGAGGGAGCGTACGGAAACGATGCAGAGCTGATCCGAGCCCCCCGGAGGCCGTCGCCGGGCCTCGGTGGAGGATCCATAGACGTCGCCGGTCGGTGAGAAGCGGTGGAGATGGTAGTCCTGCCAGGCGAAGGTGTTCTGGAGTACCCCGTGCACCTGGTTCAGGTAGAGGTCCGAGGCCAGCGGCCTCTACAAGGGACAGCGGCCCGCCCCGTTCTCCTCGTGAACTGCTACGCGGTGGGGCGGGGGCGCCGCCCGCCCCGCCCCGTGGGGCCTGTGGTTCCGGTGGGGACGCCGTTCTCTATCGTACATTTTCAGCGGAATGAGCGCTTTTCAGCCCAATGGGCGAATAAATGTGCTCATTCCTTTATCGATTGAGCCCACCGATCCTCACACCGCCTCATTATCATCGCAATGCCGGGGGGCAAAAAACGATATAAGGGGCGGGCATGGGTGAAGGCGGGTCCGGGAAGCGGTACCGGGTGAAGACCGGCGACGTGTCCGGCCAGGTGGTCGTGGGCGAGGACAACGTCGTCGTCGCGGCCACCGGAGGGGCCGAGGGGGCGCCGGCGGCCGTCGGCGCCGACCTGGAGTCGCTGCGGTCCGGCTTCGCCGCCCTGCGCGGGCGGATCGACCGGGAGGCCGAGGACGGGACCGGCGCCGCCGCCCGCGAGCGGATCGACGAGCTCGAAGAGGCGGTCACCGCCGACAAGCCCGAGGTCTCGGTCATGGTCTACGTCCGCGACTGGTTCGTCAAGCGCCTGCCCGCGCTCGCCGGGGCCGTCACCGCGCTCATCGTGCACCCCTTCGTCGGGCGGCTCGTCGAGCACGCGGGCGACGCCGTGGCCTCCGAGTTCTCCCGCCACTTCGGCGACGAGGACGGCGGCGACGGGACCGCGCCCGGGGCCGAGTAGTGGACGGCGGGCCCGGTCACCGGGTGAAGGTCGGGGGGAGCGTCTCCGGGAGCGTGGTGGTCGGCGACCACAACATCGTCGTCACCGCCGAGCGTTCCCATGTCACCGTCGTCCAGCAGGGGCGGCGGCCGGAGGTCCGGCGCCGGGAGGAGGTCCGCCTCCTTCCCCGCCGCGTGCGCGACCCCGTGGGGCGCGGCCGGGAGCTGGCCGCCGTCACCCGGGCCCTCACCGAGGGCGGCGCCGTCCAGGTCTACGCCCCTTCCGGCACCGGCAAGAGCACGCTGCTGCGGATGTGCGCGCATGAGGCGCGGGCCGACCGCGACGGGGTGGCCTTCATCGACGCCACGGGCCAGGACCTCGGCGACGTCCTGCAGGAGGTGTTCGCCGCCTGCTTCGACTCCCCCGGCTACCGGCCGACCGGCGCGGAGCTGCGCCGCCTGATGGCCGGTGTCGCGGCGACGCTCGTCCTGGACGACCTGGAGTGCCCCCGGCAGGACGTCGACGCCCTGCTGGACACGCTCCCCGATTCGGCCGTTCTGCTCTCCTCGACCCGGCGCACCCTGTGGGGCAACGGCGACGTGATGGCGCTGGAGGGCCTCGGTCACGACGACGCGCTCGCCCTGCTCTCCCGCGCGCTGGGGCACACGCTGGACGAGTCCGAGCAAGCGCTGGCCGACGAGCTGGTGCTGGCCACCTCCGGCAGCCCCAACCAACTCCTGCTCGCGTCGGCCGAGGGGCGGCTGGTCCGCCCCGCAGAGCTGCCCGAGCTCCTTCCGCGCCTCGCCGGGACGCTGGAGCCCGGCGAGCGGGCCGTGCTGTCCGTACTCGCGCTCGCTGGGCCCTCCGGCGTCGACGAGGAACTGCTCTCGGCGCTGACCGCACCGGGCACCGACACCGCCTCGGCCGGTGAACGCCTGGAACGCCTGGGCCTGGCCGTGCCCATCGGAGAGGGCCTGCGCCTGGCGCCCGCCCCCTACGGAGCCGCGGCCGAGGCCCTGGCGCCCCCGAGCGGTGCGGAACTGGCCGGCCTCGCCGACCGCCTGGCCCACTGGGTGAGCGCGCCCGACCGCTCCCCCGCCGACGCGGCGGCGGCCGAGGGACTGCTGTCGCGCACCGTCGACGCGCTGGACCGCGACGGATCCGCCGGGGCCGCCGTACGCCTGGCCCGCGCCGCCGCCCCGACGCTCGCCTGCTCGCTGAAGACCGGTGCCTGGGGGCGGCTGATGGAGCGCGGACGGGCGGCCGCCGAGCGCGCCCGCGACAAGGGCGCTCTGGCCTACTTCCTGCACGAGGAGGGCGTTCGGAGCCTGGTCACCGGTCGGCGCGCCGCCGCGGCGGCCGCTTTCGCCGCTGCCGCAGCCCTGTGGCGGCAGCTGGGCGACGAGGGAGCGGCGCAGGGGGCGGAGGAGGGGGCAGAGCTGTGCGGGCCGGAGCACGCACAGACCGGCTCGGCCGGTGACGGCGGCGGTGCCGGGGACGGTGCCGGCGCCGATCCGGGGGCGTCCGGCGACGCCCTGTCGTCCGTCTCGCCGCCGCCCGGCGGTGAGACGGTCGGTGGGGCCGCCTCCCACTCGGGCGGCCTGGGAAGCGAAGTGGCAGGCGCGGCCGACCCCGGCGGCGCGGTCACCTCCACGGCCACGAGCACCCTCTCCACCGGCACCGCGACCGGCACCGGCACCGCAACCGGGACCGCCGCCACGACCGGTGCCGGGATCACCGCCAAACTCGCGATCGGCGGAGGGCTGGCCGTCGTCACCGCCGGAGGTGTGGTGCTCGGGCAGCAGGTGCTCACACCCGACACCGTTCCGGTCAGCGTCATGGTGGCGACCGCGGCGGCCGAGGTCACCATGCCGGGCGAGCCGGGCGAGGACTGCGCGATCGGTGACGGCGCCACCGACTGCACCACCGTCGTCGACTCGGAGAAGGGGGAGACCGGCCCCATCGAGGTCGACCCGGACGCGCCTCTGCCGGAGGGGGTCTCCTTCCTCTACTGGGGGTGCGAGGAGGGGCCCGGGGCCGAGTCCTGCACGGTCAAGGCGGACGCGGCGCTGACCGTGTGCATCAGCACCACCGCCCCGGAGGACGCGGCCAACCGCCGCGCCTGCGCCGAGGCCACCGGGACGTCTGCCTTCCGCCCGGTGGCCTGGTTCGGCGGCGGGGTCCTCAAGGCGGTCACCGAGCCGGGAGGCGAGCCCGAGGTCCTCGCCGAGGAGACGGTCGGCGGGTCACTCGTCTGGTCCTCCGACGGTACGAAGGCCGCATGGCTGGAGCCGGGGGAAGAAGACCCCGACGACCCCTTCGGCGGGCTGTCCGGACCGACCATCCGCCTGCGCGACCTGGAGGGCGGCGAGGACCGCACGTGGACCTGCGACGGCTGCACGATCGCCTTCGTCGGCGACACCCTGGTGTCCACCGGCTTCGGCGACGACCTGTACTCCTACCCCGACGACGGCGGCGAGCCCACCGCCCACGACATCCCGGAGATAGCGGACGGCCCACCCGGAGACGTCGCGCCCAACATCGAGCTGGTCTCACTGTGGAGCGGTGGCGAACAGCACACCTATGCCCACGTCAGCGACGACCCGGACGACATCTTCCAGGCCGCCGTATACGAGATCCCCTCCCCTGATCAGGCCCGGCGCCTAGCGGACATCAACTACACGGCGCACAGCACGGAGGACGTCGTCGCGGTCAGCCCCGACGGGACCCGCGGCCTGGTCGCCACGCAGAACTTCGGGGTGTCCAGCTCACCGTGCGCACCCGTGACCCCGGTACGTGTCCTGGATCTGCAGGACGGCTCGGTACTGGCCGAATCGGAAGCGGAGCCGGGACGGAGCCTGAGCGAGGCCTGGTTCGACGAGGAAGGCACCGCGAAGGTCGCCTTCATGCCCTATGGGCCCGAGAACGACTACGCGTCCGAGGCGGAGTTCGACGGCAGGTGCATCTACGACTCCTCCGCCGACCCCGAGGTCCACGCCTTGGCCCCCGGAGCCGACACCTGGTCCCCCGCCGAGACCGGCGGACTCCGCGAGACCGACCTGGGCAAGGGCTGGACGGCCCGCTACGGCGACGGCCGCCTCGTGCTCCAGAAGGACGGCGAAGAACCCCTGGAAGACCGCGCCGAGAAGGTCTTCACCGCCGGGTGACCGACCGGTCTCCGCACCGGGTGGGTTCATAGTTCCCGCTGCTTGAGAGGGCGTAGGAACCCTTCCCACTCGGCGACGGGGAATTCGAGGTGGCCGAGGTGGCGGTGTCGCGTGTCGCGCATCAGGACCCCGGGTTCCGGCGCCGACCGGCACTCGACGCAGTTGTCCATCCCCTTCTGGCTGTAGCTGGCCCTCGCCCACTGCTCACTGATCACTGCCGAACTCCTCCTTGATCCGTTCGATGAGAGCCCGCGACGCCGACGGCGGTAGGGCGTCCGAGCACAGGTCACCGAACACGCCTCCGTACGCCTCTACGGTCGCGAGGTCGTCCCGGGCGTCGCTGGACACCCGATTCTCCATGTACACCGTCTGCCCCCGGTCAGGGATGGTGTAGAGGGTGAAGGAGCCATCCGCTCCGTGGTGGACCTCCGAGCTCATCGGCACGACCTGGACGGTGACCCGAGGTGTCGCGGCCACGTCCAGGATGTGGACGAGCTGCCGACGCATGGTCTCACCACCTCCGATCGGCCGCCGAAGCACATGCTCTTCCACCACTGCCTTGAAGACTGGGCCCCGCTCGTGCTCAAGGACGGCCTGACGACGGATGCGCGCGTTCACGGCCTCGTCGATCTCCGCCGGTGTGTCGCCAGGGCGCCCGGTCTGGATGAGGGCTCGGGCATATGGCTCCACCTGGAGGATCCCGGGCACGAGCGCGAGCTGGTACGCCCGGATCTCCGAAGCCTCGCGCTCCAAGGCGACGAAGTCCCGCGCCCACGACGCGTAGCCGTCCTCCCGATGGAGATCCTCCCATCGTTTCAGGAGTACTCCACCGGCGTTGAGAACCTCATCCATCCGCCGGATCTGTTCCGATCTGGTCCCTTTGCTCCCCCGCTCGATCCCGCTGATCTGTGACTGCCGAAGAAACACCGCCGATGCGAGCTGAGCTTGCGTAAGCCCAGCTCGCCCGCGCCATCGCCGCAGGTCATGTCCGAATCTCCGACGAGCCGCCTTAGGGAAACCCTCCATGGGAAGGGGAATGTTCCTGATCGATTCCCTGGCCGCCCACTGGCTCTACTTCCACAAGCCCGACGGCGGGTGCCTCTCCCTCACGCTGCTCACCCCGGACAGGGCCCCGGCGCCCGTGGCTCCTCAGCCCTTTCAGCCCTTCAGGTAGCCGATGTCCTCGTAGTCGTAGCTTCCGAAGCCCGGGGCTCCGATGTTGGCCAGGTCGGAGCGGACGGCCATCAACTGCGGGCGCTGGTACAGCGGCAGGGTGTGGCCCTCTTCCCACAGGGCCTTGTCGGCGCGGTTCACCGCGCGCAGGGACTCCTCCTCGTCGAGGGTCTCCAGTGCGTCGTCCATCGCGGCGTCGATCTCCTTCGAGGCGATGCGGCCGACGTTGGAGCGCCACTCCTCGCCGTCCGGCCCTTCGACCGGGGACGCCCACTGCGGGAGCGAGTTGGAGATGGGGAACCGGCCGCCGGTGTTGACGAAGGCGACCATGTCGTAGTCGCCCGGCAGCACATAGCGTGAGAACAGTTCGTCCCCGCCCACCTGCTCGATGTCGACGCCGATGCCCGCCTCGCCGAGCATGGCCTGCACCATCTCCGCCTCGTCCTGGCCCGGGCGGAACCCGCGCGGGACCAGGAAGCGCAGTTCGAGCCGCTCGCCGTCCTTCTCGCGGATCCCGTCCTCGCCCGGCTTCCACCCGGCCTCGTCGAGCAGGGCGGCCGCGCGCTCGGGGTCGTGCCGCCCCCACTCGCCGCTGTTGTCGGTGAAGCCCGGCTGCCCCTCCAGCAGGAAGTGGTTGCCCAGCGGCTCGGCCTCCATGCCCAGCCCGCTCAGCGCCGCGTCGGTCAGGGCCTGCCGGTTCACCCCGAGGAACACCGCGTGCCGCACCCGCCGGTCCCGCAGGAGGGGGCTCTGGCCGTTCAGGGTGATGTGCCGGTAGTCCGGCCCGAGGGCGACGCGCACCTCCCCGTCCCCGGCGGAGTTGGCCCGGCCGAAGGACCCGGCGTCCACGGGCAGCGCGTAGGCGTCGATGCCGCCGTCCAGGAACGCGCTGTCCAGGCCCTCCTGGTCCATGGCGGTGAACACGATGCCGTCGAGCACAGCGGGGTCGCCCCACCAGTCCTCGGAGCGCCGCAGCTCCACCCGGCGAGCGCCGTCGTCGACCCCGGCCACCTCGAACGGCCCGGCGGTCACCGGGATGTCCCCGGTGAAGTCCTCGTTGAACGCCTCGGGGTCGCCCGCCACCGACTCGGGCAGCAGCGGGGCGAACAGCGACGGGTACTCCGAGAACGGCTCGGAGAACTCCACGACCGCCTCGTACTCGTCGGCGCCCTGCCGCACGCGGGCGATGCGGTCGTAGCCGACCTCGCCGCGCACCCGGTAGCCGTCGCCCCGACCGTCCAGCGCGTCGGCCGTGGCCCGGTAGTCCCGCCAGGTGATGGGGGTGCCGTCGGACCAGCGCGCCTCCGGGTTGAGGCGCAGGGTCACCGTCTGCGGCCGGTCCGGCCCGGCCTCGCGCACCTCGGCGCCCAGCAGGTAGTCCGGGTCGGGCCGGGGCCCCTCCTCCGGGTCCACCTCGAAGGGGGTGGGCAGCACGGCGTCGGTGACGGTGCGCACGGTGGCCAGGTTGCCGTCGGCGTGGTGGGGGTTCCACTGGGCGGGGAACTCGTTGATGCCCCACTCCAGGGTGCCGCCGGGCTCGAGGTCGGCGCGGTCGGCGGCGCCCACGTCAACGCCGCCCGCGGCGGCGGGCCGGGGACCGGCGCCCTCCTCCGCGGGCGAGCAGGCGGCGGCGCCGAGGGCGACCGCGCACAGCAGTGCGGCGCCGCGCCGGGCACGTCCCTGACCCACGTGCACCCCTTTCGGACGGTCCCCGACGGCCGAGGGGCGGCCGTTGGGCCCGTCGCGGACGAAAGCCACGATTGGAACAATCCGGAAATAGTACTGCGATTCCGCCCCGGGCGCCTCAGCTTCGGACCCGCGGATCGAGCACGACGCGCACCGTGTCGGCCACGGCACCCGCCGCCACCACGCACACCGCGCCGAAGGCGCACGCCGCGGCCGCCGCGTTCACGTCCCCGGCCTCCACCGACTCGACCAGCATCCCGCCCACGCCGTGCCGGCCGAAGACCCGCTCGACGAAGACGGCGCCGGTGAACATGGCCGCGGCGGTGTAGGCCACATAGGTGGAGGCCGGGACGAGGCTGGTGCGCAGGGCGTGCCCGCGCAGCGCCCGCCCCCGGGTGAGCCCCTTGGCCCGGGCGGTGCGCACGTAGTCCGCACCGGCCTCGTCGGCCATCAGTCCCCGCTGGTACCGGCTGACCACCGCGGCCAGCGGCAGGGCCAGCGCCACCGTCGGCAGGACGATGTAGCGGATCTGGTCGGCCGGGCCGGACCCGGGCGGCGCCTCCCCCGCGGTGCGCAGCAGCGCCTCCCCCGAGGCCGCGTTGAGCCCGATCGCCAGGGTCTGCAGGACGACCGCCACCACCAGCGGCGGCACCGAGATCAGCACCACCGCCCCGAGGGTGGCCGCGGTGTCCCTCGCGCGGTCCTTGTGGGCCCCCGCCCAGGCGCCCCAGGCCACCCCGGCGACCGACCCCAGGACGGCGCCCAGGACGAGCAGGCGGGTGCTGGCCGCCGCCCGGTCGGCCAGTTCGGCTCCGACCGGGCGCCCGTCCCAGGTCTCCCCGAGGTCGCCCGTGACCGCTCCGGAGGCCCACACCAGGTAGCGCCGGGCCAGCGGCACCTCGGGGTCGAGGTTGCGCTCGGCGAGCTGGCGCTCCACCTCCTGCTGGGGCGGGGGCGGCCGCTGTGCCGCGTAGTTGCCGGTGGGGTCGAGCACCGCGGCGCTGAGCAGGTAGGCACAGCTTGATGCCGCCGCCAGCAGGAGGGCGTATCCCGCCAGCCGGCGCAGCAGGAACAGCGCCGCCCGGCTCACCCCAGACGGACCTGGCCTTCCGCGACGATGACGGCGGGGCCGCGCAGGCGCGCGCCCCGGGCGTCGAGCAGGACCAGGCACTCGCCGCCGGGGACCCGGACCCGCCAGGTGGCGCCCTGGTCCGGGGCGGCGCCGGCGGCCCGGGTGGCCGCGACGGCGGCGGCGACGATGCCGGTGCCGCAGGAGCGCGTCTCGCCCGACCCGCGCTCGTACACGCGCATGTCCAGCACGCCGTCGCCGGCCGGGGCGACCACCTCGACGTTGCCGCCGTCGGGAAAGGCGGCCGCGTCGAGCGCCGGGGCGGCGGTCAGGTCGAGGCCGGCGACCGGGCCGTCGACCATGCAGGCGAGGTGGGGGTTGCCGACGGAGACGCGCAGGCCGCGCACCTCGCGGCCGTCGGCCAGCCGCGCTTCGCCGTCGCCGAGGACCTCCGGGCGGCCCATGTCCACGGTGACGTCGCCGTTGTCCTCGATCGCCACCGTGCGCAGGCCCGCGCGCGTGCCGACGTCGATGCTCCGCCCCTCGGCCAGGCCCGCGTGCAGGAGGTAGCGCGCGAAGACCCGCACGCCGTTGCCGCACATCTCGGCGATGCTGCCGTCGGCGTTGCGGTAGTCCATGAACCACTCGGCGGCCTCGGAGGAGGCCGCGGCGCCGGTGAGCGGTTCGCCGAGCGCGCGCGTGCGGACGACCCGCAGCACACCGTCCGCGCCGATCCCGGCGCGGCGGTCGCACAGCCGGGCCACGAGACCGGCGCTGAGGTCCAGGGCACCGTCCGGGTCAGGGAGGATGACGAAGTCGTTCTCGGTGCCGTGGCCTTTGGCGAAACGCATGGAGATCATCTTATGACTGGATCGGCGACCCTGGAGCCGTACCGGTGGACCTGTCCGGAGCCGTCCATGCGCCGCGGTTCCGGGGGCACCGCGGGGGCGTCCGATCAGGTCGCCGCCCGCTGCCAAACTGGAGGAATGGGCACGAGCACGGACAACGACGGGACCAGGTTCGACGACGCCGCCGGTGAGGGCGGCGCACAGGGGCGGGCCGGGATCCCGGTCGTGTCCGTCGTCGGCCCCACCGCCGCCGGGAAGTCCGACCTCGCCGTCGACATCGCCCTGCGCCTGCGCGCCTCCGGCCGCCATGCGGAGATCATCAACGCCGACTCCATGCAGCTCTACCGCGGCATGGACATCGGCACCGCCAAGATGGCCGAAGGGGAGCGGCGCGGGGTCGAGCACCACCTGCTCGACATCTGGGACGTGACCGAGCCCGCCGACGTCGCCCGGTTCCAGTACCTCGCGCGCGGGATCGTCGACCGCCTGCGCTCCCAGGGGGCGGTGCCGATCCTCGTCGGGGGGTCGGGACTGTACGTGCGCGCCGTCCTGGACAAGCTGGAGTTCCCCGGCACCGACCCGCGCGTGCGCGCGCGCCTGGAGGCCGAGCTGGCCGAGTCCGGACCGGGCCCACTGCACGCGCGCCTGGCCGAGCGCGACCCGGCCGCCGCTGAGGCGATCCTGCCGAGCAACGGGCGCCGGATCGTGCGCGCGCTGGAGGTCATCGAACTCACCGGCCGCCCGTTCACGGCCACGCTGCCCGACCACGTCTCGTCGTACCCGTCGGTCCAGGTCGGCCTGGAGGTGCCGCGCCCCGAACTGGACGAGCGCATCGAGCTGCGTGTGGACCGGATGTGGCAGGCGGGACTCGTGGAGGAGGTCCGCGCCCTGGAGGAGCACGGACTGTCCGAGGGGCGGACGGCGCCGCGCGCGCTGGGCTACGCCCAGGTGCTGCGGTTCCTGCGCGGGGAGTGCACCGAGGAGGAGGCGCGCGAGGAGACCGTCCGCGCCACGCGCCGCTTCGCCCGGCGCCAGGAGTCGTGGTTCCGCCGCGACCCGCGCGTGCAGTGGCTCCCCTACGACGCCCCCGACCTGACCGCCCGCGCGCTGGCCCTGGTCGAGGAGGGGATCACGGCAGGCGGCGCCGCCCCGGCGCCCCCTTCTCGCTGATCTCGGGGGAATCGTCCCTACCGGAGCGGTCTCGGGTGCCGGGTTCTCGCAGTGCGCGTGGGGGCGGGCCGGGGTGCAGGGGCATCCTGGGTCGTGAAACCGACACCTGATCCGCATGAAAGCGTCGATCCGACGACGCGGGATGCCCGCCCCCTCTCCGCTCGCTCGAAATGCCCGGTGTGCCCCGCCCGGACGGCCCCCTCCGCGATGAGATCAGCGTCGGGCTCAGTCGCGGGTCCAGCGGGCCACGAAGTAGCCGACGCCGTACGGCGCCTCGTGGGCGAGGAGCTCCCCCTTGACGGCGCCCCCGTCCGTCGCCCCGGCGAGGACCTGCCAGGCCGGGCGCCCTGCGGCCATCAGCTCCCGGGCCAGTGCCGGATCGACCCGGGCCAGCGCGTCGGCGTCGGCGCGCGCCAGGGCCGACGCCACCTCCTCGTCGAAGGCGGGCGCCCGGTCGTCCGGCCTTCCGGGCGAGGAGGGCGGGCGGCGCGCGCTGCCGTCGCCCATCACCAGCAGCGCCACGGCAGGCGCCTCGGCCGCCAGCTCCGCCCCGAGCGCGAGGCATTCCTCCGGCGCGGCGTCCGAGGCGACTTCGACGTAGGCGTCCGGCGCCGCCCCCTCGCGTTCGCACAGCCAGCGGCCGATGGTCAGGGACAGCGGCAGCACCGGCGGCTGCGGGCCGATAGGGAACGGCACACCGTACGGCGCCAGGTCTCCCCCGCTGTCGGGCCCGTAGCGGCGCGTGCGCTCGCCCGGCCCGACGACGACGAGGCGGTCCGCGCCACTCGCGTTCAAAGCCCCGACCACGGCGCCGCACTCGCGCCGGAGGTCGTCGAGATCGGCCGCGGCGCCCGCGGCCACGTCAGGGACGAGCAGAGGCGGAAAAGGGCACACTGCGGCGGCGGTCAGCATGGCTCCCCACCCTAGACCGTCCTCCAGCGCGCTCTCCGCCGTCGACACCCTTGGCCGAGCGTGGAGCGGGACGGCGGATACGCCGCCCGGACCGACCAGAGGATCAGGCGTCGCGCACGGTCTCCAAGGTCTTATGCAAGAGCTCCTCATACGCCGTCGTGACTTCCGAGACGTAGAAGAGGTACCAGCCCTCGTCGCTGTACAGGCGGACACTGAGCAACGCGGACGCAGCCCCTTCCCTCCTGATCTCCAACCGGGCCGGGAGGTTGCGGCGGCCGATCTGCGTATAGCAGCCGAACATCCGGAACGTGAAGCGGGAGCCGTGGACGGCATCGATGCGGTCGCCGTCCCCTTGGGCGACCCGCCACCCCGCACTCCTGAGCCGCGTCGCCAACCGGCCGATGTCAGCATCGCGGCCGTCGAGCGGGATCTCCTCCCGCCGATCGAATATCTCCGCCATCGCCTGTGAACCCCCGCCGCTCGGCGCCGCCTGGAAATGCTGTCCGACACTACCGGCGCGCCGGCCGCCGCCTCCCCCGTCGGCCGGGGCCGGACACCCCACCGCGCCCCCTTGCCCCGGGGCGCCGAGCGGGCTACGGTGGCGCTGTGACCAGATGACCGGATTTGAAAATCTGGTCAAAGCACGGCATGGACGGGTTTCCCGACGCCGGAGCGGCGGACGGGCGAGGAGGAGCGGACGGCGATGGCAGGGCGTGTACGCGAGGCCGACACCAGCGACGCCGAGAAGGACCTGCGCGCCGAGCGCATCCTCGACGCCGCCGCGGACCTCTTGGCGGCGCAGGGCTACCGCCGCGTGTCCATCAGCGAGGTCGCGCGCCGCGCCGACGTCGGCAAGGGCACGGTCTACCTGCACTTCCCCACCAAGGAGGCGCTGTTCCTGACCGTGATGCTGCGGGCGCAGGCGGCCCTGGCCGACCGGATGATCGCCGAGATCCGCACCGACCCCATGGCGGTCCTGCCCCACCGCTCCGCCCGCGCCACCTACCTGGGCGCCGACGCCGACCCGGTCCTGCACGCGGTGCTGATCGGCAACTCCGAGACGCTCGGCATCCTCACCCGCGAGGCCCGGCGCATCCTGGGCGACCTCATCGACCGCCGCCGCGAGGCCCAGCGCGCCCACTTCGCGGTGCTGCGCGAGAACGGACTGCTGCGCACCGACAGCCCGCTCGACGACCAGCGCCGCTCCTACGGCATCGTGGTGACCGGCTTCCTGACCTCCGGGCCTCTGCTGAGCGCCGACGGCGCCGACGCGGAGACGCTGGCCGGGATGCTCGCCACCACCGTGCGCAACGCCTTCGAGCCCGCACCCGACCCCGACCCCGCGGCGGTCCGCGCCGTCGCGCCGCGCGTCGCCGATTCCTTCACCGACGTGCTGGGGCGGATGCGGGAGGAGATCGCACGGCTCAAGCTCACCTGACCCCCTGCGGGGCCGGGCCCGGCAGCGGTGGCGAGCCGCTGGGCCCGACACGAGAGGACGCGACATGACAGCCACCGCCGACACCGGCGCGAGCGGCGCCGCCGTCGACCTGACCGACCCGCGCCTGCAGTCCGACCCGCACGGCTTCTTCGCCGAGCTGAACGCGCGCGAGCAGCCCGTCCCGGCGTCCTTCCCCGGTGTGGAACAGCAGGTCCTGCTGGTCTCCCGCTACGAGGGAGTGCGCGCCGTGCTGTCGGACCGCCGGTTCGTCAACAACCCCGCCTCCATCGCCGGGGACGACGTGGAGAACGTGCGCGTCAAGCGCCTGATGGACCTGGGCCTGACCCGGGACCAGGCCCGCTACCTGGTGGACGCCAGCATCCTGGACATGGACGGCGAGGACCACACCCGGATGCGCAAGCACGTCTCGCGCACCTTCACGGTCAAGCGGGTCAACGCGCTGCGCCCGCGCGTGGAGGAGATCACCGAGCGGCTGCTGGACGAGCTGCCCGGGCACGCCGAGGACGGCGTGGTGGACCTGTCCCGGCACTTCGCCTACCCGCTGCCGATCACCGTGATCTGCGAGCTGGTGGGGGTGCCCGAGGACCAGCGGATGCAGTGGGGCGACTGGGGCCGCCGGCTGATCGCGGCGGCGGCCACCGGCGGGCAGCTCGACGCGCTGGAGGGCATCGTCGCCACCACCCGCGAGCTGATCGGCCAGCGGCGCCGGACACCCGCCGACGACCTGATCACCGCGCTGATCCGGACCCACGACGAGGACGGGGACCGGCTCTCCGACATCGAGCTGGTCTCGATCGTGCTCACCCTGATCCTGGCCGGGCACGAGACCACCGCGCACCTGATCACCAACGGCACCCTGGCCCTGCTCGACCACCCCGACCAGCTCCGGCTGCTCCAGGGCGACCCGGACCTGGGGCCGCGCGCCACGCACGAGCTGATGCGCCGGCACGGCCCCGTGCAGGCCACCCGGATGCGCTACGCCTCCGAGGACATGGAGGTCGACGGCATGCGCTTCCAGCGCGGCGACGTGGTCTTCGCCGTGCTCGGCGGCGCCAACACCGACCCGGACGTCTTCTCCGAGCCCGACGTCCTGGACCTGACCCGCGAGCCCGCCGGGCGGCGCGAGTCCCACGTCGGCTTCGGGCACGGCATCCACTACTGCCTGGGGGCCGCCCTGGCGCGCCAGGAGGGCGAGGTGGCGTTCACCCGGCTCTTCGAGCGCTACCCGAACCTGTCCCTGGCGGCCGGCCGCGAGGAGCTGGAGCGCGAGCCGTTCCCCCTCTTCTGGCGCCTCAAGGCGCTCCCTGTGCGCCTGGGCTGATTCCGCGCACGGGCGCACGCCAGGTGGCGCCCGCACGGCCCGGACGCACACGCGGCCCCCGCCCCCGGCTTCCCGGGGTAGGGGCCGCGTTCGTCTTCAGCGCGCGGGGCGGGGGCTCAGGCGTCGCAGCAGCCCCCGGTGGCGGCCGGCTGCGGGGCGGGAGCCCCCACCGACGGCATGCCGAGCATGACGCCCGCCTGGCCGCCGTCGGCACCCTCGTCGGCCTTGCCGTTGCGCGCCGCCCAGGCGTCGCCCGCGCGGGTGCGGCGCAGCGCGCGCACGCCCGAGTCGGCGACCAGGTGGTGCGGGGCCGCGTAGGTGACCCCGACGGTGACCATGTCACCGGGGCGGGGCTCCTCGGCGCCCTCCTCCACGGCGAAGTGGACGAGGCGGTTGTCGGGCGCCCGGCCCGACAGGCGGCGCCGCTCGCCGTCCTTGCGGCCCTCGCCCTCGGCGACCAGCAGCTCCACCTCGCGCCCGACGAGCTTGGCGTTCTCCTCCTCGGAGATGGCCTCCTGCAGGGCCACCAGGCGCTCGTAGCGCTCCTGGACGACCTCCTTGGGGAGCTGCCCCTCCATCTCGGCGGCGGGCGTCCCCGGGCGCTTGGAGTACTGGAAGGTGAACGCCGAGGAGAACCGGGACTCGCGCACCACGTGCAGCGTCTCCTGGAAGTCCTCCTCGGTCTCGCCGGGGAAGCCGACGATGATGTCGGTGGTGATGGCGGCCTCGGGCATGGCGGCGCGCACCTTCTCCACGATGCCCAGGAAGCGCTCCTGGCGGTAGGAGCGGCGCATCGCCTTGAGGACCCGGCTGGACCCCGACTGCAGCGGCATGTGCAGCTGCGGCATGACGTTGGGCGTCTCGGCCATCGCCTCGATCACGTCGTCGGTGAAGTCGCGCGGGTGCGGCGAGGTGAAGCGCACGCGCTCCAGGCCCTCGATGTCCCCGCAGGCGCGCAGCAGCTTGGAGAAGGCCTGGCGGTCGCCGAACTCCGACCCGTAGGCGTTGACGTTCTGCCCCAGCAGGGTCACCTCGACCACGCCCTGGTCGACCAGGGCGCGCACCTCGGACAGGACGTCGCCGGGGCGGCGGTCCTTCTCCTTGCCGCGCAGCTGCGGCACGATGCAGAAGGTGCACGTGTTGTTGCAGCCCACCGAGACCGACACCCACGCCGCGTAGGGCGACTCGCGGCGCGTGGGCAGCGTGGAGGGGAAGGTCTGCAGCGACTCCTCGATCTCCACCTGGGCCTCGTGCTGCACCCGCGCGCGCTCCAGCAGCACCGGCAGCGAGCCGATGTTGTGGGTGCCGAACACCACGTCGACCCACGGGGCCCGGCGCACGATCTCGCCGCGGTCCTTCTGCGCCAGGCACCCGCCCACGGCGATCTGCATCCCCGGGTGGGCGTCCTTGACGGGGCGCAGGTGCCCGAGGTTGCCGTAGAGGCGGTTGTCGGCGTTCTCCCGGACCGCGCACGTGTTGAAAACGATGACGTCTGCGGTGCTGCCTTCGGCTGCGCGCTCGTACCCCGCGTCCTCCAGCAGGCCGGACAGGCGCTCGGAGTCGTGCACGTTCATCTGGCAGCCGTAGGTCCGCACCTGGTAAGTACGACTCTGGCTCACAGGTCCCAGGCTAGTGGCCATACGGGGCGGGGCCGACCGCCGGTGTCCGGCGGCCGGCCCCGCGCCCGGGAGCCCCCGGGGTCAGGCGGTCGCCGCGGCCTGCGCCGGAGCGGCCGCGGGGCGGTGCCGGAACCACTGGTAGCCGAAGATCGCTCCGGCGACCACCAGCCCGGCCAGGTCGCTCTCCCAGCCGTAGTAGAGCAGCGCGATCCCGGCCGCGGCCAGCGGGATCCGCAGGTACCAGCCGATGGCCGTGTTGATGTACCCGACGACCGCCACGCCCACGACGGACGCGCCCAGGATGCCGGTGACCGCCGCCAGCAGTCCGGTCGCCCAGGTGGTCTCCTGCAGCAGCAGCTCGGGCGAGAGCACGAACATGAACGGCACCACGAAGCCCGAGACCGCGATGCGCACCGAGTGCGCGCCCGTCATGATCGGATTGCCCCCGGAGATGCCGGACGCCGCGTAGGCCGCCAGGCAGACCGGCGGGGTGATGTCGGCCATCACGCCGAAGTAGTAGACGAACATGTGCGCCGTCAGCAGCATCGCCACCGTGGGGGCCTCCAGGTCGCCCTGCAGGATCGTGATGATCGCGGGGGCGGCCAGGGTGGCGGTGATGACGTAGTTCGCTGTGGTCGGCACGCCGATGCCCAGGATCAGGCAGGCGAGCATGGACAGCACCATGGTCGGCAGCAGCTGCCCCCCGGCCAGGGACAGCAGGCCGTCGCTGAGCTTGAGGCCCAGCCCGGTCAGCGTGATCACGCCGGCGATGATGCCGGCGGTGGCGGTGGCCACGATGATCGGCACCGCCACCCGGGCCGCGTTCACCAGGCCGTCCAGCAGCCCCCAGGGGCTCAGCCGGTCGGGCATGTCCTGCCAGCGCCCCAGCGCCAGGAAGACCAGCTGCGCCACGATGTTCATGCCGACGGTGATGGCGATGGCGCCCATCGCCGAGAAGATCGGCGAGTAGCCCATGGACAGCAGCACGAACAGCCCGATGATCGGGATGAGCATGTAGCCGCGGGTGACCATCAGGCGGCGCACGCTCGGCAGCAGCCGCTTGGGGATGCCGCGGATGCCCAGCTTCTTGGAGTCGTAGTGCACGACGATGAACTGGGCGACGAAGAACAGGATCGCCGGGACGATCGCCGCCTGGATGATCTCCAGGTAGGGCACGCCGGTGAACTCGATCATGATGAACGCCGCGGCGCCCATGATCGGCGGGGCGATCTGCCCGCCCGTGGAGGAGGCGGCCTCCACCGCGCCGGCGTACTCGGGCTTGTAGCCCGACTTCTTCATCATCGGGATGGTGAAGGCGCCGTTGGAGACGGTGTTGGCCACCGAGCTTCCGGTGATGGTCCCGGAGAAGGCGCTGGTGACGATGCCGACCTTGGCGGTGCCGCCGGTCGCCCACCCGGTGCTGCCCAGCGCCAGGTCGGTGAAGAAGCGCTCCATGCCGGTCCGGGTGAGCATGGAGGCGAAGATCAGGAACAGGAAGATGAAGGTGGAGGAGATCGCCAGCGGTGTGCCGAACACGCCCTCGGTGCCCAGGAACATCGAGGAGACGATGCGGTCGATGGTGTAGCCGCCGTGGTGCAGGAACCCGGGCATGAGCGGGCCGAACAGCGCGTAGGCCAGCATCAGCGAGCCGAGGAGCACCAGCGCGGTGCCCAGCGTGCGCTGGGCGGCCACCAGCACCAGCAGGATGCCCACCGTGCCCACGGCGACGTACTCGGGGGTGATCCGCCCGGCCGACAGGATGATGTCCTGGTAGTTCACCACCAGGAACATCCCCGACCCGATGCCCAGCAGGGCGAGCACCACGTCGGCCACCGGCATGCCCAGCGGGCGCCAGGGCACGTAGCGGGCCGCCTGCACGAGCAGCAGCACCCCCACCGCCGGGGCCAGCACGTACCAGTCCGCGATCTGGAAGGCCGCCAGGTAGGCGAGGATGCCCACGCCCCCGGCGGTCAGCGCCCATCCGTAGATCCGCTGGTTGCGGGTGTCCTGCTCCTTGGCCGGGTAGAGCAGGAAGACCAGCCCCAGCCCCAGGGCCAGGTGCACACCGCGCTGCTGCAGCCCGGGCAGGGTGCCGAAGGCCCCCGTGTACAGGTGGAACAGGCTCAACACGAGGCCGACCGCGAAGACCGCCCCCCGCCACAGGCCCCGCATGTCCTTCCGCGTGCCCGCGGTCTCCTCCGCCGCGTCGTGCTGCTCCAGCTCGGCGACGTCCTTCTCCAGCTCCCGCAGGACCTCGGGGTCCTCGGTCGCGGGAGCGGCGGGCGTCGGGTCGTTCGTCATCGCCCCATCCCCATCCTCGTCTCAGGCGTCCCGGCGGGGGCGGGGTCGCCCCCCGCCCCGGACGCGCAATTCCACACGTGCTCCCCGCCGCGTCAGGTCGAGCAGGCGCACGCGCCCTCCCCCCGGCAGGGTGAGGGTGTGGTCCACCGCGGGGCCGCCCACCATCACCTGGACGGCGCCCAGGGGGCGCCCGTGGTGCAGCACCCGGTAGCCGTCCTCGCCGCGCAGGAACTCGGTGGTGGTCCCGCCGATGTGCTCGGGGCCCACCGGAAGGTTGGCCCCGAAGGTGTCGAAGCGCATCTCCTCCATGGACAGCACCCCGTTGCGCACGGAGAACTCCTCCTCCACCGGCCGCTTGGCGATGGAGTGGACGTGCACCATCAGAATCCGGTCGCCCTCGCGGACCGGCACGGACAGCAGCAGCCGCCCGGCCGACAGGTCGGCCGCCTCGAAGCGCGCCCCGGCGGCCTCCGCGCCGCCGTACGTGGCCATCGCCAGGAGCGCCCCGGCGGCGACCACCGCTCCGTCCCGTAGGAAGCGGCGGCGCCCGGGACCGACCCGGTGCGCCGCCTGCCTCACTGTGCCGTCCGGGGCGTCAGCCCAGGGCGCCTTCCTCCTCGTAGAAGCGCTCGGCGCCGGGGTGCAGGTCGACCGCGCCCTGGCCCTCCAGGGCGGTGTCGAGCTGGACCTGCTCGCCGACGTCGTGGCCGATCTCGCCGGCACGCTCGTACATCTCCTTGGTGAGGTTGTAGGCGAGGTCGTCGCTCATGCTGCCGCGCACGTACATGGTCGCCCAGTTGGTCACCGTGGTGACGTCCTCGTCCTGGCCGTTGTAGGTGTCGGCCGGGATGTCCAGGGTGCTGTAGGACGGGTTGTCCTCCTGGAGCTGCTCCAGGCCGTCCCCGGCGAACTGCACCAGCCGGACGTCGCTGGTCGTGGCCACCTGCTCGATGCTGCCGGCCGGGACCGCCAGGACCGCGAAGGCCGCGTCGGTCTGGCCGTCGCCCAGCTTGGTGGCCGCGTCCTCGAAGGTGCTGTTGAACGGCTCGATGTCGTCCATGCTGATGCCGTAGGCCTCGAGCACGGCCTCGGCGGCCAGCGCGGTGCCGCTGCCGGGCGGGCCGACGTCCACGCGCTTGCCCTTGAGGTCCTCCACCGTCTCGATGCCCGAGTCCTCGGTCGCGACGATCTGCAGGACCTCCGGGTAGACGTTGCCCAGCATGAACACGTCGTCGCCGTTCTCGATCGGCTCGTCGGCGAAGTCGTTCTCGCCGTTGACCGCGTCGGCGGCGACGCCGTTGATCGCCATGGCGATGTCGATCTCGCCCTGGTCGAGCAGGCGCATGTTCTCCACCGAGGCCCCGGTGGACTGGGTCGACACGCTCGCGTCGTCGATGTTGTCCGACCAGATCTGCGCGATCTCGCCGCCGAGCGGGTAGTAGGTGCCGCCGGTGCTGCCGGTGCCCAGGGTCAGGTCGCCGCCGGTGACCTCCTCGTCACCGCCGCCCGCGCCGGGGACGCTCCCGCCGCCGCACCCCGCGGCCGCTATCACGCCCGCAGCCGCCACAGCGGTAACGGCTGCGAAGCGCTTGGCCGTGATTCTCGTCGTCATTCCGAGCGTCCTCCTCGCGCGATGAATGTCGCTTGCTCACTGAGCGGCTCACTGAGCGTGGACAGGGACTATAGACACGCGAGCGAATACACCGCCGCTCCTGCGCGGTCACAAGTGGGGAACAAATGCCCCCTCCCGCCCCGTCTGGCCGACGGCATTCCCCCTGCGGACCCCGGACAACCCGGTCCGGGGGCGCCGGTTCCGGCCTTCGCGCGCAGGCGCGGGCGGACATGCGCGCAGGCGGGCGCGGGCGGGCGCGGGCGGGCGCACACGGAGGAACGGCCCCTTCACCCAGGGCGTCCGCACCACGCGCACCGGGGCGCGGGGACGGGCCGAAACCCCAGGGAACGCACCTGTCGGCTCGTCCGGAGCTCCCCTGGGGGACTAAGGTCGACATGCCACACAAAATCCCCGCGAACGCAGAGATCCTCTTATGACCGACCGCGTGACGGCCCCCCACGGCGCCTGGCCATCGCCGATCTCAGCGAGCGACGTCGCCCGAGGCACCCGCCGCCTGGGGTTCCCCGCGACCGCCGACGGCGAGGTCTGGTGGGAGGAGGCCCGCCCCGAGGAGGGCGGGCGCACCACGGTGATGCGGTGCGGCCCCGACGGCGCCCCCGCCGAGCTGCTCGAGGCCCCGTGGAGCGCCTTTACCCGGGTGCACGAGTACGGCGGCCGCTCCTTCCTGCCGGTTCCCCGGCGCGACGACAAGGCGCTCACCCGCTATGGCATCGTCTTCGCCGAGGCGAGCGACCAGCGGCTCTACCTGCTCGAACGCGGAGCGCGCGAGCCCCGGCCCCTGACCCCCGCCCCGGCGTTCCCCGGGGCGCTGCGCTATGCCGACCCGGCCCTGTCGCCCGACGGCCGCCGGATCGTGTGCGTGCGCGAGCGCCATGCCGGCGACGGCTCGGTGGACCGGGCGATCGTGTCGGTCCCGCTGTCCGGGCGGGCCGCCGAGGACCCGTCGGCCGTGGCGGAGCTGGTCACCGGCGCCGACTTCTACGCCTCCCCCACGCCCTCCCCCGACGGGGAGCACCTGGCCTGGGTGGCGTGGAACCACCCGCGCATGCCCTGGGACGGCACCGAGCTGCGCGTGGGCGGGCTGAGCGCCAACGGTGTGGAGCGCCCCTACACCCTCAAGGGCGGGGTGGACGAGTCGGTGCTGCAGCCGGTGTGGTGCGGACCCTCGCGCCTGCGCTTCGTGTCGGACTGGTCGGGCTGGTGGAACCTGTACGAGATCGGCCTGACCGGGCAGGCGGTCGCGCTCTACCCCGACGAGCGCGAGTTCACCCCGGGGCCGTCGCGGCTGGGCGTGTGCTCCTGCGTTCCGCTGGCCGACGGGCGCCTGGTGGTGCTGCAGGGCGGCGCCGACCTGGTGCCCGCCGTGTACGACCCGGACACGCTGGAGCTCACCCCGCTGGACACGGGTGCCTTCACCACCTGGGAGACGCTCGGCGGCGACGGCGGGCAGGTCGTCGGCATCGCCTCGGGGCCGCAGGCCCCGCAGAGCCTGGTGCGGCTGGACCCGGCCACCGGCAGGACGCAGGTGCTCCGCTCCAGCCGGGAGGAGATGCCCGATGCCGCGCTGCTGCCGGTTCCCCGGCAGGTGGAGTTCTCGGGCAAGTACGGCGCCGCCGTCCACGCCAACGTGTACCCGCCGACCAACCCGCGGGGGACGGCGGACGGTCCGGCGCCCTACGCGGTGTGGGTGCACGGCGGCCCGGTGGGGCGCGCCACGAGCGGGCTCGACCTGATGAAGGCGTACTTCACCAGTCGCGGCATCGGCGTGGTGGACGTCAACTACAGCGGGTCGCTGGGGTTCGGCCGCACCTACCGCGAGCGGATCGCGGGCATGTGGGGCGTGGTCGACGTGGAGGACGTCGAGGCCGTGGCGCGCTCGCTGGTGGAGTCGGGTGAGGCCGACCCCGCGCGGCTGGCGGTGCGCGGCCCGAGCGCGGGCGGGTACACCGCCCTGCTCGCGGCGGCCGGCGACACGTTCGCCTGCGCGATGTCGCTGTTCGGGGTGGCGGACCTGCTGCAGCTGGCCGCGACCACGCACGACTACGAGTCGCATTACCTGGACACCCTGGTGGGGCCGCTGCCCGGCTACAAGGCGACCTACCGCGAGCGCTCGCCGATCGGCAAGGCGGACCAGGTGCGGGTGCCGGTGCTGCTGTTGCAGGGCACGGAGGACCGCGTGGTCCCCAAGGAGCAGACTCGGGACTTCGCCAGGGCGCTGGCGGACAACGGGGTGCGCCACGCGATGCTGGAGTTCGAGGGCGAGGGGCACGGTTTCGCCTCAGCCGACTCCATCGAGCGGGGGCTGGAGGCGGAGCTGGCCTTCTACGGGGAGGTCTTCGGCTTCACCCCGCCGGGGGTGCCCGGGATCGAGCTGGTCACCGAGTACCCCGACCCGGAGCTGGAGGCCGAGCCGCTGCCGGAGCTGGAGGACACCGGCCCCAGGTCCGCGCACGCCCCTGACGGAGACGGAGAGGCCCAGCCGGCCGCACCGGCGGCGCAGGCCACACCCGCGACGGAGACGCCGTCCGCGCCGCCGGAGGTCCCGGACGCACCGCAGGACGCCGAACCGGACCTGATCCCCTGGTCGGAGCCGCCCGGCGGCTCCCGAGCCCCGGAGAGGGACCGCCCGCACCCCTGAGCGCCCCCTCCTCGTTGATCTCGGGAGGAACGACGCCACCGCGGCGCGGCTCGAGTTCCAGGTCTCGCGGTGCGAGTGGACAGGCGGCCGGGTAGGCGGCCCTTCCAGCAGCGTCATCGGCCGTGAGGCGTGTACGCAGTCACCGAAGCGAGCGGCGACGGAGACAGCGGGGCGGTTCCCCGGCCCTGCCTGCCGGGCGCGAGGCCCCTCGCGGTCCGGTTCAGCGGGCGGCTGGGCAGGTACCCCGCTTCAAGGCCCCGGCCGAGCGGCGGGCCGCCGTAGTGCGGCGTTGAGGGCGGCGACGAGGAGAGGTCGGCGGCCCACACCGCAGCGCTGCCGGCCGTGGGGCGTGTGCGTGGTCGCCGTGCTTGGCGGCGACGGCAGAAGCGGGGCGGTTCCCCGGCCCTGCCTGCCGTCCGGCGGGCCGCGGGCGGTCCGGGCGGGCGGCGCGGTGGGCAGGCTGCGCGGTCACGCGCGTTCGTGGCGGCCGTCGGCCCGCTGCGCCCTTCCTGGCGATGATCTCGACAGGAGTGCTGTCATTCCGGCCGTTTTGACACCACTTCTGTCGAGATCATCACCAGGGGGGCGAGCGAGGGGGCGCGGGGGAATCCTGCGTCGTGAAACCGACGCCTGATCAGCCAAAAAGCGTCGATTTCACGACATAGGTCGCCCGCCCCCTCTCTCGCTGCCCGGTATGCCCGGTTTGCGCTGCCGGGGCACCGTGACACACGCGGTCACAGATCGGGGTCGGGCAGTTCCAGGTCGGAGCCCTCGGCCTCGAGTTCCTCGCGGATGACGCGGTAGGCGAGGCCCGCGGGGTAGCCCTTCCGGGCGAGCATGCCCATGGCGCGGCGGACGCGGACCGTGTCGTCGCGGCCCCGGGTGGCCGCGAGCTTGCGCCGGACCAGGTCGCGGGCGGTGGCCTCCTCCTGGTCGGCGCTGATGTCGTCGACCGCGTCGCGCACGGTCTCCTCGTCCACGCCGCGCCGCCGCAGCTCCCCCGCCAGGGCGCGGCGGCCCAGGCCGCGCCCGGTGTGCCGGGACTCCACCCAGGCGGCGGAGAACGCGGCGTCGTCGATGAGGCCCACCTCGCCGAAGCGCTCCAGCACCGTCTCGGCCACCGGCTCCTCCACCCCGCGCGTGCGCAGCGCCTCGGCGAGCTGGGCGCGGGTGCGCGGGGCGACGGTGAGCAGCCGGAGGCAGACGGTGCGGGCGTAGGACTCGGGGTCCTGGTCGGGGACTTCGGCGCTCCTCCCGTCCGGCCCCTCGGGGCCGGACGGGTCGGCGGCGGCGTCCTCGGCCGGGGCCCAGGGGTCGGGCGCCGCGGCGGCGTCCGGCCCCGGGTCCTGCGGCCCCTGGGCGGTGCCAGGGTCCCCGGACGTGCGATCAAGCATCGGTGGCGGCGGCGGTGCTCTTGGCCTTCGTGGTGCGCTTGGCGGCGGGCTCCTTGACCGTGGACGCGGCCGCGGACGCACCGGCGGCGTCCTTGGCCGTGTCGGGCGCGGCGGCCGCGCCGGCGGCGTCGTCGCCCTTCATCGGCACGCCCAGCTTCTCCTTGATCTTCTTCTCGACCTCAAGGGCCATGTCGGCGTTCTCCCGCAGGAAGTTGCGGGCGTTCTCCTTGCCCTGGCCGAGCTGGGTGCCCTCGTAGGTGTACCAGGCCCCGGACTTGCGGACGATGCCGTTCTCCACGCCCAGGTCGATCAGGCTGCCCTCGCGGGAGATGCCCACGCCGTAGAGGATGTCGAACTCGGCCTGCTTGAAGGGCGGGGCGGTCTTGTTCTTGACCACCTTGACCCGGGTGCGGTTGCCGACCGCGTCCGTGCCGTCCTTGAGCGTCTCGATCCGGCGCACGTCCAGGCGCACCGAGGAGTAGAACTTCAGGGCCCGGCCGCCGGTGGTCGTCTCGGGCGAGCCGAACATCACGCCGACCTTCTCGCGCAGCTGGTTGATGAAGATCGCGGTGGTGCCGGTCTGGTGCAGGGCGCCGGCGATCTTGCGCAGGGCCTGCGACATCAGCCGGGCCTGAAGGCCGACGTGGCTGTCGCCCATCTCGCCCTCGATCTCGGCGCGCGGCACCAGCGCCGCCACCGAGTCCACCACCAGGATGGAGACCGCGCCGGAGCGGATCAGCATGTCGGCGATCTCCAGGGCCTGCTCACCGGTGTCGGGCTGGGACAGCAGCAGGTCGTCGGTGTTGACGCCGATCTTCTTGGCGTACTCGGGGTCCAGCGCGTGCTCGGCGTCGATGAACGCCGCGATGCCGCCCTCGCGCTGGGCGTTGGCCACCGCGTGCAGGGCGACCGTGGTCTTACCGCTGCTCTCGGGGCCGTAGACCTCGACGATGCGGCCGCGCGGGATGCCGCCGATCCCCAGGGCCACGTCGAGCGAGATGGAACCGGTCGGGATGGACTGGATCGGCGGGCGGTCGTCGTCGCCCAGGCGCATCACGGAGCCCTTGCCGAACTGGCGCTCGATCTGCGCGAGCGCGGTTTCGAGGGCCTTGTCTCGGTCTGCTGCTGCCACGGGGAACCCCTGTTGGGTCGGTGTCTTCTTCTTCATCTCGAAGGCGACGCTATGCGCTCGCCGCGACATTCCGCGACGGCGCCGGCCGCGCTGTGGACGGCTCGCACCGTCCCCCTGACCGCGGGGCCCAGCGGCTCCCGCGTCCCGGTGGGCCTTCCCGGCCCTCGGGGTATCTCGCGCCACATCCGCGCACCCCGGACTCACCGACCACCATACCCGAACTTCTGTTCGAGCGGGGGCCCACCACATCGAACGCGTGTCGCGGGGCCGGGCCGCCCGCAGGTCCGCGGCCGGTGCCGAACGCAGGGTCAGCGCACGGATTCGGGCAGGTCGAAGGCTTCACAGACGCGCCGCCACACCTCCTTGGCCGGAGCGCCCTCGGCGAGGGCCTGGTTCACGGTCCGCGAGCCCAGTCCTTCGATCACGTAGTCCTTGGCGAGGCTCTCCGCATACGACTCGCCGAACTGCTCGTGCATGCGGTCCCAGAAAAGCGTCAGTCTCATCCCCCTCAGTATCGCTCCGACCGGGGACCGCGCGCGCGTCGGCGCAGCGCCGGGACGACGGCCAGGAACCCGAGGGCCGCGGCGGCGAACAGCATCCCGGGCCCGGCGACCGCCGATCCGAGGCCATAGGCCGCGAACGTCGCGACGGCGGCGGCCTCGGCGCCGAAGCCCGACATCGACACCACGGTGGCCCGCGCGCGTTCGGAGACGGAGTCCTGCAAGCGCGTCTCCGCGACCACCGCCGCCCACGCGAACACCCCGAAGGCGGCGGACACCGGGAGCATCCCCAAGGGGTGCCCCAGGAACGCACCGGCGGCGAGGAGCAGCGCGCCGGCGGCCACCACGGGGGCGGGCCGGCGGGCACCGCGCTCCGCGCACCACTCCCCCGCCGCCATGGCGGCGAACACGGGCACGAGGAGGATCGGGACCAGTGCGGTGTCGGAGGTGAACGACCGCGCCAGGAACGGCAGGTACTCGTCCAGGGAGGAGAGGCCCATGACCACCGCGACGGCGAACAGGGCCGGGCGCGCGCCGGGCGCGTGGCGCACCTCCGACAGCGCGGTGCGCATCACGCGGAGCGGCGGGCCGAGCCCCGGGGAGCGGTCCTCCCCGCCGTTCCCGGGATGGGCGCCGCTCCCGGGGCGGGCGCCTTCGGGGAAGGAGAAGCCGATGGGCGCCGCCGCGAGCGCGGCGGCGACGCTCACCGCGCCCACGGCCGTGTACCCGCCGAACGCCAGCAGGGGCGCCGCGGCGGCGGTGCCCGTGACCACGGCGATCGTTCCCAGCGCGCGCGAGCGTCCGATGAGGCGGGCGTACGCGGACGCGGCGCCGGCGCGGTCCAGCTCGTCGTAGACGAGCGCCTGGAGCGTGCCCGAGGTGATCGCCCCTCCGACGCCCCAGAGCACGAAACCCGCGGCGAAGGCGGGATAGGCCGGAAGGAGCGTCCACAGGGCGAACCCGGCGGCCGAGAACAGCGGGGCCGCGGTGAGCAGGTGCCGCCGTGGGACAAGGTCGGCGAGCACGCCGGAGGGGATCTCCAGCAGGAAGGCCGTGAGGGACCAGATGATCAGCAGGCTGGAGATCTGCGCGGCGGAGAGCCCGCTGTCGGCGAACAGCAGCGCGTACAGCGGGTAGAGCGGGATGAGGTCGACCAGGAAGGCGTACGGGTAGAGGCTGCGCGCCGTCCGGGCCTCAGGTGCCTCGGCTACGTCAGGTGAGGGTCAACATCGCCAGGTCATGAAGCAACCTTATGCCGGTGCCCTGAACCGGACAAGGCGTTATCCGGCCGCCTCAGCCCTGCCCCTCCGGGTCCTCGCGGCCTCTGCGCGCCACGATCACCGGGACGGCCACCAGCCCCACCAGTGCCAGGGCATAGGGCAGCATCCCGACGGCGATCACCCACCCCGTCGAGTCGGCCACCCCGAGAAGCCCCATGGGGATGTGCACCAGCGTCGACAGGAGAAAGCCGACGACCCACCCTCCGAACAGGCCGAGCAGTGCGGCCCCAGCGATCCTCATTCTCATCGTCCGTTCTGTGCTGTCATGCGCGCTGTGCGGTCGAGCGCGCGCTGTGCGGCCGTGCGCGATGCGCGCGGCCGGTCTCCGGTCGTCTGCGACCGTACGGAGCAGGCGCCGGACGCGGCGTCGGCCTGCGGGACCGAACCCGCGTACATCCCTGGATGCACGCGGCGCCCGCCGGAAGGTTCGAAGGTCGGTCGTGGCCAGCCGTGGTCGGCCCGTGGTCGGCGTCGGCCGTACCGATGGCGGGCCGCGGGCGCACGCCTCCGGAGAACCGTCGGGGCCGCGTTGCACACTTGGGGCATGGCACACCCGCACGACCCGGTTGAACGGTTCTCGCCCGCCACCCGCGCCTGGTTCCGCTCCGCCTTCCCCGACGGGGCCACCCCCGCCCAGGAGGGCGCGTGGGCCCAGATCGAGAAGGGCGGCGACACCCTGCTCGTCGCCCCGACCGGGTCGGGAAAGACGCTCGCGGCGTTCCTCTGGTCGCTGGACCGGCTGGCCACCGCTCCCCCGCCCGAGGAGCCCGCCAGGCGATGCCGGGTGCTGTACGTGTCGCCGCTCAAGGCGCTCGCGGCCGACATCGAGCGCAACCTGCGCGCCCCCTTGTCGGGGATCCGGCGCGAGGCCGGACGCTCCGGCGGCGCGGTGCCGGACATCCGGGTCGGCATGCGCACCGGGGACACCCCGCAGAGCGAGCGGCGCGGCCTGGCCGCCGCTCCCCCGGACATCCTCATCACCACGCCCGAGTCGCTGTTCCTGGTGCTCACCTCGCAAGCGCGCGCGGGGCTGGCCGGCGTGGAGACGGTCATCGTGGACGAGGTGCACGCCGTGGCCGGGACCAAGCGCGGCGCGCACCTGGCCCTGTCCCTGGAGCGGCTGGACGCGCTGCTGGGGCGGCGGGCCCAGCGCATCGGCCTGTCGGCGACCGTCCGCCCGCACGAGACCGTGGCCGCCTTCCTCGGCGGGGCGCGCCCGGCCGCCGTGGTCGCGCCGCCGTCGGCGCCCCGGCTGGACCTGAGCATCACCGTGCCGGTGGAGGACATGGCCGACCTGGCGGCCGCGCCCGCCCCGGAGCGCGCGGGCGGCACCGCCGAGGCCGACCCCAAGGCCCGCGCCTCCATCTGGCCGCACGTCGAGGAGCGGGTGCTCGACCTGGTGGAGGAGCACCGCTCGTCCATCGTGTTCACCAACGCTCGCCGCGTCGCCGAGCGGCTGTGCGCCCGGCTGAACGAGCTGGCGACCGAGCGGGCGCAGGGCGCGCTGCCGCCGGAGGAGGTGCCCTCCGAGGTGCTCGGGCCGTCCGGGCCGAGCCGGGGCGCCGAGCGGGTGGTCGCGCGCGCCCACCACGGGTCGGTCTCCAAGGAGGAGCGCGCCGCCATCGAGGCCGACCTGAAGGAGGGGCGGCTGCCCTGCGTGGTGGCCACCTCCAGCCTGGAGCTGGGCATCGACATGGGCGCGGTGGACCTGGTGGTGCAGGTGGAGTCGCCGCCGTCGGTGGCCGGGGGGCTGCAGCGGGTCGGGCGCGCGGGGCACCACGTGGGCGAGGTGTCGCGCGGGGTGTTCTTCCCGAAGTACCGGGGCGACCTGCTGGCGTCGGCGGTGGTGGCCGAGCGGATGCGCGCGGGGGCCATCGAGGAGCTGGCGGTGCCCGCCAACCCGCTGGACGTGCTGGCCCAGCAGATCGTGGCGATGGCGGCGATGGACGAGTGGCGGGTGGAGGACCTGGCGGCCGCGGTGCGGCGGGCCGCGCCGTTCGCCGCGCTGCCCGACTCGGCGCTCACGGGCGTGCTGGACATGCTCTCCGGGCGCTACCCCTCCGACGAGTTCGCCGACCTGCGCCCGCGCCTGGTGTGGGACCGGGAGGAGGGCACGGTGGCCGGGCGGCCGGGGGCCCAGAGGCTCGCGGTCACCAGCGGCGGCACCATCCCGGACCGGGGCACCTACGCGGTGCACCTGGCGGGGGCGGCCGGGTCGGGGCCCACCCGGGTGGGCGAGCTGGACGAGGAGATGGTGTACGAGTCGCGGGTCGGCGACGTGTTCGTGCTGGGCTCCACGGCCTGGCGGATCGAGTCGATCGACGCCGACCGGGTGCTGGTGGCGCCCGCCCCGGGGCGGCCGGGCCGACTGCCGTTCTGGAAGGCCGACGCGGCGGGCCGCCCGCCGGAGCTGGGGCGGGCCATCGGCGCGCTGACCCGGGAGCTCGGGGAGGCCGGGCCGGACGGGGCGCGGGAGCGCGCCCGCGGGATGGGGCTGGACGCCTGGGCGGCCGACAACCTCGCCGCGTACCTGGAGGAGCAGCGGGAGGCGACCGGGGCGGTGCCCGACGACCGCACGGTGGTGGTCGAGCGGTTCCGGGACGAGCTGGGCGACTGGCGGGTGGTGGTGCACTCGCCGCTGGGCGCGCGGGTGCACGGGGCGTGGGCGCTGGCGCTGGGGGCGCGGATGCGCGAGCGCTACGGGCTGGACGCCCAGGTGGTGCACGGCGACGACGGGATCGTGCTGCGGCTGCCGGACGTGGACGACGCCGAGCGGCTGCGCATCGCCGACCTGCTGTACCTGCCACCGGAGGAGGCCGAGGACGCGGTGGCGGCGGAGCTGGGCGGGTCGGCGCTGTTCGCGGCCCGGTTCCGGGAGTGCGCGGCGCGCTCCCTGCTGCTGCCGCGCCGCAGGCCGGGGCACCGGATGCCGCTGTGGCAGCAGCGGCAGCGCTCGGCCCAGCTGTTGTCGGTGGCCGGGCGGTACGGGTCGTTCCCGATCGTGCTGGAGGCGGTGCGCGAGTGCCTGCGGGACGTGTTCGACGTGCCGGGGCTGGCCGCGCTGATGGGCGACATGCGGGCGCGGCGGGTGCGCGTGGTGGAGGTGGAGACGCCGCGCGCCTCCCCCTTCGCGCAGTCGTTGCTGATCGGGTACACGGCGGCGTTCCTGTACGAGGGCGACGCGCCGCTGGCGGAGCTGCGCGCGCAGGCGCTCACCCTGGACTCGGCGCTGCTGGCCGAGCTGCTGGGCCGGGCCGACCTGCGGGAGCTGCTGGACGCCGGGGTGATCGCCGACGTGGAGGCGGCGCTGCAGCGGCTCACCCCCGAGCGGCGGGTGGACGGGCGCGGGCCGGAGGGCGCCGCCGACCTGCTGCGCGAGCTGGGGCCGCTGTCCGGGGAGGAGGCGGCCGAGCGCGGGGCGCGGGCCGCGTGGCTGGAGGACCTGGAGAAGGCGCGGCGGGCGATCCGGGTACGGGTGGCCGGGCAGGAGCGGTGGGCGGCCGTGGAGGACGCGGCGCGCCTGCGCGACGGCCTGGGCACGGCGCTGCCCGACTGGCTGGAGCTGGGGGCCGACTCGCCCTTCCCCGACACCGCCGTCGCGTTCACCCGGCCGGTCGAGGACCCGCTCGGCGACCTGCTGTCCCGGTTCGCGCGGACGCACGGGCCGTTCACCGCCGAGGACGCGGCGCGCCGCTTCGGCCTGGGGCCGGCGGCGGTGCGCGAGGTGCTGCGGCGGCTGTCGGGCGACGGCCGGGTGGTCGAGGGCGGATTCCGGCCGGGCCGCGCAGGGAGCGAGTGGTGCGACACGGGTGTGCTGCGCCGCCTGCGCAAGGGGTCGGTGCTGCGGCTCCGCAAGGAGGCCGAGCCGGTGCCGCAGCGCGCGCTCGGCCGGTTCCTCCCGGCGTGGCAGCACGTGTCGTCGCCGCTGCGCGGGCCGGACGCGGTGTTCGAGGCGGTGGAGTCGCTGCGCGGGTGCCCGGTTCCGGCGTCCGCGCTGGAGACCCTGGTGCTCCCGGCGCGCGTGCGCGGGTACGCGCCGTCGATGCTGGACGAGCTCACCTCGGCGGGCGAGGTGGTGTGGGCGGGTGTGGGCCCGATCGGCGGCAAGGACGGGTGGGTGTGCCTGGTCCCGGCCGAGGACGCGCCGGAGCTGCTGCCCGACCCCGCGGACGTGGAGGAGTCGCCGCTGCACGACGCCGTGGCCGAGGCGCTGGACGGTGGAGGCGCGCTGTTCTTCCGGGACATCGCCGACCGGGCCCAGCGCGCTCTGGGGACGGCGGCGGTCTCCGACGCCGCGCTGGTGGCGGCGGTGTGGGACCTGGTGTGGGCGGGGCGCTTGGGCAACGACACGTTGGGGCCGCTGCGCGCGCTGCTGGGCGCGGGCGGCACGGGGGCGGGGGGTTCCGGCTCAGGTTCGGCGGCCCACCGGAGGCGGTCGCGGCGGCCGGTGATGCCGAGCCGGATGGGGCCGCCGACGGTGGCGGGGCGCTGGTGGCGGCTCCCGGAGAGGGAGGCGGACGCGACCAGGAGGGGGCTGGCGGCGGCGACGGCACTGCTGGACCGGTACGGGGTGGTGACGCGCGGCCCGGTGGTGGCCGAGCAGGTGCGGCGCCGCACCGGCGAGCGGTCGGGCGGCGGGTTCAGCGCGGTGTACCCGGTGCTGCGCGGCGTCGAGGAGGCGGGCAAGGCACGGCGCGGGTACTTCGTCGAGGGCTTGGGCGCGGCCCAGTTCGCCCCGCCCGGGGCGGTGGACCGGCTGCGCTCGTTCAGCGTCGGCGCCGGGGGCCCAGAGGACTCCGGTGGGGACGGTGGGCCCGGTGGGTCCGGGACGCCTCCCGGGGACGGTGCCCCGCTCGTCCTGGCAGCGGCCGACCCGGCGAACCCGTACGGCGCGGCGCTGGCGTGGCCGGAGAGCGAGGGCGGCCGCCCGTCCAGGAAGGCGGGGGCGATGGTGGTCCTGGACGACGGGGCGCCGACGCTGTACCTGGAGCGCGGCGGGAAGACGGCGGTGACCTTCGGCTCCGGGGAGGCGGAGCTGGAGAGGGCCGCGTCGGCCCTGGCGGAGACGGTCCGTGAGGGCGGCCTGGCGTCACTGACGGTGGAGCGCGCGGACGGAGGCGAGGTGTTCGGAACCCCTTTGGAACCGGCCTTGAAGAAGGCGGGCTTCCACCCGACCCCGAAGGGCCTCCGGTTGAGGTAGGCGGGTCTTACGCCAGCACTGTCGGCCGGCGGGCGTGTGAGTGGTCGGTGTGGTCGGCGGCGACGGAGCGACCTGGGCGGTTCCCCGGCCCTGCCTGCCGTCCATCCGGCCACTCGCAGTTCCGGTGGGCGGCGGCTGAGCAGGTACCCCACTCACGGACCCCAGCCGTCCGCCGGGCCACCGAAATGCAGCCTGGAGGGCAGCGACGAGGACAGGAGGGCGGCCCTCGCCGCAGCACTGTCGGCTGGCGGGCGTGTGCATGGTCACCGTGAAAGGCGGCGACGGAGACAGCGGGGCGGTTCCCCAGCGCTGCCAACCGTCCGTCCGGCCACTCGCGGTCCAGGCGACGGCGCGACCGGGCAGGCGGATGGTCGAGGGCGCCCGTGGCGTCCGTCGGCCCGGTGCGCCCCTGCCCGGCGATGATCTCGACAAAGGTGCTGTCATTCCGGCGGTTTT
>NZ_JAQFWQ010000043.1 GCF_027706725.1 Nocardiopsis endophytica
ACGCTACCGGGCCGCTTTTAGGGGCGCTTTTCCCGAGATCAACGACGTGGGGGCGACGAGTGCCCCGCCTCAGCGGCCCGGCCTCCGGGCGCCCAGTTCGCGGTCGAGGATGCCCGCCCACTGGCGCACGATGCGGCGGCGGCGCGCGGTGTCGTCGGTGAGCAGGGCCGCCAGGCCCAGACCGCGCCCCATGTCCAGGGTGGCCTGCACGGTCTCGCGCACCCCCGGGGCGGACTCGTCTGCGCCCAGGACCTCCACCGCCGCCCGGTGCGCCTCGCGGCCCACGTGCTCCTCCAGCGGGATGACCGAGGCGCGCAGCGCCGGATCGCTGGCGGCGGACGCCCACAGCTGCAGCGCGGCGGAGAACACCGGCCCGCAGTAGGCGTCGACCAGCATCTCCACCACGGCCTCGGTGCGGCCGGGGCCGCTGGGCAGCCGTTCGGCGCGGGCGCGGAGCTCCTCCAGGCGGGTGTCGCTCATGTGCCGCAGCGCCGCGGTGAACAGGTCCTCGCGGGTGCGGAAGTGGTGCTGGGCCGCACCGCGCGAGACCCCGGCGCGCTCGGCGACGGCGCCCACGGTGCTCCCGGCCACCCCCTTGTCGGCCAGGCAGGCCACGGCGGCCTCCAGCAGGCGCCGCCGGGTCGCGCGGCTCCGCTCCTGGCGCGGCTCGCGCTCCCCGGCCCGTTCCTCCCGCTGCGCCGTCCCCATCCGGTCCGTCTCCCCGTCCTCCCGGTGTCACGGCACGGCCGACCAGGGCCCGTGCCGCCGCCAACCTATCCCGACCCGGCCCGGCCGCGCGGTCCGGCGCGGCGGGCCGCCGGGGCGCAGGACCGCTTCAGCGCCTCAGTAGGACTTCGGCAGGCCGAGCGAGTGCTGGGCGACGTAGTTGAGCACCATCTCCCGGCTGACCGGGGCGATCCGGCCCAGCCGGGAGGCGGCCACGGCGGCGCCGATCCCGTACTCGCTGGCCAGGCCGTTGCCGCCGAGGGTCTGCACGGCCTGGTCGACCGCCCGCGCCGAGGCCTCGCCCGCCGCGTACTTGGCCATGTTGGCGGCCTCGCCCGCGCTCTCGTCGTCGCCGGCGTCGTAGAGCGCGGCGGCCTTCTGCGTCATCAGCCGGGCCAGCTCCACCTCCACCTTCACCTGCGCCAGGGGGTGGGCCAGGCCCTGGTGGGCGCCGATGGGGCGGCCCCACACCTCGCGCTCGCGGGCGTAGCCGACGGCGGCCTGTAGGGCGTGCCGGGCCGAGCCGGTGGCCAGCGACGCGGCCATGATGCGCTCGGGGTTGAGCCCGGCGAACAGCTGCAGGAGCCCGCTTCCGGGGTCGCCGACCAGGGCGTCGCCGGGCAGCCGGACGTCGTCCATGAACAGGGCGAACTGGTGGTCGGGGCTGACCAGGTCCATCTCGATGCGCCGCGCCTCGAAGCCGGGGGCGTCGGTGGGGACCATGAACAGGGCGGGGGCGAGCCTGCCGGAGGTGTCCTCCATGCGGCCGACGACGAAGACCGCGTCGGCGACGTCCACCCCGGAGATGAAGGTCTTGCGGCCGGAGAGCACCCACCCGCCGCCGTCGGGCCGGGCGGTGGTGGTGATGTTGTGCGCGTTGGACCCGGCGTCGGGCTCGGTGATGGCGAAGGCCGCGATGGTCGTGCCGGAGGCGATGCCGGGCAGCCAGCGGCGCCGCTGGTCGGGGGTGCCGAAGCGGGAGAGCACGGTGCCGCAGATGGCGGGCGAGACGACCATCATGAGGGTGGGGCAGCCGGCGGCGGACAGCTCCTCGAGGACGGCGGCCAGGTCTCCGATGCCGCCGCCTCCCCCGCCGAACTCCTCGGGGATGTTGACGCCGATGTAGCCGAGCTTGCCCGCCTCGGCCCACAGTTCGGTGAGGTAGGCGCCTTCGCGGGCCTTGGCACGGTAGTAGCCGCCGCCGTAGGAGGAGGCGAAGGAGCGGACGGCCTCCCGGAGGGCGAGGCGCTCGTCGGGTTCGGTGAATCGCATGCTGGGCCCTTCCGTGGTTCGAGGGGGTTCGGAGCGTCGGTTCGCGGGAGGAGGTGGGGGCCGGCGCCGTCCGGTCGGTCCGCGGGGAGCGCGGGGCCGGGCGGAGGGGCGGGCTCGGGGCGGCCGCCCGCGGGGCGGTGTCGGCGGCGCGGGCGGGGCGCGGAGGACCGCCGGAGCGGCGGCCGATGCGGGTCGGTGTTCCCGGGATCGTCTCCCGTGTGGGCCCCCTCGCGCACGAGAACCGGCACCCGCACCGCAGGGAACAGGGGGATCCGCCGCTTTTGGCCCGAATGCGGACCGGGCCGCGTTGCACCCGGAACCGGCCGTGGCGACCGGCCCGGAATTCGCCGAGCGGAAGTCGGGCGCCGGTCGGGGCGGCGCGGGCTCCGGGGCTCGGCCGCCCCCTTCGGGTCCCGGACGAGCCGGTCGGCGGGTCCGCCGGCGGCCGGGCGGCCTCCGCACCTTCCACGAGCGGCGGTCACGGTCGCCCGAGGGCCGCGGTCGCCCGCGCCGCTGGGTCCTGTCCGGAGTTCCCCCTCACCCGGCACCTCAGACGTTGAACGCGCCGAAGGTGCGGCCAAATCCGCCGGAATGACAGCACCTTCGTCGAGATCATCGACGAGGGGGCGGCTGCTCGGCGGGGCGCCGCCGAACTCCGGACAGGACCTAGAGGGCACCGTCGGCCCCGGGGTCCGGCTCGACGACCGCCAGGACGGTGCCCGTGTCCGCCCGGGTGGCCGCCCGCGCCACCTCGGCCACCGTTCCGGCCACCGGCGCCCGGATCTCGTGCTCCATCTTCATGGCCTCCAGCCACAGCAGCGGGGCGCCCTCCTCCACGCGGTCCCCCGCCGCGGCGGCGACGCGCGCCACCGTGCCCGGCATCGGCGCGAGCAGTGTCCCCGGCGGCACCGCCGCCTCCCGCTCCGGGAACCGGTCCTCGGGCACCAGGGCCACCGGTCCCAGCGCCGAGTCGACGTACACCGCGCCCTCCGCCCGGGCGACCGCGAAGGCGCGGAGGACCCCGTCGGCCAGCAGCTCCACCCGGTCGGGCGCGGCGCCGTGCACCCGGACGCCCGCCGCGTCCCCCGCCGGAACCGGGCCGGTCCGCCCGGAGGCGTACGCAACCTCGACCTCCTCCCCCGACGGCCCCCGGTAGCGGCGGACGTGCGGCGCCGACGGCAGGTTGCGCCACCCGGCGGGAAGCGCGCCCAGCACCGGCGCCTCCGCCCGGTTCCGCTCGGCCTCGGCCAGGGCCGCCGCGAGCGCGGAGAGCCGCACCGCGCGCGCATCGGCCAGGGGCAGCGCCAGCTCGGGGACGCCTCCGCCGGGCGGGCGCGCCCCCTCCGCGCGCCCGTCAGCACCGCCGCCGTCCGGCACGGGGCCGTCCAGGCCCTGCTCGGCCAGGAAGCGGATGTGCATCTCCCCCGCCGCGAAGACCGGGTGCCGCAGCACCCGCACCAGCAGGTCCCGGTTGGCGCCCACCCCGTGCAGCCGCGCCCCGGCCAGGGCCGCCGCCAGCCGCCGCAGCGCGTCGCCCCGGTCCCGCCCCCAGGCGATGACCTTGGCGAGCATCGGGTCGAACTCCACCCCGACGCGGGTTCCGGCCTCCACGCCCGCGTCGACGCGCACGCCGAACCCGTCGGGCACGGCGAAGCGCGTGCGCGCCGCGGGCACGTCGAAGCGGGCCACCGTTCCGCTGTAGGGCCGCCACCCGGCCGCCGGGTCCTCGGCGTACAGCCGCGCCTGCACCGCGTGCCCGCGCGGGGCGGGCGGGCCGCCCTCCGGCAGCGGCTCGCCCTCGGCGATGCGCACCTGCCACTCGACCAGGTCGAGCCCGGTCACGCACTCGGTCACCGGGTGCTCGACCTGAAGCCGCGTGTTCATCTCCAGGAACGCCGCTTCGCCGTCCTCGCCGACCAGGAACTCCGCCGTCCCCGCGCCGGTGTATCCGATCGCCCCGGCCATCCGCCGGGCCGCATCGTGCAGGCGCTCCCGGAGGCCGTCGCCGATGCCGGGGGCGGGCGCCTCCTCGATCACCTTCTGGTGGCGCCGCTGCACCGAGCAGTCGCGGTCGCCCACGGCCCACACCGCGCCGTGCGCGTCGGCGAGGACCTGCACCTCGACGTGGCGGCCGCGCTCGACGTACGGTTCGCAGAAGACGGCGGGGTCGCCGAAGGCCGAGGCCGCCTCCGCGCGTGCCGCCTGCACCGAGGCCTCCAGACCGGCCAGGGCGCGCACGACGCGCATGCCCCGTCCGCCGCCTCCCGCCGACGCCTTCACCAGCACCGGGAGGTCTGCCTCGGTGACCCGCTCGGGCTCCAGCGCGGCCGAGACGGGTACGCCCGCGCGCTCGGCGAGGGCCTTCGCGGCGGTCTTGGAGCCCATCGCCTCGATCGCCTCCGCTGGCGGGCCGATCCAGGTCAGCCCGGCTCCGGCGACGGCGCGTGCGAAGGCCGCGCTCTCTGAGAGGAAGCCGTAGCCGGGGTGCACGGCGTCCGCCCCGGCGCGCTCGGCGGCCTCCACCAGGGCTTCGGGGCGCAGGTAGGCGCGGGCGCCGTCGCCGTCCAAGGGCACCGCGGCGTCGGCCTCGCGCACGTGGGGCGCCCCCGCGTCGGCGAGCGCGTACACCGCGACCGTGCCCAGGCCCATGTCCCGGCAGGTGCGCATGACCCTGCGGGCGATCTCGCCGCGGTTGGCGACCAGCACGGTGCCGATCATCTGCGGGCTCCTCCTCAACGTCGCCTCCGCTCCGCCGCCGCGGCGGCCGACTGCCTGCACGCCCCGGTGCTCACATCCGGAAGACGCCGAACCCGTCGGCGCCGCGCACCGGGGCGTTGTGCACGGCCGACAGGCACAGGCCCAGCACGGTGCGCGTGTCCCGGGGGTCGATGACCCCGTCGTCGTAGACCCGCCCGGACAGGAACAGCGGCAGCGACTCGGCCTCGATCTGCCGCTCGACCGCCTCCCGCATGGCCGCGTCGTCCTCGTCGCTGTAGGCGCGCCCCTTGGCCCGGGCGGACGCGCGGGCGACGATCGAGAGCACCCCGGCCAGCTGCCTGGGGCCCATCACCGCCGACTTGGCGCTGGGCCAGGAGAACAGGAAGCGGGGGTCGTAGGCGCGGCCGCACATGCCGTAGTGCCCGGCACCGTAGGAGGCGCCCATCAGCACCGACAGGTGCGGGACGGTGCTGTTGGAGACCGCGTTGATCATCATCGCGCCGTGTTTGACGATCCCGCCCTGCTCGTACTCCTTGCCGACCATGTAGCCGGTGGTGTTGTGCAGGAACAGCAGCGGGGTGTCGGCGCGGTTCGCGAGCTGGATGAACTGGGCGGCCTTCTGTGACTCCTCGCTGAATAGCACCCCTTGGGCGTTGGCGAGCACGCCGAGGGGGCGGCCGTGCAGGCGGCCCCAGCCGGTGACGAGGGCGGCGCCGTAGGCGGGCTTGAACTCGTCGAACTCCGATCCGTCGAGGACGCGCGCCAGCACCTCGCGCGGGTCGAAGGGGGTGCGCAGGTCCTCGGGGACGATCCCGGCGAGCTCCTCGGGGTCGTACAGGGGCTCCGCGGGGCGGGCGGGGGCAGGGCCCGGCTTGCGGTGGTTGAGGCGGGCGACGATGCGGCGGCCGATGCGCAGCGCGTCGTGCTCGTCGTCGGCCAGGTGGTCGGCGAGGCCGGACACGCGGGCGTGCATCTCGGCGCCGCCCAGGGACTCGTCGTCGCTCTCCTCCCCGGTGGCCATCCTCACCAGGGGCGGCCCGCCGAGGAAGACCTTGGAGCGCTCGCGCACCATCACCACGTGGTCGCTCATCCCGGGCACGTAGGCGCCGCCGGCGGTGGAGTTGCCGAAGACCAGGGCGATGGTGGGGACCCCGGCCGCCGAGAGCCGCGTCAGGTCGCGGAAGAGGCGGCCGCCGGGGATGAAGATCTCGCTCTGGGCCGGCAGGTCGGCCCCGCCCGACTCCACCAGGTTGACCAGCGGCATCCGGTTCTGTTCGGCGATCTCCATCGCCCGCATCGTCTTGCGGCCGGTCCAGGGGTTGCTGGCGCCGCCGCGCACGGTGGGGTCGTTGGCGACGACCACGCACTCCACACCTTGGACGACGCCGACGCCGGTGACCACGCTCGCGCCGACCGGGTAGTCGCTGCCCCAGGCGGCCAGCGGGGACAGTTCCAGGAACGGGGCGTCGGGGTCGAGCAGCAGCTCGATGCGCTCGCGGGCCAGGAGTCCGCCGCGGGAGCGGTGCCGCTCGGTGTACTTGGGGCCGCCCCCGGCCAGGGCCTTGGCGTGCTCGGCGTCGATCTCGGCCAGCTTGGCGAGCATGGCCGCGCGGGCGGCGGCATAGGCGGGCGATGCAGGGTCGAGACGGGAGGGCAGGGCGGTCACGGCAGCAGGGCCTCCGGGATGTCGAGGTGGCGTCCGCGCAGCCACTCGCCGAGGGCCTTGGCCTGCGGGTCGGACCGGGCGCCGCTGCCCGCGCCGCCGCCGAGCAGGCCCTCGACGGTGAAGTTCAGCGCCCGCAGGCGGGGGAAGGCGTGGCGGGTGACGGCCAGGGGCGCGGTCTCGGGCAGCAGCCGGGTGAACTCCTCGGTGGTGAGGGCGTGGGCGAGCCAGCGCCAGGCATCGTCGGTGCGGGCCCACACGCCGACGTTGGCGTCGGCGCCCTTGTCGCCGCTGCGGGCACCGGCGACGAGGCCGAGCGGGGCGCGCCGGACCGGGCCCGGTGCGGGCGGGGGCGGGAGGTCGGGCTCGGGGACGGGGAGCACCTCGGAGGACGCCTCGGGCGGTGGCACCGGGACGCGGGTCCCGTCGGGGAGGACGGCGGTGTGCGCGGCCTCGGCGGCGGGGACGGTCGCGGCGGAGAAGGCGACCCCGTCGGGGCGGGCGTCGCCGGGCGGGGCGGTGGCGTGGAAGCCGGGGACCCCGGACAGGGCCAGCTCCACGGCGGCCTTCGCGAAGCGGCGGCCGACCTTGGAGCGGTCGGGGTCGGCGGCGGTGATGTGCAGCGGCACCGAGGCGCCGTCCTGGTCGGGGGCGTCGGGGTCGGCGGGCGGACCCACGCGGAACTCCAGCCGCTCGGGTTCGCGCCCGCGCAGGGCCGCGCGGAGCTGCCGTTCGGTGAGCGCGGCCTTGGCGGGGACGTCGAGGCCGGTGAGCACCAGGGTGACGTCGTTGCGGAACCCGCCGACGGTGTTCCTGCCGACCTTGAGGCCGGGCGGCGGCGCCTCCCCGCGGACCCCGTCCACGCGTACCCGGTCGGGGCCCAGCCCGGTGAGGCGGACGGTGTCGAGGCGGGCGGTGGCGTCGGGGTTGGGGTAGCGGGCGCCGGCGACCTCGTAGAGGAGCTGGGCGGTGACGGTGCCGACGGTGACGGCGCCGCCGCTGCCGGGGTGCTTGGTGATCACCGAGGACCCGTCGGCGTGCACCTCGGCGATGGGGAACCCGGGGCGGGTCAGGTCGCGCCCCTCGGCCTCCAGCTCGGCGAAGAAGGGGTAGTTGCCGCCGGTGGCCTGGGCGCCGCACTCGATGATGTGCCCGGCGACGACGGCCCCGGCCAGGGCGTCGTGGTCGGCCGGACCCCACCCGAAGCGGGCCGCGGCGGGGCCGACGGCCAGGGAGGCGTCGGTGACCCGGCCGGTGACGACGACGTCGGCGCCGGCGCGGAGGCATTCGGCGATGCCGAAGGCGCCGAGGTAGGCGTTGGCGGTGAGCGGGGCGCCGAGCCCGAGTTCCGCGGCCCGGGGCAGCAGGTCGTCGCCTTCCACGTGGGCGATCCGCACTCGCAGGCCGAGCCGGTCGGCCAGCTCCCGCAGCCGGTCGGCGAGCCCGGCGGGGTTGAGGCCCCCGGCGTTGGCGACGACGGCCACGCCGCGGTCGACGGCGGTGCCCAGGCACTCCTCCATCTGCCGGAGAAAGGTCCGTGCGTACCCGAGCGAGGGGTCCTTGAGCCGGTCGCGCCCGAGGATGAGCATGGTGAGCTCGGCGAGGTAGTCCCCGGTGAGGACGTCGAGCGGCCCACCGTCGAGCATCTCCCGGACCGCCGAGAAGCGGTCCCCGTAGAACCCGGAGGCGTTCCCGATCCGGATCGCTGTGGCACCGGTCTCACCCATGCCGAAGAGCGTGCCACGCAAGGACCCGAAAAACAAGCACGCGTGATTGTTTTTGGGGGCGCCCCCCTGGGGCGGGCGGCTGAGCTGGTACCCCACTTCAGGGCCCCGGCCGGGTGGAAGGCCGCCGGGATGCGAGGTCACTGGGCAGCGACGACGGGAGGGCGGCCCTCCTCGCAGCGCTGTCGGCCGTGCGGTGCGTGCGTGGTCACCGCGATGGGCAGCGACGGCGACAGCGGGGTGGTTCCCCGGCCATGCCTGCCGCCCGTCCGGTCGCTCGCGGCCCGGGTGGCAGGGCGGCTGAGCTGGTCCCCCACTTCAGGGCCCCGGCCGATCGAGAGGCCGCCAGAGTGCGAGGTCACTGGGCAGCGACGACGAAGGAAGGCGGCCCTCCTCGCAGCACTGTCGACCGTCCGGCGCGCGCGTGGTCACCACGATGGGCAGCAACGGCGACAGCCAGGCGGTTCCCCGGCCCCGTCTGCCATCCGGCAGGCGCCGAGGGGTCGGCGAGGCGGCGCGACGGGCGGGGGTCGCGCTCTTCGTCGCCCGGGACACTCGCCGGGCCCACTAAGCGAACCACCACAGACCCGTGACCTGGGTGAACACTCCACGTCAAGGGTGGGAAGGGACGGGATGCGCGCTCCGCGACACCCACCAAGGCCCTGGGGCGACGAACACGGCGACACCAGAACGGGATTCGGGAACACGATGCCCGGTTCGCGCCCATTTGACTGGCTCGACTCGCCGCCCGTGGCGACCGCACGGCCACCCCACCACCACGGACTCACGCCCAGGGCCCGAGGTGGGCCGATATCGACTACACGCGGTGACACCGGGCCCGACAAACGGTCCCGGTGTGCTGTTTAGGGCCCTCTGGGGCCGAATCCCGTTCTGGTGTCGCGATGACCGTGCACCCGCACCGCTCGCGAGGCCGGTCCGGGTGTCGAACAGGGCGCTGGAGGGGTCCGGCGCTCTCGGAACCGGGCAAACCGGGCGCCGGGCCGGTATGGGTGCGACCGGAACCCGCCTTCCGGGCGCCTCGGGCACCCCGGGGTCATCCTGGGTCGTAAAACCGACGCCTGATCAGCCCGAAAGCGTCGATCTCACGACGCAGGATGCGCGCCCCCTCGCCCGCTGCCCGTTATGCCCGGTATGTGTAGCCCGGACGGCCCTCTCCGCGATGATCTCGGGGAACCCGGGGTTAAAACGGACACGATAAGCCCGGCTTCCCCGAGATCAACACCAGTGCGTCCCGCGCCGCTGCCCCGTCGTTGATCTCGGGAGAAACGACGCTAAAACCGGCCTGGTAGGGGCGTTTTTCCCGAGATCAACGAGGAGCGGCACCGGGGGTGCGGGCGCCACGAACGCGGGCGAGCACCCGCCCACCCGGCCGCGCCGGCCACCCGAACCGCGAGGGGCCCGCCGCCCGGCAAGCAGGGCCGGGGAACCGCCCCGCTCACTCCGTCGCCGCCATCAACGCCGACCACGCACACGCGCCGCGCCCGACAGCGCTGCCAGAAGTGTCGCCCACCTTTCCTCGTCGCCGCCGACCACGCCACACCCCGCTGACCTACCGCTCGGCCGGGGCCGTAAGCGGGGTAACTGGTCAGCCGCCTTCCTGCCCGGACCGCGAGGGGCCTCGCGCCCGGCAGGCAGGGCCGGGGAAACGCCCCGCTCACTCCGTCGCTGCCGAACTCGCCGACCACGCACACGCGCCGCGCCCGACAGCGCTGCCGGAAGGGCCGCTGACCTGTCCTCGTTGCTGCCCTCTGCCTCACTCTCCGAAGGCCTTCCACCCGGCCGGGGACCATAAGCGGGGTACCAGGTCTGCCGGTGGGACCACCCCGAAAACCGCTGTTCCGTCGGTCGTCTGTCTCCTTACGCTGGGCCCATGACCCGAGCGCTTCTCGTCATCGACATGCACGCCTTCCTCGTCGAAGGACTCTGGCGCGGGGACGGTCTCGCGCGGCGGATCGCGGGGATCGTCGACCGCGCCCACCGGCAGGGCGTTCCTGTGCTCGTCCCCCACCAGGTCGGACCGCCCGGGGACCTCTTCGACCCGGCGCTGGACGGGCGCGGGGTCAGTCCCCTCGTCGGCATCCGCGACGAGGACCGGATCATCCCCAAGCGGGCCACCGACTCGTTCTGGGAGACCGGCCTGGACGAGGCCCTGCGCTCCCTGGGCGCCGACACGGTCGTGGTCACCGGGGCCGCCACCGACTACTGCGTCGACGCCACCGTCCGCTCCGCCGCCACCCACGGCTACGACGTGGACCTGGTCGAGGACGGACACGCCCCCATGGCGGCCGGCGACCCCGGTGCCGGGCTGTCGCCCGAGCAGATCATCGCCCACCACAATGCCGTCCTCTCCCGGGCGGTCCACCCCGGTGGGACGACCCGCCTGGTCAGCGCCGCCGACGCGCTTCGGTGAGGCCCACCGGCCTCCGTCGCCGCCGGGCACGGTGGCCGGGCACAGCGGCCTGGCACCACGACCAGGCACGTCTGCCGTGCACACGCCCGACGGCCGCCGACGCTGCGGGTGGCCCCACCGCCTGGCGGGCCGCCTATGCGAGGGCCCGGGGGCGCGGGTCAGCCCGTCGGGGCCTCTACGCGGTCGATGATCAGGGGCAGCGACTCGGCTCCCGCCGGCTGCAGTTTGGCGGCGCCCGTCAACGCCTCGGCCGCCGCGCGGAAGCGGGTCGGGTCGTCGGTGTGCAGGGTGAACAGCGGCCGCCCCGCCCGGACCCTCTCCCCCGGCTTCGCGTGCAGCACCACGCCCGCCCCCGGCGACACCGCGTCCTCCTTGCGCGCCCGCCCCGCCCCCAGCCGCCAGGCCGCGATCCCGACCGCGTGCGCGTCCACGGACGCCAGCACCCCCGACGCCGGCGCCAGGACCTCCCCCTGCTCCTTCGCCTGCGGCAGCGGCGCGTCCGGGTCTCCCCCCTGCGCGGCGACCATCGCCCGCCACGCGTCCATCGCCGTCCCGTCCGCGAGCGCGTCGGCCGGGTCCTTGGCCCCGCTCAGCCCCGCCGCCTCCAGCATCTCGCGCCCCAGCTCCACGGTCAGGCGCACCACGTCCTCGGGCCCTCCCCCGGCCAGCACCTCCAACGCCTCCTCCACCTCCAAGGCGTTGCCGACCGCGCGCCCCAGGGGCGTGTCCATCGCGGTCAGCAGCGCGCGGGTGCGCACCTTGTGGTCGGTCCCGATGTCGACCATGACCCGGGCCAGCTCGCGCGCGCTCTCCACGTCCTTCATGAAGGCGCCGGAGCCCACCTTCACGTCCAGTACCAGCGCCCCGGTCCCCTCGGCGAGCTTCTTCGACATGATCGACGCCGCGATCAGGGGGATCGACTCGACGGTGCCGGTGACGTCGCGCAGCGCGTACAGTCTCCGGTCGGCCGGGGCCAGCCCCGGTCCCGCCGCGCACACGGCGCCGCCGACCTCGCGCAGCTGTCCGCGCAACCGCTCCGGCGACAGGTCCGCACGCCAGCCCGGGATGGACTCCAGCTTGTCCAGGGTGCCCCCCGTATGCCCCAGGCCGCGCCCCGACAGCTGGGGGACGGCCGCGCCGCACGCCACCACGGCGGGCGTCAGCGGCAGCGTGATCTTGTCCCCCACGCCCCCCGTGGAGTGCTTGTCGGTGGTGGGCCGGTCCAGCCCGGCCAGGTCGAGGCGGTCCCCCGAGTCCAGCATGGCCTCGGTCCAGTGCGCGACCTCGGCCCGGGTCATGCCGCGCCAGACGATCGCCATGCACAGCGCGGCCATCTGCTCATCGCTGATGCCGGAGCCGTCGGCGTACCCGGCGATGACCCGGTCGATCTGCTCCCGGGTGAGTTCGGCGCCGTCGCGCTTGGCGGTGATGATGTCGATGGCGTCCATCGATGCCTCCGAGGGTCGTACGCTGGGCGGCCTCGGCGGGCCGCCCCGGGTGGGGAACGACGAGCGGGGGTCGCAGCCTAAGGAGCGCACGGGGCGGGCCGGAAGGGCCGGACGGACGGCTCGGCGGGGATTCCCGTACCGTCCGGCGCGCGGGGCCGGTCACCGTGCCGCTACCGGTCACCCCTTCAGGTCGTCGGGCCCGAACGCCTGCGGGAGCAGCGCCTTGAGGGCCATCGGGCCCTCGGCGGTGTCGACCAGCATGTCCGGCCCTCCGTGCTCGTAGAGGACCTGACGACAGCGGCCGCACGGCAGGAGGAGCCGCCCGTGCCCGTCGACGCACGCCATCGCCCGCAGCCTGCCTCCCCCGGTGGCATACAGGTCGGACACCAGTCCGCACTCCGCGCACAGGGTCAGCCCGAATGAGGAGTTCTCCACGTTGCAGCCGGACACGATGCGCCCGTTGTCCGTAACACCGGCGGCGCCCACGTGCAGGCCGGAGTAGGGGGCGTAGGCGTGCCTGGCGGCCGCCTGCGCCTCCGCCCGGAGCGTAGGCCAGTCGGGTGCGCCCGGATCGGCTCCTGTCTCGTCCATGCACGGACTCCTTCCCCGCCGCGGGCGCGGCGCAGCGGCCGTGTCCGGCCATCGTGATCGGGAACTCCGGTCCATGCGCCCATGCGGGGCCGGGGCCTTCCCGTGGAGGAGGCCCCGGCCCCGTTCAGCCGCTCCTCCTGCGCCACTGCCTCCCGATGCCCGCCGGCGGCCGCAGCCGCTGCGAGGCCAGCGCCAGCACGAGCAGGGTCGCGATGTACGGGCTGGCGATGACGACCTCGCTCGGCACCGTGTCGGTGAACAGGTACCAGGCGCCCAGGCCGGCGCCGAGCGCCGCCGCCACCGCGGCCGTCCGGAGCGGGCGCAGCCGCCTGCGCCACACCGCCGTCGCCACCGCCCCCAGGACGACCACCAGCAGCACCCCCGCCAGCAGCAGGAGCAGGGCGTGCACCGCGGGCCCCTGGCCGCGGATCTGCAGCGCGTCGGTGAACCCGAACAGCCCCGCCCCCATGGCCAGCCCGCCCGGGCGCCAGTTGCCGAAGATCATCGCGGCCAGGCCGATGTACCCGCGCCCGCCGGTCTGCCCCTCCTGGTACACCGAGGAGGCCACCATCGCCAGGAAGACGCCGCCCATCCCGGCCAGCCCGCCGGAGACCGCCAGCGCCGCGTACTTGTAGGCGTAGACGTTGACGCCCAGCGACTCGGCGGCGTCCGGGTTCTCTCCGCACGAGCGCAGCCGCAGCCCGAACCGGGTGCGCCACAGGATCGCGTAGGTCACCGGGAGCAGCAGCAGGGCGATGAGCGTGACCACGGACATCCCGGTGGTCAGCCCGGTGACGATCCCGGCCGCGTCGGCCGCCAGGAAGACGCCGCTCTCCTGAACCGGCCGCAGCAGGTCGGCGACGAACGGCAGCCCCACCGGGGAGAAGTCGGGCAGCTGCGGCGACTGCCCCGCCCCGCCGCCGGGGGCCTCCATGAAGTACAGCACCGACAGGTAGCGCATCGCGCCCACGGACAGGATGTTGATGGCCACGCCGGAGACGATGTGGTCGACGCCGAAGGTCACCGTCGCCACCGCGTGCACCAGCCCCCCGGCGACGCCGCCGAGGATCCCGGCCGCCAGCCCGGCCCACGGGTTGCCGGTGGTCCAGGCAGCGTAGGCGCCGAACCAGGTGCCGAAGACCATCATCCCTTCGAGGCCGATGTTGATGATGCCCGCGCGCTCGGCCCAGAGCCCGCCCAGTCCGGCGAGCCCGATGGGCACGGCGAAGGCCAGCATGGTCTGCACGGTCCCGCTCGCGGTCAGCGCGTCCTGCCCGCTGATCTCGCGGACCGCCGACAGCGCGACGAACGCCGCGAGCACCAGGCTGAGCACCCGCCACCGCCGCCACACCGCGCCCCAGCGGTCCAGGCGGCCCGCCCGCGCCGTCGGCGGCGCGGACTCCGCCGGCGCCTCCGCGGTCGTGTCCCGGCTCATGCGGCCACCTCCGCCCGGCCCAGCTCCCTGCCGACCTGCTGCTGCTCGTAGCGGCGCCCCCACCGGTGCACCACCTCGTAGACGACGACCACGGTGAGCACCACCGTGGCCTGGGTGACCACCGCCATCTCCTTGGGGATGCCGCGGAAGTCCAGCACCAGGGAGGCCTGGTCGAGGAAGCCCCAGAACAGCGCGGCCAGCGCGATGCCCACCGGGTGGTTGCGGCCCAGCAGCGCGATGGCGATGCCGATGAACCCGAGCCCGGCGGGGAAGTCCAGGGCGTAGTAGTGGGAGTCGCCGAGGAGCTGCGGCATGCCGACCAGCCCGGCGACCATCCCGGAGATGACCATCGCCAGCAGCACCATCCGCTTGACGTCGACCCCGCTGGCCTGCGCCGCGGTGGGCGACTGCCCGGTCGCGCGCAGGTCGAAGCCGAAGCGGGTGCGCTCCAGCATCCACCAGTACCCGGCGCCGACGGCGGCGGCGAGCAGCACCAGGCCGAACATGTCGACCCGCGAGCCCATGAAGTCCATGGGCACCGAGGGCACCCACCCCGAGGCGGGGATGGGGCTGGTGCCGATGTTGTTGACGCCGATCTCCACCGCCAGCCGGTCGGTGCTGAGCAGGTAGGCGGTGATGCCGGTGGCGATGGCGTTGAGCATGATCGTGGAGATCACCTCGGAGACGCCCCGGGCCACCTTGAGGAACCCGGCGAGCCCGGCCCACAGCCCGCCGACCGCCACCGCGGTGGCGATGATGACGGCCTGGTGCAGCACCGGCGGGAGCGCCACCGCCCCGCCGACGGCTGCCGCGGCCAGCGCCGCCAGCCGGTACTGGCCGTCGACGCCGATGTTGAACAGCCGCATGCGGAAGCCGATGGCCACCGCGACCGCGGACAGGTAGAGGGTGGAGGCGTTGTTGACGATGTTGACGAGGCTGTCGGGCCGGGTGCCGTGCCCGAGCATCTCGGCGAACGCGAACAGCGGGTCCACCCCGGTGGCCACCAGCACGGCCGCGGTGGCCAGGACCGCGAGCACCACGGCGGTCCCGACGGCGGACGCGGCCAGCGCCAGGTCGCGGCTGAGCCCGCGGTGGACGAGCGGCGCGGCGGCCCCGCCGGCGAGCCCGCCGAGGGCGTAGGAGACCGGTTCGATGAGCCACAGGTCCGCGACGGCCGCCACGGCGAGCCCGACGGCGACGCCCAGCACCGGGGACAGGACCAGGACGGCCCCCCGGATGAGCGGCGGCTCGCCGTCGCGCACGGCGGCGGCGAAGGCCGGGGGCAGCGCGCGCGGGGCGAGCACCGAGGCGAGGTAGGAGGCCGCGACGGCGACCGCCAGCGCCGCCGCGGCGATCAGGGACAGGTCCAGGAGCCAGGTGACCGCGGCCGCCGCGACGGCGGCCCCGGCGATGCCGGGCCAGACCTGTACGAGGCCGCCCCGCGGCGGCGCCTCGGAGGACGTGGGACGGGGCGCGGTCTCGGGTTCCCGCTCCGTGGGCCCCAGCGGCCCTTCGGGCCGGTCCGGCCCCTCGGGCGGTCCGCCGCCCGGCGGCCCGTGCTCGGCGCCGCTCATCGGCCGCCTCCGCTTCTGTTTCCGTTCGCGTCGGAGCGGCCGTTCCGGCCGCCTTTGCTGCCCCGGAGGCGACCGACCGGAGAGCCGTTCCAGTCGGCCCCGTTCAGCGCCCGTGCCGGGCCCTGCGGGTCCACCACGCGGGTCACGTCCGCCATCGGAGCCCTGACCGGCGCCGCGCCCTTCGGCGGTGGGCCGGGGGAGGCCCGCCGGAGGCGGCCACGCCCGCCGAGGGCCCCACCACTCCAGCGGACGTCATCGGGCCCACCCCGCCCGGTGCTCGGCGACGGCCGTACCGGGCGGGCGACTGCGCACCGGCGGCATCGCAACCTCTGCGGTACCGCATCCGTAAGGTGCTGTTCGGGGTTCGGCGGTGTCCCGCCCAGGAGCGGCCCTCCGGTGGACCCAGTGGACACATTGGTCCGGAGTCCCATTGGTCTCGGGGAACCCGTGCAGCATCGGAGGCCGACGGCGGCCACGCCGGTCATGCGTCGCCCCCGCTTCGGTCGCCGCCGCCGTCGGCGGGGTCCGCGTCCTGCTCCGCGTCCCCGCCCTCTCCCGGGGCCGCCAACGGGCGTACGCCGCCCTCGTCGGACTCGTCTCCCAGGGACACGCCCGTCATCGCCGAGCCCAGCCGTTCGGGGGTCACCCGACCCGGGTCGGCCTCGGCGACGAGCCGTCCGCGCAGGATCACCAGCAGCCGGTCACTCATCCCGATCAGCTCGTCCAGGTCGGCGGAGACCAGCAGCACGGCCAGCCCCTCCGACCGCGCCCGGCGCAGGTGCTCCCAGATCGCCGCCTGCGCGCCCACGTCCACCCCGCGGGTCGGGTGGGCGGCCAGCAGCAGCACCGGGTCGCCGCTCATCTCCCGCCCGACGATGAGCTTCTGCTGGTTCCCGCCGCTCAACGCGTCGGCGGCGGTGTCCACCCCGGGCGTGCGCACGTCGTAGTCGCGCACGATCCTGCGGGTGTCCTCCCGCGCCCCGTCGGCGTCGATCAGCGCCCCTTTCGCGCTGGGCGGCCGCGTCTGGTGGCCGAGCACCCGGTTCTCCCACAGCGGCGCCTCCAGCAGCAGCCCCTGCCGGTGCCGGTCCTCCGGGACGAACCCGACCCCCGCCTCGCGCACCGCCCGGGTGGGCAGGCCGGTGATGTCGGTGCCCATCAGCTCCACCCGCCCGGCGGCGGCCGGGCGGATGCCCATCACCGCCTCGATCAGCTCCGACTGGCCGTTGCCCTCGACCCCGGCGATGCCGACGATCTCGCCCCGCCGCACCCGCAGCGACACCCCGTCCACGGCGGCCCGCCCGTCCGGGGTGCGCACGGTCAGCCCGTCCACCTCCAGCGCCGCCTCCTCGGCCGCCGTGGACGCGCGCAGCTCCGGCACCGGCAGCGACCCGCCGACCATGAGCGCCGCCAGCTCCCGCGCGGTGGTGCGCGCCGGGTCCACCGTGTCCACGGTGGTGCCGCGGCGGATGACGGTGACGGTGTCGGCGACCCGCAGGACCTCGTCCAGCTTGTGCGAGATGAAGATGACGGTGAGCCCTTCGCGCTTGAGCTCGCGCAGGTTCTCGAAGAGCTCGTCCACCTCCTGGGGCACCAGCACCGCCGTCGGCTCGTCCAGGATGACGATGCGCGCGCCCCGGTAGAGCACCTTGAGGATCTCCAGGCGCTGGCGGTCGCCCACGCCGAGCTCCTCGGTGAGCGCGTCGGGGCGCACCCCGAGCCCGTACTGCCCGGACAGCTCCTCGACCCTCCGCCGGGCGCGCGCCCCGATGCCGTGGGCGGCCTCGGCGCCCAGCACGGTGTTCTCCAGCACCGTGAGGTTGTCGGCCAGCATGAAGTGCTGGTGCACCATGCCGATGCCGCTGCGGATGGCGTCCGCCGGGGAGGAGAGCGCCACCTCCCGCCCGTCGACGCGCACCGTCCCCTCGTCGGGCCGGTGCAGCCCGTAGAGGGTCTTCATCAGCGTCGACTTGCCCGCGCCGTTCTCGCCCACGATGGCGTGCACGGTCCCGGCCGCCACCTCGATGTCGATGTCGTGGTTGGCCACCACGCCGGGGAACCGCTTGGTGATCCCCCGCAGCTCGACCGCCGGAGGGGGTTGCCCCCCGGCCGCCTGCGCCCTGCCCATCTTCCTCCCGTCGGTGCTCCGCTCCGCGCCTTCCGGGCGCGGACGGGGTCCCCGTCCGCGCCCGGTGCCCGTCAGGAGGAGGAGACCTCGATCTCCCCGTCGATGATCTGCTGCTTGGCCTCTTCCAGCTCGTCGCCGATCTCGCCCATGGCCTCCTCGTTGGAGTCGGCGTAGTCGACGCCGCCGTCGGACAGGTCGAAGCGCTGCACGCCGGACTCCACCTCGCCCTCGGCCACGGCGGAGACGAACTCGAACACCGCGGTGTCGATGCGCTTCATGGCGGAGGTGACGACCAGGGGCTTCTGCGCGTCGGTGGCGCTCTCGTACTGGTCGCTGTCGACGCCGATGAAGTACTTCTCCTCCTCCTCGGCGGCCTCCAGCACGCCGTTCCCGGAGGCCCCGGCGGCGTGGTAGATCACGTCGGCCCCGGCGTCGTACTGGCTGCGGGCGGCCGACTTGCCCGCCGCGGGGTCCTGGAACCCGCCCATGTCCGGGGGCTGGCTCAGGTACTGGGTCTCGATCTCGATGCCGTCGTCGACGTGCTCGACCCCGGCGGTGAACCCGGACTCGAACTTCTCGATGAGCGGGGTCTGCACGCCCCCGACGAAGCCGACGTGGTCCTCCTCGGTGGTGTGCGCGGCGGCGACCCCGGCCAGGAAGGAGGCCTCCTCCTCGGCGAAGACGAGGCTGGTGACGTTGTCGAGGTCGTCGATCTCCTCGTCGACGATGGCGAAGTGCACGTCCGGGTAGTCCGGGGCGACCTCGCGCAGCGGCTCGGCGTAGGCGAAGCCGACCGCGATGACCACGTCGAAGTCCTGGTCGGCCATGAGGCGCAGCCGGTCGACCTTGGCGCTGTCGGGCTCGTCCTTGCTCGGCTCCAGGTCGTTGACCTCGGCGACGCCCAGCTCCTCCTCGACGCGCTGGAGCCCGCGGTAGGCGGAGTCGTTGAAGGACTTGTCGCCGCGTCCGCCGATGTCGTAGGCCAGGCCGACGCGCAGGTCGGAGGCGGAGCCGCCGCCCCCTTCGCCGCCGCCCTCCCCGTCGCCCCCGGAGCCCCCGGGGTCGTCGCAGGCGGACAGGGCGAGGGCGAGGGTCCCGGCCGCCACGGCGGCGGCGCCCCTGGCGGCGATCGTGCGTCTCACAGTTCATCTCCCCTTCGAGCACCGCGCCGACCCGGTTCGCGGGCCGGCCGCCGGGCCGTGAAACGGCCGGGCTATGCCGCCGGACGATATCCGTTTAGGGGAATTGCCACCATTAGCACCGGAAAGGTTGTTACGAAGGCGAGAGGAGAGTGTTGTCGGAATCCCGGAAAAACGTCGGATGAATGTCGTTCCGTCACAAGGACGGGCCGCGCGAATACCGTCCGCGATTCAGCCGAATCAAGACGAAACAGGGAGGAAACGGAAACGGCTCCCCTGGGCCCCGGGCCCACCGCGGCGACGGTGCGCCCCGCCCCCGAAACGCCCGGAAGCCCGGCCGCTCCGCCGGTCCGGCGGGGAAGCGGTCCGGCAGGGCGGGGCCCACGGGCGGAGCCGGACGCCCCCGGGCCCACGAGCACGAGAAAGGGCGGTGGAACGCCCGCTCGGCTTCACCGAATACGGACGTTCCACCGCCCTCATTCATCTCCTGGGCCACACGGTTCACATGGGGCACGGCGGGGTCGGCCCCCGGAGCCGAGAAGAGGAGGCGACGGGAAGGGCAGGCGCCGCCCCGAAAGACGGCGGCGGCCTCTCAGAGCCTTCCGTTTTCAGGACCCTCCGCTGCCCGCGGGCTCCTCCACCGCCAGGAAGTCCAGCACGGCCTCCTTGAGAGCACGCGCCGACACCGCGGTCGCATGGTCCCGCTTGGGAATCCGCACCACCCCGGCGCCGCAGCGCTCGGCCAGCTCCTCCACGTCCTCGGCCACGGCGTCCCGCTCCCCCGCCGCGAACAGGATCGGCGCACCCGGCACCGGGTCGGGGGTGAACGGCCGCGACGCCTGCCCCCGCGCGCAGGCCGCCAAGGCCTCCAGGTCGTTGCCGGGCAGGGTGCCCGCCACCCGGTACAGCTTCCCGAACGGCGAGTCGTCCCGCTCCAACGCGTGCAGGTCGGCCCCGGCGAAGGGGTCATTCGGGCCGAACCCCGCCAGCACCAGGCGCCGCACCCGGTCGGGGTGGCGCAGCGCCAGCTCCCAGGCGTTGCGCGAGCCCATCGAGTACGCGACGACGTCGACCCGGCCCGCGCCCACGGCGTCCAGGACGTGCACCACGTCGTCGGCGATCCGCTCGGGCGTGTAGGCGTCGTCCTCGTACGGCTTGCCGCTCCCGCCGTGCCCGCGCAGGTCCGGGGCGATCGTCGCGCGGCCCTCCAGGGCCGCGGGCCACCCGGTGCGCACCCAGTTCATCTCGTGGTTCGACCCGAACCCGTGCAGCAGCAGGACGGGGGGCGCCCCGCCCGCGGCGGCGGGGTCGCCCTCGACCGCGCACCGGATGGGCACCCCTGCGGGGAAGACCTGGTCCATCACTCACCGTTTCCCTGTGTCACTCCTCCGGCGGGCGCAGGCGCACCCGCCGCCGCGGCGGCTCCTCCTCCGTCGGGACGCGGCCCACGATCCCCGACTGGGCCCCCGCGCCGCCCTCCCCGGCCGGGACCTCCACCACGAAGGTGACCAGGGGCGCCCCCACCTGGACCACCTCGCCCTCGGCCGCGTGCAGCCGGGCGACGGTGCCGCCGTGCGGGGAGGGGATCTCCACCGCCGACTTGGTGGTCTCCAGCTCCACCAGCGGGGCGTTGCGCTCGATCGCGTCGCCGGGGGCGGCCAGCCACTCCAGAACGGTGGCCTCGACCAGCCCCTCGCCCAGGTCGGGCAGGGTGAAGGTGCGCTCGGTGGTCTCGGTCATGGGCGCTCGTACTCCAGGGTCCTCTGCACGGCGGACAGGATGCGGTCGATGGTGGGCAGGTACTGCGGCTCCAGCGGCCCGGCCGGGTAGGGCACGTCGAACCCGGCCACCCGCTCCACCGGGGCGGCCAGCGCGCCGAAGGCGCGCTCGGTGACCAGCGAGCCGACCTCCGCCCCCAGGCCCGCGGTCAGCGGCGCCTCGTGCACCACCACCGCGCGGCGGGTGCGGGACACCGAGGCGGCCAGCCCCTCGGCGTCGATCGGCTTGAGCCAGCGCAGGTCCACCACCTCCAGCTCCACCCCGTCCTCGGCGGCGTACTCGGCGGCCTGCAGGCACCGGTGCACCATGGCCCCCCACGCCACCAGCGTGGCGTGCCGCCCGGGGCGGAGCACGCGGCTGCGGCCCACCGGCATGTCGCCCGCCCCGGCGGCGGTGTCCACCGGGCGGCGCTCCCAGTAGCGGGCCTTGGGCTCCATGTAGACGACGGGGTCGTCGCAGCGCACCGACTGCACCAGCAGCCGATAGGCGTCCTGCGGGTCGGAGGGCGCGCACACCTTGAGCCCGGGCACGTGGGCGAAGAGCGCCTCCAGGCTCTCCCCGTGGTGCTCGGGCGCCTGGATGCCGCCGAAGCTGGGCAGGCGCAGGGTGACCGGCATCGGGGCGGCGCCGCGGCTGCGGTAGTGCATCCGGGCGAGCTGGTTGACGATCTGGTCCACGGCCGGGTAGGCGAACCCGTCGAACTGCAGCTCGGGGATGGGCCGCCAGCCGTTCATGGCCAGGCCCACCGCCATGCCGACGATGGCGGACTCGGCCAGCGGGGTGTCGAAGACGCGCTCGGCGCCGAAGTCGCGCTGGAGGCCGTCGGTGACCCGGAAGACGCCGCCGAGGGCGCCCACGTCCTCACCGAAGACCAGGGTGTCGGGGTCCTGTTCGAGGACGGTGCGCAGCGCGGCGTTGATCGCCTGCTGCATCGACATCTCACGGGTCACGGCCCCGGCGGCGGGGCCGCGGGCGGCGCCGGCCGCCTCGGTCATCGTGCCGGTCACGGGCGGACCTCCTCGTACCAGACGCGCTGCTGCCGGGCGAGCTCCTCGGTGGGCTCGCGGAAGACGTGGGCGAACAGGTCGGTGCCGTCGGGCTCGGGGGCCGTGCTCACCCCGTCGCGCACGGCCTCGGCGCGCTTGCGGGCCTCCTGCTCGGCCTGTTCGAAGAAGGCGGCGTCGCCGCTGCCGTCGGCCTCCATGCGCGCCCGCAGGAGCGTCAGCGGGTCGCGGTCGCGCCAGGCGCGCTCCTCCTCGGCGTCCCGGTAGCGGGAGGTGTCGTCGGAGGTGGAGTGCGGCTCCACGCGGTAGGTGAGCGCCTCGATGAGGCTGGGGCCCTGTCCCGCGCGGGCGCGCTCCAGCGCCTGGGCGGTGGCGCGGTGGACGGCGGCGGCGTCGTTGCCGTCCACCGCCGTGCCCGGCATGCCGTAGCCCTGGGCGCGGGCGGCGACCGACCCGCCGGCGACCTGCCGCTCGTTGGGCACCGACAGGGCCCAGCGGTTGTTCTGGCAGAAGAACACCACCGGGGCCCGGTAGACGGCCGCGAAGTTCATGGCCTCGTGGATGTCGCCCTCGGAGCTGGCGCCGTCGCCGAAGTAGGCCATCGCGCAGCCGGTCCCGCCGCGCAGCCGCTCGCCGACCGCCCAGCCGACCGCGTGCGGCACCGGGCCGCCGACGACCGCGTTCAGGCTGGAGAATCGGGAGGCCATGGGGTCGTACAGGCCGCCGTGCCACAGGGCCCGGTGGCTGGCCATGTAGCCGACCATGTCCACGCCCAGTGCCAGGGCCACGCCCATCTCCCGGTAGGTCGGGAAGGCGAAGTCGCGCTCGGCGTCGAGCGCCGCCGCCCCGGCGACCTGGGCGGCCTCCTGCCCGCGCAGCGAGACGTAGGCGGGGAAGACGCCCTGGCGCTGCAGGGCGATCGCCTCCTCGTCGATGCGCCGCGCGGTGAGCATCTCGCGGTAGCAGCGCCGCGCGAGGTCGGGGCCGAACCCCGGGTGGGGGTCGGGCCCGGCTGGGGTGGGGCTCGGCGTCGTCATGAGGGGCGGCTCCCTTGTCACCGGCATGACCTACGGTGTCGGCGTCGGCGGGTCGGTGTCGCTTTCGGTGCGCCGGCCGTCCGCCCGGGACGGTCGGCGACGTATCGGTCCACGTGCCCCGATTCTGGACACGGGATCGACAGTTGCGCTAGATATCGCGGCAAAGTCGAAACAGCGGCGGACGAAATCGGCGTTTCGGTTCGTGATCGTCTAACGCCAGGCGACGGAAAGGGGCCACGGACGGGGGTGGGGCGAGACGCCGCGGGATGGGCGCCGGGGGGTCACAGGTCGGGGAAGGGGTCCTCGGGCAGGCCGTCGTCGGCGATCTCTGCGTCGCAGGCGTTGATCACCGAGACGTACTCCTCCTCCACCTCGAAGGTGTGGCCGCCCAGCTCGAAGGCGGGGATGAGGTTGGTCTCCACCGGGCCGATGCGCACCCCGCGCGGGAAGACGTGCCAGATGCGCTTGGGGCGGGTACGGCTCCAGAACCGGTTGGAGAGCACCGTGACGGCCGAGTCGGTGACCACGAACACGAAGAAGACCGTCTCGTTCCACGAGGCCGGGAAGATGTAGCGGATGTCCTCGCCCGCGGGCAGGAAGCCGCGGACACGCTCACGCACTTCGGCGGGGACCGGCATGGCCCCTCCTCTCCCGGGGGCGGCCGTCCGCACGGAGCGCGGAAGGGGGCGGCCGCCGTCCCATGGTAGGCGGGGCCCAACCGTTCGGCCCCGTCTCACCGGTCAAGACGATAATGGACGAAAACGTCTCATACCTGGTACTTCGTTTCTGAGCACCCGCACCCATGGAGACGCCGCATGGCCCACGGGGACACCCGACCCGGACCAGACGCCCCGCCCGACGCCGAAGCCGTGAACGGCGCCGACGCCGAGCCCGACCGCCCCCGCGCCGCGGCCGTACCGGACCGCTCGCGCGCCCGCCCGCGGCGCGCCGCCCGGCTGCCCGACGCCACCGACGAGGTGATCATCTCCGCCCTGGCCGAGGACGCCCGCACCGGGATCACCGAGATCGCGGCGCTGGCCAACGTGTCCCGCGCGACCGCCTACAACCGCATCAAACGCCTGACCGACGACGGCATCATCCGCGGCTACTCGGTGATCGCCGACCACGCCCGGATGGGGCTGGGCGTGACCGCCCTGGTCCTGATCTCCGGCAGCCAGCCGGACTGGAGGGCCAATCGGGAGGTGCTGTCGTCCTACCCGGAGGTGGAGTACTGCTGGTACGTGGTGGGGTCGGCCGACATCGTCCTGCTGGTGCGCGTCGCCGACACCGACCAGCTGCGGGACCTCATCCTGACCCGGCTGCAGTCGCTGCCGGGGGTGACCGCGACCCAGACCCTCACCGTCATCGACGAGGTGGTGCACCGCCCGGTCGTCCGCCCGGCCGAGGACTGACGGCGGGGCACCGCCCGCGGACGCACGCCTCCGGCCCGCTCCCGGAGGCGGCCGCCGCCCGCCCGTACGCCCTCACATCACCCGGGCGACGGCCTCCTTCAGCGCCTCCAGGTGGCCGTCGGCCTCCCGCCGCACGTCGTCGATCTCGTCGACCACCGGCAGCACGACCTCCAGGTACGCCTTGAGTTTCGGCTCGGTGCCCGACGGACGCAGCGTCACGCGCCCGCGCGCGCCGCCGCCCAGCCGGTAGCGCAGGGCGTCGGTCGGCGGCAGTCCGCCCGCCCCCGGGGCGAAGTCCTCGACCCCCTCCACCTCCAGCGGCCCGAAGGCTCGCGGGGTGCGGTCCCGGAGCCGCCGCATGGCCCCGGCGATCCGGGCCGCGTCGTCGGTCCGCAGCGACACCTGGGCCGTGCGGTGCAGGCCGTAGGCGCGCGCCTGGTCGTCCAACAGGTCGAGCAGGGTGCGTCCGGCGCGCTTGGCGCGCGCGGCGATCCCGGCCAGGACCAGGGCCGCGCCGATGCCGTCCTTGTCCATCACCGGGCGGCCGTCGTCGCCGCCGATGCAGTACCCCAGGGCCTCCTCGTAGCTGAACACGTTGCGCTCGCCGGGGCCGCCCGCACGGACCAGCCACTTGAACCCGGTGAGCGTCTCGGCGCAGCGCACGCCGTACGCGGCGGCGATCTTGGGAAGCAGCCCGGCCGACACGATGGTGGTGGCCACCACCCGGTCGGGGCCGGAGGTGCCGCGCAGCACGTGCTCGGCGATCAGGCCGCCCACCTCGTCACCGGTCAGCAGCCGCCCGCCGGGGACGCCCACGGCGAGGCGGTCGGCGTCGGGGTCGTTGGCCAGGACGATGTCGGCGCCGACGCGCTCCCCTTCGGCCATGGCGGCGTCCATCACCCCCGGCTCCTCGGGGTTGGGGAAGGGGGCGGTGGGGAAGTCAGGGTCGGGCTCGTCCTGCTCGGCGACGCCGTAGGGGGCGGGCAGGCCGGCGGCGGCGAAGGCGGCGCGGAGCACCGGGCCGCCGACGCCGTGCAGGGGCGTGTAGCAGACGCGCACGTCGCGGTCGTCGCCGATGGGCAGGGCGGCCAGGGCGGCGGTGTAGTCGGCGGTCAGCCCCTCGGGGGCCGGGTCGACGGCGGTGCCGAGGGGCAGCTCGTCGGCGAAGGGGGCCCGGTCGATGGCGGCGGAGATCTCCGCGTCCGCGGGCGGGATGATCTGCGCGCCCTCTTCGCCGGGCGCGGCGCCGCCGGCGGTGCCCTGGAAGACCTTGTAGCCGCTGTCGCGCGCAGGGTTGTGGCTGGCGGTGACCATCACCCCGGCGGCGGCGCCCAGGCGGCGCACGGCGTAGGCGAGCAGGGGGGTGGGCAGCGGGCCGGAGAGGAGGACGGGACGGCACCCGGCCCCGGCGAGGACCTCGGCGGTGGCGCGGGCGAAGTCGGCGGAGCGGTGGCGGGCGTCGTACCCGACGGCGACGACGGCGCCGGGACCGGCCCAGTCGGCGACCCCGGCGGCCGCGCGCATGGCCACGGCGGTGTTCATCCGATTGGGCCCGGCTCCGAGCTCGCCGCGCAGGCCAGCGGTGCCGAACTCCAGGTGGGCCCCGAACCGGTCGGCGAGGGCCGCGTCGTCACCGGAGTCCAGGAGGGCGACGAGCTCGGCACGGGTGACGGGGTCGGGGTCGTGGGCCAGCCATTCGCGGGCACGGTCGCGCAGGACGGCCGTGGTCTCCTCCATGCGAACGCCTTTCTTACGCAGAGGGTGCGCCCCGGTCGCCCGGGCGTTGGCCAGCCTACTCCGCAAGCCTTGAAGGAGAACGGCCGTTGGACCCTAGCGAGAGGGATACGCCAGCGAACACACCGAATCGCCGGGCGCGGCCTGCCGCGCCACCCCAAGGCCGCATGGCCGCAGCAGCCGGCCAGCCGCCTACTACGGCAACCCCGCATACGCGGGGCTCAGGTTGCGATCTGGAGTTCACCGACGCAACAACGCGGTCCATCCCCGCGTACGCGGGGCTCAGCGCTCATCGCCCCCCGGCCCGGCGAGGACGCCCGGTCCATCCCCGCGTACGCGGGGCTCAGGAGTACGACGCGCACGAGACCGTGCACGCGACCGGTCCATCCCCGCGTACGCGGGGCTCAGCGCTCACGGGACGCTGAGGCTAAGCACAACGACGGTCCATCCCCGCGTACGCCGGGCTCAGGCGCCGTGGGCGGCGCTCCTCACGCGCGGCGCCGGTCCATCCCCGCGTACGCGGGGCTCAGCTGTAGTTTCCCTTTCTCCTGATGAGGCGCGCCGGTCCATCCCCGCGTACGCGGGGGTCAGACCGCCGACCACGGCGGCGACCTGTTCGTGGACGGTCCATCCCCGCGTACGCGGGGCTCAGAGCGAATGACCTGCTGAGACGTGAGGCGTTACCTTCCTGCAACCTCTCCTCGGCGACCGAGGCCTCAGAGCTTGGCGACCACGCCCGCAAGCAGGTCCCCGAGTCCGGAGGCGGCCTCGCGGCCGGTCTCCAGGACCTCCTTGTGGTCCAAGGGCTGGTCCGACAGCCCCGCCGCGATGTTGGTGACCAGCGAGATGCCGAGCACCGACGCCCCAAGGGCGCGGGCCGCGATCGCCTCCAGGGCGGTCGACATGCCCACCAGGTCGGCCCCGAGCGCGCGCAGCATGCGGATCTCGGCCGGGGTCTCGAACTGCGGGCCCGGCATGGCCGCGTAGACACCCTCGGGCAGCGAGGGATCGACCTCGTGCGCCAGCGCGCGCAGGCGCGGGTCGTACAGGGTCGTCAGGTCGACGAACTCCGCACCGGTCAGGGGTGAGCGGGCGGTGAGGTTGATGTGGTCGGCGATGAGGACCGGGCTCCCCACCGGCACGTCCGATCGCAGGCCGCCCGCAGCGTTGGTGAGCACCACGTTCTGGGCGCCCGCGCTGACGGCCGTGCGCACCGCGTGCGCGACAGCGTCGGTGCCGTGCCCCTCGTACAGGTGGGTGCGGCCGAGGAAGACGAGCACCTCGCCGCCGCCGGAGCTCACGGCGCGCACCGTCCCGGCGTGCCCAGTGACGGCGGGCGGTGGGAAGCCGGGGAGGTCGGTCACGGAGACCTCCTCGACGGTCTCCCCCAGCGCATCGGCGGCCGGTCCCCAGCCCGAGCCCAGAACGACGGCGGCGCGGAAGGAATCGGTACCGGTGCGCTCGCGCAGTGCGTCCGCGGCCTCTCGGGCTCTGGCGATGGGATCGGTGCTCACGGGTCGCGTTCTCCTCACGGTGGTCCGGGTCGTCGCGACCGCCCGCATGACGGGGCCGGTCGCGGGTGTGCCGCTTGGGGCATCCTTTCCCGTACCGACGGTCGAAGGCAATGGTGGCCGCTCCGGGCGCCACGTGTGTCGCGGAGGGAGGCGACGACGAAGGCCGGCGGCCCTCGTCGCAGCGTCGTCGGCCGTGAGGCGTGTACGTGGCCACCGTTGATGGCGGCGACGGCGAGACCGGGGCGGTTCCCCGGCCCTGCCTGCCGTCCGGCAGGCCGCGAGCGGTCCGGGCAGCGGCGCGACCGGGAGGGCGCGTGGTCACCCGCGCTCGTGGCGGCCGCCGCCCCGGCGCCCCCACCCCGGCGATGATCTCGACAAAGGTGCTGCCAAAACCGCCGGAATGACAGCACCTTTGTCGAGATCATCGCCGAGGGGGCCGCACGGGCGGCACATACCGGGCATACCGGACAGTAGGCGAAGGGGTCGGGCATCCCGCGTCGTGAAATCGACACTTTTCGGCAGATCAGGTGTCGATATCACCACCCAATTCGCCCCGGCACCGCCCGCCCCCGCCTCGGGACCTCCCGGATCGCGAGAAGCCCGCCGGCTGGCAGGCAGGGCCGGGGAACCGCCCCGCTCACTCCGTCGCCGCCGAACACAGCGACCACCCACACGCGCCACACCCGACAGCGCTGCCACACGGGCCGCCGACCTCTCCTCGCCGCCGCCAGCCACCCCACACCCCGGCGACCCGCCACCCGGCCGGAACCCGCAAGCGGGGAACCAGCCCAGCCGCCAGCCCACCCGAACCGCGAGGAGCCTGGCGGACGGCAGGCAGGGCCGGGGAACCACCCCGCTCACTCCGTCGCCGCCATCAACGACGACCACCCACACGCGCCGCACCCGACAGCGCTGCCCCACGGGCCGCCGACCTCTGCTCGTCGCCGCCAGCCACCCCACACCCCGACAGCCCACCGCCCGGCCGGAACCCGTAAGCGGGGAACCAGCCCAGCCGCCCGCCCACCCGAACCGCGAGAAGCCTGGCGGACGGCAGGCAGCACCCAGGAACCGCCCCCTCTTGCCGTCGCCGCCATCAACGACGACCACCCACACGCGCCACACCCGACAGCGCTGCAGCAACGGCTCCGCCCCGCCCCCGCTCACGTCAAGGGCATCGACAGCACGTGCTGCACGCCCGCGTCGGCGCCCAGGTAGCGGCGGCCCGTGTCCTCGAAGCCTCCGGCGATGTACGCCCTGTACCCCGCAGGGTTGGCCGCCTTCACCGTCGCCAGGATCTCCTCCGCCTCAGGGACGGCCTCGCGGGCCAGCGGCGGCAACAGGCGGCAGGCCCGGCGCGCCACGCCCTCCCCCTGCCATCGGACCTCGATCAGGAACGACCTCAGCATCACCGCCCGCTCCGGCGCCGCGGTCAGGCTCGACCCGTCGCCGGGCACGATCCCCGTCCCCGACGGCACGGACCTGTTGAGGATCCCGAAGCCCGCCGTCTCGCCGTCCACCAGGACCGCGAAGGGCACCTGCCCGGGATCGGCGTCGGCCTTGGGCAGCGTCGCCACCGGCGGATCCACGAACCTGCCCTGCCCCGGCGCCAAGCGCAGGCCCAGGACCTCGGCGCGGACGCGGGTGATGCGCGCGATCCGCGCGTCGGCGCCGGTCGGCGCCTCGCCCGTCGCCTCACCCGTCCCCTCGACCGCTGCCCCGCCCTGCGGCTCGTCCGACGCCCCCGCCAATGCCTCGTTCGCCGGTTCCCCCGACGCCCCCGACAACGCCCCGTCCGACGCCTCGATCGCCGGTTCGTTCGCCGGCTCGTCCAGTCTGTCCAAGCGGAGCAGCTCTACCGCGCCGCGGCGCGCCGGGGCTCCGGGTGCGCCGGGCATCGTCTCTCTCCTCCAGGTCTGCTCGCCGGGCCGTGGCGGCCAGGCCGATCCGAACGGCGGCTCAGGTGCCGACCGGGTGCCACACGGTCTTGGTCTCCAGGAACGGCCGGATACGGCTCAACCCCGGATCGGCCTCCCACTCCACCGCCGGATCCGGCCGCAGCACCCGCTTCAGGGTCTCGGCCGCCGCCTCCTCCAGGTCGGCCGCCGACTCCCCCGCCCCGGCCAGGTCCAGTGCGTTCACGTCGGCGTGCGCGGCCAGCGGCGGGGCGAGCTCGGCGGTGCGGCCGGTCAGGATGTTGGCCACCCCGCCGGGCAGGTCGGAGGTGGCCAGCACCTCGGCCAGCGCCACCGCGGGCAGCGGCGCGCGCTCGGAGGCGACGAGCACCGCCGTGTTGCCCATGGCGATCACCGGCGCCAGCACCGACACCAGCCCCAGCAGCGGGGCCTCCTGCGGCGCGAGCACCCCCACCACCCCGGTCGGCTCGGGCGCGGAGCGGTTGTCGTAGGGTCCGGAGACCGGGTTGGATCCGCCGAGCACCTGGGCGGCCTTGTCGGTCCAGCCCGCGTAGTACACCCACCGGTCGATCGCGGCGGACACCTCGCGCTCGGCCTCGGGGCGCCCCGCCCCGGTGGCGGCCGACAGCTCGGCGGTGAACTGGGCCCGCCGCCCCTCCATCATCTCCGCCGCCCGGTACAGGATCTGCCCCCTGTTGTAGGCGGTCCGCCCCGCCCACCCGGGGAACGCCTTGCGGGCCGCGGCCACCGCGTCCCGGGCGTCCTTGCGCGAGGCCATGCCCGCGTTGGCCAGGTGCTCTCCGTCCGCCGACGCCACGGGGTAGGACCTCCCCGACTCCGATCGCGGGAACGCCCCGCCGATGTACAGCTTGTGGGTCTTGCGGACGGCGACGCGCGGCGCCTCCGCCCCGTCGTGCCGGTGCTCAGGCAAGGTAGGCCTCCAGTCCGTGGCGCCCGCCCTCCCGGCCGTAGCCGGACTCCTTGTACCCGCCGAACGGGCTGGCCGGGTCGAACCTGTTGAAGGTGTTGGACCACACCACCCCGGCGCGCAGCCGCTCGGCGGTCCACAGCATCCGCGACCCCTTCTCGGTCCACACCCCGGCCGACAGCCCGTAGGGCGTGTTGTTGGCCTTGGCGACCGCCTCCTCGGGGGTGCGGAAGGTCAGCACGCTCAGCACCGGCCCGAAGATCTCCTCCCGCGCGACCCGGTGCGCCTGGGTCACGCCGGTGAAGACCGTCGGGGGGAACCAGTGGCCGCGCTCGGGCAGCGGGCACGGCGGCGACCAGGCCTCGGCGCCCTCGGCGCGCCCGGTCTCGGCCAGGGCGCGGATGCGCTCCAGCTGGGCGGCGGAGTTGACCGCGCCGATGTCGGTGTTCTTGTCCAGGGGGTCGCCGAGCCGCAGCAGGGCCATCCGGGCGCGCAGCCGGTCCAGGAACTCCTCGGCGACCGACTCCTGGACGAGCAGCCGCGACCCCGCGCAGCACACGTGCCCCTGGTTGAAGAAGACGCCGTTGACGACGCCCTCCACGGCCTGGTCCAGGGCGGCGTCGTCGTAGACGATGTTGGCGCCCTTGCCGCCCAACTCCAGGGTGAGGCGCTTGCCGGTCCCGGCGAGGGTGCGGGCGATGCCCCGGCCCACCTCGGTCGAGCCGGTGAAGGCGACCTTGTCGGCCCCCGGGTGCGAGACGAGCAGCCGGCCGGTCTCCCCGTCGCCGGTGACGATGTTGACGACGCCCGGCGGCAGCTCCGCCTCCTGGCAGACCTCGGCGAACAGCAGTGCCGACAGCGGGGTGGTCTCGGCGGGCTTGAGCACCGCGGTGTTGCCCGCCGCGAGCGCCGGGGCGATCTTCCAGGCGAGCATCAGCAGCGGGAAGTTCCACGGCACGACCTGCGCGCACACGCCGACCGGCCGGGGGTCGGGCCCCATCCCGGCGTAGGCGAGCTTGTCGGCCCACCCGGCGTGGTAGAAGAAGTGCGCGGCGGCCATGGGCACGTCGAAGTCGCGCGTCTCCTTGATGGGCTTGCCGTTGTCGAGGGTCTCCAGTACGGCGATCTCGCGGGCCCGCTCCTGCAGGATGCGGGCGATGCGGAAGAGGTACTTGCCGCGCTCGGCGCCGGGCAGGTCCCGCCACACGGTGTCGTAGGCGCGCCGTGCGGCGGCCATCGCCCGGTCGACGTCGGCCTCCCCGCAGACGGCCACCTGCGCCAGCGGCTCCTCGTCGGCGGGGTTGGCGGTGGTGAGGTGCTCGCCACTCTTGGCGGGCGCGAACTCCCCGTCGATGAACGGGTCGTAGGCCTCGCGCAGCCGCACCACCGAGCGCGACTCGGGGGCGGGCGCGTACTCCAGGGGCTGTCCGTCCAACCGCGAACCCTTCCTGCTCGTGCTCATGCTCGTGCCGCCGCCGGTGGCCGACACGCCGCCGCCGGCAGCCGACGCGCCGCCGTCGCCCGGTGCGCCGTCCGCACCGCCGGCCCCGTTCCCGCCCTCCGGCGCCGGAGGCCTGTCCTCGCTGCTCATGGGTGGCCGCCTCAGTCGATGGTGAAGTAGTCGGGACCGGCGTAGGCGCCGGTGCGCAGCTTGGAGCGCTGCATCAGCAGGTCGTTGAGGAGGCTGGAGGCGCCGATCCGGAACAGCGCCGGGTCCAGCCAGCGCGGCCCGGCCACCTCCTGCACCATCACCAGGTTGCGGATCGCGTCCTTGGCGGTGCGGATGCCCCCGGCGGGCTTCACGCCGACGGCGCGGCCGGTGGCCGCCAGGTTGTCGCGGACGGCCTCCAGCATCACCAGCACGACCGGGGGCGTGGCGGCGGGCGCCACCTTCCCCGTGGAGGTCTTGATGAAGTCGGCGCCCGCGCCCATCGCCAGCCAGGAGGCGCGGCGCACGTTGTCCAGAGTGGCCAGCTCGCCGGTCTCCAGGATGACCTTGAGGTGGGCGCCGCCGCAGGCCTCCTTCACCGCGGTGATCTCCTCGTGGACCTTGCGGTAGTCCCCGGAGAGGAACGCGCCGCGGTCGATGACCATGTCGATCTCGGTGGCGCCGTCGGCCACGGCGCGGCGGGTGTCGGCCAGCTTGGCCTCCAGCGGCGCGCGCCCGGAGGGGAACGCGGTGGCGACCGAGGCGACGCCCACGCCGCTGCCGCGCACCGCCTCGGAGGCGACGGCGACCAGGTCGGAGTAGACGCATACGGCCGCGGCCGACGGGGCGTCCGGGTCGTCGGGGTCGGGGCGGCGGGCCTTGGCCGCCAGCGCGCGCACCTTCCCGGGGGTGTCGGCGCCCTCAAGGGTGGTCAGGTCGACCATGCGCACGGCCAGGTCGAGCGCGGCGGCCTTGGCGGTCGTCTTGACCGAACGGGTGGCCAGCCCGGCGGCGCGTTCGCGGGCGCCGACCTCGTCCACACCGGGCAGGCCGTGCAGGAACTCGCGCAGGGCCCGGTTGGTGGGGGCCTGCTCGGCGGCGATGGCGGTCTGGGGCACGGTCCACCTCGTGAGCGGTCGTCGTGAGCGGTTCCTCGTCGTCGGCCGGGGATCGTCCGGCCCTCGCCTGGGGCCACCCTAACGCGCGGGCGACGGGCGGCCGCCCCGCGCCTGCCCCGTGCCCGCCCCGCACCCGACCGGCGCCCGGGGCGCGCCGGGTCCCGCCAGCGCTCGCACCGCCCGTGCGCCCCGTACCCTGAACAGGCGAAGGACGCCGGCACCGGGCCGGCGCCGCGCCGGAGGGGGCGAGGGGGACATGGCCGAGTTCCGGATCGTCTCGCAGGACGGGTTCGACCTGAAGCGGCTCGCGGCGGCGCTCGCCGAGTCGCAGGGCTGGCCGCGCGAGCGCATCGGCATCTGGGAGAACCGGCGCGACGGCGAGGTCGTCGTCACCGTCGACGACGAGCTGCTGGCCCCTTCCACCGGCCCCGACCCGCTGACCCTGCCCATGCACACCCCCCGCGACGTGCACCGTGCCTGCGAGCTGATCCGCCGCCGCGACGGTTCGCTGCGCGGGGTGGACTTCACCGAGCTCCGCCGCGAGGCCGCCCGCTTCTTCTCCGCCGGGTGGTCGGTGGCCGACCTGCTGCACGCGCTCAGCCACCGCCCCGACGGCGCCCCGTGGCCGCGCGGCGAGGGCTACCAGGGGGTGGAGTGGCTGCGGCACCGGCTCAAGCACTGGACCACCCCCAGCGGCGACATCCGCCCCTCGGTCTCCCAGGAGACGGTGCAGATGCGCATCGTCGGCCGGGCCGGGCTTCCCGAGGACATCGGCATGCCACCCGAGGGCACCGAGGGCTCCGCGCCGCGCACCGGCCGCGCGGCCCCCGACCGGGTGCGCGCCGCCGCCGACGACGCCCGGCGGCTCATCCGCGCCGCGACCCGCACCACCAGCGACGGGCTGTCCCACCAGGAGCGCACCGCATCCCGCATCAATCGGACAACAGACCCGGAACAGTAGCTTCGGGGCACGACACCCCAGTCGGTGATGCGTTACATTCCTCCGGTAGAACCGTAACGTTGTATACGGTCCGCACCGCGGACCCGCGGCCGCGGCCCGCCGCGGCCGTCCCTCGCGTCCCGTCGCCGGGAGGGCCCATGGCCGACACGTCCCTGTCCACCCTGCTGCCCGCCGACGCCATCGTGACCGGGATCGCGGCCGAGGACTGGCGCGCGGCGATCCGCGCCGCCGGGGAGCTGCTCGTCGCCGGAGGCGTGGCGACCTCGGACTACATCGGCCAGATGCAGGCGGCGGTGGACGAGTACGGCCCCTACATCGTCATCGCGCCAGGGCTGGCCCTGGCGCACGCCCGGCCCAGCGAGGCGGTGCTGCACACCGGCATGTCCTGGGCGAGCCTGGCCCGGCCGGTGGCCTTCGGCCACCCCCAGAACGACCCCGTGGAGCTGGTCATCGGGCTGGCCGCGGTGGACCACGACGGCCACTCCGGCGCCCTGTCCCGCCTGGCGCGCATGCTGGGCGACCCCGAACGGCTGCGCGAGCTGAAGAGGATGCGCGAGCCCGAGGCGATCCACAAGGCGATCACCGAGTACGAGAGGGGCGAATAGGTGAGGATCCTCGCCGTGTGCGGCATGGGCATCGGCACCAGCGTGCTGCTGAAGGCCAACGCTGAGAAGGCCGTCCAGGACCTGGGGCTGGACGCGGAGGTGGAGGTCGCCGACATCGGGACCGCGCGCGGCGCCGCCGCCACCGCCGACCTGGTGCTCACCTCCGGTGAGCTGGCCGCGGAGCTGGGCGACGTGGGCATCCCGGTCACGGTGGTGGCCAACTTCATGGACGCCGAGGAGATCCGCCGGGCCGTCGCCGAGGCCACCGGTCGTTGATCCCCGGGGAAGCCGACGCTGAGACCACGCGCTCACGTTCCGGGTCTTCCGGGGTGCCGGTGTCCTGCCCGGTCAGGGCGGCGGCCGCCGAGCTCCGTGATCGCGGGCGCTCAAGTGGCGGCAGCGGCGGCCCGACTGGCGGGGCCACTGCCGGTGCTGTCGGCGCTGTCAGCGCTTCCGGTACTGCCGGCGCAGCCGGCGCTCCCGGGGCCGTGGCGGCGGAGCACCGTCTCGCCCCGGGGCGAGCGGCCCCTCCCCCGCACACCGACAACCCCCGTCGTGAGACGGCGCTTGTAGGGGCGTTCTCCCCGAGACCGGCGCGGTCCGTCCGCGCGGGCTCTGGAGGGCCCCGAGACCCACGGTAGTTCGGACAGGCGGGAGCCGCCCATGGACGCGATCCTCGCGATCGCCCGATTCGTCGTCAACGAGATCCTCAGCGTCCCGGCCTACATGGTCGGCCTCATCACCGCCGTCGGCCTGATCGCGCTGCGCCGCTCCGTCGGACAGGTGGTCGGCGGCGGCATCAAGGCCGTGCTGGGCTTCCTGCTCATCGGCGCCGGGGCGGGCCTGGTCACCGCCGCCCTGGAACCGCTGGGCACGATGATCCAGGGCGCGGCCGGCGCGCAGGGCGTGGTCCCCACCAACGAGGCGATCGTGGCCATCGCCCAGCAGCAGTTCGGGGCCCAGGTCGCCTGGATCATGATCGCCGGTTTCGCGCTGAGCCTGGTGCTGGCGCGGTTCACCCCGCTGCGGTACGTGTTCCTCACCGGCCACCACACCCTGTTCATGGCCACCCTGCTCACCATGGTGCTGGCGACGACCGGCCTGCCCGCCGCTGCCGCGGTCGCCCTGGGCGCGCTGCTGCTGGCGGTGGTGATGGTGTCCCTGCCCGCCCTCGCCCAGCCGTGGACCCGGGCGGTGGGCGGCGACGGCAAGATCGCCATCGGCCACTTCGGCACCCTGGGCTACGTCGCAGCGGGCGCGACCGGGCAGCTCGTCGGCAGGGGCAGCCGCAGCACCGAGGACATGAAGCTGCCCGAGGGGCTGCGCTTCCTGCGCGACTCCATGGTGGCGACGGCGCTGAGCATGGTCGTCATCTACGTGGCCGTGGCCCTGCTGTACTGGGCCCGCCAGGGCACCGCCGCGGCGCTGGAGATGTTCCCGCCCGCCGAAGGGGTCGACCCCACCGTCGGGCACTTCGTGATGGCCTCGGTGATGGAGGGGCTGCAGTTCGGGATCGGCGTCGCGGTGATCCTGTACGGCGTGCGGACCATCCTGGGCGAGCTGGTCCCGGCCTTCCAGGGCATCGCCGAACGCGTCGTACCCGGGGCGGTGCCCGCCCTGGACGCCCCGATCGTCTTCCCCTTCGCGCAGAACGCGGTGCTCGTGGGGTTCCTTGCCAGCTTCGTCGGCGGGCTGGCGACGCTGGCGTTCATGGCCTGGGTGGTCAACCCGGTGTTCGGGCTGGCGCTGATCCTCCCCGGGCTGGTGCCGCACTTCTTCACCGGCGGCGCGGCGGGCGTGTACGGCAACGCGACCGGCGGGCGCCGGGGCGCGGTGGCCGGCGCCTTCGTCAACGGCGTGATCATCACCGTGCTGCCCGCGCTGCTGCTGGGCGTGCTGGGCACGTTCGGGGAGGCGAACACGACCTTCGGGGACGCCGACTTCGGGTGGTTCGGCATCGCGGTCGGCTACTCCTTCCGGGCCGGGGACGCCGCCGGGGTGGTGCTGTCGCTGCTGGTGGCGGCGGCGCTGTTCGCGGCGGCCGTGCTGGTGCAGCGCAAGGCGGTGCTCGGGGGCTGGGACCCGGCCGCGCGCCACAAGGAGGCGCTGGAGCGCCGCAAGGCGGAGGGCGAGAGGAAGAAGGGCTCTCCCGAGTAGGCCGCCCCGGACTCGGCGCACGACGCACAGCACACGGCGCACACGGGGGCACGGTGCACGGCGGGGCACAGTGCACAGCGAAGGGGGGCGGCCCCGCAGGGCCGCCCCCCTTCCTCCCGGTTCAGGTCACAGGTGGACGGCGGGCTCGGGCGCGGCCCCGTCCTCGGCGCCCTCCTCCTTCGCTGCCGGCTTCATGAACAGGGACAGCACCGCCGCCCCCGCCATGACCGCGGCCGCCACGCTGAACGCCAGGAACAGGCCGTCCATGAACGCCAGGTGGCTCGCCCGGGTGATCGCCTCGGCGACCGCGTCGGAGGCGCCCTCCGGGATCACCGCGGAGCCCTGGGCGACCGCGCTCTGCAGCGCGGCGAGGCCCTCCCCCTCCGGCAGCTCCACCCCGGCGTCGCCGAAGTGCCCGGGCAGCGTGGCGGCCACCCGCACCGACAGCACCGCACCCAGAACCGCCGTGCCCAGCGATCCGCCCAGCTGCATCGCGGCCTGCTGCATGCCCGAGGCCACCCCGGCCAGGGAGACCGGCGCGCTGGTGAGGATCGCGGCGGTGGCGCCGGTCATCACCATGCTCAGCCCCACGCCCAGCAGCACGAAGCCGACCGAGGTGTAGACGACCCCGGTGTCGGGGGTGAGCCGGGAGAGCATGAACAGCGCGACCGAGGCGCTGACCAGGCCGCCCACGGTGGGGACGCGGGTCCCCACGGTGTCGATGAGGCGCCCGGCCGGGGTGGCGCAGATGGCCATCATCGCGGTCAGCGGGAGCAGCTGCAGCCCGGCCTGCAGCGGGGTCAGCTCCAGCACCCCCTGCAGGTAGAAGGTGATGAAGAAGAGCGACCCCATCAGCCCCAGGGCCATCAGCACCATCAGCACCACGCCGATGGAGATGGGCGCGGAGCGGAAGATGCCCAGCGGCAGCAGCGGCGCCTCGGCCTTGCGCTCCCACAGCACGAACGCGGTGCCGAAGACCAGCGAGACCGCGAGCACGATCAGCGTCTCGGAGTGGGTCCACCCCTTGACCGGGGCCTCCACCAGCGCCCAGACCAGGGCGAAGATGGCGACGCTGAGCAGGGCGATCCCGGGCAGGTCCATCCGCGAGGAGGTGTCGGTCGGGCGGTTGGGCCCCAGCAGCCACACCCCCAGGCCCAGCGCGGCCAGGCCGACCGGGATGTTGATCAGGAAGGCGGCGTGCCAGCTGAACGCCGACACCAGGATGCCGCCGACGATCGGGCCGGCCGCGGTGGCGCCGCCGATCAGGCTGCCGAACATCCCGAAGGCCCGGCCCAGCTTCTCCGGCGGGAAGCTGGAGCGCAGCAGCCCCATCGCGGCGGGGGCGATGGTGGCGCCGAACACGCCCTGCAGGATGCGGAAGGCCACCAGCGGGACCACCGCCGAGGACAGGGCGATCGCCACCGAGGTGAGCGTGAAGCCGACGACGCCGGCCATGAACACGCGGCGGTGCCCGTAGCGGTCGCCGAGCTTGCCCGCGGTGATCAGGAAGACCGCCAGGCCGAGCAGGTAGCCGTGGGTGACCCACTGCAGCTCGGCCAGGGAGGCGTCCAGGTCGGCGCCGATCGCCGGGTTGGCCACGGCCACGATGGTGCCGTCGAGGGCGACCATCATCACGCCGAAGGCGATGGCCACCAGCGTGCCCCACGGGCTGCCGCGCAGCCCCTGGCGCCGCCCCGGCGGCGCCTCCCGTGGTGCGGTCTGCGTCATGCGTCCCCCGTTCCCCCGCGGTCCGTCCCGCGGTTCCTCCCGATCCGTCGCGACCCGGCAACACTAATGGCAGCCGCTGACAGATGACAATCACTGACGAATTTTGCATCCGGCGGTATCCTCGGACCGATCGACCCGCGAAAGCGGAGGTGGCGCCGCCCCCGCACGCGCCCCCGAGCGGGGGCGCGCGGCCGAACCGGAGGAGCACGTGACGGGAATCACCGACGGATCCGGTGCGCCGGACCACCCCGGCGGACTGCGCGAGCGCAAGAAGGCCCGGACCCGCGAAGCCCTGGTGGCGGCCGCGCTGGACCTGTTCGCCGCGCGGGGCTTCGAGGCGACGACCACCGAGGAGATCGCCGCCGAGGCCGACGTCTCCCAGCGGACCCTGTTCCGCTACTTCCCGTCGAAGTACGACATCGTTCTATCGGTCTACGACGACATCGAAGAGGTCTTCATCCACAGGCTCCGGGACCGCCCACTCGACGAGCACCCCTTCACCGCCATGGCCCGGGCGGTGCAGGACACGCGCGAGGACCTGAGCGCGACCGTGGTCGCGGGCCAGCTCCGGCTGCTGCCGGTGCTGGCCGAGTCCCCCCACCTGCTCGCGGCCCGGTTCGACTCGGGCAACCGGCACACGGCGCGCCTGGAGGCCCTGATCGCCGAGCGGTGCGCGGCCTCGTCCCGCGACCTCAGGCCCCGGCTGCTGGCCTCGGTCTTCGGATGCGCCATGAAGACCGCGGTCACCCAGGCCTGCATGGTCTCCGAGCCCAGCGCCGACCGGTTCTACTCCCTCATCGAGACGGTGATGGACACGCTCGTCCCAACGCTCACCGAGCCCTGGCACCTTCCGGGCGGGAAGGAGGCGCCTCCCACAGCGGACGGCGCCGGGTCGGTGGATCAGGGGTCGGGTTCCTCATCGTCGAACACAGCGGGCGATGTTTCCATGGCGTCCTGATCAGCCGCCACCCGTTTTTCACCTGCACGGACGCGCCGAGCCCCGGCGCCGCCGACCGAGCGCGGGGCGGCTCACCCCCCGTCGCCTCCCGTCGCCCCCGGCGCGTCCCCGGTCCCGGCGGAGTCGGCGGACCCGGCAGTGTCGGCGGAGTCAGCAGTATCGGCGAAGCCGTCGCCGCGCACCCCGGGCCGGAGCCGCATCCGCCTCCACAGCAGGGCGCCCGCGGCCGCCGCCACCGCCGCCGCGCCCGCGGCGGCCACCGGACCCACCCCCCAGGTCTGCACCGCCGCCTCGGCGAGCCGACGGCTCTCCGCCTGCGGGTCGGCCAGCACGGCCAGGCTGAAGACGGCCACCAGCAGGGCCACCGCCCCGGTGAGCAGCGCCCGCTGGAGGCGCCCCGGCTCCGTGCGGCGGTTCAGCACGCGGCCCGCCTTGAGGATGCGGGAGGCCCGCAGCAGCCGCAGCGACACCGCCACCCGCGCCAGGCGCAGCATCTGCAGCGGGCCGACCACCAGCACCACCGCGAGCACGGCGGCCGCGGCCGCCAGCGTCGACCAGCGGTGCTCGCGCAGCCACGCCCGCTTGCCCTCGGCCAGCAGGAACAGCAGCCCCCATTCGGCCCACAGCACCGCACCGGCGGCGATGTTGGCCCACCGGCCCGCCACCGCCACCGCGCCGGAGCCCCAGACCTCGCAGAACACGGCGGGGACCGAGAGGAGCGCCGCCGCGACCACCACGGGGGCCATGCGGCGCTCGGCTTCACGGGCCCGGAGGTTCACCGCTCCGAATCCGTTCCCGCCGCCCATGCGAGCGAGGCTACTCCTCAGGGTCCTGCGCCTCGGCTCCGGTGTCCGCGCCGGCCGGCGCCGCCGTCCCTCCGCCCGCGTCCGGCTCGCCGCCGACCGGGGACCACCACCCCGTCTCGCGCTCCCAGCGGGCGGTGATGTCCAACAGCGCCTCGGAGGACATGGCGAAGAAGGCCCCCACCTCGTCCAGGCGGGCACCGGCAGGGGTTCCGGGCCCGAGGATGCGCGCGCATTCACGGGCCGCGTCGGCCAGGCGCAGGTTCGCCCGGATGCTCGCCTCCCACGCCCGGACCCACGCGAGCCGGTCGGCGAGGTACAGGTCGCGGCGCCCGCCCGGTACGCGCTCGCGCCGCACCAGGTCCTGTTCCTCCAGGTAGCCGACGATCTTGGACACCGACGCGGGGCTGAGTCCGAGCCGCTCGGCGAGCTCGGCGGCGGTGAGGCCGGCGTCGGCAACGAACAGGGCGGCCATGACCCGCGCCGGGGTGCGCGGCAGGCCGGTCGCCTGGAGCGGCCCGACGACGATCTCCTCGGCGCGGCGCCGCGCCCCGTCCACCGGGCCGGGGGCCCGGGACGCCGAGCGGGGCGGCGCGGCGGGGCCGCGGCGGGCGCGGCGCTCGGTCTCCTTCTGGGCGCGGTCGGGCCGGTAGTCGTTCGGCCCCCCGTTGCGCATCACCTCGCGCGTCACGGTGGAGGTGGGCCGCCCCAGCCCGCGCGCGATCCCGGCGTAGGACAGTCCGTCGCCCAGACCGCGGGCGATCCGGCGGCGCTCCTCGGGGGTGAGGCGTCCTCCGGGCATGGGCTCCCCCTTCACTCGTCGGCGGGCCGTGCCGACATGCGCGGCCCTGCACCCCATTGTGCGTTCACTCGAACTCCATTGCAACGTCATGACGACGCGAGGGTTGCATTCACCTCATCCCCACCGCAACAATTTTCTCCACAGACCAGGGACAACAGGCGATCCGACCTCCGCATGCATTGATGAGTTTTTGAATGCAACGTAGCGTTTCATTCGATCGAAACTCCGACGGGGGAGATCCACCATGACCACGGCACCGTTGCCGGAACTGCCCGAGATGCCCACCGCGCGCCCTGCCGGGCGCCCCTTCGCCCCGCCCGAGGAGCTGGCGGCGGTGCGCCCGCTGGCCCGCATCCCGCTCGCCGACGGAAGCCCGGGGTGGCTGGTCACCGGGTTCGCCGCCGCCCGCGCCGTCACCTCCGACCCGCGCTTCAGCAACCGGATGGAGCTTCAGCGCCTCGTGCTGCCCCGGGCCGGCATGCCCGACCGGATGCCGCCCGCCCCGCCGGGGATGTTCCTGCAGACCGACCCGCCCGAGCACACGCGCTACCGGCGGCTGCTCGCCGGGAGGTTCACCGTCCGCCGGATGCGCCTGCTCACCGAGGGCGTGGAGCGGACCGTCGCCGAGCACCTGGACGCCATGGAGCGCGCGGGCGGCACCGCCGACCTGGTCGCCGCCTACGCCCAGCCCATCCCCGCCCTGGTGATCTGCGAGATCCTCGGGGTCCCGACCGAGGACCACGACCGCTTCCAGGAGAACACCCGGGCCTTCAACGACCCCGCGGCCACCGCCGAGGAGATGGGCCGCGCCATGCAGGAACTGGCCGGCTACCTGCGGGACCTGGTGAACGCCAAGCGCGCCGCCCCCACCGACGACATCCTCAGCGAGCTGACCGACTCCGACCTCACCGAGGAGGAGCTGGTCAACGTGGCCACGCTGCTGCTGGGGGCCGGGCTGGACACCACCGCCAACATGATCGCGCTGGGCACCTACGCCCTGCTGCGCCACCCCGACCAGCTCGCGGTCATGCGCGACGACCCCGAGGCGGTCGACGGCGGAGTGGAGGAGCTGATGCGGTACCTGAGCATCGCGCACACCGGCCAGCGCGCCGCCCTGGAGGACGTCGAGCTGGAGGGGCACATGGTCAAGGAGGGCGACATCGTCGCCCTGTCGATGGCCGCCGCCAACCGGGACCCCGAGCGGTTCCCCGACCCCGACCGGCTCGACCTGCGGCGGGAGGCGCCCGGGCACATCGGCTTCGGGCACGGCGTCCACCAGTGCCTGGGGCAGCAGCTCGCCCGCGTGGAGATGCGGGCCGCCTTCCCCGCGCTGCTGCGGCGCTTCCCCGACCTGCGCCTCGCGGTCCCGGAGGAGGAGGTGCCGCTGCGCTCCGATTCGGACATCTACGGCGTGGACCGCCTGCCCGTGGCCTGGGGGCCGGAAGGGGCCGGGCGATGAGGATCAGCGCCGACCGCGACCGGTGCATCGGGGCGGGGATGTGCGTCCTGACCGCCGCCGACCTCTTCGACCAGGACGAGGAGGAAGGGCTGGTGCTGGTGCGCGACGGGGCGCCCGGCGCCGACCGGGAGAAGGACGTGCTCCGGGCCGCCCGCCTGTGCCCGTCCGGCGCGCTCTCGGTCACCCGCGACGCCTGAACCGGCCCGCTCCCCGGACCTCGGCGTAACGTCGGTTCATGAGCAGCAACGACCGTGTCCTCGTGGAACGCTCCGGACCGCACGCCACCATCACCATGAACCGGCCGGAACGCCGCAACGCCCTGTCCGAAGGGTTCATGGACGAGCTGACCGCGGCCTTCGAGGAGGTCGCCGCATCCGACGCGCTGGGCATCGTCCTCGCCGCGAACGGCCCGGTGTTCTCCGCCGGGCACGACTTCGCCGACCTGGCCGGCGCCGACCACGCCGCGACCCGCCGCACCCTGCTCACCTGCGCCCGGCTCATGCGCACCGTGCAGTCGGCGCCCCAGGTCGTCCTGGCCCGCGTGCACGGGCTGGCCACCGCCGCGGGGTGCCAGCTCGTCGCCACCTGCGACCTGGCCGTGGCCGGGTACAGCGCCGGGTTCGCCGCCCCCGGCGGGAAGGGCGGCTGGTTCTGCCACACCCCGATGGTCGCCGTCTCCCGCAACGTGGGGCGCAAGCGGGCCGTGGAGATGGCGCTGACCGGCGACGTCATCGACGCGGGCACCGCCGCCGAGTGGGGCCTGGTCAACCGGGCCGTCGCCGACGCCGAGCTGGAGGGGGCCGCACGCGACCTGCTGGACCGCGCCACCCGCGGCTCCCCGCGCAGCAAGGCCCTGGGCAAGCAGGCGCTCTACGCCCAGCTGGACCGGGCCGAGTCCGACGCCATGGCGTACGCGGTCGAGGTGATGGCGGCCGCCGCCCAGACACCGGAGGCCCAGGAGGGCATGGCGGCGTTCCTGGAGAAGCGCACACCGAAGTGGCCCGCTTGACCCGCCCTCCGTCCGCCACTGTGCGGGGACCGCCTCACTCCCCTGCCAGGGAGGCCGCGATCGACGTCCGCCCCGCCCGGCGCGCGGGCAGGGCGGCGGCCGCCATCGCCGCGAGCCCCGATCCGACCACGATCACGGCCAGCTGGCCGACCGGCACCGCGGGCACCGCGTCGGCGCGCATCGCGGTGATCGCCGCCAGGCCGTACACGCCGCCGACGACCGCGCCCGTGCACGCCCCGACGGCCCCCAGGACCAGCGCCTCGACCGTCAGCATCCGCCCCAGCTGCCGTCGGGTGACCCCCAGGGCGCGGAGCAGGGCCGACTCCCGGGTCCGCTCCACCACCGACAGGCTCATCGTGTTGGCGATCCCGACCAGCGAGACGAGCACGGACAGGGCCAGCAGGCCGCCGACGATCATCACCAGGTTGGACAGCGTCGCCTCCAGCTGCCGCCGGGCGTCGTCGGTGCCGGTGATGGACACGGCCGGGTGGTCCTCGGTCCCGGCCTCCACGGCGGCCCGGCCCTCCTCGGGGCTCAGCCCCGGGTCGGTGTTGATCATCAGCGCGCCGTAGCCGCGCTCCCCGAACAGGGCGGTGAAGGCTTCCGGGGCCATGGAGAACGGCGGGTAGGGCGACGCCCGGACGATCGCGGCGACCTCCAGGTCGACCGTCCGCCCGTCCCCGGTGGCAGCGCTGACCGTGTCCCCCACGCCGAGGCCGAACTCCTCGGCCCGTTCCGGAGTGACCGCGACCTGTCCGCGCCCCATCTGCTCCGGGTCCACCCCGGCGACGACCACCGGCTCCTCGAACGGGCCGCCGGGGACCACGCTCGCCAGTCCGGCCTCCTTCCCGTCCAGCTCGACCACGGCCTCGCGCTGTGCGCCGATCTCGGCGATGCCGTCGGTCCCCTGGAGCCGCTCGACCACCTCGGGCGGGATCTGCGCCTGCTCCGCCGTCCCGGGTGCCGTCACGATGAAGTCGACCGGGAGCGCATGCTCCACGCCCTTGCCCACCGACGCCGAGAAGCTCTCCGTGGCCACCGACACCCCGGACATCAGGGTCACCCCGACGGCCAGGGCGACCGCGGTGGTGGCAGCGCGGCGCGGGTTGCGGCGGGCATTGGCCACCGCGAGGCGCCCGGGGGTGCCGAACAGCCGCCGCGGGAGGAAGCCGACGACCGCCACGGCCGGGCGCACGAGCACCGGCCCCAGGGCGACCAGCCCCAGGAAGAGGACCATGCCGCCGGCCACGACGGTGGTCAGCGCCGTGGGCCCCGCGCCCAGGACCGGCACGGCCGCCGCGGTGGCCCCCGCGCCCGTCGCAGCCGCCGACAGGCCCAGCACGCCGCGCACCGAGCCGAACCGCCCGCCTTCGCGTTCACGGGTGCTGTTCAGCGCCGCGACCGGGGGCACACGCGTGGCGGCGTGCGCGGGGAGGGCCGCGGCGCCGACGGTGACGGCGAGGCCGGCGGCCAGGCTGATGGCGAGGGTCTGCGGCGTGACCGTGACCACCGAGAAGGGGATGTCGCTGCCGAAGGCCCTGAGGAGGGGGACGGCCGCGTACCCGGCACCGACCCCGGCGGCGGCTCCCAGCACCGACGCGGCGGCGCCGAGCGCGGCCGACTCGGCCAGGACGCCGCCGAACACCTGGGAGCGGGAGGCCCCCACGCAGCGCAGGAGGGCCAGCTCGCGCTTGCGCTGGGCCACCAGGATGCCGAAGGTGTTCCCGATGACCAGTCCGGAGACCAGGAGGGAGACCAGGGCGAGCACCGCCAGCCCGGCGCTGAGCAGGGCCGGGTCCACGCCGCTGCCCGCCGCCTTCGCGTCGGCCCACTCCCGGCCGGTCAGGACCTCGCGGCCCCCTTCACCGACGGCGGCGGCCACGTCGGCGCGCAGGTCCTCGGGGGCCGGGCCCGACGAGGTGACGTAGATGCCCGCGTACCCCGCCTTCCCGGTGACCGCCTTGGCCGAGGGGAGGGTGAAAACCGCCGCCCCGCGCAGGGCCATGGTGCCCTCGCCCCGGGTGTCGACCAGGCCGGTGACGGTCATATCCCGCTGCCGTCCCCGGGCGTCGAGCACGCCGACCGTGTCGCCGACGGCCGCGCCCGCGTCCTCCGCGGTCGACGCGGCCAGCGCGACCTCGTCGTCGGCGCCGGGGGCCCTGCCCTCCGCCAGGGAGGTGCGCAGGGTGACCGAGGCGGCGACGGGCTTCTGGCGCAGGGGGCGGCCGTCGGCTCCGAGCAGGGTGGCCTGCCCTTCCACGGCTCCTTGGGCGCGCTCGACGCCGTCGAGCGCCGCCAGCTCGTCCACCGCCTCCTGGGGCAGTTCGCGCAGGCCGCTGGTGGCGAGCACGGCCACGTCGACGTCGGCGGTGTTGGCGGTGACCGTCCGTTCGGCGTCCGCGCGCAGGGTGTCGCCGAGGACGAGGGTCCCGGCGGTGAAGGCCACCCCGAGCACGGTCGCCAGGGCCGCCATGGCCAGCCGCGCCTTATGGGCGCGGAGCCCGGCGAGCGTCGTCCTCCACACTGGCATCACCCTTCCGGCATCGCTGCGAGCGCGGAGGCGCGGTGCCCCGCCGCCGCTTCTTCGGCATTGCGGCGACGGTAGTCAGGAGGCTTCGCCGGCGGGATCGGCCGATCGGCCGAATGGATTCACGGGGGCCTCGTCCTCGTGGACGACCCCCTGCGCCGACCCCGGCAGGGCCGTATAAGGCTGGACTCAGGCCTGCCGGACCGGGCGGGCTCCCCGGTCGGGGACCAGGGCGGCGCCGCGGTCGGCGAGCCATCCCAGGGCGCGTTCCAACGGCCCCCGGCCCAGCGTCAGTTTCCACAGCGTGCACAGCACCAGCGCCGCGACGACGAAGGCCTCCCACCGGAACGGGGCCGTGTCCTGGAAGGACATGCCGCCGATCGCCATGACCACGATGTGCCCGGCGTACACCGTCAGCGCCATGGACCCGGCGGCCGACAGCGGGTACACCAGCACCCGCGCGCGCTCGGCCGCGTACAGGCAGGCCACCAGCACCATCAGGGACGTGCCGATCGCGCCCACGGCCTCGTAGCTGGTGCCGCTGTGCGGGCTGGCGATGAGCAGCCACAGCGGGGAGTCCGTCGGGACCTGCCCGTGCATGTTGTCCAGCTCCCCCACGACCCACTCGCGCATGGGCGCCAGCTCGGAGGCGTTCAGGGCGCTGGTCCCCCAGGTCGACGCCGCGAGGTCGGTGGCCAGCCGGTCGACCCCGCCCAGGGGGAACAGCAGCAGCCACGAGCCGCCGTAGCCGAGCAGGGCCAGCGCGGCGCCGGTGCCCAGCATGCCCAGGCGCACGCGGGTCGCGTTCAGGTCCATCCGGCCCACCGCCATGCCCGCCACCACGAACGCCATGAACGTGAACGCCGGGTAGTAGCCCGTGAGGAGGAGGTCGGTGACGCCGCCGATGGAGTTCTCCCGGAAGCCCTGATCGTCCATGGCCGAGCGCAGCAGGAACGACGCCTGCGGGCCGATCAGCGCGATCGCCGCCGCCGTGCAGCCCAGCGCGACGGGGCCCAGGGTGAGCAGCGGCAGGGCCAGGACGAAGAACCCGGCGTAGTAGGCCAGGATGACCGCGACGGGGGCGCCGAGCAGGTCCAGGAACATCCCGAGCAGGGCCAGCACCACCGCGCGCACCAGGATGCGCGCCACGGGGCGCTGCAGGGCCAGGCCGGGCAGGGGCCGGTTCCTGCCGGTCATCAGTGCCAGGGACACCCCGGCGAGGAAGGCGAAAAGCGCCGAGGAGCGGCCGCGGGTCAGGCCGTGGAAGGCCTCGGCCGCCTCGTCGCCCGCCAGTCCGGCGAGGCCGAGCGAACCGATGCCGAGGTGCACGGTGAGCATGCCGAAGACGGCGAGGGCGCGCGCGGCGTCGATCCCGGCGATGCGCTCGCGCGGCGCGGGCGCCGCCGGCCCGTCGGGGAGGCGGGGGTCCTGGGGCGGTGTCACGACGCCCACCCTAGGAGGTATTGCGGTGTTTTGGGGCGGTCGACGGGGACCGGTTCCCCGGTCCCCGTCCGCCGCTCAGTCCTCGCCGCGCGCGAGCTTCGAGAAGTAGTCCAGTGCCTCGGGGTCGGCCAGGGAGTCGCGGCTGGCCACCTTCTCGGCGGGCTCGCCCATCAGGATGCGCTTGACCGGCACCTCCAGCACCTTGCCGGACAGTGTGCGCGGGACCTGGGCGATGGCCCGTACCGAGTCCGGGACGTGCCGGGGCGAGCAGTCCTCGCGGATGCGGCGCGCGATGGCCTTGGTGAGCGCCTCGTCCAGTTCGGCGCCCTCGCGCAGGACGGTGAACAGCTCGATGCGCGAGCCGCCGTCCTCCTGGGGGACGTCCACCACGAGGGCGTCGACGATCTCGTCCAGGGACAGCACCGCGCGGTAGATCTCGCTGGTGCCCATGCGCACCCCGCCCCGGTTGATGGTGGAGTCGGAGCGGCCGTAGATGACGGCGGTGCCGCGGTCGGTGATGGAGATCCAGTCGCCGTGCCGCCACACCCCCGGGTACATGGAGAAGTAGCTGTCGCGCAGGCGCTCCCCGTCCTCGTCGCCCCAGAAGTACAGCGGCATGGACGGCGCGGGCTCGGTGACGACCAGCTCGCCGACCTCGCCGGTCAGCTCCTTGCCGTCGGGGTCCCAGGCGGCCACCGCCATGCCCAGCGACCGGGCCTGGATCTCCCCCTCGTACACCGGCAGGGTGGGCACGCCGCCCACCAGGCAGCTGCAGATGTCGGTGCCGCCGCTGGTGGAGAAGAGCCACAGCCCGTCGCCGAACTCGCGGTAGCACCAGTCGAACCCCTCGGGGCTGAGCGGCGAGCCGGTGGAGCCGATGGCGTGCAGCGCCGACAGGTCCCGGCCCTGCGTGGGGTGGATGTCGGCCTTCATGCAGGTGGACAGGTACCCGGCGCTGGTGCCGAAGACGGTGACCCCGGCGCGCTCGGCCAGGTCCCACAGGGTGCCCAGGTCGGGGTGGCCGGGGTTGCCGTCGAACAGGACGATGGAGGCCCGGGTGAGCAGCACGCTCACCAGGAAGTTCCACATCATCCACCCGGTGGTGGTGAACCAGAACACCCGGTCGGTCTCCTGGGCGTCCAGGTGGAGGTGGAGGTTCTTGAGCTGCTCCAGCAGGATGCCGCCGTGGCCCTGCACGATGGCCTTGGGCAGCCCGGTCGTGCCGGAGGAGTAGAGCACCCACAGCGGGTGGTCGAAGGGGACCCGCTCGAACTCCAGGCCGGCGCCCTCTCCGGCGCGCTCCAGCGCCTCCCAGGACAGGGCGTCCTCGGGCACCTCGTCGCCCAGGTAGGGCAGGACGACGGTGTGCTCCAGGCCGGGCAGCTGCGCCCGCAGCTCGCGCACCGTGTCGGAGCGGTCGAAGTCCTTGCCGCCGTAGCGGTAGCCGTCGACGGTCAGCAGCACCTTCGGTTCGATCTGGGCGAAGCGGTCGATGACGCTGCGCACGCCGAAGTCGGGCGAGCAGGAGGACCAGACCGCTCCGATGGAGGCGCAGGCGTAGAACGCGGCGGCCGTCTCGGCGATGTTGGGCAGGTAGGCGGCGACCCGGTCGCCGGGGCCCACCCCGAGGCGGCGCAGCCCGGCCGCGATGGCGGCGGTGCGGCGCTTGAGCTCGCCCCAGGTCCACTCGCCGAGGACGCGCAGCTCGGAGGCGTGGCGGATGGCCACGGCGTCGTCGTCGCGGTCGGCGAAGATGTGCTCGGCGTAGTTGAGGCGGGTGCCGGGGAACCAGCGCGCTCCGGGCATGGACCGCTCGGCGAGGACCTCGGCGGGCGGGGTAGAGGAGCGGACGCCGTAGTAGTCCCACACGGCCGACCAGAACCCGTCGAGGTCGGTGGTGGACCAGCGCCAGAGGGAGTCGTAGTCGCCTTCGTCGACGGCCGCCCCCCGCTCCTCGCGCACCCAGCGGGCGAACGCGGTGATGTTGGACCGTTCCCGCCGTTCGGTGTCGGGGGTCCAGAGCACGGGGGGTGGTGGCTGCGTCATTGCTGGCGCCCTCCTCATGTCACGCAGGCGAGCGGTCGGCCGCGCCCGCCGGTCAGGCGGGGCCGCCGCTGTGATGTGACGCCCATCTAACAACACGGTCGGAGTGTCGCGCATCACGGGGGTCGGTGAGCCCGACCGGCGAAGCGCAGGTGGAGGGGGCCCTGGAGGCGTCCCGCCGCGACACAGCCTGACGGCGGGACGGAACGGCCGCCATGGCGATCGGGCACACAGAGGACCGAAGGGAGATGGCGCGACGGGCCACGGCTAACGAAAGGCCGTGGGAAGGCCGTCGCGCATGTGGTCGTCCGGTGCCGGCGTCCGCACGGGCCACGGCAGAGCGGGCACATTCACGTAGTCCCCCATCGCCCCTTCGGAGGTCTCCCTGTACTCCTCCTGCTCAGGCGCGCTGTAGAGGATCCACGGGTCGCCACTCTGCCGAACGATCAGGTAGCAGGGGACACCCAGCCGCGCGTACAGCTCCTTTTTCGCCTTCTCATCACGGATGCGGGAGGAGGGTGACACGACCTCGACGACGAGCAGGACCTGTGCGCCAGGACGCATCCCCGAGGCGGGGAGCCGTGTCCCTTCCTCGAAGACCGCTACGTCCGGCCGTGGATCGTCGTTGCTCCCGGAGAACCGGACGGGAGCGCTCATTGCGGCCGGATGCCCGTTGTGGCGCGCCTGCAGCAGGATGTCCAGTTGTATCTCCTGGTGCAGCTGACCCGGCGACGGCGGAATGATGACCTCCCCATCGATGAACTCATAGCGGATGTCGTGCTGGTCCAACAGCTCCGTGACCTTCACCGACCCCACCCTCTTCGAGGTCCCGAGCGGCGACGCGGGCGGACCAGAGGGGCGGGCCCCACCGACTCCGCCGCAGATCGCCGCAGATCGCCGCCCCTGCGTCGTTGCTCTCGGGAAAAGCGTCCCTGAAACGTGGGCCGACGGCGCCCTTTCTCCCGAGATCGACGCGGAGCACACCAGCTTGTCCGCGCGCCCCCTTACACAGTGGCGCCGCGGCTGAGGACCGTCGCCTCCAGGTCCGGCACCATCGCCTCCACCGCCGCGGCGGAGAACGCCTCAGGCACCAGGGCCGCCATGCCCTCGGGCAGTGCCCCCAGCAGCGGCGCTCCGGCCTCCACGGGAAGATCTCCGAGGTTGCACCGCTCGGCCAGGCCCGGCTCCCGGGGCCAGCTGCCGATCACCACCCCCGCACACATGATCCGCCGGGCGCGCAGCGCCTCGGCCGTCAACGCCGTCTCGTTGAGCGTCCCCAGGCCCGCGCGCGCGACCAGCAGGACCGGGGCCGACAGGGACGCGGCCACGTCGGCCAGGGTCGACCCCCGCTCGTCGAAGCGCACCAGCAGCCCGCCCGCGCCTTCGACCAGCACCAGGTCGTGGCCCTCGTCCTCCAGCTCCGCGGCGGCCCGCGCCGCCCGCTCGGCGGGCAGCCCCGGCATCCCGGCCCGGCGGGCGGCGGTGGCCGGGGCCAGCGGGTCGGGGTAGCGGACCAGCTCCCGCACGGTCGTGCCCGGGGCCAGGCGGGCGACCTCGTCGGCGTCCCCCGGCTCGCCCGGCCGCACCCCGGTCTGCGCCGGTTTGAGCACGGCGACCCGCCGCCCCGCCCGCAGGGCGAGGGCCGCGAGCGCGGCCGTGCACACGGTCTTGCCCACCCCGGTCCCGGTCCCGGCGACCGCCATCACCCTCATGCGGTCGCCTTGAGGGAGGCCTCGGCCGCGACGAGCATGCCCCCGGTGACGGCCTCCAGGTCGGAGGTGTCGCAGATGTAGGGCGGCATCGCGTAGACGTGATTGCGGAAGGGCCGCAGCCAGCACCCGGCTTCGACGGCGGCGCGCGTGGCGGCCGCCATGTCCACGGGCCGGTCCAGCTCGATCACCCCGATCGCGCCCAGGACGCGCACGTCGCGCACGCCGGGCAGGGCGCGCGCGGGGGCCAGCCCGTCGCGCAGCCCCCGCTCGACCCGGGCGACGTCGCCGCGCCAGTCGCCGCCGGTCAGCAGGCCGACGCTCGCCGCCGCGACCGCGCACGCCAGCGGGTTCCCCATGAAGGTGGGCCCATGGGCGAGCACCGGCACCTCCCCCTCCGAGATGCCGCGTGCCACCTCCGGCGTGCACAGGGCGGCGGCGAGCGTCAGGTATCCGCCGGTCAGCGCCTTGCCCACGCACATCACGTCGGGGACGACCCCGGCGTGTCCGGCGGCGAACATGGAGCCGGTCCGGCCGAAGCCGGTGGCGATCTCGTCGAACACCAGCAGCAGGCCGTGCTCGCGGGTGATGCGGCGCAGCTCGCGCAGGTAGCCGGGGCTGTGGAAGCGCATGCCGCCGGCCCCTTGCACCACCGGCTCCACGATGACCGCCGCCAGCTCGCCGGCGTGCGCGGCGACCAGCCGCTCCAGCCCGGCGACGTAGGCGGGGTCCGGGGCGGCGCCGAACCCCTCGGGCGGGGCGTCGGCGAAGACCTGCCGGGGCAGGACGTCGCCCCACAGGGCGTGCATCCCGCCCTCGGGGTCGCACACCGACATGGCGTGGAAGGTGTCCCCGTGGTACCCGCCGCGCCAGGTCAGGATGCGGCGCCGCTCGGGGCGGCCCTGGGAGCGCTGGTACTGCAGGCACATCTTGAGCGCGACCTCAACCGACACCGACCCGGAGTCGGCGAGGAAGACGTGGCGCAGGTCACCGGGGGCGGAGGCGGCCAGCAGGGCCGCCAGGCGGGCGGCGGGCTCGTGGGTGAGGCCGCCGAACATGACGTGTCCGAACCGGTCGAGCTGGGTGCGGGCGGCCGCGTCGAGGACGGGGTGGCGGTACCCGTGGATGGCGGACCACCAGGACGCCATGCCGTCGACGACCTCCCGCTCGCGGCCGTCGTCGCCGACGAGGCGCAGGCGTGTGCCGTAGGCGTCGGCGACGACGTAGGGGGCACCGGCGGCGCCGGGGCCCACGGACGAGTAGGGGTGCCAGAGCAGGTCGCGGTCGACCTCGCGGACCCACTCGGCGGCGGCGCCGTTCGCGGCGGCCTCGGCGCCGTCGGGGGCGGGTCGGGGCGGAGACGTCATACCCGCACATCCTTCCGGGGGCCCGGCGGCGGGGCGATGCTCCCTCCCACAGAGTTGGGCGGGGGAGGTTTGTGCGTTCCCGTGCATGACGAGGGGACCGGAGGCATGTGAGGCTCCACGTGACCGTTTTCCAGGCGGTCCGGGCGGGCGGCGGTACCCCGCCGCCCGCCCGTGGGGACCGGCCGCGGGGCGCCCCACGACCCGACCGGACCGGCGGTCCGCCCGACCGATCGTCATCCCGGTGGGCCCCGCCCCAGAGCAGGAAGGCGGCCCCGACCGTGAACGCGACGACCGACGACACCGCCCCTGTGCCGCCGTTCGGGTGGCTCGCCGGGGCCGCTCGGGAGCGGGCCTCCGCCGGGCTCACCCGGGTCCTTCGACCGCGCCCCCACGACGAGGACGTCCTCGACCTGGCCTCCAACGACTACCTCGGGCTCGCCCGCCACCCGCGGGTCACCGAAGCCGCCGCGAAGGCCGCCCGGCGCTGGGGCGCCGGAGCGACCGGGTCGCGTCTGGTCACCGGCGACACGTTGCTCCACCGCGCGCTGGAAGACGAGCTCGCCGACTTCTACGGCACCGAGTCAGCCCTCGTCTTCTCCTCCGGCTACGCCGCCAACCTCGCCATGGTCACCGCGCTCTCCGGGCGCGGCGCGCACCTGGTGTGCGACCGCCTGAACCACGCCTCCCTCATCGACGCCGCACGGCTGGCCAAGGCGGCGGGCGCCCACGTCTCGCTGTTCGACCACGCCGACCCGGGTTCGGCCGCCCGGGAGCTGAAGACCGCCCGCGACCGGTCCGCCCTCGAACGCCGTCTCGTCGTGTCCGACACCGTCTTCTCCGTGGACGGCGACCTGACCGACCTGCCCGGCCTGTCCGACGCCTGCCGGAGCGCGGGCGCCGCACTGCTGCTGGACGACGCCCACGGCCTCGGCGTCGTCGGGCACGGCGGCGCGGGCGCCCTCACGGCCGCGGGACTGCGCGGCGCCGAGGACGCGGTGGTCTCGGTGACGCTGTCCAAGTCCCTGGGAGCGCAGGGCGGCGCCGTCCTGGGGCCGTCCTGCGTCATCCGCCACCTGGTGGAGACGGCGCGCACGTTCATCTTCGACACCGGTCTGGCCCCCGCGTCGGCCGGTGCGGCCCTTGAGGCGCTGCGGTTGATCCGCGCCGACGCGGGACTCGCCGGGCGCCTGAGGGACCGCGCCCGCGCGCTCTCCACCGGCCTGGCCGCGCACGGTCTGCAGGTCTCCTCCCCCGACGGCGCCGTCGTCTCGGTGACGGCGGACTCGCCCGACGCGTGCACGCGCTGGGCCCGCCGATGCGCGGAGAAGGGTGTGCGGGTGGGGTGCTTCCGCCCACCGTCGGTCCCGGACGGCCGCCCCCGCCTACGCCTGACGGCCAGGGCCGACCTGTCCCCGACCGACATCGCCCACGCGGTCGCCACGGTGGCGCACTGCCGCCCCGATCCCCCATTGATCTCGGGAAGAACGCCCCTGTAGCCGCGCTCTCAAGCTTCGGGTCGCCACGATTCGGCGGGCGGCTGGGCAGGTACCCCGCTTGAGGGCCCCAGCCGAGCGGCAGGCCGACGGAGCACACCGATAAGGGCGCCAACGAGAACAGGCCAGC